>NZ_ALKN02000008.1 GCF_000293865.2 Limnohabitans sp. Rim28 | reverse complement strand
CCAGCCGCTAAAAAGCCAGCCGCCAAAAAGGCAGCTCCTGCTAAAAAAGTAGCCGCAGCCAAAAAGCCAGCCGCTAAAAAAGCAGCTCCAGCTAAAAAAGCAGCGCCCGCTAAAAAAGCAGCCGCAGCCAAAAAGCCAGCCGCTAAAAAAGCAGCCCCCGCCAAAAAAGCAGCCCCAGCTAAAAAAGCAGCAGCCAAAAAAACTGCCGCCAAGAAGCCAGCTGCTAAAAAAGCGGTCGTGAAAAAAGCAGCCAAAAAACCAGCAGCAAAGAAGGCATCCAAAGCACCCGCTGCCCCTGCCGCCCCTGCTGCACAAACGACTCTGAATCCACAAGCTGCATGGCCGTTTCCTTCGGCCGCCAAGCCCTGATTCAAACGTCCCTGGCGTTAGCCACAAAGCCCATCACTGGCAACAGTGATGGGCTTTTTTCATGAATGAGGCCAACAAGCGAGTCTGCCAAAACTCAAGGATAGAAGTTCAATAAACGGTAGTGACTGAACACGAGCGAAGGATCAACTCTGACAGTCAAGGACCCCTTCCAAACTTGGCCGGGCAACAAAGTCGCCGGCGCTTGCACTTCGTCAGGCAAGAAAATGCGGCGAACCACGGGGTTATTGAATTCGTCCAGCAAGGTCAGCTCGAAGGACGGGGTGGTCACGGTCATGGGACCTGTGTTGCGAAGCGACCAATTCAACACGAAGGATTGACCACTTTGAGCAAAACTCGTGCCCTCCATCTCCAAGGCTTTCAGGTTCATCCAGGGCTTCAATTGGCAATCCAGAGGAAGACACAAGCTTTCCAATACAGGCCGGCTGTTGGGCCACAAAGCGGCCATGGCGTGACGCTGAAAGAAGAAAATTTGCCCCAGCAACAACAAGGCCAAGGCTGCCGCCGTGACGTACTGAAACAAAGGCGTTGGCACTGGACCCGTTTTATCAGGCAATGGCGCCGTGGGTTCATGCGTTGGTAGTTGAGGTTTGAATGTGGCCAAGGCCTCGGAAAAAGCCAGCAAGTCAGCGCTGACATCTGGGTCAAGCTTTGAAACTGGATCCGAGCGGTCCTCTCTCAGCAAAAAGTCATCCAAGGCCACTCGGTTGACCGGCTGAGCCAAAGCCGGATCGATCGCGTGTGCAGCCAAGCTGTCGGAAGCAGGCGCCAGCAGAACTGGGGAGACCGGCACATCCAAACCCGTGCCATTGAAAACCTCTTGGCACTTGCCGCAGCGAAGCCAACCATGAGCGGCTTGGATTTGCGCGGTATCTACAGAGTAGACAGTCGCGCAAGAGGGGCATCGGATGATCCTGGTCATGGGACGATTGTAGTCAGCCTCAGACCGTCGTCATGCTGCTTGGGACACACCTGTCATCAATATCCAGCCGTCTTGGGTATCGCTCACTTCGAGGAGAATCCAAGGGGCATAAGCAGCCTTCAACTCATCGGCTTGCCGCTCCAAAATACCGGCTAAAACCAAAGAGCCACCAGCAGCCACATGGGCACACAACAGGGGAGCCAGCACCCGAAGCGGTGTGGCCAAAATGTTCGCCAAGACCGTTTGGTATTGGCCTTGCGCCTTGTCCGGTAGGCCTGCGCGCAAAACCACATGGTTGGCGACTGCGTTCAACTCGGTGGCGGTCACGGCGGCTTCATCGATGTCCACGGCATCGATGTCGGTAGCACCGTACTTGGCCGCACCGATCGCCAAAATACCGGAACCGCAACCGTAATCCAAAACACGTTGCTCTTGCACACCCTTCTGGGCAATCCAACGCAGGCACATGCGGGTGGTGGGGTGAGTGCCCGTGCCAAAAGCCAAGCCCGGATCCAGCCGGATGATCTGACGGGCTTGCGCAGGCGGCTCATGCCAAGTGGGAACAATCCAGAAATCTGAAGTCACTTCGACCGGTGCAAACTGCGACTGCGTCAACCGCACCCAATCTTGGTCCTCCAGCGTCTGAATCCCCAACAACTGACAATCTTCAAAAAAGTCTTGCGCGGCCAGCAAAACAGCAGCCTCTTGGGCTGCTGTTTCTTGCGCGAACAAAGCCACCATGCGGGAGCGCTGCCAACCATCTTTGGGTGGCGGCATGCCAGGCTCGCCAAACAAAGCCTGCTCAGCGGGTGTTTGGGCATCCGCGTCCTCAACGGAAACACTCAGGGCATCCAGCGCATCGAGTGCATCACTCAACACATCAACCCGCTCTTCGGGACACAACAGGCTCAGTTCGTACATAGGTGATCAGCGTTTTCGCTGGCTCAGCCAGTGTTCCAAATAGTGGATGTTGGTGCCGCCTTGCATGAACTTGGCATCCACCATCAACTCTCGGTGCAGTGGGATGTTGGTTTGAATGCCCTCGATCACCGTTTCGTTCAAAGCTGTCTGCATACGGGCCAAAGCTTGCTCACGCGTATCGCCGTGCACGATCAGTTTGCCAATCATCGAATCGTAGTTGGGCGGTACAAAATAATTGTTGTACACATGTGAGTCGACGCGCACACCGGGTCCTCCAGGCATGTGCCAAGAGGTGACGCGACCGGGCGAAGGCGTGAACTTGAAGGGATCTTCGGCATTGATCCGACATTCAATGGCATGGCCACGGATCTCGATTTGACGCTGCGTGAAAGGCAATTTTTCGCCGGCAGCCACCATGATCTGCGTCTTCACAATGTCCACGCCCGTGACCCACTCGGTCACCGGGTGCTCCACTTGCACACGCGTGTTCATTTCGATGAAGTAAAACTCACCGTTCTCATAGAGAAACTCGAACGTTCCAGCCCCACGGTAATTGATTTTCTTGCAAGCAGCCACGCAACGGTCGCCGATCTTGTCAATCAACTTGCGGGGAATGCCCGGTGCTGGCGCTTCTTCGATCACTTTTTGGTGTCGGCGTTGCATCGAGCAATCACGCTCACCCAGGTAAACCGCATTGCGGTGCTTGTCAGCGATGATTTGGATCTCAACATGGCGTGGGTTTTGCAAAAACTTTTCCATGTAGACCGCAGGATTGCCAAAAGCCGCACCGGCTTCTGCTTTGGTCATTTGCACCGCATTGATCAACGCCGCTTCGGTGTGCACCACACGCATGCCTCGGCCACCACCTCCGCCTGCAGCTTTGATGATGACGGGGTAACCGACCGACTTGGCAATGCGGCGAACCTGAACCGGGTCGTCGGGCAACTCTCCCTCCGAACCGGGAACGCAGGGTACACCGGCACGGATCATGGCCTGCTTGGCAGACACTTTGTCACCCATGATGCGGATGGACTCCGGCGAAGGACCGATGAACTGGAAACCACTTTTTTCCACACGCTCGGCAAAATCGGCGTTCTCGCTCAGAAAACCATAACCAGGGTGAATGGCTTCAGCATCGGTCACTTCGGCGGCCGAAATGATGGCTGGCATGTTGAGGTAACTCAGTGCGGAAGCGGCTGGGCCGATACACACTGCCTCTTCGGCCAATTTGACATATTTGGCTTCCTTATCGGCTTCGGAATAAACCATCACCGCCTTGACACCCAACTCGCGGCAAGCGCGCTGGATACGCAAGGCGATTTCGCCACGGTTGGCAACCAGGATTTTCTTGAACATGAAATCCTCTGGGCTTTATTCGACGATGAAGAGCGCTTGGCCGTATTCGACCGCTTGACCGTTTTCACACAAAATTTGGGTCACCGTGCCTGATTTGTCGGACTCAATTTCATTGAGAATTTTCATGGCCTCGATGATGCAAAGGGTGTCGCCTTCTTTGACCACAGAGCCAATTTGAATGAAAGGTGCAGAGCCAGGGGTCGATGAACGGTAAAAAGTACCCACCATCGGGGACTTGACGGCGTGGCCTGCGGCCGCTTCAGCCACCACAGGGGCCTCTGCGACAGGAGCAGCCGCCACGGCCACGGGTGCGGCCATGACAGGCGCAGCTTGCTGAAGCACCACGGGTGCAGCGACGCCCATGCTTTTGACAATGCGTACCTTGCCCTCAGCTTCGGTGATCTCCAACTCAGAAACATTCGAGTCAGACACCAAATCAATCAGTGTTTTGAGTTTGCGCAAATCCATAAGATCCTCCGATGCTAGAAGCACATGTAATGGATCGAATTTACACTAAATTTCAATAAAGACCTGCAAAATTATCTTTTCTTCACGGTCCAGGCATGCATCAGAGGCTGCGGAGCCATCTTTAAGGGCCGCCCATCGGTGCGCAGGGGGCGCCAAGGCATTCAGGCGGCCGCAGCACGCCATTGGCTGAGATCCTGATCCGTGAGTTGGCCCATCTTTTGTCGCCAAATGCTGCCATCTTTCTTGAAAAACACTGTAAAAGGCAAACCACCGGCAGTATTGCCCAAAGACTTGGCCAGCCCAGTACCCTCCAAACCGGCCAAACCCACTGGAAATGCCAAGGGTTGTCGCTCCAGAAAACGGCGCACCGCACTGGGTTGATCAATGGCCAAAGCCACCACTTGATGACCATTCGGATTGTTTTCACGCCAAAAGGCGTTGATCATGGGCAACTCTTCGATGCAAGGTGGGCACCAAGTGGCCCAAAAATTCAAAATCAAGGGTTTTCCCTTGAATTGGGCCATGCTCAAACCCTCACCTGCCGGGGTTTCAAACTGTTGCATCCACAGTGGATGGCTGGCGACTTCCGCCACAGCTTCAGGCTCATAACGCCACAGGGCCAAACCGACGCCCGCCACCGCTGCGGCCGCACCGGCACCCCAAATCAGATGACGCCTGGATGCGTCTGCCTTGTGATTGTTCATGTCTTGATTTTCTTTCATACCGCCAGCAGGCGCTTCAACGCAGCCAAATCTCCCCGAGGCGAGCGCCCTTGTGCATCGGGCAGCAAAGCGCCCCGAAAATCGTCCAGGTCGTAAATGCGCAGGTGCACGCCCACATCTTCGTTCAAGGCGTCACAAAAAGCATGGAGGCTCAGCACTTCCACATCGTCCCCGTGCAGCCCGCGCACAGTTTGCACCTCGTAGCGCTGGTTTTGGTTGATCAGGGCGATCTCGGCCGATTTGGGATCATCGCAAAACAAAGCCAAATCCACATCGCACAAGCGCGTTGCCCATCCGTGCCAGACGGCCCCCCCCAAGTGGGGGCGAAATTCGGCCAAGCGCTGCATCCAAACCAGTGCCAATTCGCGCAAGGCCAGCAACTCGCCGGGTTGGGTGTCGGCACAAAACAAGTCAATGTAGTCGCGCACCTGGGCCTCGACCACATCGTTGTTGGGCAAAGCGGTGCGGGCGGGCAGGCCCAACTCTTTGAGGGCACGGTGCTTGGCCGGGCCAAAAGCCAAGCCTTCTTCGACCACCAAACGGGCGGCGGTCGCGGCAATTTCAAGGGCAAGGTCGTTCATGGGCACCGATTGTGACCGGGCCCAAGTGGTCACAGTCCTGCCGGCACCCGATGGCCCCCTAAAATCCGGGCATGCATATACATATCTTGGGCATTTGTGGCACTTTCATGGGGGGCCTGGCCGCGCTGGCCCGCGAGGCGGGACATCGGGTTACAGGGTGTGACGCAGGCGTCTACCCGCCCATGAGCGACCAATTGCGCGCTTTGGGCATTGAGCTCATCGAAGGCTTTGACGCCGAGCAGATGGCCCTCAAACCCGATATTTATGTGGTGGGCAACGTTGTGAGCCGCGCCAGACTCGCCGATGGCAAGCCCAAATTCCCGCTGATGGAAGCCATTTTGGAGGCCGGTGCGCCCTACACCAGCGGCCCCCAGTGGCTGGCCGAACATGTGCTGCAAGGCCGCCATGTGCTGGCGGTGGCGGGCACCCACGGCAAAACCACCACCACCTCGATGCTGGCTTGGGTGCTGGATCAGGCCGGGCTGGAACCGGGTTTTTTGGTGGGTGGCGTCCCGCTCAATTTCGGCGTTTCTGCCCGACTGGGTGGCGGGAAGTACTTCGTCATCGAAGCCGACGAATACGACACCGCCTTTTTCGACAAGCGCAGCAAGTTTGTGCACTACCGGCCGCGCACCGCCATCTTGAACAACCTGGAATTCGACCACGCCGACATTTTTGACGACCTGGCCGCCATTGAGCGCCAGTTTCATCACCTCGTGCGCACTGTACCCGGCTCGGGCCGCGTGGTGGTCAACGGGCTGGAGGAAAGCCTGACGCGCGTGTTGGCGCAAGGCTGCTGGAGCGAGGTGCGGACATTTGGTTCGGCTGTGAGCGATTTTGTGGCCGAAGGCGAACCCGCTCTCTTCAAAGTGCGGCAAGCTGGCCAAGCCGTCGCTAAGGTGCAATGGGCCATTGGCGGTGTGCACAACCAGCTGAACGCGCTGGCATCCATAGCCGCCGCAGAGCATGTCGGCGTTACACCTGCCACGGCTGCGCAAGCTTTGACTACCTTTGAGAACGTCAAACGCCGCATGGAGTTGCTCGGCACCGTGAAGGGCATCCGCATTTACGACGACTTTGCTCACCACCCGACGGCGATCCGCACCACCGTGAACGGCTTGCGCCGCCAAGTGGGCATGGGCCGCATCCTGGCCATTTTTGAGCCGCGCAGCAACACCATGAAACTGGGCACCATGAAAGCCCAGCTGCCTTGGAGCCTGGAAGAAGCCGACTTGGCGTTCTGCCACTCAGGCGGGCTGGGCTGGGATGCGGTTGCCGCACTCAAACCCATGGGCTCGAAGGCGCAAGTGGGTGCGAACATTGACGAAGTGATCGCCCAAGTGATGGCCAAAGTACAGCCCGGCGACCACCTGCTCTGCATGAGCAATGGCGGCTTTGGCGGCATTCACGCCAAGCTGCTCACGGCCCTCAGCGGCTGATGGCGCGGCGCGCCTTCACGGCATCCGACAGCACCTGCAACACGCCCTCGCTGTCGTCCCAACCAATGCAGGCGTCGGTGATGCTCTGACCGTAAATCAGCTTGGATACCTCATGCTGACCGGGCGTGAACTTCTGGGCGCCATCTTTCAAGTGGCTTTCGACCATGACGCCGAACACTTGGCGTGAGCCACCGCTGATTTGTGAGGCGATGTCTTTGGCCACGTCAATTTGGCGCTCGTGCTTTTTGCTGCTGTTGGCGTGGCTGCAGTCCACCATCAAACTGGCGGGCAGCTTGGCGGCTTCGAGTTCCTTGCAGGCAGCGGCCACGCTTTCAGCGTCGTAGTTAGGCGCTTTGCCACCGCGCAAGATCACATGGCAGTCTTGGTTACCTTGGGTCTGCACAATCGCAACTTGGCCGTTTTTGTGGACCGACAAAAAGTGGTGGCCACGGGCCGCTGCCTGGATCGCATCGGTCGCGATCTTGATGTTGCCATCGGTGCCGTTCTTGAAGCCGATGGGCGCCGACAAACCAGAAGCCAGCTCGCGGTGCACTTGGCTCTCTGTCGTGCGGGCACCAATGGCGCCCCAGCTGATCAGGTCACCGATGTACTGGGGCGAAATCACATCCAGGAATTCACTGCCCGCAGGCACACCCTGGCGGTTGATCTCGATCAGCAACTGGCGCGCGATGCGCAGGCCTTCATCGATGCGGTAACTCTCATCCAGGTAAGGGTCGTTGATCAGACCTTTCCAGCCCACCGTGGTGCGGGGCTTTTCAAAGTACACACGCATCACGATCTCCAGCGTGCCGGCGTATTGGTCACGCAGCGGCTTCAAGCGGCGGGCGTACTCGATGGCCGCTGCCGGATCGTGGATAGAGCAAGGGCCAATGATGACCAACAAGCGGTCATCTTGGCCGTGCACGATGTTCTGAATGGCTTTGCGGGTATCGGCAATCAGGGTTTCCGTCGCCGTGCCAGCAATCGGGAAAAAGCGGATCAAATGTTCTGGCGGTGGGAGCACGGTGATGTCCTTGATGCGTTCGTCGTCGGTCTGGCCGGTGCGGTCGGCGGCATTGGGGTACCAGCTCTCAGGGGCAGTGGTTTTGGCGTTCATCGTGGACTCCTCAATTGAAAAAACAGGTGAAAAAAAACCGCCGGGCTTCGGGGCTCCGGCGGTGTGTATCGAGATGTTCGGGTGCTTAAGCGCTCGCCTCTCGTCCGCCGGGGACTGAGAACCAAAAGTCAAAAAAGTAAAAAGCGATGCGCGAAGACATGGGGTTCAATGTATCACAGCTGGATGACCGTTACTGACAGGCCAAGCCGGGGACAAACCCGAAGGGCCATGTTCAGCCTCGGGTTTGAAGATCAGGCCGTACCACCGACGGTCAAGCCATCGATGCGCAAGGTGGGTTGACCCACACCCACCGGCACACTCTGACCTTCCTTGCCGCAGGTGCCCACGCCCGAGTCGAGCTTCATGTCGTTGCCGATCATGCTGATCTTCTTGAGCGACTCGGGGCCGCTGCCGATCAGGGTCGCACCCTTGACGGGGTATTGGATCTTGCCGTTTTCCACCCAATAAGCTTGGCTGGCCGAGAACACAAATTTGCCACTGGTGATGTCGACTTGACCACCGGCAAAGTTGGTGGCATACAGACCTTTTTTGATGCTGGCCACGATTTCTTCGGGGCTCTTGTCGCCGCCCAGCATGTAGGTGTTGGTCATGCGCGGCATGGGCACATGGGCATAGCTTTCGCGGCGGCCATTGCCCGTGGGCTTGACACCCATCAAGCGGGCATTCATCGAATCCTGGATGTAGCCGCGCAAAATACCGTCTTCGATCAGCACATTCTTTTGGCTGGCATGGCCTTCGTCGTCCACGTTGAGCGAGCCCCGGCGATCGGCCATGGTGCCGTCGTCGAGCACCGTGACGCCCTTGGCCGCCACGCGCTGGCCAATGCGGCCGCTGAAAGCGCTCGAGCCCTTGCGGTTGAAGTCCCCCTCCAGCCCGTGGCCCACGGCTTCGTGCAGCAATACGCCGGGCCAACCATTGCCCAAGACCACCGTCATCTCGCCTGCGGGCGCAGGTCGTGCATCCAGGTTAATCAGCGCGGCAGACACCGCTTCTTGCACATAGCTCTCGACCATGGCGTCGTCAAAGTAAGCCAAACCAAAGCGACCACCGCCGCCCGCGCTGCCCACTTCGCGGCGGCCATTTTGCTCGGCGATCACGGTCACGGACAAGCGGATCAGGGGACGCACATCGGCGGCCAAGGTGCCATCTGCACGCGCCACCATGACCACGTCATACTCGGTGGCCAAACCGGCCATGACTTGCACCACGCGCGGGTCTTTGGCCCGGGCGATTTTCTCGACGCGGCCCAGCAAATTCACCTTGGCGGTGCTGTCCAGGGTGGACATCGGGTCGAGCGAGGGATAGAGCGAGCGGCTGGCCGAAATTTTGCGCGTGGGCACTTTGATGCGCTTGTTTTGCGTGGCCTGCGCGATGGTGCGCACCGTCATGGCCGCGTCCATCAATGAGGCTTCAGAGATATCGTCAGAATAAGCAAAGGCCGTTTTTTCGCCCGATACCGCCCGCACGCCCACACCTTGGTCAATGCTGAAGCTGCCGGTCTTGACGATGCCCTCTTCCAGACTCCAGCCCTCAGAGCGGGTGTACTGAAAATACAAGTCGGCGTCGTCAACTTGGTGCGCCTGGATAGCGGAAAGCGCTCTGCTCAGATGGGTTTCGTCCAAACCAAAAGGC
This sequence comes from Limnohabitans sp. Rim28, assembly GCF_000293865.2. Taxonomy (GTDB): domain Bacteria; phylum Pseudomonadota; class Gammaproteobacteria; order Burkholderiales; family Burkholderiaceae_C; genus Limnohabitans_A. The sequence continues at coordinate 164,659 of NZ_ALKN02000008.1, read as the reverse complement.
TCAAGCAAAAGGGACCGGGCCGTGGCCAAGCGTTCAAGGGTGGGTTCGCGTGAAATCATGGGACACATTGTAGGCAGGCTTCAAGACCCTTGCCCAAGCCGGTGGGAGCCCCTGTCGGCCGCTCAGGCGGCCGCCTTGGCGGCGAAGCGACAAAGCCTCAGCGCTGACGCATCAGTTGGAAGAGTGCCGCATCGTCTAACTGGTCCCAGCCTTGCGCCATGGCCTGAGCGAAAAGGTCTCGCGCCAGACGGCCCAGTGGCGGGTCGTACGCCACTTCATCGGCAGCAGAAATGGCCAGCCCCGTGTCCTTGGCCAGCAAACTGACGTGCGCCCGGGGCTCGAAGTCTCCGACCAAAGCCCGTCGCATGCGGTCTGAGCCTATCCAGCTTTGGCCACTGGAGGCCTCGATGACCGACAAGGTCACAGCCGGCTCAAGCCCCAAACGCTCCGCCAAAGCCAAAGCTTCGGCCGCACCCGCCAAGTTGACGGCGGCCAAAAGATTGTTGACCAGTTTGGTGCGTGCACCATCCCCCGCCCGAACACCCACGCGAAACACCTGCTGGCTCAACGCTTGCAGCAAATCTTGGCTCCGCTGCCAGACGGGCTCAGAACAGGCCACCATCAGGCTCATGGACCCTTGTCTGGCCCGCAAAGGGCCACCCGACATGGGCGCATCCATGCAATCCACGCCCCTTTGCGCCAAACGTTCGGCTTGGTCTTGCACCGTCTTAGGGCCCAAAGTGGGGCACAACATCACCGTTTGGCCTGGCTTGAGGTCCCCACCTGCACCACCAGCACCCCATAAAACCGCTTCGGTTTGCGCCGCGTCCACCACAGCGATCAACATCACGCCGTCAGGTGCCAAGCTGCGGACAGCTTGGAGCGGCGATGCAAATGGCAACGCACCCTCTGCCACAGCCTTGGCTTGGGCCTGCGCGTCCGTGTCATGAACACCCACCGTCCACGCCAAATCACGCAGCCTTGCCAGCATGGCACCGCCCATGTTGCCCGCACCAACGACCACCACAGATAAAGCATTGCTCATGTTTGTACCAGTTGTTTGGATTTGGCAATCGACATCAAAATGCCCAACGCCAAGCCCAAAGTGACCATGGCTGTTCCACCGTAACTGATGAAGGGCAAAGGCACACCGACCACCGGCAAAATGCCGCTGACCATGCCCATATTGACGAACGCATACGTGAAAAAGATGGTGGCCATGCTGCCGGCCAACAAGCGGCTGAACAAAGTGGGCGCCTGCATGGCAATGACCAGGGCACGGTAGATCAAAAAGAAAAAGCTGGCCAACAAGACCAAGCCGCCAAGCAGTCCAAACTCTTCGCCCAAAGCCGCAAAAATAAAGTCGGTGGTGCGCTCAGGGATGAACTCCAAGTGAGTTTGCGTTCCTTGCATGAAGCCCTTGCCCCACAGCCCCCCTGAACCAATCGCGATCATGCCTTGGATGATGTGAAAACCTTTGCCCAGTGGGTCCCGCCCGGGATCCAGCAAGGTACACACCCTTTGACGTTGGTACTCGTGCAAAACATGCCAATCAACGCCAGGCTTGCACAAGCTGGGCTCCATGATCACCAGAACAACAATGCCAACCACACCCAAGAAAACAGGCGGCAAAATCCAACGCCAATTTAAACCTGCAAAAAAAATCACCGCCAAGCCGGCTGCCAGCACCAGCAAAGACGTCCCCAAATCGGGTTGTTTCATGATCAAACCGACAGGGACCAACAAAATCACCAGGGCGATGGCGAAATCAGACATCCGCAGCTGCCCCTCCCGCTTTTGGAACCAGGCCGCCAACATGAGCGGCAAAGCGATTTTCAAAATCTCGCTGGGCTGAATCACCACCCCCAAATTGATCCACCGGGTTGAGCCTTTTTTGGTGATGCCAAAAAGCGCCACAGCCACCAGCAACAGCACGCCAACTGCATAGATAGGCAAGGCCCACGCCATCATTTTGGAAGGTGGAATTTGCGCCACGACCATCAGGATCACCCCGGCTATCAACATGTTGCGGCCATGGTCCACAAAACGCGTCCCGTGGTCAAAGCCGGCGGAATACATCACCAAAAGACCGAGGCCGACCAACAAACCCACAGCCATGGCCAATGGGCCATCAAATCCTGCAAACAAGCGCCAAACTTTCTGGGCCAGCGTGGGTTTTTGAAAAACAGAACCCTTGGCCAAGGGAGGTTGACGGGCAATCATGGGGGTCGGGGTTCAGGCGAACTCGCCTTTGGGGTCACGGCCCATCAGGGCCAGCACCGCTTGTTGCGCGCTGCACGCCCCATCCAGCAGGGCCACCACGGCAGCGGTGATCGGCATGTCAACGCCCAACAACTGGGCCCTTTGCATCACTGTGCGGGCGCTGTAGACGCCCTCTGCCACGTGCCCCAAAGAGGCCACGGCTTGCGCCAAAGTTTGCCCTTGTGCCAGAAGCAAGCCGACTTTCCGGTTGCGACTCAGATCACCCGTGGCCGTCAACACCAAATCGCCCAAGCCGGACAAGCCCATGAAGGTGTCAGACTGCGCCCCCAGGGCTGTACCCAAACGGGTCATCTCTGCCAAGCCCCGGGTGATCAGAGCGGCCCGCGCATTGAGGCCCAAATTCAAACCGTCGCACAGGCCCGTCGCAATGGCCAAGACGTTCTTCACAGCGCCACCCACCTCCACGCCCACCATGTCGTGGTTGGCATAAACGCGCAAAGAAGGGCCGTGGAAAGCGTTCACCATGGCATCGCGCACGCTGGCATGGGGGCTTGCAGCCACCAAGGCCGTGGGTTGTTGACGCGCCACTTCCAAGGCAAAGCTGGGGCCACTCAAGGCACCCGCACGCAACCGGGGTGCCACTTGGGCCTGAACCTCGTGCGGCATCAGCCCCGTACCCGATTCAAAACCCTTGCACAGCCAAGCAACGGGCGCATCCGCACCCGCCAAAGACGTCAAGACGTTCCTCAAACCAGCCATCGGCGTGGCCACAACCACCAAACGATCAGACATGCCCCGCCACTCACTGCCGGCAAGGGGCTCGGATGAAATGCGAACAGAATCCGACAAGCGAAAACCGGGCAGGTAACGGGTGTTTTCTCGGGACTGCTGCAGGGCGATGGCCTGCGCCTCATCCCGAACATGCAGGTCCACGCGGTGCCCTGCAGGGTGACGGCTGGCCGCCATGGCCATGGCTGTGCCCCAAGCGCCGGCACCAATCACGCTGATGTGCATCACGGGGTGTCCGGCCAAAACCGCGCTTTACTGAGGCAAAGAACCGGCTTGTTCTGCCTGCTGCAGTTGCTGCTGCTCGTACATGGCCTGGAAGTTGATTTCGGCCAAATGCACGGGCGGAAAACCGGCACGTGTGATCAAGTCAGCCACGTTGCCACGCAAATACGGGTAAACGATTTGTGGGCAGGCAATGCCCATCACAGGGCCCATTTGCTCATCGGGAAGATGGCGAATTTCAAAAATACCGCCTTGCTTGCATTCCACCAAAAACACCGTCTTATCGTCGATTTTGGTGTGCACAGTGGCCGTGACACACACTTCAAACACACCATCCGCCACGGGCGTGGCTTCCACGCCCAATTGAATGTCCACGCTGGGTTGTTGTGGATCGAGCAAGATGGCTGGTGAGTTGGGCTGCTCCAATGAAGCCTCTTTCAAATAGACACGCTGGATCTGAAAAACAGGCGCTTGGGCTTCGGTGCTGGTGGTGGCTGCGGTATCGGTCATGGTGTGTCTTTGAAAAAAGCCTCGGGCAGATTCCGGGCGAATGAAAGTGGAGATTATGAGGGAAGCTGGGTGGGCCAAGCGCCGCTGGATCAGCCCTGTTCAGTGCGTTAGCCTGATGTCAGGCCGCTTGCAACAAGGCTTGAAGGCCCCCTTTGGCATCCAGCGCCATCAGGTCATCACAGCCGCCCACATGGGTGGCGCCAATGAAAATTTGGGGCACTGTGCGGCGACCTGTGGTTTGCATCATGTGATCGCGCTGCACCGGATCGGTGTCGATGCGAATTTCTTCGATTTGCTCAACACCTTTGGCCTTGAGGATTTGCTTGGCACGCGTGCAATAAGGGCAAACGGCTGTGGTGTACATCTTGACGGATTGCATGGCGGATCCTTGGGTAATGGGTCGTTAAAAGGTGGGGAAAATCAGGCTTTTTCGGTAGGCATGCTGGCCGCCACCCAGGCACGCAGGCCGCCGGACAAAGATTGGACGTTTTCATAGCCCAGTTTGCGCGCTGCCGCAGCGGCTCGCGCTGAACGTGCGCCCACCTGACAGACCATGATCACATGGCTTGACTTGTTCTTGACCAACTGCGCCAATTTTTCGTCGACCTGGGCCAGTGGCAGATTTTTGGCGCCGATGACATGGCCTCGCGCAAACTCATCGGGCTCGCACACATCGATCACCACCGCCTTTTCGCGGTTCATCAGTTGCACCATGGCTTGGGGATCCAGACCACTGCCTTTGGTCAGCACGGGCAACATCAAAGCGACGCCCGAGGCCAAAGCCACCAACAACAACATCCAGTTTTCGAGGAGAAAGTTCACAAATCAGACCTTTTCGAGCAAAAAAAACAAAGGCCTGTAAGAAGGCCTGCCAACACGGATTCTAAAATGAGCAGCTCAACCTTTGTTTCCACTTCCTAAAGCGCCCCTTTTCACCATGTACAAAATTGTTCTCATTCGCCATGGCGAGTCCACCTGGAACCTGGAAAACCGTTTTACCGGTTGGACCGATGTGGACCTGACCCCCACGGGGGTGAGCCAAGCCATGTCGGCAGGCCAACTGCTCAAAGCCGAGGGATGGGACTTTGATGTGTGCTTCACGTCGGTGCTCAAACGGGCCATTCACACACTGTGGTTCGCCCTGGACGAAATGGACCGTACCTGGTTGCCCGTGATCAAGGATTACCGTCTGAACGAGCGCCATTACGGCGCTTTGCAAGGCCTCAACAAAGCCGATATGGCCAAAAAATTTGGCGACGAGCAGGTGCTGGCTTGGCGCCGCAGCTACGACACACCGCCCCCCGCTTTGGAAGCCAGCGACCCCCGTTGCGAACGGGGTGACCGCCGCTATGCCCATGTCGAACCACAAAACCTGCCCCTGACCGAATGCCTCAAAGACACCGTGGCCAGGGTGCTGCCATGTTGGCAAGACACCATTGCCCCTCGCATTCGAAAGGGCGAGCGCATCCTGATCGCAGCACATGGCAACTCGATCCGCGCTTTGATCAAGTACCTCGATAACGTCTCTGAGCAAGACATCGTGGGGCTCAATATCCCCAACGGCATCCCCTTGGTCTATGAATTGGATGCCGAACTCAAGCCGATTCGGCACTACTACTTGGGAGACGCGCAAGCTGCAGCCCACGCCGCCGCCGCAGTGGCCAGCCAAGGCAAAGGTTGAGCTTTCGGGGTCTTTACAGGAAATTACAGGCCACGCCCGTCGCTTCAGGGCTTGCGGGTGTATATTGATTTGACATTCACCGAACACGCACACGCACCATGGGATACAAACTCAAGATCGCCGGATGGCTCAGCATTGGCGCCTTGGCGGGCGCACTGACCACTGTTTCATTGCAAACCGTGGCGCGTGGCAACATGGCTCCGCTGCCTCTGGAAGAGCTGCAGCAATTGGCAGCTGTTTTCGGCATGGTCAAAAGCGATTACGTAGAGCCGGTCGACGAGCGAAAACTCATCACCGAAGCCATCTCTGGCATGGTGTCCAGTCTGGACCCTCACTCGCAGTATTTCGACAAAAAAAGCTTCAAAGAGTTTTCTGAAGGCACCTCCGGAAAATTCGTGGGCGTGGGTATTGAAATCAGCCAAGAAGACGGTGTCGTCAAAATTGTCTCCCCCATCGAAGGTTCACCCGCCGACCGTGCAGGCCTCAAAACCAACGACCTGATCACCAAGGTCGATGACACGCCGCTCAAGGGCCTGCCACTGAGTGAAGCGGTCAAGCGCATGCGCGGTGAGCCCAAAACCAAAGTGGTCTTGACCGTCTTCCGCAGGTCCGAAAACCGCACATTCCCGGTCACCATCATCCGCGAAGAGATCAAGACCCAATCGGTCAAATCCAGGCTGATCGAGCCGGGCTATGGCTGGATCAGGGTGTCTCAGTTCCAGGAACGCACTGTGGATGACTTCGCCCGCAAGATCGAAGAGATGTACAAACAAGACCCTCAGATCAAGGGCATGGTGCTCGATTTGCGCAACGATCCGGGCGGTTTGCTGGATGCCGCCGTGGCCCTGTCCGCGGCCTTTTTGCCGGACAACGTCACAGTGGTCACCACCAACGGGCAACTCGAAGAGAGCAAGTTCACCTACAAGGCCTCTCCCCAATTTTGGCGTCGCAACAGCACCAATGACCCGATCACCCGCATGACCCAAGCCACCAATGGCGCCTTGAAAAAGGTGCCCTTGGTGGTGCTGGTCAACGAAGGCTCTGCATCGGCCAGTGAAATCGTGGCAGGTGCCTTGCAAGACTACAAGCGGGCCACACTGATGGGCAGCCAAACCTTCGGCAAAGGTTCGGTGCAAACCGTTCGTCAACTTGGCCCTGACACGGCACTGAAAATCACAACGGCCCGCTACTACACCCCCAGCGGACGCGCCATTCAAGCCAAAGGCATCGTACCTGACGTGATGCTGGATGAAACCGAAACGGGCAATGTGTTTGCGGCCCTGCGCACCCGCGAAGCCGACTTGCAAAAGCACCTGTCCAATGGCCGAGAGGCCGAAGAAAAGAAAGACCCGGCCCGCGAGCAAGCCCGTGAAGAGGCCATGAAAAAACTGGAGGAAGACTCTCGCAAACCCTTGGCAGAGCGCCGTTTGCCTGAGTTTGGCTCTGACCAAGACTTTCAGTTGGCCCAAGCCATCAGGCAACTCAAGGGCCAACCGGTCAAGGCCAGCACGACCTTGGCCGAGCGCAAAGCCGACAAGAAAGAGTGATCCGACGCCTCGGATGGATGCCCCGAATGGATGACACCCAACTGCTGCGTTACTCGCGGCACATTTTGCTCAACGAATTGGGCTTTGAGGGCCAAGAAAAACTCTTAGGCTCCCATGCTTTGGTCATAGGGGCGGGTGGCTTGGGTTCACCGGTGGCCTTGTATTTGGGCAGTGCGGGTGTCGGTCACATCACCGTGGTGGACCACGACGAAGTGGACGCCACCAACTTGCAACGCCAAATTGCGCACACGCTGGACCGCGTGGGCCAGTTCAAGGCCGAATCGGTGCGCACCGCCATTGCACAAATCAACCCCGACGTCACCGTCACCGCGGTCACCCAAAGGGCGGACACGGCCTTGCTGAATGCCCTGGTGCCGCAAGCCGACGTGGTCATTGACTGCTGTGACAACTTCGCAACCCGTCAAGCCGTCAACCTGGCTTGTGTGACCCACCGAAAACCCTTGGTCTCTGGGGCCGCCATCCGCATGGACGGCCAAGTGTCCGTGTTTGACAGCACCCAAACCGATGCGCCTTGCTATGCCTGCATCTTTCCGCCCGAACAAACACCCGAAGAGACCCGCTGCGCCACCATGGGTGTTTTTGCGCCTTTGGTGGGCATCATCGGCTCGGTGCAGGCGGCTGAGGCCCTCAAGATCTTGAGCGGCATGGGCAGCCACATGGCTGGGCGCTTGCTCATGCTCGATGGGCGCGAACTGTCTTGGACCGATATCCGCATGCAGCGCAACGCAGCATGCCCGGTGTGCGCCTCTGTCAGAGCTTGAAGGCTATTGGCCCAAAGTGCCTTGGCACGCGCCATGAAAACGCCTGAACACGGCGGGTGACATGGCCGCCTCAGCGGCGGAAAACACCCCCTTTTTCTCTTTTTGTGCCGAGCGTTGCAAGGCCGCATAAGGGCCACGACCTGTTTTGAATCGGTAAGCCCAAGCCATGCCCGAGCGCGCCATCTCCGCACCCACATCGACACCGTCAGCCGACAAACGCCCCACTTGACGGCCGTAACTGTCGAAACCCAGATCGGTGACCTGAACCGACTTGCGAAGTGTCAGGCGAATCATGGCGTCCCGCGAGGCCATACCGCCAGGCTGGCATGTTTCGGGGGCATCGATGCCATCGATGCGCAATTTGACCGGCTCCGTCTGACCCTGCCGCACCAACAACACCGTGTCACCGTCCATCACCCAACTCACCCAAGCAGGCCACCTCTCGGCAGCTTGCAGCCCACAAGCCCCAGACAAACACACCAGCACCCCGCATTGGCGAAAGGCTTTCATGGGCGCAGGAACAGTGCGTAACAAGTCGCCGATCCAAGACAGACCTTGTGAAGGCATCAGAAGCATCAGGGTTTTCCGGGGTGATGGTTGTTCAGAACAACTGCTCAAAACAAGATTACATTTTGGCTTGGTTTGCCCGCTCACTGGGTACGTTTGCATCCCACTCATTCTGGAGACTTTCATGTCTGTTTTTCAACGCACACCTCGACGTGTTTGGGTCTTGGCAATGGCCGCCTTGTCCATGTCTTTACTGAGCTCTGGGGTTGGGGCTCAAGACAAGCCACCCTTGAAAATTCTGGTGGGTTTTCCACCTGGTGGTTCTGCCGATGTGTTGGCCCGCATGGTGGCCGATGCGCTGAAAGACGACTTTGGCCCCATTGTGGTGGACAACAAACCGGGTGCAGGTGGACGCATCGCTTTGAACATGACCAAGGCGGCCAAACCCGATGGCCAGACCGTGATCATTTTGCCCAGCGGCCCCATGGTGCTGTTCCCGCATGTCTACAAAAAGCTCGATTACGACGCCGTGAAAGACTTCACACCCATTTCCCAAATCGCCCGATTCCAGTTTGGTGTGGTCTCTGGTCCTGCCAGCAACGTGAAAACCGTGGCCGAGATGGTGACCAAAGCCAAGACCGACCCCAACTCTGCCAGCTACGGCACACCCGGTGCAGGCACCCTGCCCCACTTCATGGGCGTGTTGATGGAGCAATCGGCGGGCATCAACCTCAACCACATCCCTTTCCAAGGCGGCGCGCCAGCCAACACCGCTTTGTTGGGTGGCCACATCGGCTACAAATTTGACGTGGTGTCTGAAACCGCCGAAATGCACCGGGCAGGCAAAGTACGCATCATCGCCGTGACCGGCAACCAACGCGACCCGCAAGTTCCTGAAGTGCCCACCCTCAGAGAGTCAGGCGTCAACATGGACGCCACCGCCTGGTTTGCGATGTACGGCCCAGCGGGCCTCAGGGGTGAAGCCCTGGCCCGATTGGAAAAAGCCATGATGAAAATCGCGCGCGATCCCGCCACGAAAGACAAGATGATCAAACTTGGTTACGAGGTGATTGGCTCCAACTCCAACGATTTGGCGGCCGCACAGCGTGCTGACTTGGCCCGCTGGGAAAAGCCCATCAAAGCCACCGGCGTGCAACTGGACTGAACCCATGACGCCCACGATCACCCCGCGCCCCAACATCATTTTCATCGTGGCCGACGACCTCGGCTTTGCGGATCTCGGCTGCTACGGCGGCCGCGACGCCAAGTTTGGCAAGGTCTCGCCCGTGCTCGACCAGCTGGCGGCAGGCGGTCTCAAGTTCACACAGGGTTACGCCAACTCGCCCGTGTGCTCGCCCACCCGCTTCGCGCTCATGACGGCGCGGTACCAGTACCGCCTGCGCGGCGGGGCTGACGAGCCGATCAACAGCAAAAGCAAGGGCAGCAAAGTGCTGGGCCTGCCGCCCGAGCACCCCACACTGCCCTCGCTGCTGAAAGCCAGTGGCTACCGCACGGCGCTGATCGGTAAATGGCATTTGGGCTACCCACCCCACTTCAGCCCGATCAAGTCAGGTTACGAAGAATTTTTTGGTCCCATGTCGGGCGGGGTGGACTACTTCACCCACGCCAGCAACAACGGCACACACGACCTCTACACCAACGAAGAAGAAAAGCACGAAGACGGTTACCTGACCGACCTGATCTCGCACAAAGCGGTGGATTTTGTCGAGCGCATGGCCCCCGGCGCCGCGCAGGGCAAGCCCTTCTTTTTGAGCCTGCACTACACCGCGCCACACTGGCCCTGGGAAACCCGCGAAGACCACGCCCTGGCGCAAGAGGTCAAGGACAACCTGTTCCACCTGCACGGCGGCAACATCCACACTTACCACCGCATGATCCACCACATGGACGAAGGCATTGGGTGGTTGGTCGATGCGCTCAAAAAGACGGGCCAACTCGACAACACCTTGATCGTTTTCACCAGCGACAACGGGGGCGAGCGATTCAGCGACAACTGGCCCTTGGTGGGCGGCAAGATGGACCTGACCGAAGGCGGCATCCGTGTGCCGTGGATCGCGCACTGGCCTGCTGTGATTGCGCCCGGCGGCACATCGGCCCAGCACTGCATGACCATGGACTGGTCCGCCACCATGGTCGAGTTGGCAGGTGCCAAGGCCCAAGACGACTTGCCCTTTGACGGTGTGTCCATGCTGCCCGTGCTGCGCGATGCCAGCCAACAGTTTGAGCGCCCGCTGTACTGGCGCATGAACCACCGGGGCCAGCGCGCCTTGCGCATGGGCGACTACAAATACCTGCGGGTGGACGGCCACGACTACCTGTTCAACATCCCCGCCGACGAACGCGAACGCGCCAATCTGGCCCAGCGTGAACCCGAGCGCCTAGGCGCTATGCGCGCTGCTTGGGAAGCCTGGGACGCCACCGTGCCCGCCATTCCTGAAGACGCCACCGTCAGCTTGGGCTACTCGGCCAAAGACATGCCCCAGCGCTGAAGGCCTTGGCGGCTAAGATCGGGCATGCCTGACATGCAACGCTTTTTGACCTTCCGCCAATGGCCACGCCTGACGGCGCCGCTGGCGCGCACCGAAGTGCTGGCAGGCCTGACCGTGGCGCTGGTCATGGTTCCGCAAGCCGTGGCCTATGCGGGCTTGGCGGGCATGCCATTGGTCACCGGGCTTTACACCTGCCTGATCCCCGCATTGCTGGCCGTTTTGTTTGGCAGCGCCAACCGCTTATCAGTGGGCCCGGCTGCCCTCACTTGCGTGTTGATTGGGGCTTCTCTAACGGGCATGGCCGAACCCGGCTCGCCCGAATGGGTGGCCTTGGCGGTTTGGTTGTCGCTGCTGTCGGGGGCCATTCAGCTGCTGCTGGGTCTGGGCAGCTACGGCTGGCTGATCAACCTGGTCAGCGCCCCAGTGATGATGGGTTTTACCCAAGCTGCCGCCTTGCTCATCATGGCCTCGCAAGTGCCGGGACTGCTGGGCGTCAAAGCCTGGAGCTGGGATGTGCAAAGCTGGCCCCTGTGGCTCAGCGGCTGGCCTGCGTGGTTTGGGCTGGGCAGTTTGGCTGTCTTGCTGCTGCTGCGCCACTTCAAGCCCCGATGGCCTGGCATCATGATCGTCATGGGCATCGCCTCGGTCATCGCCTATGCCACCGATTACCAAGACCACGGCGCGGTGGTCGGCCTGCTGCCTTCGGGCCTGCCTGATTTTTATTGGCCAGCATGGCCGGGTTTGGACACCCTGAACCAACTCTGGGTGCCCGCCCTGGTGATCGCCCTGGTGAGCTTTCTGGAAACAGCTTCGAGCGCCCGCATCGAATGCCGTCGCGACGGCAAGCGCTGGGACGACAGCACCGAACTCTTCAGCCAAGGCCTGGCCAAAATAGCTTCGGCGTTTTCGGGCAGCTTTGCCACCAGCACCTCGTTCTCGCGCTCAGCCCTCATGCTCTATGCCGGCGCACGCTCAGGCTGGGCGGTGGTGGCGTCGGTGGGTTTTGTGCTGCTGGCTTTGCTCTTGCTCATGCCCGCGCTGCAGTTCGTGCCGCGCTCGGTCATGTCGGCGGCCGTGATCGTGGCCGTGCTCAACCTGTTCCAGCCCCGGCAATTTTTGAACCTCTGGCGCGTGGGCCGCATCGAGACCATGACGGCGGGCATCACCTTTGCCATGACCCTGCTGACGGCACCGCGCATTTACTGGGGTGTGATGACCGGCGTGCTGGTGGGCTTGAGTCACTTTCTGCACACCCGCTTGCACCCGCGCATCATCGAAGTGGGTCTGCACCCTGATGGCAGCCTGCGTGACCGGCATCTGTGGAAGTTGCCGCCGCTGGCGCCACATTTGTATGCGTTGCGCATGGACGCCGAGCTGGACTTTGCCGCGGCCAGCGACTTTGACCGCGCCATCACCGACCACTTGGCCCAGCACCCCGATGTGAAACATGTGGCCCTGTTTGCCCAGCCCATCAACCGCATTGATGTGACGGGGGTGGAAACCTTTGGCCAGTTGCAGCGCCAATTGGCCAGCCGGGGCATCACCCTGCACATCAGCGGCATCAAGCTGCCTGTCGAGAGCACCTTGCGCCGAGCGGGTGAGCTGGCCGAGGGCCCGCACCTCAAGCTCTACCGCACCGATGCCGAAGCCCTGCAGGCGCTCAGAGCGCTGGACCCGCTACCCGCCGATATCAGCGCTGCAGCCATCTAAAGACAATCAATCGGGAATTTCGGCCTCGACCAGCAGCGCCAGCAGTTGCAAAGACTCCTGCCAGCCCAAACAACAGGCCTCGGGAGGAATTGGATCGGGAATGCCCGTCTGCTCGATGTTCACCTCGGTGCCCACCGACACCGTTTGAAAGCGGATGGTGGTGACCATCTCGCCCGGCAATTCGGCAGCATCAAAGCGGTCGGTGTGGCTGAGCAATTCAGCAGGGCGGAACTCCAGGAACTTGCCCCCAAAGCTGTGCGATTGGCCATTGCTCAAGTTGGTGAACGACATCCGGTAAACGCCACCCACTCGGGCATCCATCTCATGCACGCGGCCGGTGAATCCATGGGGCGGCAACCACTTGGCCATGGCATCGGGATCGATGAAGGCGCGAAAAACGCGCTGTGCAGGTGCACGAAAAACACGCTGAAATTTGACGGTATGGGGCATGGGTTTTCCTGAGGACAGGCCATTTTGCCAAGGGTCAAGCCAAGGCCTTTTCGAACTCGGTCAGCCGTTTGTAAATGGAGCGCAGCTCGGTGATGTCGGTCCAACGCTCAATCAGGTAAGAAAACGCGTCGTTGACTTTGTTGAAGGCATTGCTGACCTGCTGGATCACCCCCAAGGTGATCAGGCCGGTGAACAGCGAGGGCCCCATCAAGAGGAATGGAAAGATCACCATCATCTGGCTGTACAAATTGCTCCACAGGTGAAAGTATGCGTAGTGGTTGAACAGCCTGAAATTGTTCAGCCGCACGCCGGTAAACAACTCCAGCACCGTGGGCAAATGCATGCGGCTGCGATCATCTTCGGCAAACACCAGGTCCTTGCGCAAGGCGGCCTCGGTCTTTTGGTTGTTGTACTCCAGCCCAGGCAGGCGTATGCCCACAAACCACGAAATGACGGTGCCGCCCAGCGCCGTGACCAGCGCCACCCAAAACAGCGAACCCTCAAACTGCAACCAGGCAATCGCCATGCCCGCGGACAAGGCCCACAAAATCGGGATGAAAGACACCAGCGTCAATACCGCACGCACCAGCCCCAGGCCCAGGTTTTCTGTTTGCCGGGCAAACCGCATGCAGTCTTCTTGAATGCGCTGGGATGCACCTTCTACCGTGGCATCGGTGCGCTGCCAGCGCGGCAGGTATTCTTCGGTCATGGCCTGACGCCATCGAAAAGCAAAGTGAGACGCCAGATACGTCTCCAGGCTGCGCAGCAACATGAACGGAAAAGCAATCCACGCAAACTGCAGCATGAAACCCCAGAACTTCTCCAACCCGCCGGCTTGTTCGGGCTTTTGCAAGAGGTCATAAAACTCGCCGTACCAAGCGTTCAACTTGACGGTCTGCTGCACCGTGATGAACACCAGCGCCACCAGCACAAACAGACCACCCCAGGCCCACAAAGCCCATCGGCGTGAAAGAAAGAAACTGCGGAACATGGGTTCTTCTAATTCAGGGGTTGACGCTGTCGACCGTCTCGGTCTTGAAGTCAGCGGGCAGCACCACTTCGAGCAGCTCCAGATCCTCGCTGTGGCCCAGCTCGCGGTGGCGAATGCCTGGCGGTTGGTGTACACAGGAGCCCGCTTCCAGCCGAACCGGGCCCTGCCCCTCGTATTCAAACTCGATCCAGCCCTTGAGCACATACACCAGCTGGAACTCGGTGTGGTGCAAATGCGGCTGGCTGGAAAATTCATGCCCGCCTGCGGCACGGATCACACTGGCCGTGACACGGCCCTGGGTGGCCTCCTTGAGCCCCAAATCACGGTACTCAAAAAATGAGCGCAGACCACGCTCGAACTGCGCGTCTTTGGCGTGCGTCACCACAAAACCTTGCGTTGTCATCGGCATCTCCTAAGGGATTCGCTGAAATCGAGCGAACCATCAGGCCTATCCTAATGCCAAGTGGTAGGCATAGAATTTTTGATCACGCTCCCAACCCATGGCCGCGTACAAAGACTGTGCGGGCAAGTTTTGCACGTTTGTGGTCAAGGACAAACGCACCGCACCCAGTTGGCGTGCATGGTCCGTAGCGGCATTCAACAAGGCTTCGCCCACGCCCATTCGTCTGGCCGATTCGGCCACATACAAATCATTGAGCACAAACACCCGCGCCATCGACACCGAAGAAAAGCTCGGGTACAGCTGCGTGAAACCCACAGCCTGCCCGTTTGATTCGGCCAGCAGCACCACCGATTGACCATGCTCAAAGCGGGCTTGCAGAAAAGTCTTGGCTGCGGCTTCATCGCTGGCCTGACCATAAAACTGGCGATAGCCATCGAACAAGGTTGTCACCGCATCGAGGTCAGCCAACACAGCTTGGCGGATGGTGATTGAACTCATGGTTTCTCCTGTGCAGAAGGTTGGACTTTGTAGGTTCGCATGGCAGATGCCACTTGCGAAGCTTCGGTGGTTTCATCTGGATAAAAGCGGTAACTGGGTGCCACGATGGGATTCACCGTTGTGACGCGAAGCACCAGCACGCTCTGAATGGCAAAGCGTTGCCCCACCATGGAAAGCAATGGCGCGGCCCAAGCAGAGAATTCTGGATCGGCTGCACGCAACTCGCGCGCCGTGCCCACCAGCTTGAATCCCTTTTGCACGAACACATCGACAAAACTCAGACACACCTTCTGCTGATGCGCGATGTTGCGGACCGACTGGGGTGATGCAATGTTCGCCACCACCACATGCGCATTGTCTGCAATGGCCCAAACCTCTTTGGGCGAGACATTGGGCTGACCGTCGGCATCGACTGTGGCCAGCCAGCACAGCACGCTCCGGCGAGCGGCTTCTTGGACGGGTTCATGCAAAAGGGTCATCGGCACTCTCCTTCGTGTGAATCGCTCTGAGCTTGCGCATTTCCAGCAACCCAGCAAATCAGGCCTCATCGTATCCCCTGATTCATTATTTGAATAACAAAGGCAACATTCCCATCTATCGGTATCGCATCCAAGGCGCTTTTTGGCGTATCCGATGATTGACTTCGAAATTTTCGTTACTACAATAAATGAACCGAAATGCACATACTTTGGGACCCCGATAAACGGCAAACCAATTTGGACAAGCACGGTTTGGACTTCATTGACGCCGTGATGGTGCTGGACAGCAAGTATCGACTGGACGTGAAAAGTGTTCGAAACCTGGAACAACGCACCCAAGCATTTGCCTATGTGTTTGATGTGCTGGCTGTACTGACGGTGGTGTATGTCTCGCGACAAAGCGCGATGCGGATCATCAGCTTCAGGCCCGCCAGTGAAGAAGAAAGGACCGCCTACCATGACTGGCTCAAAAACGACTTCGATGACGCTCGATGAATTGCGCAAAGCCTCGGCCCAGGGGAAAACGAAAACGCAGAAAGACCGAGTTCAGGCCTCAGCGCCCTATGCATGGGACGGCCAAAATGAAAATGAGCGGCCACTGACGCGTGAAGAAATGCAGGGCGGCATCGAGATCTACCGACGCCAGAGGGGACGCCCCACCGGCAGCGACAAGGAATCCACCACCATCCGGATAGATAGCGATGTACTGGCGGCCTTTCGCGCAGGTGGCCCAGGCTGGCAAACCCGCATGAACGCCGCGCTGCGCGATTGGCTAAAGATGCAGACGGCGGCTTGAGTCTGCGGAAGCAGTCGTTACGCTTGATGGACCTTCACAGCTGCAGCGCCTTCAGCGCCGCCGCCCTGGCGTGGATGGCTGTGGTGTCAAACAGCGGGACCGGGGAGTCTTGTGCGTTTACCAAGAGCGAGATTTCTGTGCAGCCCAGGATGATGGATTGCACGCCCTGAGCGGCCAGGTATTGCATCACCCGTTGGTATTCAGCGCGAGACTCGGCCTTGACGATGCCCAGGCACAGTTCTTCATAAATGATGCGGTGAACGATGTCCCGGTCTGCCTGGGCAGGGACTTTGACCTGCAGGCCATGGTGATCGCGCAGCCGGTCTTTGTAAAAAGCTTGCTCCATGGTGAAGCGCGTGCCCAGCAGGCCCACCACGGTGTGCCCCGCTGTCTTGATGGCGGCTGCGGTAGGGTCTGCAATGTGCAGCAGTGGGATGTTGACGGCCGCTTCGATGTGGTGCGCGACCTTGTGCATGGTGTTGGTGCACAACACCAAGAACGATGCGCCAGCCGCTTGCAGCGAGCGCGCCGCATGGGTCAGGGCCAGGCCTGCGCTGTCCCAGTCGCCTTGGCGTTGAAGTTCTTCAATCTCGTGAAAGTCCACGCTATACAAAACGAGCTTGGCCGAATGCAAGCCGCCCAACTGCGCTTTGATCGTCTCGTTGATCACGCGGTAATAAGGCACTGTGGATTCCCAGCTCATGCCACCGATCAGGCCGATTGTTTTCATGTGGATTCCTGTGGCTGCGAATGACGACTGACTTTTGACTTAAGTGGCCTGCCGGAGGCAGGTCTGCTTGACGGAAGGGTTAGACGTCACGCTCGAAATGGCACCCAAGAAAACGCTAGCGAGCCCCTGCTTCCCACAAGAAGTAAAAGTCACTCGTTCTAGCCTGCTGCTTCTCCTTGAGTGTTTTGTTCCAATCCATGAGTACGCCTGCCGCTGCTGACGTTCCTCCGAGCGCTGCTACAAGTTGACCTATGTCCGCGGGAAGTATTCCAGCGTAAAGCCCTAGCGTGACGGCACCGGTCCCAAAGATTAACTTCTCTTTCAGCGACTCCCTTGCGTTTGCCTTCCAGTCATGAATCCGCTTCTTCAAACCGTTGATTTCAGGAACGATCTCGTCTCTAAAAACGCACGATACCTCTTTCTCGTTCCAACCAGCGGCCCCTTGCATCAACTTTCTTAATTTGTCTCTATAAACAAAAAAGGCCTCTGCTTCCCTCTCTCGTAAGTCAAGAAGCGTGCTTGGATCACGCGAATAAATTTGAGGAAGATGGTGCTTCAGCGCATTGGAGAAAGCCGATGAACTCGCAGCGAAGGTTTCGTTATTAACGGTGGAGACAAGTGCAATGTGCGCTGGGTTGTCGCACAAGTAAGACGTGCCGTTAAGCGCGGTGTGCCACTCCTGAAACGTGATGTCTCGGACAATCGGACTGACCACCATTCTGAGGACCCCACTATCTTCTATTTCGGCTTTGTTCAGGGTGTAAGTCGAGCCCCGCTTCTGAAACCTTCGAAAGATGCTGGGCATCGGTTGGAAGGCGTGAAAATAAACCTTTCCATGTTCAATCACTCCCTCTGGGCCAGATATTTCGAAGTAAGGGCTGCGTCGATTGGTTCGATTGAACGTAACGCTGCAAGACTCGAGCAGCAATCGCGTAATTTCGGCTTCTAGAGCCTGGCACTTCGTATCGATCCTCTTTGCCAGCGGCTTAGCGATGATCTCGCTGTGATAGTCGCAGAAAGGGTTGAGGTCATGCGAGTATTTGACAACACCTTTCTCAATTAATGGCCGAAGCGCCTTGTACGTGTAGATTCCGGCGACCAAGTTGAGCCGGTCTACTTCGCGAATAGATGAGGGATCACGGAGCGCAATTCCCTCAAAGGGCTGCTGAATATAGACCTCGTCGGCATAAAGCGCAGCAAAGGCAATAAGTCTCTCGGTGCGCTGAATCCTGCACTCACGAGAAGCGCATGGATGGCTTCCGCCGCTCAGTGCCGAATTGGCGGTAAAGGAAAATTGCTCACGCTTTCCCGCTTTGGGTTGACTATGGTGTTTGGAAATGAGAGAAAGCACTTCAGAGAACTCAAAGAGCTCATCTCTTGAAGCATGGAAGATTGCCTCTTCGATGCTGGCGCCATCAGTCCACAAGGCAATGGCCATGTCCAGTTCCGATACGAGACCGTCATCCATGAGTTCTCCGATCCTGTGAAATGACACCTAACGTGATTTAGACCTCAAAACCCGGTGGATACATCCGGATAAAGTCGATACATCTTTTGGATGAAATGGCTGCAAGCCGCTTGCACCTTGGCATATAGCTTCATACTCTGTAATTTCTTACAGGTACACATTTGCTATGAACCCCGGCACTCCATCTTTGCAGTCCACCCGCTAACTCGATCAGGTGCGCGAGCGGGTTCAGTATACGCACTTTAGAATTAAAAACAATAATATTAATACTAATAAATTATTTTTTATTCTGTTATCGACCGATGCAAGTGGACCTACGCGCCACCCCAAGAACATGGGGCAAGCTGAAATCGCAGCCTAAGCCGTAACGATCCAGCCTTCGAGCGGATCGCACGGCGGCAAGCCGTATTGCGGATGCCCTGATTCGTGCTGCTGCTGCGCCCAGGCCGCTTGCATCAGGCACAGGGTGGCGTCGAGCGCGTCGCCGCTGGCGTCGTCAGCCAGGCGCCCCAACAGGGCGTTGCTGGCCACCAGGCGCAGGCCCAGGCGGGTCTGACCGCGCTCCAATGCACTCAGCAATTCGCGCCGGGCCAGCAGGCGTTCGGGGGTTTGTTTGGCTTTGTCGTCGCTCTTGTAGCTGGTGTTGCCCAGCACCTCGCGCGCCAGCAGGCCGGGGTAGGCTTCGAGCGCCACACGGCGCACATCGCCCACGCACAGGCCGGGCAGGTGCACGCCCGCTTGGCGCAACAGGGGCACGCCCGCGTGCAACATGTAGGCCACCGGCGGGTTGACCCATTTCATGGAGGGGCTGGAGCCTGCGGGCCGGTCGGCAGCGCGGTGCGCGAACTTGCCGCCTGCGGGGCGGGCGTTGCAAAACGCCGCAAACTGCTCGCGAATCTGGGCACGCTCCAGTGCGCCGTAATGGTCCATGCAGGCGGCCCAGTCGGTGGGCCAGCCCAGCGTCTCGACCAGCTCGCGCGGCAGGCCAAAGGGCAAGTCAAAACCGCCCACCCAGTCGGCAGGCTGCGCCAGCCATTGGCCAAAGGCGTTCAGGGTGTCGAAGGTGTGCAGCGCCTGCAGTTGCACGCGGCCCTGCCGGGCTTGGCCCAGCGCCAGCACGATGGGCTTGCGTTTGGAGGGGCTGCTGGAGAAGTCGCAGCCAATCAGGTTCATGGTTCACTTCGCGACGCGGGCGTCGCGCCTACAAGGTTCAGGCGCGGCCAATGATGGACGCGGTGGCCATCAGCTCTTCCAGCAAGGCCAGTGAGACTTTGCCTGAGACGTTGTACGGATCCAGCTCGGCCCGCTCGGAGTACTTGAGCAGGATGTTGGTGTTGACGCGGGAGGCATCGACCTGGCCCATGGTCCAGCCGCCAAAACGGCGCTCTGAGATTTCTTCGTAATGCAACAAGACCACGTCTTTGTGGCGCGCATCTTTTTGAATGTGGCCATACAACTCGCTCACGGCATTGCGCCCACCTTCGATGGCTTGCAAAAAGATACCGCCGCCGTAGCAAAGAATGCCGGTGATGCCAGTGGCCGGATTGAACTGACGCGACTGACTCAGAATGGATTCGATGCTTTCTGGGCGGGCGTCGACCACTCGGCTGGCATAAAGAAGGCGTACCAACATGGTCAGTTCTTTCCAGGAATCAGGGACAAAAATTCACGGCGCAAATTCGGGTCCTTGAGGAAGGCACCGCGCATGACCGAGTTGATCATCTTGCTGTCCATGTCTTTGACGCCGCGCCAGCCCATGCAGTAGTGGCTGGCTTCCATCACAACGGCCAAGCCATCGGGCTGGGTTTTGCGCTGGATCAGGTCGGCCAGTTGCACCACGGCTTCTTCTTGGATCTGGGGGCGGCCCATGATCCATTCGGCCAGGCGGGCGTATTTGGACAGGCCGATCACGTTGGTGTGCTCGTTGGGCAACACGCCGATCCAGATCTTGCCAATCACTGGGCAAAAGTGGTGGCTGCAGGCGCTGCGCACCGTGATGGGGCCGACGATCATCAGCTCGTTCAGGTGTTCGGCATTGGGGAATTCGGTGATCTCAGGGGCTTCGACATAGCGGCCCTTGAACACTTCTTTCAGGTACATCTTGGCCACGCGGCGGGCGGTATCGCCGGTGTTGTGGTCGTTGACGGTGTCGATCACCAGGCTGTCGAGCACACCTGCCATCTTGCCTGTGACTTCGTCGAGCAGTTTTTCCAACTCGCCGGGCTCGATGAACTCGGCGATGTTGTCGTTGGCGTGAAAGCGTTTGCGGGCAGCGTGGATGCGCTCGCGGATCTTGACGGATACGGGTACGCCTTCGTCGTCGGGCGTGGCAGCAGAAGCAGTCATGGCATCTGGGATTTTCATTAACATGGGGATGATCCTAACAGCGATTGATCGACGCACAACGATCAGGGGTTTGGCTTTGGCGCCCCTCAATAACGGTGCCCGGTGATGAAAAGCGCCAAGCGCATGAGGCCAAAGGCCACGCGGTCTCGCCAACGCTGGTGCCAAAAACGGTGCTTGAAAGACTCGGCCACAGGCGTGCTTTGGGTGGCGATCACGTCGCTCAAGCGCAGGTGCAAACCTTGCGCAAACACGCGATCGGCCACCACCACATTGGCCTCACGCGCCAACAACAGGCTGAGTGGGTCCAGATTGGACGAGCCCACAGTGGCCCAGGGACGCTCATGGTGGGCATCGACCACGGCCACTTTGGCGTGCAAAAAACTGGCGTCGTACTGGTAAATCTCAACACCCGCCGCCAACAAAATTCCATACACAGGACGGGCCGCGTGGTATTGCATGAAGTATTCGTAGCGCCCTTGCACCAGCAAACGCACCCGCACCCCACGCCGCGCGGCATGGACCAAAGCTTGGCGAAGCCTGCGGCCCGGTAAAAAATAAGCATTGGCGATCAACACATCATGACGGGCCAAACCGATGGCTTTGAGGTAGGCCCGCTCAATTTGGTTGCGGTGCAGCACGTTGTCGCGCAAAAGCAAAGCCGCCCGACTAGAGGGCAAGGACCCGTCCGGCAAGGGCGGCGACTGCTTCCAAGGCAGGGGCAAACCCGCCGCTTTGAACGAGCGCCAAGCCTGCGGAATTTGACGATCGCGCGCGTGCTGAGCGCCCTGCAAACGCCACCAAAGCTGCGCCATGCTGTCCTGGATATGCCCCACCAAATCGCCTTGCGCACGGACCGCAAAATCAAGCCGCGGTCGGGCCAAAGTGCCATGGTGCGGGTCGTACCAGTCGTCCAAGATGTTGATGCCCCCGCAAAAAGCGGTGTGACCATCCACCACACACAGCTTGCGGTGCAAACGACGCCAGCGGCTGGGAATGAGCAAACCCAAAGTGCCCAAAGGCAAATAGATCCGGCATTCAACGCCGGCTTGTTCAAGTCTCGCGCGCCAGACATCGGGCCACTTGGGCGTGCCCACGCCATCGACCAGCAACCACACCCGCACGCCCCGCTGGGCTGCCCGCTCCAGCGCCTCGGCCACCCCCACTGCTGCCCCATGCACATCGAAAATATAGGTTTCCAACAGCACATGCGATTGCGCTTGGTCCAAGGCCTGTATCAAGCTTTCGAAATACGCCTGGCCCCCTTCGATCAATTGGATGTGGTGGCCATCGGTCAAGGCAGGGTTGTGCCGCATGCTCAATCGTTCCAGGCAAACTCTGCCACCAATGGCAAGTGGTCCGACATGCGCTGCCAAATCCGGCCCGTCGGCACCATGGCGTGCACAGGCGTGAGGCCTCGGGCATACACATGGTCCAGCTGGTTCAACGGCAGACGCGATGGGTAAGTGGGTGTCGGCTTTTCTCGCCATTCACGAAACCCGGCTTGCGCCATGCGCCGGCCAAGGCCCGTCCCCCAGTCATTGAAGTCGCCCGCCACCAACACCGGTGCGTGTGCCGGGATGTCTTGCTCAATGTGCGCCAACAGGCTGACCACTTGGCGCACGCGGCTGGCAGGCACCAGCCCCAAGTGCACCACCAGCACATGCACCACACGGTCAACGACCTCCACTTGGGTGTGCAAAAAACCGCGCTGTTCAAATCGGTGGTCTGAAATGTCGCGGTGTTGGTGCGTCAACACAGGCCAACGCGACAGCATCGCATTGCCGTGTTCACCATGTCGCGTGATGGCATTGGTGCGGTAAATGGCCTCGTAACCTTCGGGGGCCAAAAAGTCAGCCTGCGGAATGTTGGGCCAGTGGGGGAAAAATCGCTCTTCACGGCGGTGCACGCTGCGCACCTCTTGCAGGCAAACCATGTCGGCATCCAACTGCTCCACAGCGTGGCCCAAGTTGTGGATTTCAAGGCGCCGCGCAGGGCCCAAGCCTTGCACACCTTTGTGGATGTTGTAGGTGGCCACCCGCAACACCGGATGTTCGTGGCGCTCGGGCTTCATGGCGCCGGGTCCGACAAGTAGCGGGGCAACATCAAGATGGCTTCTGCGTTGGAGGCCGAAAAACAATGGTCGGCGGCGGCCTGCCAATCGAGCCATTGCCATGCGGTGTGCTCGCTGGGGCTCAAGGTGATCGGCATTTTTTGAGGCAGACGCAAGCCAAACACGCGCTCTGTGTTGCGGCTGACTTCAGGGTGGTAGCGCCAGCGCCAAGCCGGGTAAATGTCGTACACATTTTCAAGCTGCCAATCTTGCAAATGGCAATCAGGGTGTTGGGCATCCAGGCCGGTTTCCTCTTGAACCTCGCGAATGGCCGTTTCGGCCCAGGTTTCGGCCCCGTGGTCTTTGCTGCCCGTCACCGACTGCCAGGTGCCTGCATCGGCACGGCGGATCAGCAAGACCTCGCGCTGGGGGGTGTAAATCACCACCAACACGGATTCAGGAATTTTGTAAATGGTTTCGTCCACAGGCTCATTCTAGGCAGCACAGGCCTTGGTAGGATGAGGCCATGTCAAATACCAGCCAGACAAGCGCTTTGCCCCCAGTGCTTCGCAGCCACGTTTTGAGCGGTGGCCCCTCGGGTGAAACCGTCATTCATGACCTGTCTTACGCATGGTGGCCTGGCTTGCATTGGGTGTGTGGCGATGAGGGCAGCGGCAAAACCAGCCTGTTGCGTTTACTGGCGGGCGACTTGCCTGCCCTCCAGGGGCGCGTGGACAGGCCATCGGACGGGGTGTTTTGGGCCGACTTGAAAGGCAGCGAGCACGACCAAACCACCGTGCAAGCCTGCTGGGACCAGTTGCAAGCGCTACATCCCAACTGGCAGCACGCCATTGAGCAAGACCTGATCGAAGCCCTCGACATGGAACGGCACCGGCACAAGCCCTTGTTCATGCTGTCCACAGGCAGCCGCCGCAAAGTCATGTTGGTGGCCGCCTTGGCAGCCTGTGCCCGCGTCACTTTGCTCGACCAACCCTTTGTCTCTTTGGACCAGGTCTCCGTGCGCGTGATCAAAGACTTTTTATCTGATGCCGCGGCGCACACCAGCCGCGCATGGATCGTGGCCGATTACGAAGTGCCACAAGACTTGACGCCCAACAGCGTGCTGGACTTGAGTCAACTCAAGCCCTGAAGGCCTCTGAGGCCCAACAGGGCTTGATGGATCAGAACCGGTCTGCGTTCATGACCTGCGTCCAGGCGGCCACGAAGTCACGCGCAAACTTCTCTTGGTTGTCGTCTTGCGCATACACCTCGGCATAAGCCCTCAACACCGAGTTGGAGCCGAACACCAAATCCACGCGAGTGGCCGTCCATTTGACTTGACCCGTTTTGCGGTCACAAATGTCATAGGCATTGCGGCCTGTCGGCTTCCATGCATAGGCCATGTCGGTCAGTGCCACAAAAAAATCGTTGCTCAGCACACCCACACGGTCGGTGAACACGCCGTGCTTGGAGCCGCCGTGGTTGGTGCCCAACACGCGCATCCCGCCCACCAACGCGGTCATTTGGTGCGCCGTGAGGCCCATGAGCTGCGCACGGTCGAGCAAAAGCTCTTCGGGGCTGACGCTGTAACTTTTTTGGACCCAGTTGCGGAACCCATCGTGAATCGGCTCCAGCACGGCAAACGACGCCACATCGGTCATGTCTAGTGACGCGTCGCCGCGACCCGGCGTGAACGGCACGGGCATATTGAAGCCGGCCGCTTGGATGGCCTGCTCCACACCCACATTGCCGGCCAGCACGATCACATCGGCCAAGCTGGCTCCTGAGTCTTGGGCAATGCCTTCGAGCACACCCAAAACTTTGGCCAAACGAGCAGGCTCGTTGCCTTCCCAGTCTTTCTGGGGGGCCAAGCGGATGCGTGCGCCGTTGGCACCGCCGCGCTTGTCGGAGTGGCGGAAAGTGCGGGCGCTGTCCCAAGCGGTGGCCACCATCTCGCTCACGCTCAAACCACTCGCCACAATTTGGGCCTTGACTGCGGCTACGTCGTAATCGGACTTGCCCACGGGCACCGGGTCTTGCCAAATCAAATCCTCTTGCGGCACTTCCGGGCCGATGTAACGGGCCTTGGGCCCGAGGTCACGGTGGGTCAGTTTGAACCACGCGCGGGCAAACACCTTGGTGAAATGTTCGGGGTCTTTGTAAAAACGCTCTGAAATGACGCGGTAAGCCGGGTCCATCTTCATGGCCATGTCGGCATCGGTCATCATGGGCTGCAGGCGAATCGAAGGGTCTTCCACATCGACTGGCATGTCTTCGGGCTTGATGCCGATGGGCTGCCACTGGTTCGCGCCTGCTGGGCTCTTGGTCAGCGCCCACTCATAGTTGAGCAGCATATGGAAGTAGCCGTTGTCCCATTGCGTGGGGTGGGGGGTCCAAGCCCCTTCGATGCCGCTGGTCACGGTGTCGCGGCCCACACTGCGGGTGGCATGGTTCATCCAGCCCAGGCCTTGTTCATTGACGTCTGCACCTTCGGGTGCTGGCCCCAGGTTTTGCGCTGGGCCATTGCCGTGCGCTTTGCCCACCGTGTGACCACCCGCCGTCAAGGCCACGGTTTCTTCATCGTCCATCGCCATGCGCGCGAAGGTCAGCCGCACGTCTTGCGCCGTACGCAGCGGATCGGGCTGACCATTGACACCCTCGGGATTCACATAAATCAAGCCCATCTGCACAGCAGCCAAAGGATTCTCGAGCGATTGACGGTCACTGCCGTCATAACGCGCCGAACCCAACCATTCTTGTTCTGCGCCCCAATAAATGTCGTGTTCAGGGTGCCAGATGTCTTCGCGGCCGAAGGCAAAACCATAGGTTTTAAGGCCCATGGACTCATAAGCCACGTTGCCTGCGAGCACGATCAAGTCGGCCCAACTGAGGCGGTTGCCGTATTTCTTTTTGATGGGCCACAGCAGGCGACGGGCTTTGTCAAGGTTGGTGTTGTCGGGCCAGGAATTGAGCGGCGCAAAGCGCTGGTTGCCCGTGCCCGCCCCACCCCGGCCATCGGCAATGCGGTAAGTGCCTGCAGCATGCCAAGCCATGCGGATCATCAAGCCGCCGTAATGTCCCCAATCGGCTGGCCACCAGTCTTGGCTGTCGGTCATGAGCGAAGTCAGGTCCTTTTTAAGTGCGGGCACATCCAGCTTTTTCACTTCTTCGCGGTAATTGAAGTCTGCCCCCATGGGGTTGGTTTTGGTGTCGTGCTGGTGCAGGATATCGAGGTTGAGTGCCTTGGGCCACCAAGCCTTGGCGGCGTTGGCCGTCGCGGTGTGGGTGTTGGCGCCGTGCATCACGGGGCATTGGCCTTGCGGTGTAGGAGATTGGCTCATGGGCATGTCTTTCGTGGGGGTGTTTGCGAAGCTCGGTGCCCGCCATGCTGCCTCGTTCAGGCTTGGTGCCAAGCGACCTGCATCAAGGTCTCTTGTTTTTGGACATCCGATGGGACAGCTTACGCCGATGAGCACCTTCCCAAAGTTGTATTTGGCTATGGCCGTCATCGTTGCTTGGCACAAGTGTTCGCCAAGTCACAAAGAACAAGACCCCCTAGAAAAATCGCTTGAGCGCTCCATCGCGTACCGCAGAGACCCCTTGGAAAAGAGAGGTCATATCCAGTGGATCGAATAAGTTCTAGGGCCTTTCTACGCTATGCCCCATAATGCGTGCGTGTACGTCATAAAAAACGGCACAAGTC
Source organism: Limnohabitans sp. Rim28 (assembly GCF_000293865.2). Taxonomy (GTDB): domain Bacteria; phylum Pseudomonadota; class Gammaproteobacteria; order Burkholderiales; family Burkholderiaceae_C; genus Limnohabitans_A. The sequence continues at coordinate 138,264 of NZ_ALKN02000008.1, read as the reverse complement.
AGGTGATCGGTCAGTTTCGCGCGCTACGGCGGCAGTTTTCAGTTTGTTGTGCTTTCGGGACCCCATCGCTTTGTTTTTTTGTATTTCTGAGGAGTCCCCCATGGGCAATAAACTTTACGTCGGCAATTTGCCGTACACCGTTCGTGACGAAGACCTGCAACAGGCATTCGGCGAATTCGGCGCCATCACCAGCGCCAAAGTCATGATGGAACGCGACACCGGTCGCTCCAAAGGTTTCGGTTTTGTGGAAATGGGCAGCGATGCCGAAGCCCAAGCCGCGATCAACGGCATGAATGGCCAATCTTTGGGTGGCCGCAGCATCACCGTGAACGAAGCCCGTCCGATGGAGGCACGTCCTCCCCGTACCGGCGGCTTCGGTGGTGGTGGCGGTTACGGCGGTGGCGGTGACCGTTCCGGCGGTGGCGGCTACGGCGGTGGCGGTCGCTCCGGCGGCGGCGGCTACGGCGGTGGCGGCGATCGCTCCGGCGGTGGCGGCTACGGCGGTGGTGGCGGCGGCCGCGGCGGCTACTAAGCCCTGCCAGTCCCGCTAACGGCAGCGATGCCGTTGCAAAATTTCTGGTTCAGCCTTCAGGGCTGAATGCAGACATCTCAGGCTTCAAGACTTCGGTTTTGAAGCCTTTTTTGTTTGTCGGATTGGCCTTTGGCTGAAGCAGGTCACCCCAAACCATGCCAATGCCTCTGTGAATCGTCCGCGAAAACAACAACGCCACCCGGAGGTGGCGTTGACGAAGGAATGCGCTGCTTATGCGGCTTTGGCAGCATCCAAGTTGCGCAAACGGATATGCAGTTCGCGCAGCTGCTTCTCGTCCACCGGACTGGGTGCTTGTGTGAGCAAACACTGAGCGCGTTGGGTCTTGGGGAAGGCGATCACGTCGCGGATCGATTCGGCGCCGGTCATGAGCGTGACGATGCGGTCCAAACCGAAGGCCAAACCGCCGTGCGGCGGCGCGCCGTACTGCAGCGCGTCGAGCAGGAAACCGAACTTGAGCTGGGCTTCTTCGGGCGTGATTTTCAAAGCGTCAAACACTTTTTGCTGCACGTCGGCGCGGTGGATACGAACAGAGCCGCCGCCCATTTCCCAACCGTTCAAGACCATGTCATAGCCCTTGGAGATGCACTTCTCGGGCGCGGTGACCATCCAGTCTTCGTGGCCGTCTTTGGGCGCGGTGAAGGGGTGGTGCACAGCGGCCCAGCGGTCGTTCTCTTCGTCGTGTTCGAACATGGGGAAGTCGACCACCCACATGGGGGCCCAACGGTTTTCAAACAAACCGTTCTTCTTGCCAAACTCGCTGTGACCAATCTTGATGCGCAAGGCACCTATCGCATCGTTGACGATTTTTTCTTTGTCGGCGCCGAAGAAAATCAGGTCGCCGTTTTGAGCGCCCGAGCGCTCCAGCACAGCCTTCAGTGCTGCATCGTGGATGTTCTTGACGATGGGCGACTGCAAACCATCACGGCCTTTGGACAGGTCGTTGACACGGATGTAAGCCAGTCCTTTGGCGCCGTAAATCTTGACGAACTCGGTGTAAGCGTCGATCTCGCCACGGCTGATGCCACCGCCTTCGGCCGAGCCGCCAGGCACGCGCAGGGCCACCACGCGGCCACCCTTCATGTTGGCCGCACCCGAGAAAACTTTGAAATCCACATCGCCCATCACGTCGGTGACTTCGGTGAACTGCAACTTGACGCGCAGATCCGGCTTGTCGGAGCCGTAAATGTGCATCGCATCTTGGTAAGTCATGACCGGGAATTCGCCCAAGTCCACGCCAATGGTCTTTTGGAACACGCGCTTGATCATGCCCTGGAACATGTCGCGGATTTCTTCTTCGGTCAGGAAGGACGTTTCGATGTCGATCTGCGTGAATTCAGGCTGGCGGTCCGCGCGCAAGTCTTCGTCGCGGAAGCACTTGGTGATTTGGTAGTAACGGTCGTAACCGGCCACCATGAGCAACTGCTTGAACAGTTGAGGCGATTGGGGCAGCGCGAAGAACTGGCCATCGTGCACGCGGCTGGGCACCAGATAATCGCGCGCACCTTCGGGCGTGCTCTTGGTCAGCATGGGCGTTTCGATGTCCACAAAGCCGTTTTCATCCAAGTACTTGCGCACTTCCATGGCCACCTTGTAGCGCAGCATGAGGTTGTTTTGCATGTAGGGGCGGCGCAGGTCCAGCACGCGGTGCGTGAGCCGTGTTGTCTCCGACAAGTTGTCGTCATCGATCTGGAAGGGTGGCGTCACCGATTCGTTCAAGACGATCAACTCGTGGCACAACACCTCGATCTTGCCGCTTTTGAGGCCATCGTTGGTGGTGCCCTCGGGGCGAGCGCGCACAGTCCCTTTGATTTGGACGCAGTACTCGTTGCGCACGTCTTCGGCCACTTTGAACATGGCGGGGCGGTCGGGGTCGCACACCACCTGGACATAACCTTCGCGGTCACGAAGGTCGATGAAGATCACGCCGCCATGGTCACGACGGCGATTCACCCAGCCGCACAGGCTCACGCTTTGATCGGTCAAGGCTTCGGTCACTTGACCGCAGTAATGGGAACGCATGGACATGTTGTACTTTCAGAAATCGCAAAAAACAATTCGGTAAAAAAGGGGGCTCAGGCCACTGGGGCCTTCAGGGCGTCGGCCGTGGGTTTGGCGCCGCGCATGGGGGGCACCATGACCCCCATGGAGATGATGTACTTGAGGGCGTCATCCACGGTCATATCGAGCTCAACCACATCGGCTTTGGGCATCATCAAAAAGAAACCTGACGTCGGGTTGGGGGTGGTCGGCACATACACACTGACCATGGGCTGGTCCATGTAGGTGGCCACTTCACCGCCTGGGGTGCCCGTTAAAAAAGCCACGGTCCACGAACCTTGCCGGGGGTATTGCACCAACAGCGCCTTGGAAAAGGCATGGCCGCTGCCCGAAAACAAGGTGTCGGCCACCTGTTTGACGCTGGTGTAGATGCTGCGAACTACGGGGATGCGGTTCATCATGCCGTGCCATTTGCGCAGCCACCATTGGCCAAACATATTGGCCACAAAAACACCCGTGGCAAAAATGAACACGGCCACAATCGCGACGCCCAAACCTGGCACACCACGCAGGTATTCGGCATTGGCATGAATGCCTGGAATCAGGGTATCGGCTGCATGCAACACGGCCAAGAAAATGGCGTCCAGCATGCCCACCAGCCACATGATGACCCACACCGTGATGCCCATGGGCAGCCACACCAGCAAGCCGGTGATGAAATATTGTTTAAAGCTGCGGTTTTTCATGCGGGCAATCGGTGGGGCTGGGCTCAATGAAGGTCAAGCAAAGTCAATGACAGGCGCAAGAAGCAGCACAGGCCCCTGCACTGCTGGCGCTTGTCGAAGACCCAGAAGTGTCACCACCCGAGGGGGCGGCAGCGGGTGCCGGCGAGGCCACGGCATCGGCTGTGGCTGCAGCGGCGGGCACCGCAGTGGCTGCCGCACCGCCGCCCTTGAAGTCGGTGGCGTACCAACCCGTGCCCTTGAGTTGAAAACCCGGGGCTGTGAGTTGTTTGTTGAATTTGGGCGCACCGCAAACCGGGCAATCGGTCAGGGAATCGTCGCTCATTTTTTGCAGGACATCCTTGGCATGGCCGCAGGCGTCGCATTTGTAAGCGTAAATGGGCATGGAAAGAGCCTTTGAAGGTGATGCAAGAAAACCTTCAATTATAGGCTTGGCTGAGCCATGACGACCCAGCGCTCACTGGCTCAAGGGCGCGCCCTGGCCGGGCGTTCAACGAACCGTCGAATCATGGGCCGCGTGACCCAAAGCGCTGGTGATCGACTGTCCCCGGTTGGGGAAAATCGCTGGCAACAAAGAACCCAGCAAGTTGGCAGGTATCAGGGTGTCGGGTATCCAAAAGTTGAACACCAGCCAAGTGCCCACCCCCAACACCACCGAGAACAAGGCCCCTTGGGTGTTGGCACGCCGCCAAAAGGCCCCCGCCACCAAGGGCACAAATGCACCAGTCAAGGTCACGTTGTAAGCGTTTTGCACCATTTCATACATGGTGCTCGTGCTGTTCATGGCAAACAACAAAGCACACGCTGTGAAGCTGACCAATGTCACCCGCAAAAGCAGCAAAAACTGGCGATCGCTCATGTGGGGCACAAATGGCTTGAGCACGTTTTCGGTGAAGGTGGCGGTGGGCGCCAACAAAGCGCCACTGGCGGTGGACAAAATGGCCGAGAGCAAAGCGCCAAAGAACAAGATTTGCGCCCACATCGGCATCTGCCCCAAAACCAAATCGGGCAGGATGCGTTGGATCGCACGGGCATCCTCGGACTCAAACAAAGCCTTGAGTTCAGGATGCGCGATCAAGGCCGCGTAGGCGATGTACAAAGGAATGAAGGCAAAAACAAAGTACATCATGGCGCCAATGACCGTGCCACGCACTGCGGTTTTTTCATCCTTGGCACTGGTCATGCGCTGGAACACGTCTTGCTGAGGAATGGAACCAAAAGCAAAGGCAAAGAAGGCACCCGCCATGGCCCACCAAGCGGCGGCATCCATGTCTGACGGGAACATATCGAACTTGCCGTCGGCTGCTGCTTGGGCAATGACGGTGTCAAACCCACCCGCGTTGTCGCCCACCAGCAAAGCCACGGCCATCAGGCCCACCACGATCACCACCGTCTGAAACAAGTCGGTGAAAGCCACCGACCACATGCCGCCAAACACGGTGTAGACCAACACGACCGCAGCGCCCATCATGATGGCGTGGTTCAGGTCAATGGCCCCCGAAGACAACACATGGATGACCAAGCCCAGCGCCGTCAGTTGCGCCGAAGTCCAACCCAAATAAGACACCACAATCGCCACACTGGTCAAAACCTCGACCGACTTGCCGTACCGAACCTTGTAAAAGTCGCCTATGGTCAAAAGGTTCAGGCGGTAAAACAGTTTGGCAAACAACAAAGCAGCCAGCACCAGGCACACCGTGGCCCCAAAAGGGTCGCCAGGAATGCCATTCAAGCCGTCTTTGGCAAAGGTCGCCGACACCGACAACACAGTTTCTGCACCGAACCAAGTGGCAAACACCGTGGCCACGTTCATGTAAAGGGGCAAACTTCGACCCGCCACCAGATAGTCTTTGGCCCCGTGGACCCTGCGTGCTGCGAACAAACCAATGCAGATGGTCACCGTCAAATAAGCGATCACAAAAGTCAGCAACACCTTCGTACCCTCCGGATGTCAAAAGTCACATGAAAAGTTGCAAATGCATGGCGAGTTGCAAAACCGCCAAGGAGACCACAAAACCAAGCCCAACGTAAATCAGGGTTTGCAGCAGTTTGTTGGTTCTGCGCTGCTCGGCCAACAAGTGCTCGATCTGCGCCGCATCGTTGGTGCGCGGCTGCTTGAGGTAGTCGCTCAGCAAACGCGGCAACTGAGGCAATAACTTGGCGTAATGCGGGGCCTGCGACTTGAGCTCTTCCCACAGCTTTTTGGGACCGATTTGCTCCAGCATCCAGGTCTCCAAGAAAGGCTTGGCCGTGCTCCACAGATCCAGCTCGGGGTCCAGATCACGGCCCAAGCCTTCGATGTTGAGCAAGGTTTTTTGCAACAGCACCAACTGCGGCTGGATTTCCACCTGGAAACGGCGTGAAGTCTGAAACAGGCGCATCAACACCATGCCCAGCGAAATTTCCTTGAGCGGGCGATCAAAGTAAGGCTCGCACACAGCGCGAATGGCCGACTCCAGCTCATCGACCCGCGTCTCGGCGGGCACCCAACCCGACTCGATGTGCAACTCGGCCACGCGTTTGTAGTCACGGCGGAAAAAAGCCGTGAAGTTTTGCGCCAAGTACTCTTTGTCGTATTCGGTCAGCGTGCCCACAATGCCAAAGTCCAGCGAGATGTAACGGCCAAAAGTCTCAGGCGCCAAACTGACCTGGATGTTGCCCGGGTGCATGTCTGCATGAAAGAACCCATCGCGGAAGACTTGCGTGAAAAACAGCGTCACGCCATCGCGGGCCAGTTTGGGGATGTCCACACCCGCTTCTCGCAAACGGTCCACCTGGCTGATGGGCACACCGTGCATGCGCTGCATGACGATGACTTCAGGGTGGCAAAAGTCCCAGATCATCTCAGGGATCAACACCAGATCCAGGCCCTGCATGTTCCGGCGCAACTGCGCGGCGTTGGCCGCTTCTCGCACCAGGTCCAACTCGTCGTGCAGGTATTTGTCAAACTCGGCCACCACCTCGCGGGGTTTGAGGCGCTTGCCGTCGGTGCTCAAGCTTTCGACCCATCCCGCCATCATGCGCATCAGGCTGAGGTCTTTGTCAATCACGGGCAACATGCCCGGGCGCAACACCTTGACCGCCACCTCGCGGACATCCCCGGATTTGCCGCGCAAGGTGGCGAAATGCACCTGCGCAATCGAAGCGCTGGCCACGGGTTCACGCTCAAAGGATTCAAAAATATCGTCCACTGGGCGGCCAAATGCTCGCTCAATAGAAGCCACAGCAATGGCTGAACTAAAGGGTGGCACCCGGTCTTGCAGCTTGGCCAACTCTTCGGCGATGTCCGGGGCCAGTAAATCACGGCGAGTGGACAGCACTTGGCCGAATTTCACAAAAATGGGCCCCAAGCGTTCCAAGGCTTCGCGCAAACGCACAGCACGAGGCGAGCGCAAATCACGGCCCACCGACAGCACGCGGGCCAACAGTTTGATCCAAGGTTTTTGAAAACTCGACAGGACCAGCTCATCCAAGCCGTAGCGCAAAACAATGAAAACGATGAAAGCCCCGCGCCCGAAACGGCCCCAGCGCATCATGCTGCGCTGCCCGTGCGCAGCCCGGTGCCAGGGCGCTGAGCGACAAAACTGCGCAAGGCCGTCATGGCCTGACGGGCAGCTTGTGCCAAAGTGTGAGCAGGGGCATCCCCGATCAGGCGCGCCAAGTCCTCCTCAGCGTCCCAACGCACATGGTCGATCAACCAGTTGATTTCAGCCGCCAGTTGGACATCGCCTTCGATGCGCACCTTGGGTTTGTCACCCCGCGCTAAAGCAGAGGCCAAAGTGACCGGCGAATCTTCGGTCACGGTCAGGCGCAAGTCAAACCCCTCAAAGTGGCCCCGCGCAAGCAATCCCGCTGGAGTCGGCGTCAGCTGCAGCTGCACACGCTCCCAAACCAACTCGATGCGCTGACCTTTTTGACGGGCCAAACGGGCCATGGCTTCAGGCTCACTCATCAAGACGTGGTTAAGAAACAGCACCATGCGGTTGACCGCTTCGTCAACCACCCATTCAGGCGGTTGGAAGGAGTTGCTGAATTTGTGGGCCATTTGGGCGGCCAGGTCGGGTAGCGCCTGAGCGGCCCATGAAAAAGGGGACTGTGTTGCCATAGTCCCCGATTATTCCCGAAAGTGCTGGCCCACAAAGGGGCCCGGGCTTTATTGCAGCGCTTGCACGCCTGCCACCAACCAACCGCCGCCCTGCTTGGATTTGGTCATGTTCCAAACTTCACGGAATGGGCTGGGGCCCGAAGACGCGTCTTCGCGGATCATGCCGTTGAACTCGACGCTGGCCATGTAGTCGTCGGCCTGCTCTTCGATGCCCAAAAGCTGGGCTTCCAACATGACCACTTCCGTTTTGTTGGGTTGACCTGGGAACTGGGCTTCACGCTCAGACAACTGGTTGCGGATCTCAACGACCATGGCATCGGTCATCATGGAACGCAGGGCGCTGATGTCCGAACGGTCCCAAGCGTCCTGCAAGGTGACGAAATTGCGTTTGGCGGCTGTGACGAAGCTGTCCACATCAAAGCCTGCAGGGATGCCCCAGGTTTGCGAGCCGCTCAGGCTGTCACTGGCGTTGGCATTCAGGCCAGAACCAATGCCCGAGCCGATCATGGAGCCGGTGGAGGCCGACGCAGCCGAGCTGTCGAAGCGGGTGTTTTGACCTTCCCATGGGCGGGCCGAGGCATCGTTGCCAACGTTGTTGGGGCTGTACTGCTTATAGGTTGCAGGGTTTTCGGCCGAGGCACCAGCGCCTTGGTAAGCCAAACCACCCGACTGAGCAGCGCCCCCGCGGCGGGCACGCAAGATCATGCCGATCACGGCGATCACCGCAACGCCAATCAACAAGGCCATCAAGATGTTGCCAAAGGCTTCACCCATACCCAGGGAGCTGGCCAACCAGGCCAAGCCCAAACCAGCGGCCAAACCACCCAACATGGCACCCCAAGGCTTCTTGGGCGCGGCGGCGGCAGGGGCTGCAGCAGGTTTTGCGGCGCTGGTAGGCGCAGCGTTTTGAGCCGGTGCTGCCGGTGTTTGTGGCGCAGCGTCGCGCTTGGTCACTTGGTTGGATTGTTGACCTACAGACTTGCCGCCACCCATGCGGCGTGCGGCCTCAGCGTTCAGACTGCCCAAGGCCATCACGCCAGCGAGCATCAGGGTTACAAGTTTGCTATTCATGGTGTCTCCAACTCAGGAAATACAGTTTTTGGGCGTCAACATTTAATGCCCATGTGCAAGGCTACCACCCCCGCGGACAAGTTGTGAAAATCAACATGGCCAAATCCGGCATTTTTCATAAGGGTTTTCAAGTCCTCTTGGCTGGGGTGCATGCGGATCGACTCAGCCAGGTAGCGGTAGCTGTCAGCATCACCCGCCACCAGCTTGCCCAACTGGGGCAAGATCTTGAAGCTGTACCAGTCGTAAGCTTTCTCCAAGGGCTTGGCCACTTTGGAAAATTCAAGGACCAGCAATTTGCCGCCTGGCTTGAGGACACGGCACATTTCCTTCAAGGCCACATCTTTGTGCGTCATGTTGCGCAAGCCAAAAGCCACGCTGACCACATTGAAATGGTTGTCTGGAAAAGGCAGTTTTTCTGCATCGCAGACCAGCGTAGGCAATGCCAGGCCATGATCCACCAGACGATCGCGCCCAGTCGACAGCATGGCTTCATTGATGTCGGTGTGGACCACGCGCCCCGTGGCGCCCACTTTTTTGGCAAACGCCATCGAAAGGTCGCCCGTACCGCCTGCGATGTCCAGCACCTGGTCGCCCTCTTTGAGGTTGGCCACCTGCACGGTGTAGGCCTTCCACACGCGGTGCAGGCCCATGGACATGAGGTCGTTCATCACATCGTATTTGGATGCGACCGAGTCGAACACGCCGCGCACGTGCTTGGCTTTCTCGCTTTCGTCAACGGTTTTGAAGCCGAAGTGGGTGCTGCTCATGCCAACTTCCTCAATGCTTGTGACCGCAGCTGCCGCCCGATGCGGCTTCGATCATGGGCGCATCACGGCTCATGCCCGCAGCTTGCAGACGGTCCTCGTACTGTTTCCAAAGGGCCGCTTCTTGGTCGCCCAAAAAGTAAAGGTACTCCCAAGTGAACAGCCCCGACTCGTGCCCGTCGGTGAAAGTGGGCTTGACCGCGTAGTTGCCCACGGGCTCGATTTCGGCAATACCGACCTCGCGTTTGCCGGTTTGCAGCACCTCTTGACCGGGACCATGGCCTTGCACCTCGGCCGAAGGCGAATACACGCGCATCAGCTCAAACGGGATGCGAAACTGAGCACCGTCAGAAAACCCGATCTCCAACACCTTCGTCTGACCGTGCAGTGTCAGCGACTCGGGGTGGGGCATGTCTTTTTTCAATCCGGCCATCTTTTGCTTTCGAAATCTTGCTGTCTGGATGCGCGCTGGGCTTACACCAGCACGCGCTCAATGCCGCCCGCATTGGCAGCGCTCACGTATTCGGGCAACCACTCCTCGCCCAGGATGTGCTTGGCCATCTCGACGACGATGTAATCGGCTTCCAACAAGCCGTTTTTCAGATCATCGCCAAAGCGTGACAAACCTTGCAGGCAGCTGGGGCAGCTGGTCAAAATTTTCACGTTGGCCTGAGGGGCCAGCGCGCCACTGCTGCGCAAAGCGGCTTCGCCCTTGAGCAGTTCTTCTTCCTTGCGAAAGCGCACCTGGGTCGAAATGTCGGGGCGCGTCACGCCCAAAGTACCCGACTCGCCGCAGCAGCGTTTGCTTTCCAGCACGTTGTCGCCCATCAAGGCCTTGACGGTCTTCATGGGTTCTTGCTGCTTCATGGGGCTGTGGCAGGGGTCGTGGTACAGATAAGCGCCGCCTGCGCCCAGCTTCATGCCTTTTTCGAGCAGGAACTCGTGGATGTCGATGATGCGGCAGCCGGGGAAGATCTTGTCGAACTGGTAGCCCTGAAGCTGGTCATAACAAGTGCCACAGCTGACCACCACGGTCTTGATGTCCAGGTAGTTGAGCGTGTTGGCCACGCGGTGAAACAGCACGCGGTTGTCGGTGATGATTTTCTCGGCCTTGTCGAACTGGCCCGAGCCTTTTTGCGGGTAACCGCAGCACAAATAGCCCGGTGGCAACACCGTCTGCACACCCACATGCCAGAGCATGGCCTGGGTGGCCAGACCCACTTGGCTGAACAGTCGTTCGGAACCACAACCCGGGAAGTAAAACACCGCTTCTGATTCCGACGTGGTGGCTTTCGGGTTGCGGATGATGGGCACGTAGTCGTTGTCTTCGATGTCCAGCAAAGCCCGTGCTGTCTTTTTGGGCAAGTTGCCCGGCATTTTTTTGTTGATGAAGTGAATCACCTGCTCTTTGATGGGCGCCGTGCCCACGCTGGCTGGCGGTGCACTGGTCTGCTTGCGGGCCACGCCCTTGAGCAAACCGGCCACAAAGCGTTGCGCCTTCATGCCCACGCCCACCATGGCGGCACGCGCCAACTTGATGGTCTCGGGGTTGGTGGCGTTGAGCATGAACATGGCCGCCGCGTTGCCAGGACGGAAGCTCTTTTGGCCCATCTTGCGCAGCAGGTTGCGCATGTTCATGGACACATCGCCAAAATCGATGTTCACCGGGCATGGCGACAAACACTTGTGGCACACGGTGCAGTGGTCGGCCACGTCTTCAAACTCTTGCCAGTGCTTGATCGAGATGCCCCGACGGGTTTGTTCCTCGTACAAAAAGGCTTCGACCAACAAGGATGTGGCCAGAATTTTGTTGCGTGGGCTGTAGAGCAAATTGGCACGCGGCACATGCGTGGCGCACACAGGCTTGCACTTGCCGCAGCGCAAGCAATCCTTCACGCTGGCGGCGATCGCGCCAATGTCCGACTGCTGCATGATCAGCGACTCATGACCCATCAAGCCAAAGCTGGGGGTGTAGGCGTGCGTCAGGTCGGCGGCATGCACATCGTCGCCCAAGCCGGTCAGGGCCGCGCCGCGCAGCAGCTTGCCCTTGTTGAAGCGACCTTCGGGGTCCACTTTGGCTTTGTAGGCCGTGAAGTTGGCCAACTCGGCGTCGGTCAAAAACTCCAGCTTGGTGATGCCAATGCCGTGCTCGCCCGAGATGACACCGTCCAAACTGCGCGCCAAAACCATGATCCGGGCCACCGCTTCGTGCGCGGTTTGCAGCATCTCGTAGTTGTCGCTGTTGACAGGGATGTTGGTGTGCACATTGCCGTCACCGGCGTGCATGTGCAGCGCCACCCACACGCGGCCCTTGAGCACGCGCTGATGGATGGCCATGACCTCGTTCAGGATCGGCAAAAAGGCCGCGCCGGAAAAGATGTTTTGGAACGCCGGGCGGATTTGCGTCTTCCAGCTGGCGCGCAAGCTGTGCTCTTGCAGCTGAGGGAACAAGGCATCCACATCGGTCAGCCAGCCTTGCCACTGCGCCTGCACTTCACGCACCACGGCCAAGGCTTGCGCGACGCGGTCTTCCAGCAGCTCGGCTGAGGCGATCTCGTTGGCGTCGTCATGCTTGCCCAAGGGCAAGTTGCCACGCTCCAAAAAGGCTTCGATTTCGCGGCACAGCTTGAGTTTGTTGCGCAAGCTCAGCTCAATGTTGATGCGCTCGATGCCGTCGGTGTACTCGGCCATGCGCGGCAGCGGAATGACCACGTCTTCGTTGACCTTGAAGGCGTTGGTGTGGCGCGAAATGGCCGCGGTCTTCTTGCGGTCGAGCCAGAATTTTTTACGCGCTTCCGGGCTGATGGCAATGAAGCCTTCGCCGCTGCGCGAGTTGGCAATGCGCACGATCTCGCTGGTGGCCTTGGCCACGTCGTCGGCGTTGTCACCGGCGATGTCGCCGATCAGCACCATTTTGGGAAAGCCACCGCGCTTGCTCTTGGTGGAGTAACCCACCGCACGCAAATAACGGTCGTCCAAGTGCTCCAGACCCGCCATCACGGTACCGGTGCGCTTTTGCTCGGCGAACATGAAGTCCTTGATCTCGACGATGCTGGGCACCGCCTCGCGGGCATGGCCAAAAAACTCCATGCAGACCGTGCGGGTGTGGGTGGGCATGCGGTGCATCACCCAGCGGGCGCTGGTGATCAGGCCGTCGCAGCCTTCTTTTTGCACGCCGGGCAGGCCCGACAAGAATTTGTCGGTCACGTCCTTGCCCAAACCTTCCTTGCGGAAAGTTTTGCCAGGAATGACCAAGGTTTCGGTTCGAATCGGTGTTTTGCCGTCGGCCTTGAAGTAGCGCAACTCGAAGGTGGCCACTTCGGCATCGTGGATCTTGCCCATGTTGTGGTCCATGCGCACCACATCCAGCCACTCAGCGTCGGGCGTGACCATGCGCCAGCTGGCCAGGTTGTCCAGCGCCGTGCCCCACAGCACCGCCTTTTTACCGCCCGCGTTCATGGCGATGTTGCCGCCAATGCAGCTGGCTTCGGCCGATGTGGGGTCCACCGCGAACACAAAACCACCGCGCTCGGCCGCATCGGCCACGCGCTGGGTCACCACACCGGCTTCTGTATAGATGGTGGGAATCTTGTGCGCGATACCGGGCAAGTCGACCATCTCGACTTCGGTCATGGCTTCGAGCTTTTCGGTGTTGATGACCGCGCTTTTCCAGGTCAGCGGAATCGCGCCGCCCGTGTAGCCTGTGCCACCGCCGCGTGGGACGATGGTCAAACCCAAATCGATACAACCTTTGACCAAACCAGCCATCTCGACTTCGGAGTCTGGCGTCAGCACCACAAAGGGGTATTCCACGCGCCAGTCGGTCGCATCGGTCACATGGCTCACGCGGGAAAGACCATCGAACTTGATGTTGTCTTTGGCTGTGAGGCGACCCAGGGTTTTTTGCACTTGGCTGCGCAGCTTGGCCATGCGGGTGAAACGTTCACTGAACTGCGACACCGCCTGGGTGGCCATGTCCAGCAACTGCACCACCAAGGCATCTCGGTGAGCATCTGCAGCGGGCGTTCGGCGCTTTTGCACCTCAGACAAACGGTGGTGCAAGGCTTCCACCAGCAGTTTTCGGCGGGCCGGGTTGTCCAGCAAGTCGTCTTGCAAGTAAGGGTTGCGCTCGACCACCCAAATGTCACCCAAGACTTCGTACAACATGCGTGCAGAACGGCCGGTGCGACGCTCGCCGCGCAGTTCATTCAGCAGATCCCAGGCCGACTCGCCCAGCAAACGCAGAACGATTTCACGGTCTGAAAAGCTGGTGTAGTTGTAGGGAATCTCACGCAAGCGCGGCGCATCGGCGTCGGCTTGCATCAAAAGTTGGAGCGTATTGGGTGCATTCATGGGTTTGGCGCAATCAAATGCGTCGCTGAAGACGCTGTCAGCCAGACCCGGAAAAGTGTCATACCGGCTGAAGTTGGATGTTACCGCAGTGCAACAATCACGCGCAGAAGGTGGGGGCACCTGTCACACAAGCGTCTGAAATCATGGAAAGTACGGGTTGTCACAAAAATTTCATGCGGTTTTAATGATTTAGCAACACTTATCAGCGCCAATGCCTTTCAAGACATCCATCGTTTTGATATTTGCTTTTACCCCCAGGAGCTCACATGAAACTCAAACTGACCCTTTCCGCCTTGGCTTTGAGCCTGGCCAGCCTCTCGGCCCAAGCACAGACTGAAATCCAATGGTGGCACTCCATGGGCGGCGCCTTGGGCGAATGGGTCAACGACCACGCCAAAGACTTCAATGCCAGTCAGACACAGTACAAAGTGGTGCCCACTTTCAAGGGCAGCTACGACGAATCGATGACAGCAGCCATTGCCGCCTTCCGCGCGGGCAATGCGCCGCACATTCTGCAGGTGTTTGAAGTGGGTACCGCCACCATGATGGCCAGCAAAGGCGCCATCGTGCCTGTGGGCAAAGTGATGGCCGACGCTGGCGTCAAGTTCGAGCCCAAAAACTACGTGCAGGCGGTCGCGGGTTACTACACCGCACCCAATGGCCAGATGTTGAGCTTCCCCTTCAACAGCTCGACCACCGTCTTCCACTACAACAAAGATGCCTTCAAAGCCGCGGGCCTTGACACTGAAAAACCACCCAAAACTTGGCCTGAAGTGGCCTTGGCGGCTGCCAAGCTCAAGGCCTCGGGCCACAAGTGCCCCTTCACCACCAGCTGGGTGAGCTGGACCCAGCTCGAGAGCTTCTCGGCTTGGCACAACACCGAGTTTGCCTCCAAGGGCAACGGCATGCGCGGCATGGATGCACGCTTGACCTTCAACAGCCCCTTGCATGTGCGCCACATCGAAAACCTGGCCAACATGTCCAAAACAGGCCTGTTTGTCTACAAGGGCCGGGGCAACGCGGCTGACGCCACCTTTGTATCGGGCGAATGCGCCATGACCACGGGCTCGTCTGCGCTGTACGGCAACATCAAGCGCAACGCCAAGTTCGCCAGCGGCATCAGCACCTTGCCTTACTACCCCGATGTGGCCGGTTCACCGCAAAACACCGTGATTGGCGGCGCCAGCCTGTGGGTGATGTCGGGCAAAAAGGCCGACGAATACAAGGGCGTGGCCCAGTTCTTCGCCCACCTGTCCAAGCCCGAAGTCGATGCCCGCAGCCACCAGCGCACGGGTTACCTGCCTTTGACACCCGCCTCGTTTGAAATGACCGAAAAATCGGGCTTCTACAAGCAAAACCCCGGCACCGATGTCTCCGTGGAGCAGATGATCCGCAAGACCACTGAAAAGTCGCGCGGTATCCGCTTGGGCAACTTTGTGCAGATCCGCACCGTCAACGACGAAGAGCTCGAGCAGGTCTGGGCCGGTAAAAAAGAACCCAAAGAAGCACTGGATGCCGCGGTCAAGCGGGGCAACGAGCAGCTCGATCGCTTCCAAAAAGCCAACAAATAAGCCTTTCCTGGGCCGATTGCGGCCCAGCGTGTGTCTTGAAAGCAGGGGCCTGGGGTCCCTGCTTTTTCAGCTTTTTAGCTTGTCGAAACTGAACCCCCATGGAAAAACGCGTTCGATTCCAATCCCGATGGTTGCCCTGGCTGCTCATAGCGCCGCAAATGACCATCGTGCTGGTGTTCTTTTTTTGGCCCGCCGGCCAAGCTCTGTACCAAAGCGTGTTGTCGCAGGACGCTTTTGGCCTGAGCACCGAATTTGTGGGCATGGAGAACTTCGAGCGCCTGTTTGCTGACAGCACTTACCTCGAATCTTTCAAAACCACGGCTGTTTTTTCTTTGCTGGTGGCCGTTTCCGGCCTGGTCATTTCACTTTTGCTGGCTGTCATGGCCGACCGCGTGCTCAAAGGCGCAGCCATCTACAAAACCTTGCTGATCTGGCCCTATGCAGTGGCCCCGGTGGTGGCGGGCGTGCTGTGGCTGTTCATGTTTGCCTCGCCCATGGGCGTCATCGCCTTTTATTTGCGCTCTGTGGGCATTGAGTGGAACCACCTGCTGGACTCCGGCCACGCCATGACCCTGATCGTGGTGGCGGCGGTCTGGAAGCAGATCTCCTACAACTTCTTGTTCTTTTTGGCGGGGCTGCAGTCCATCCCGAAATCCCTGCTCGAGGCGGCGGCCATCGATGGGGCCAGCCCTTGGCACCGCTTTTGGACCATCGTTTTCCCACTCTTGTCCCCCACCACGTTTTTCCTCTTGGTCATCAACGTGGTCTACGCCTTTTTTGACACCTTCGGCATCATCGACGCCACCACCCAGGGCGGCCCCGGCAAGGACACGGCCATCTTGGTTTACAAGGTCTATTACGACGGCTTCAAGGCGCTCGACATGGGCGGCTCGGCCGCTCAGTCGGTGATTCTGATGTTGATCGTGGTGGCGCTGACGGTGGTGCAGTTCCGTTTTGTTGAGAAAAAAGTCCAGTACTGAGCCCGCCCCATGATTGAAAAACGCCCCGGCCTCACGGTCCTGTCCCACCTGGTGCTGATCCTGGGGGTGGTGATCGTGGCCTTCCCGCTGTACCTGACCTTTGTCGCCTCGACCCAAAGCGCCACCGAGATCGCCCAATCGGTGCCCATGTCCATGTGGCCCGGCAGCCATGCCCTAGAAACCTACAAAACCGCCTTGTTTGGCGGCGAAACCAGCGCCGGCAGCCGCATCCCGGCGGCCGCGCCCATGATGTGGGTCAGCCTGATCAGCGCGCTGGTGATTGCCATTGGCAAGATCGTCATCTCTTTGTTGTCGGCCTTTGCCATCGTTTACTTCCGGTTTCCGCTGCGCAATCTGGTGTTCTGGATGATTTTTGTCACCCTGATGCTGCCCGTTGAAGTGCGCATTGGCCCCACTTACGAAGTGGTGGCCAACCTGGGCATGCTCAACAGCTATGCGGGCCTGACCGTGCCACTGATCGCCTCGGCCACGGCCACCTTTTTGTTCCGGCAATTTTTCCTCACGGTGCCTGACGAGTTGGTGGAAGCTGCGCGCATGGACGGCGCAGGACCGATGCGCTTTTTCATCGACATCCTGCTGCCCCTGACACGCACCTCCATCGCCGCGTTGTTCGTGATCCAGTTCATTTATGGCTGGAACCAATACCTGTGGCCCCTCTTGGTGACCACCAACGAAGACATGTACCCGGTGGTCATGGGCATCAAGCGCCTGATCGCGGGCGAGGCTTACACCGAATGGAACGTGGTCATGGCCACCGCCATTTTGGCCATGCTGCCCCCGGCGCTGGTCGTGATCCTGATGCAAAAATGGTTCGTCAAGGGCCTGGTTGATACGGAAAAATAAATACCTCCACATGGCTTCCATTACCCTCTCTCACATCCTCAAAACCTACGGTGCAGGCGACAAAGCCAACACCGTTATCCACGACCTGAGCGCTGAGATCGCTCATGGTGAGTTCGTGGTCATCGTCGGTCCTTCGGGCTGCGGCAAATCCACCCTGCTGCGCATGGTGGCGGGCCTCGAAGACATCTCGGGCGGCACGATCGCCATCGGTGAACGGGTCGTCAACGACCTGGAGCCCGCCGAGCGCGACATCGCCATGGTGTTCCAAAACTACGCGCTGTACCCGCACATGAGCGTGTTCGACAACATGGCCTATGGCCTGAAAATCGCCAAAGTGCCGGTGGCCGAGATCAAAGCCCGGGTGGACAAAGCCGCAGGCATCCTCGAATTGAGCCAACTGCTGCAGCGCAAGCCGCGCGAACTGTCGGGCGGGCAGCGCCAGCGGGTGGCCATGGGCCGCGCCATCGTGCGCCAGCCCCAGGTGTTTTTGTTTGACGAGCCGCTGTCGAATCTGGACGCCAAGCTGCGCGCCCAGACCCGACTCGAGATTCAAAAACTGCACCGCGAATTGGGCATCACCAGCCTGTTTGTGACGCACGACCAGGTCGAAGCCATGACGCTGGCTCAGCGCATGATCGTGATGAACGGTGGCCACATGGAACAGTTCGGCACCCCCGAAGAGGTCTACAACCGCCCCGCCAGCACCTTCGTGGCCAGTTTCATTGGCTCACCCCCGATGAACCTGCTCGAACAAGCCCCAGACACACCCGCAGGCCGCATTCTGGGGATCCGGCCCGAGCACATGGACATCACGCCCAGCGGCTGGCCTTTGCAAGTGGAAACGGTGGAACTGCTTGGGGCCGAGCGCTTGGTGCACGCCCGTTTGGGCACAGAAAGCCTGACGCTGCGCCTGGACGCATCGCTGCCAGCCCCTGCGACTGGCGAGTCCTTTTACATCACCCCGCGAGCAGACAAACTGCACTGGTTTGACGCTCAAACGGGCCAACGCATCCACACAGCATGAAACCCGCCGCCGCTGCCGTGAGCGCCCTTCCCGCTTGGCCTTACCCGCTTTGGATTGCACACCGGGGTGCAGGCAAGCTCGCACCGGAAAACACCCTGGCCGCCTTCCGGCTGGGCGCGTCGCACGGCTACCGCATGTTCGAATGCGACGCCAAACTCAGCGCCGACGGTGTGGTGTTTTTGATGCACGACGCCACGCTGGAGCGGACCACCAACGGCCAAGGCATCGGCGGTGAGCTGCCCTGGCACGCCCTGTCACAGTTGGACGCAGGCAGCTGGCATTCGCGCACCTGGGCGGGCGAAGCCCTGCCCACGCTCGAGGCGCTGGCGCGGTTTTGCCAGACCAACGGGCACCTGCTGAACATCGAGATCAAGCCCACCCCGGGCACCGAGTCCGCCACGGGCGAGACTGTGGGGCGTCTGGCCGCGCAACTGTGGCATGGCGCGGAAGTGCCGCCACTGCTCACCTCATTCAAACCCGATGCATTGGCAGCCGCAAAAGCAGCAGCGCCCGAACTGCCTCGCGGCTTGCTGGTCGACACGATGTGGACCGGCTGGTTTGAGAAAGCCCAAGCGCTCGGATGTGTGGCCGTGGTCGCCAACTACGCCCTGTGGGACGCTGCCACCGTGGCCCGGGTGCACAACGCGGGCATGCGGTGCCTGAGTTACACCGTCAACGACGACTGGGCCGCCCAGCACCTGCTGGCTCTGGGCACCGACGGCATCATCACCGACCGGGTGGACCTGTTCAACCCCAATGGACTCAGTCGAGCTTAGCGCCCGACTTTTGAACGACTGACGCCCACCGCGGCATTTCTGTCGTCAGAAATTTAGCGAAGTCATCGGCCCCCAAAAAAGCCGGATCGGCGCCTTGCGCCACCATGCGTGATCGAATGTCGCTTTGGTTCATCACCGCTTTGAACGCGTCACTGAGCTTGTTGACCACCTCTTTAGGCGTGCCTGCAGGGGCCAAGAAACCATAAAAGCCCACCACCTCAAAATTCGCGATGCCGGTTTCGATCACGGTCGGGATGTCGGGCAGTGCCGGGTTGCGCTCTCGGCTGGTCACGGCCAATGCCCGCACCTTGCCCTGCTTGTGGTACTGGGCGGCTTGGGGAATGCTCTCGGCCATGAACTGGACTTGCCCCGCCATCAGGTCGGTGAAAGCGGGCGCACTGCCTCGATAGGGGATGTGGACCATGAACAGTCCCGTGGCCGACTTGAACATCTCCGGCACCAAGTGGCTGCTGCCGCCATTGCCGGCCGAACCGTAATTGATCTGGCCAGGACGCGCCTTGGCGTAAGCCACGAATTCCTGCAAAGATTGAACGGGCACTTTGGGGTTGACCATCAAGGCCAGTGGCTGCATGGCCGTGCGGGCCACAGGCACAAAATCGCGCAATGTGCTGTACGGCAACTTGGTGTAAAGCGCTGGGTTGATGACCATGACGCCGGTGTTGGCGAGCATGAGGGTGTGGCCATCGGGGGCTGAACGCATCACCTCTTGCGCGCCCACCGTACCACCAGCACCTGCTTTGTAATCCACCAAGACGGGCTGTCCCAGATGGGTCTGCAGCCGGTCGGTCAACAAACGGGCATGCTGGTCCAAAGGCCCTCCCGCTGGGAAGCCCATCACCACCCGTATGGGTTTGGTTGGAAATGCCCAAGCGCTGCTGAAAGCCAGCGCCAAGCCCCAACCCGCAAGGGCGATCCAAATGCGTTTTTTGAAGCACAACATGCTTTGTCCTTTTTTGAATGACTTTGATCAAAAGAAGCCCGTTGAGGCTCAACGCTGGATCCAAGCCCGCTGCATGAGCCATTCGACCGTCGCAGCCACCAACACCAGGGCGATGTAAGTGCTCATCTTGCCATCTTGTCCGTGCAGCCACAAACCCAGCAGCAGCACGCATAGGCCGCACAGTGCATGCACCCACATCCGGTGGCGGATCGTTTTGGCACTGCTGCCCATGACCCAACGGCCCGCCCAAGGCATGAGCACCGCCATGGCCAAAGCAGGCAAAACAAAGCCCAGCAGGTGAAACCCCAACAAGCCCAACGTCATAAAACCTCATTTTTTTAGGAGGCAGGCACCCGATCAGGGCGCCCAAGAGGCAAATTGTGCCTCCAAAGCCACGTCAAGTGGCCATGTCTTGATTGTGTCAAGAAAAGTTGACACAACAAGCCTATAATTCATGTCATGGCTGTCTGGACCCTCGGTTTGAACCACACCACCGCCCCGCTGGATCTGCGTGGCCGGTTTGCGTTTGCCGTGGATAAACTGGTTCCCACACTGCAAGGCCTGCGCCGTGACTTGGCCAACCGCATCGCACAAGAGCCCGAAGCGGCCATTCTTTCGACCTGCAACCGCACCGAAATTTATTGCGCTGCCGACCAAGCTGCCACCAACGACACCCTCAGATGGCTCGCCCAAACCGGTGGCGTCAGCGCCTCCGAACTGCATGCCCATACCTATTTGCTGGAGGGCAACGAAGCCGCTCGCCATGCATTTAGGGTGGCCAGTGGCCTGGATTCCATGGTGCTGGGTGAAGCCCAGATTTTGGGACAACTCAAAGACGCCGTGCGTGCAGCCGAACAAGCCGGCGCCCTGGGCAGCACACTGAACCAACTGTTTCAGCGCAGCTTCGCCGTGGCCAAAGAGGTGCGCAGCTCCACCGAAATCGGCGCCCATTCGATCAGCATGGCGGCCGCTTCGGTTCGTCTGGCCAGCCAGCTGTTTGAAGACATCAAAGACATTCGCATCCTGTTCGTTGGCGCTGGAGAAATGAATGAGTTGGTGGCTACTCACTTTGCAGCCAAGCAGCCCAGAGGCATGGCCATTGCCAACCGCAGCTTGGACCGGGCCGAGTTGCTGGCCCACCGCTTTGGGGCCGAAGTCATGCCCTTGGCCGATCTGCCCGACCGCCTGCATGAATTTGACGCCGTGATCAGCTGCACGGCCAGCACCTTGCCCCTGATTGGCTTGGGCGCGGTCGAGCGGGCCCTGAAAAAACGCAAGTACCGCCCCATGTTCATGGTCGATTTGGCTGTGCCCAGGGACATCGAACCCGAAGTCAAGTCACTCGAAGACGTTTACCTCTACACCGTGGACGATCTGGCCAGTGTGGTGCAAACCGGCCAAGCCCACCGCCAAGCGGCCGTGGCCGAGGCCGAGGTCATCATCGATGCGGGGGTGCAAAGCTTTATGAACTGGATGGGCCAGCGTTGCGCGGTGCCCCTGATCCAGCAACTGCAAAACCAAGCCGACGCTTGGCGCGAAGCTGAACTGGCCCGTGCCCGCAAACTTCTGGCCCGGGGCGACGACCCGATCGCCGTGATGGAAGCCCTGTCCAAGGGATTGACGCAAAAAATGTTGCACGGCGCTCTGGCTGAACTGCGCGGCGCACCGCCAGAACTGCGGGAGCAAAGCATGCAAACGGTCCAACGCGTTTTTCTGCGCAAAGAACGTTAGCGATTGAGTCCCTGGTCGGCGTTCAAATCCGACATCGCCTCGCCTCTCGGCGCCGCGGCGCCAATGCAGACCTCCAGTCGGTGCAGTCGCGCCGACACACAAGATTCAGCCGGCATGAAACCCTTTTTGATCCAACAACTCGAACGCTATGCTTTGCGCTTGACCGAGCTGGACTTTCTGCTGTCCCGTGAAGACATCATGGCCGACATGACGCAGTTCCTGAAGCTGTCGCGTGAGCATGCCGAGGTCAGCGCCGTGGCCTCCCGCTTTGCCCGATTTCAGCAGCGCAACGCCGATCTGGCAGCAGCCCAAACCATGCTGGCAGATGCGGATATGCGCGAAATGGCCGAAGAAGAATCGGCCAGCGCCAGCGCCGAATTGCAGCTCCTAGACGCCGAACTGCAACGCATGCTGCTGCCCAAAGACCCTGACGACGCACGGCCGGCCTTTGTTGAAATCCGCGCGGGCACCGGGGGCGACGAGTCGGCCCTGTTTGCGGGGGACTTGCTGCGCATGTACACGCGCTATGCCGAAAGCCAGGGCTGGCGCTGCGACATCGTGTCTGAATCCTTGAGCGAGCTGGGCGGTTACAAGGAAGTCGTGGTGCGCATCGAGGGCGATCAGGTTTACGGCGCGCTCAAATTCGAATCGGGCGGCCACCGGGTGCAGCGCGTGCCTGCCACCGAAACGCAAGGCCGCATCCACACCAGCGCCTGCACTGTGGCCGTGCTGGCCGAGCCGGACGAAGCCGAGGCCATCAAGATCAACCCATCTGACTTGCGCATCGACACCTACCGCGCCAGCGGTGCGGGCGGGCAACACATCAACAAGACCGACTCGGCCGTGCGCATCACCCACTTGCCCACCGGCATCGTGGCCGAATGCCAGGACGGCCGCAGCCAACACAGCAACAAGGCTCAGGCCCTGAAAGTGCTGACGGCCCGCATTCAAGAAAAAGACCGTGCGGAACGTGCCGCGAAAGACGCTGCCGAGCGCAAAAGCCTGATCGGCAGCGGCGACCGCTCGGACCGCATCCGAACCTACAACTTCCCGCAAGGGCGCCTGACCGACCACCGCATCAACCTCACGCTTTACAAGCTGCTCACCATCATGGAGGGCGATTTGCAGGACGTGGTCAGTGCCTTGCAAAGCTACGAAGCCGCTGAACAGCTGGCCGCGCTTGAAATCGGGGCGACTGCGTGATGGCCACGCACGCCAGCCCCAGCGTGGCCGATTGCATGCAACAAGCCCTGAAACAAGCCCTGGCCCGGGTGGACGCACAAATCCTCTTGCTGCACGCCCTGGCGCGCCCGCTGCATGACCGCGCCTGGCTGCTGGCCCACGATGCGGATTTGTTGACCGAGGCCCAACAACACAACTGGGATCAAGCCCTGCAACGCCGCCTGCAAGGCGAGCCTGTGGCCTACATCACCGGGCTCAAGGACTTTTTTGGTCTGACCCTGCATGTCGACGCCCGCGTGCTGGACCCGCGCCCCGATACGGAAATTCTGGTCGAATGGGCGCTGCAATTGCTGCCTGCGGGCCAAGCAGCCTGCGTGCTGGACCTGGGCACCGGCAGCGGCGCTGTGGCGCTGGCCCTGCAGCACCAGCGCCCTGCAGCACAGGTGACGGCGGTGGACGCCAGCTCCGCCGCCCTGGCCGTGGCCAGCGCCAACGCCCAGCGCCTGAACTTGCCAGTGCAGTGCGTGCTGAGCCACTGGATGGACGCCGTGCCTGGCCCGTTTGAATTGATCGTCTCCAACCCGCCCTATGTGGCCGAAGGTGATCCGCACCTGAGCGCCCTGACCCATGAGCCCCTGAGCGCCCTGACGGGTGGTGCCGATGGCCTCGATGACATCCGTCACATCATCGCCCAGGCCCCCAGCCGACTCACCGCAGGCGGCTGGCTGCTGCTCGAACACGGCTGGGACCAGGCCAGCGCTGTGCAGGACCTGCTGCGCAAAGCCGGGTTTGTCCAGATTCAGTCGCGCCGCGATCTGGGCGGCATCGAACGCTGTACAGGGGCGGTGATGCCGAATTGACAGCAACATCCCTGCAAAAATGGCAGACTTTCAATCAGAGACATAATTCACTTCAACCGACACTGACCCCACTTGGAGCAACAACATGAGCGACACCCAACAACGCATCGACGAACTCGTCAAAGGCAACGAGATCACCCTGTTCATGAAAGGCAACGCCAACTTTCCCATGTGCGGTTTTTCGGGCCGCGCCATCCAACTGCTCAAGGCTTGCGGTGTCGACCCCAAGACCGTCAAGACCGTGAACGTGCTGGATGACGCAGAAATCCGTCAGGGCATCAAGGAATACAGCAACTGGCCCACCATCCCCCAGCTCTATGTCAAGGGCGAGTTCATTGGTGGCTCGGACATCATGATGGAAATGTACGAATCGGGCGAGCTGCAACAGGTCATCAACGGCCAGGCTTGAAGGGTGGCCTCGAGCGAGGCCTCCAACCGTCAAAGCCACCCTCGGGTGGCTTTTTTGTGCCCTCAATCCAAGGGGTGCCGCCAAGTCCGCTGCGCCGCCATCACCGATTGCGGATAAGCCGACTGTCCGCGGCTGCCGTTGTAACGGCCCAGCGCCATGAACATGTCGCCCCGTTCGCGGTCCAGGTAGTGCCGCAGGATCACGCAGCCAAAACGCAGGTTGGTCTGCATGTGGAACAGGCGGCTGTCGTCGCCGTCGCCGATCAGGCCCGCCCAAAAGGGCATGACCTGCATGTAGCCGCGTGCCCCAGCGCTGGAGATGGCAAATTTGCGAAACGCGCTTTCGACCTGCACCACGCCCAACACCAGCGACAAAGGCAGGCCAGCCCTGCGGGCTTCGTACCAAAGGGTTTGCAAAAACTCTTGCCGTTCAGTGGGGTGTTTTTTGTAGCGCGTCAGACGCTGGCTGCTGTCTGCTTGCCACTGTGCATAAGCCTGCTGATCAGCGGTGGTGGGCAACAGGGGTTCAGGGGGAGCCGACGCAGCCACGGCAGCGCTCAGGGCCGAACGCACGGCGTGCGACAGAGGCTCTTCAATTTGCCTTCCAGCGTGCGCCAGCCCGACGGGCAACACAGCGCCACACAGACTGAGCAAACAAGCCCGGCGGCTGGGCAAGTCCGGGCGCGTCATGGGCCGGGGTGCGCGGTTCAGGGGGCCAAACGCCCCTTGAGGTGACTCAGAATGTCGGCCAAAGCCACTTTGCTGGATTCGGCATCGCGGCGGTGCTGGTATTCGACCAGGCCGTCTTTGAGGCCCTTGTCGCCAATCGTGATGCGGTGCGGCACACCGATCAGTTCCCAGTCGGCAAACATGGCACCGGGGCGCTCGCCACGGTCATCCAGGATCACGTCCACGCCCTCGGCCAGCAAGGCGGCATAGATGCGCTCGGCTTCAAGCTTGACCGCCTCGCTGCGGTCCATGCCGATGGGGCAAACCACCACCGTGAAGGGCGCAATCGCGTCGGGCCAGATGATGCCGCGCTCGTCGTGGTTTTGCTCGATGGCGGCAGCAGGCAGGCGGGTGATGCCGATGCCGTAGCAACCCATTTCCAGAAACTGCGGCTTGCCGGTCTCATCCAGAAAGGTGGCGTTCATGGCCTTCGAGTATTTGGTGCCCAAATAGAACACATGGCCCACTTCGATGCCGCGCTCAATGGCCAACTCGCCCGCGCCGTCAGGCGACTTGTCGCCCGCCACCACATTGCGGATGTCGGCCACCAGCGCGGGCTCGGGCAGGTCGCGGCCCCAGTTGACGCCGGTGATGTGAAAGTCTTCCTCATTGGCCCCACAGATCCAGTCGGCCATCACGGCCACGTCGCGGTCGGCGACCAGGTGCACCGGCTTCTTTAAATTCAGGGGGCCGAGGTAACCGGGCTTGCAGCCAAAGTGCTCTTCGATTTCACCCAAGGTGGCAAAGCGGAAACCGCCTTCCATGCCGGGCAGTTTGCCCACTTTGACTTCGTTCATGTCGTGGTCGCCGCGCAGCAGCAGCAGCCAGACTTGTGACTTCAGCACCTCGCCCTGCTCGTTCAAGGTGTCGGTGGCCAGCACCAGCGACTTGACCGTGGTGGCCAGCGGCACATTCAGCAGAGCAGCCACGTCTTCGCAGGTGCTCTTGCCGGGAGTGGGGGTCTTGGTCAAGGCTTGCGTGGCCGCGCCACGGGGCCGGCTGGGCGCCAAGGCTTCGGCCTTTTCGATGTTGGCGGCGTAGTTGCTGGAGGGGCAATACACGATGGCGTCTTCGCCGGTGGCAGCGATCACCTGGAACTCTTCGCTCAAATCGCCCCCGATGGCACCGCTGTCGGCAGCCACAGCGCGGTAAGTCAGGCCAAAACGGTCAAAAATTTGGCGGTAGGCTCCGGCCATCACTTGGTAGCTGGCTTTGGCGCTCGCCATATCGCGGTCAAAGCTGTAGGCGTCTTTCATGGTGAACTCGCGACCGCGCATCAAACCAAAGCGGGGACGGCGCTCGTCGCGGAATTTGGTCTGGATCTGGTAGAAGTTTTTGGGCAGCTGCTTGTAGCTGCGCACTTCCTGGCGCACCACGTCGGTCACCACCTCTTCGCTGGTGGGCTGGATCACAAAATCGCGACCATGGCGGTCCTGGATGCGCAAAAGCTCTGGACCCATCTTGTCAAAGCGGCCTGTCTCCTGCCACAACTCGGCCGGTTGCACCACGGGCATGGTCATCTCGATGGCGCCTGCGCGGTTCATCTCTTCGCGCACGATGGCTTCGACTTTGCGGATCACCCGCAAACCCATGGGCATGTAGTTGTAGATGCCTGCGCCCAGCTTCTTGATCATGCCGGCGCGGGTCATCAGCTTGTGGCTGACCACTTCAGCATCGGCTGGGGCTTCTTTGAGGGTAGAAATGAGGAACTGGGAGGCTTTCATCGCGGCGGGCTAACTGAGCAGGGGGATCAGGGAAACATCCAAGAGCCAGCGCCGGTACGGCGTGCATAATGGACACAATTTAAAAATTTGAGGTTGATTATGCTTGACCGTGAAGGCTTTAGGCCGAACGTCGGCATCATTCTGCTCAACCAGAAGAACCAGGTTTTCTGGGGCAAGCGCATTCGCACCCACAGCTGGCAGTTTCCGCAGGGTGGCATTGACCGGGGTGAAAGTCCTGAACAAGCCATGTTCCGCGAATTGCACGAAGAAGTGGGGCTCCAACCGGAGCATGTGCGCATTGTGGCCCGAACCCGTGATTGGTTGCGCTATGAGGTGCCAGACCGCTTCATCCGCAGGGATGCGCGTGGTTTTTACAAGGGCCAGAAACAAATCTGGTACCTGCTGCAGATGGTCACGCACGACCACCACTTGAACCTGCGCGCCACCGACCACCCCGAGTTCGATGCTTGGCGCTGGAACGATTATTGGGTGCCGCTGGATGTGGTGGTCGAGTTCAAGCGTGGCGTGTACGAAATGGCCTTGACCGAACTGGCCCGCTACCTGCCCCGTCAGGACAGACAAAACCGTTACTTGCGTGGTGGCAACCGTGGGCCACGCGATGGCGTGGACTCAGACAACGGCCAGAACGGGGCAATGGAAATACCAGCGCCTCTGCACATGGAATTGCCGCCTGGGGCCAGTTTCGACCCCAACCCTCAAGGCTGAGCTCAGGTTTGCATCAACGGGACAAGATCAGATTGTCCCGATGCACCATCTCCGGCTCTGCGCAGTAGCCCAGCAGCGCCTCATACTCGTGAGAGGGCTTGCGGCAAAGCAAACGCGCTTCGGCACTGGCATAGTTGGCCAAACCCCTGGCAATTTCCAGACCGTGTTCGTCTTTGATGGCGATCACATCACCGCGCGAAAAATCACCGGCCACGCCCGTCATCCCAATGGGCAGCAAACTTTTGCCTTCCGTCAGCACCTTGTGCGCCGCCCCAGCATCGACGGTGACTGAACCGCGCAACTGCAGGTGATCGGCCATCCACTGCTTGCGGGCTTGCTGTTTGGCGGTTTGGGCCACCAGCAAGGTGCCCATGTTGTCGCCTTGGCACAAACGCAGCAGGGCATCAGGCTCGCGCCCCCAAGCGATCACGGTAGAGGCGCCTGATCCCGCCGCCCGCTTGGCCGCCAAAATTTTGGTGATCATCCCGCCCCTGCCCAAACTTGAGCCCGCACCGCCGGCCATGGCTTCGAGAGCGGCATCGCCCGCACGGGCTTCGTGCACAAATGTGGCGGACGGGTCTTTGCGGGGATCGGCGCTGAACAAGCCTTTTTGGTCCGTCAAAATGATCAGCAAATCGGCCTCAATCAAATTAGCGACCAAGGCCCCCAAGGTGTCGTTGTCACCAAACTTGATCTCGTCGTTGACCACCGTGTCGTTTTCGTTGATCACGGGCAGCACACGGTGCTGCAGCAAAGTCAGCAAAGTCGAGCGCGCATTGAGGTAACGCTCGCGGTCCGCGAGATCGGCGTGTGTGAGCAGCACCTGGGCGCTGCCCATGCCGTTTTCACGCAGCTTGGTCTCGTACATCTGCGCCAGGCCCATCTGGCCCACGGCGGCGGCGGCTTGCAGAGCGGGCACTTCAATGGGGCGAGTCGTCCAGCCCAGACGCTTCATGCCCTCGGCGATCGCACCGCTGGACACCATGACCACCTCTTTGCCTTGGGCGCTGAGCAAAGCCATCTGGCGGCACCATTCGCCAATCGCGCCCTCGTCCAAACCACGGCCTTCGTTCGTGACCAAGCTGGAGCCTACTTTGACAACGATGCGGCGGGCATCCCGCAACAGAGTGGATACGGCTGAAGAGGTCATCGAAGGTGTGCTTTGGCGTTGAAAGGGCGGTGGCAGAGCGTACCGTTAATGCAGAATTGCGACCCGTTGAACCGATTTAATCGGCATCCGAAGGCAGCGGTTTGAAGCGTGGATCATCGGCATCGGGCTCTTGCGGCTTGTCCTGCTCCTTGAAGCGGGGGTCAATGTCCACCACGCCTTGCTCAATGATTTGCTGGGCACGGATGTGCTTGTAGATTTCTTTGATCAAAGGCTCACAGCCTTCGCGGGTCAAGGCAGAGATCTGGAAAACCGGGCCTTTGTAGCGCATGCGCTTGATGAAGTCTTTGACGCGGGCTTCGCGCTCTTCAGCGGGCACCATGTCCAGCTTGTTGAGCACCAACCAGCGCGGTTTGTTGTAAAGACCGGGATCGTATTTTTTGAGCTCGGCCACGATGGCCTTGGCTTGTTGCACGGGGTCGACATTCTCGTCAAACGGTGCAAAGTCCACCACATGCAGCAGCAAACGGGTGCGCTGCAAGTGGCGCAAAAACAAATGGCCCAGGCCCGCACCTTCAGACGCACCTTCGATCAAACCGGGCACATCGGCGACCACAAAGCTTTGCTCAGGCCCCACACGCACCACGCCCAAGTTGGGGTGCAAAGTGGTGAAGGGGTAATCGGCAATTTTGGGGCGTGCATTGGACACGGCGGCAATGAAAGTCGACTTGCCTGCGTTAGGCATGCCCAGCAGGCCCACATCGGCCAACACTTTCAGTTCAAGTTTCAGCTCTTTTTTCTCGCCCAACCAGCCCGGGGTTTTCTGGCGCGGGGCACGGTTGATGGCGCTTTTGAAGCGCATGTTGCCAAAGCCGCCATCGCCACCCTTGGCGATCATGATGGTTTCGCCCGGCACCAGCAGCTCATAAAGCACGTCTCCGGTTTCGGCATCGGTGATGATGGTGCCCACGGGCATTTTCAAGGTGACGTCATCACCCGCAGCGCCGAACATGTCGGAGCCCATGCCGTGCTGACCGCGCTTGGCCTCGTGGCGGCGCGAATAGCGGTAATCGACCAAGGTGTTCAGGTTGATGTCGGCATAGGCAAACACATGTCCGCCACGACCACCATCACCCCCGTTGGGTCCGCCGAATTCTTTGTACTTTTCATGGCGGAACGAGACGCAGCCGTTCCCGCCATCACCTGCGGAGATGTCTATATAGGCTTCGTCAACGAACTTCATGAGATTTCCAGTGTAGCTTGAGGCCCCAGAGTTGATGCACATCAGGGCCAGAAAAGCGAAGAGCCCCGGCTTGCGGGGCTCCTCTTCGCCATGGGCGCGACAGGCTTAAACAGCCGGTGTCACGTTGACCATGTGCTTGCTCAGTTCGCCTTTGGTGGAAAACGACACGTGGCCGTCTACCAAAGCAAACAAAGTGTGGTCTTTGCCGATGCCGACATTGCTGCCAGCGTGGAACTTGGTGCCACGTTGACGAACGATGATCGAGCCAGCGCTGATCAATTCACCACCGAAAGCCTTGACGCCGAGCATTTTTGGCTTGGAATCACGACCGTTGCGCGTAGAGCCGCCGCCTTTTTTCTGTGCCATGACCTATTCTCCTCAGGCAGAGATCGCGCCGATTTGCAGTTCTGTGAACTGCTGGCGGTGACCCTGACGTTTTTGATAGTGCTTACGACGGCGCATCTTGAAGATGTGCACTTTGTCGTGCTTGCCATGCGCCAAAACTGTGGCTTTGACTGTGGCGCCGGACACCAGGGGCGTGCCGATCTTGAGTTCAGCGCCGGTACCGACAGCTAAAACTTGATCAATCACGATTTCCTGGCCAACGTCCGCAGCAATCTGTTCTACTTTAATTTTTTCGCCAGCGACAACACGATACTGTTTGCCACCGGTTTTTATGACCGCGTACATAAATGACCTCTTTGAATGGAAGTTTCCAAGGGCTAATCCCCAAGGAACCCGAGATTTTAGCATGCACCCGACCAAGCTGGCAAATCACCAAGCCCACGCGAACACCCAAGGCGACGCAGACAATGGGTTTCCCTATAATGCATTCACTTTATAACGCGCCATGCATGGGCGTTTTTGCCGCCCCGGCATAGCCGGGTAACCCAGCCGGATTTTCCATTTGTCAGCCTCAGAACACAGTACAGCTGCTGCCTTCGAACTGGTCGCCTCCGATATGGCCGCTGTCGATCTTGTCATTGCTCAAAGGCTCGACTCCGGTGTCCCCTTGGTTGGCGAAGTGGCCAAGTACATCATTTCTGCGGGCGGAAAACGTTTGCGCCCCGTTTTGCTGCTGCTGACTTGCGGCGCTTTGGGCTACAACGGCCATCAGCGCCACAACTTGGCCGCCGTTGTCGAGTTCATCCACACGGCCACTTTGCTGCACGACGATGTGGTGGACGAATCCACACTGCGTCGTGGTCGCCCCACTGCCAACGAAAACTTCGGCAATCCGGCCAGCGTTCTGGTCGGTGATTTTTTGTATTCCCGTGCCTTTCAAATGATGGTCGAGGCCCAAAGCATGCGGGTCATGCAAACCCTGGCTGACGCCACCAATGTGATCGCCGAAGGCGAGGTGCTGCAGCTGATGAACATGCACGATGCCTCTCTGGACGAAGACGGCTATCTGCGCGTGATCCGCTCCAAAACCGCCAAATTGTTTGAGGCCAGTGCGCGCTTGGGGGCCATTTTGGCGGGCAGTCCCTCCGCCATCGAGACCGCTTGTGCAGACTACGGTCAGGCCCTGGGTACGGCCTTCCAGGTGATCGATGATGTTTTGGATTACGACGGCAATGCCGCTGAAATGGGCAAGAACTTGGGCGACGACCTGCGCGAAGGTAAAGCTACCCTGCCCCTGATTTTGGCCATGCAGCGCGGCAACGAGGCACAAAGACAAACCGTTCGCGAAGCGATTGAAACGGGCAGCGTGGACAAAATCACCGAAATTGCCAACATTGTCCGAGTGACGGGCGCCCTGGAAGCCACGAGAAATGCTGCAGCCGCCGAAGCTCAGCGCGCCATCGACGCCGCCATGCTGCTGCCTGACAATCCTCATCGTTCAGCCTTACTCACTTTGGCTTCCCAATTGCTCAACCGCCGCACCTGATCCGCTCTACCAGGAGAACCCCTGTGCGAACAAGACCATTGGCCATTTCGGTTTTTTGCATGCTCATCGGCCTTGGCGCCCTGAACGCCATCGCTGCCACGCCCAAATGGGATGCCGTGACTTTGAACGATCAAGGCATGTTTTTCATTGACGCAAATTCGATCAAAGACGAAGGCGGCAAGAAAATTTTGTGGAGTGCTGTTGATTACAAAAAACCCCAAATGACCGCCGATGGGGTCGCCTATGTTTCGGTCCAGACCCAACTGCAAATCAACTGCAAGGTCAAAATGGCTCGGGTGATGCACATGACTTACTTCACCGGACCCATGCTCACAGGCAAGCAAGTTGGCCGCCAAGGCATGCTGCACGAGTGGCTTGAGATCGACCCGACATCCGCCATACACAAAATCGCTCGCCGGGTCTGCTGACTTTTGGCTTGGTGGGGGGAAGGAGCCGGTCAGGCTCACCGGTGCATCCCCGTGCTGTCGCCCGCATTGGGTCGATCTGTCTGAACCCAAAAATGCCCTGAACTTGTCGCTTTGGTGATCCCACGAGTCCCCCAAGCTGTGTGATATTGACTCTTGTCCCTTGGCGATAACCGAGGGATCCCATCAACAGGAGACAACATGCAATCACATCGCCGGAAATGGATTCACTTGTGCACTTTGGGTTTGGCTGGGCTGCTGACATTGGGCGCCCACCCTGGCCTGATGGCGCAGACCTATCCCAACAAACCCATCAAAATGATCGTGCCCTTCCCGGCAGGCGGCACCACCGACATTGTGGCCCGCATCGTGGCGCAACGCATGAGCGAGTCCATGGGGCAACCTGTGACCATCGACAACCGAGGTGGAGCAGGCGGCGCCATTGGGGCTGACTTGATGGCCAAAGCTGCACCTGACGGCTACACCATCATGATGCACAACCTGTCATTTCCACTGGCATCGGTCGCGCAAACTTTGGCCAACCGCTCGCCCTTTAACGTGGACACCGACTTTGCCGGCGTGTCGATTGCGGTCTACGTGCCATTTGTGTGGACTGCCAGCCCCAGCGTTCCAGCCAAAGACCTGAGGGAGTTGGCCGCGCTGTTGCGTGGCAACCCTGCGTTGCAATACAACTACGGCTCGACCGGTCCGGGCTCCACCATGCACGTATTGGGTGAGGCCTTCAAAAAGGAAGGCAAAGTCAACATCACCCACATTCCGTTCAAAGGCGCAGCCCCTCTGAAACAGGAACTGCTGGCAGGCCGCCTCCAAGTCGGGGGTGATCAGTTGTCCTCGTCCCTGGCCGAAATCAAGGCAGGCACACTCAAAGCTTTGGCCACCACAGCCTCCAAACGCATTCCTGGTTTGCCGGATGTTCCCACCGTGAGGGAGTTGGGCTTTCCCAACCTGGAACTGGAAGGCTGGAACGGCGTCTTTGCACCGGCCAAAACACCCAAGGACATCATCGACCGCCTGAACAAAGAAGTCATTGCAGCCGTTCGACACCCCGAAGTGGTCAAACGACTGAACGACCTGGGTGCAGAGGGCGTTGGCTCAACACCCGCCGAGCAAGATGCCATGCTGCGGCGGCAAATGGACCAGTTCCGCGCCATCATTCGCGAGATGCGCTTGGAATAAAGCTTGTCGCAAGGCAACTTCGCCGGAAAAATCAGGCGCGGTTGCCTTGTGTCAACCACCACACCAACAACTCGGAGCAATCTTTCCCATCCAATCCACTGTGCGCTGCAGCTTCAAATTGTTGCAAAGCGAGTGCGGTCAGTGGCATTTCGCGTTGAACCTTTTGCCCCTGATCCAGCATGGCTTGCATGTCTTTGCGCATCGTGGCCACATTCACGGTGACTTGATCGCTTTTTTTCTCCGCCAAAGTTTTGGCAATCATGGCACCTCGGACCTTGAGCATGTTGGGCCCACCCGAAGAATCAGACAAGATGTCGATCACACGCTGAGGATCCAGACCCAAAGGTTCGACCAATGACAACGCCTCTCCCAAGGTTTGCCAGTACACCATCAAGGGCAAATTGACGGCCAACTTCATGGTGGCGCCTGAGCCGTGTGGGCCGACATGCTCTACGCGACGGCAAATGACGTCCAGCAACGCCCGCACCGATTGCAAGTCCTGCGCAGCGCCTCCCACAAACCCAAGCAGCTTGCCCTCTTTGGCGGGGCCCACACTGCCGCCGACCGGGCACTCCAGAAAACGGGCACCAAGTGCCTGAATCCGCTGGGCCATTTCTTGCGGTTTGGCAGGTCGCACGGTGCTCATGTCAATGAATATCTTGTCCATCACACGACCAGACAA
Organism: Limnohabitans sp. Rim28; assembly: GCF_000293865.2. Lineage (GTDB taxonomy): Bacteria > Pseudomonadota > Gammaproteobacteria > Burkholderiales > Burkholderiaceae_C > Limnohabitans_A. Next base: position 104,595 of record NZ_ALKN02000008.1, on the reverse strand, counting down.
CAAGCCTGTCTCCGTTCCATAGACTTCGTCCAAAGCCGCCTCGTTGGTCAACAAGGTGATGACCACATCCACCGACTCTGACAAAGACCTGGGCGATTGAGCCCATTGAGCACCTGCATCCAACAAAGGCCGAGCCCGCTCGGCAGTTCGGTTCCACACCGTCAGCTCGTACCCCAAAGAGAGCAACCTCAAGCCAATGGCCGAACCCATTTTTCCAATACCTGCGATACCTACTTTCATGTTTGTCTCCAAGCTGGGTTAGAAAAAATGATTGTGAAGCTGTTCAGCACAGCTGGGTGAATGAAAAGTCCTTGACCACGGCCACATTGTTGAACAAAAAAATGCGGGATCTTGCCAGCCTGTGTCGGTTCGGCATTTACAAACGCTCTGGACAGCGCCATGATTTGAATTCTTTGGTATTCCATAAAGGGGTCAGCATGGCATCAGGACCAGCACGATCAAAGCCTTCTGCGAGCGCCGAGGATGCCCCGGTGGTGACCTATGTGCAACAGCTGCTGGAACAAGCGGTAGCGCTCAAGGCATCGGACCTGCATTTCGAGCCTTATGAGCATCACTATCGGGTGCGAATGCGCGTGGATGGAGAGTTGCGCGAAGTCGCCTCGCCGCACATGGCATTGAAAGACCGGTTGGCTTCCCGCATCAAAGTGATGTCGCGTTTGGACATCGCTGAAAAACGCTTGCCACAAGACGGGCGGATGAAACTGCATTTGGCCGACGGTCGGGAGCTGGACTTGCGGGTCAGCACCTTACCCACCCTCTTTGGTGAAAAATTGGTGATCAGAGTGCTCGATTCGGCCCAAGCCCAGTTGGACCTTCAAGGCCTTGGCTATGAGCCCGAAGACCTTCAGCGCTTATTGACCGCGATCCGCGCGCCACACGGCTTGGTGCTGGTGACCGGCCCAACAGGCTCTGGCAAAACACAATCCCTGTACGCCTGCCTGAACCTCCTCAACACAGCCGAGGTGAACATCGCCACCGTGGAAGACCCCTGCGAAATACAACTCGCAGGCATCAACCAAGTCAACGTGCAAGACAAGCCGGGCCTCAGTTTTGCCGTCGCTTTGCGGGCATTTCTGCGACAAGACCCGGACATTTTGATGGTGGGCGAAGTGCGGGATCTGGAGACGGCCAACATCGCCATACAAGCGGCACAAACCGGGCATTTGGTGTTGTCCACCTTGCACACCAACGACGCTCCGGCCACTTTGGTGCGTTTGCGCAACATGGGCACGGCCCCCTACAACATTGCCGCCAGCGTGAGCTTGGTGACAGCGCAACGCTTGGTGCGCTGCCTGTGCCCCCATTGCAAGCAAGCCACTGCCTTGCCCGGGGCCATTTTGCGCAAAGCCGGTTGGCCAGAAGCCTTGTGCCTCACGGCGACAGTGCAGGCTTTTGAGGCAGTAGGCTGTGCGTTTTGCCACAAGGGTTTTTCAGGGAGAACCGGTATTTTTCAGGTCATGCCTGTGAGCACCGAGATGCAAAATTTGGTGTTGCAAGAAGCCGGCATTCAGGAGATGGTGCAACAAGCCCGACGGGAAGGGATCAACAGCTTGCGCGTCGCTGGCTTGCGCAAAGTGCTCCAAGGCATCACCTCGCTGGAGGAGGTCTTGGGGGCCACCCGGGACGATACATGAACGCCCCCCAACCACAACCACCAGGTCCGACTTTTCGATGGTCGGGTCGCGACGCGCAGGGTCGCCCCCAAAGCGGTACGTTACAAGCTTTGCATGCCGACTTGGCCAGGGCTCAGCTGCGCCGACAGGGGATACAAAAAGTGCAGGTGCAGCGCATGTGGTGGTCAAGCCCTGACAGCATCAAAAGCAAAGACTTGGCCACCATGACACGGCAGTGGGCGGCGATGCTGAAAGCTGGAGTCCCTGTGGTGCAAGCTTTGGCCATGCTGTGCCGAAGCATGTCTCATAAAAACGCAGTGCGTGTCATGCAGACCGTTCTCAACGACGTCACATCGGGTGTCGCGCTGAACGATGCTTTGGCTCGGCACCCTCGGCATTTCAGCGGCCTTTTTGTGCACATGGTGCAAGCGGGTGAATCAGCGGGCATCTTGGACCAGATCATGGAAAGCTTGTCACAGACCCTCGAAAAAAACGAAGCCCTTCGCTCCAAAATCCGTTCGGCGCTGATGTATCCCACCGCAGTATTGATGCTGGCCATGGGAATTTTGGGGCTGATTTTGGTGTGGGTGGTACCGGTGTTTGAAGAAGTGTTCCAGTCCTTAGGCGCGGAGTTGCCTTGGTCCACCCAAATGGTGATGGGCCTGAGCGACTCGCTGATCCAAGCTTGGCCAGTGGTTCTGTTTGTCTTCGCGTTTCCCATCTGGGCGGCACAACACCCGGGGCCTGCAGCCAACCGTCTGCGCACATGGGCCGCACAGTGGCTCCTGACATGGCCAGTTCTGGGGCCACTTTTGACCACGGCCATCGTGGCGCGTTGGTCACAAACCCTCTCGGCCTTGCTGTCAGCCGGCGTCCCCTTGGCAGAGGCGCTGGGGTCAACTGCCCAGGCATGCGATCATCCAGACTTTGAACGTGTCACATTGCAATTGCAAAGACGGGTCGTTCAGGGCAGCAGTTTGAGCGAGGCCATGGGACAAACCGCTCGCTTTCCAGCGATGATCGTGCAGCTGTGCGCAACCGGCGAGGAAACCGGCGCTTTGGACAGCTTACTGGGCAAAGCGGGGGGCCTGATGGTGACAGAATTGGACGACCATGTGAACGGCTTGACCAGCTTGCTGGAGCCCCTGATCATCGTGGTATTGGGCGGCTTGATTGGCGCCATTTTGGTGGCCATGTATCTCCCTATTTTCAATTTAGGACAAGTGTTTTGACATGATCGAAGGCGTTTTGGCACTGGGTTTGGCAGGCTTGCTGGGCCTGATGGTTGGCAGCTTTCTGAACGTGGTGATTCACCGCCTGCCGCTGATGCTGCAGGCCCAGTGGGACGCCGAAACCACAGCCCAACCCCTTGAAACGCGCCCTTTCAATTTGGCTGTACCGCGCTCCCATTGCCCACAGTGCCAACACCCCCTGCGATGGCATGAAAACATCCCGCTGCTCAGCTTCATCGCCTTGCGTGGGCGTTGCGCCCACTGCCGAGCGCCCATCCGCTGGCGATACCCGGCCATCGAACTGATCACAGCGGGCTTGTTCATCGGGTTGGTGGCCAAACACGGCTGGGGTTTCGAGGCCTTGGCTTGGGCTGGGTTTTCGGCGGCCCTGGTGGCCCTGGCGGCCATCGATGCCGACACGCGTTTGTTGCCCGATGCCATCACCCAACCCTTGGTTTGGGCCGGCTTGCTGGCTTCGAGCCTGGGTCTTTCAGGGATCGGCTTGAACGAGTCTCTTTGGGGCGCCGCAGGTGGCTACTTGTTTTTGTGGTCCGTTTTTTGGCTGTTCAAGGGACTGACGGGCAAAGAGGGCATGGGGCAAGGTGATTTCAAACTGCTGGCAGGTCTAGGGGCTTGGTTGGGCTGGCCAGCATTGCTCTCTTTGGTGCTGATTGCATCCCTCACGGGAATTTTGGGCGGCTTGGGTCTCAAATGGCGAGGCCGATTGCCTGAGAATGGCGAATTGGCATTCGGACCCTACCTCGTCTTGGCGGGCTTGTGGGTCATGGCTTTTGGCAACCTCCCCAGGATTTAATCGGAACACATGACCTGCATGATGACTCCAGAAACGACTCAACGCACATGGCGTCTCGGACTCACGGGCGGCATTGGCAGCGGTAAAAGCACGGTGGCTCACATGCTTGCCACACGCGGTGCTGCTTTGATCGACGCGGACGCGATTTCACGCGGCCTGACGGCTCCGGGCGGTCGGGCCATGGCCGCGATTGCCCAAAACTTTGGACCGCACATGGTCGACGTTCATGGCGCCATGGACCGCCAAGCCATGCGCACTTTGGTATTTCAAAACCCCCAAGCCAAACAACAACTGGAAGCGATCATTCACCCTTTGGTCAGCCAGATCACCGACGAACAAATCCAAGCAGCGGTGCAAGGTGGTCGGCGCGTGTTGGTGTTTGACGTGCCCTTGCTGGTCGAGTCGGGCGAACGCTGGCGCAAAAAGGTGGACAAAGTCATTCTGGTGGACTGCGATGTCGATACCCAGCGGCACAGGGTCATGAGCCGAAGTGGCCTGGCCGCCGAAGAAATCGACCGCATCATCGCCCTGCAAGCCACCCGTGCGCAGCGCCTGGCATGCGCCGATGTGGTGATCTTCAATCAGGGCTTGAGCCTGACCGAATTGGACGCCCAAGTGGCTCAATTGGCTGCTGACTTCGGGCTATGATGGTGACATTGGAATACGCCGCGTGATACTGTACGAATACCCCTTCAACGAACGCATTCGCACTTACCTGCGCTTGCAACAATTGTTCAACCGCTTGGGCCAGTTGATGGGTCGCACAGACGCGTTGGACCACCACTTTGCACTGACCACTTTGTTCGAAATCATCGAAGTGGCTTCACGCTCGGAACTCAAAGCCGATGTGCTCAAAGACCTGGAGCGCCAAAAACAGCTTTACAACGGCTACCGAGGCAACCCTGCCATTTCTGAAAAGGCCCTGGAAGGTCTGATCGCCCAACTTGACGAACACTTTGACGCGCTCAACCAAGTCAGCGGCAGGATTGGCCAAAGTCTGAATGACAACGACTTTTTGATGGCCCTGCGAAGCCGCGCTGTGATCCCAGGCGGCACCTGCGAGTTTGACCTGCCCGCCTACCATGCGTGGCAACACCACGAAGCGACCAGCCGCAGCCAAGATCTTTCACAATGGGTCGCACCTTTTGGCCCCTTGGCGCAAGCTGTCAAACTGCTGCTGCAAATGCTGCGGGAATCCGGCTCCAGCCAAAAAGTCATGGCCACGGCCGGACAGCTGCAACAAAACCTGCCGCAAGGGCGCACTTTTCAATTGCTGCGCCTCAAAATCGATCCATCGCTTGGCATCACCCCAGAGATCAGTTGCAACCGATTGCTGGTGGTGATCCGCATGCAGCGCCAGCAAAGCGACGGCAAACTGGTGGCCACCACAGAAGATGTGCCTTTTGAGATGTCTTTGTGCGCATGAGTGAATCGAAGCCGCCCCCAGAATTCACGCCCCGCAAGGTGCGTTGCCCTGGCTGCGCGGGCACCAGCATTTACAGCCCACACAACCCCTACCGACCGTTTTGCAGCGCCCGTTGCAAGGGCGTCGACTTGGGCGCCTGGGCCAGCGAAGAATTCAAGCTGCCCGACGACACCCCACCCGACGAGCCTTTTGGCGATCCGCGCTTGCAATGACGTGAAACTCAGGCGTGCGTGGGGCCTGTGAATTGCCGCTCTTGGGCCAACCAGGACAACACTGGGATGGTGCCCGGCAGCACTGGCGCCACGGCCACAGGCAAAGTCTGCCAAGCGTGTGATTGCGCTTCGCGCATTTGCAACTCACCCTGCCAATCCCACACCTTGCAAAAGTGCAGCCGTACCAGTGCGTGCGGGTAGTCGACCATCTGGGTTTTCCACACCTGCGCTGGCCCTATGGTGATGCCCAGCTCTTCTTGAAGTTCACGCCGCAGCGCCTGTTCGACCGACTCGCCGGCCTCCAGCTTGCCGCCCGGGAATTCCCAGTAAGCTGCATACACCTTGCCCTCTGGGCGCGAGGTGAGCAAGAAATGGCCATCGGCTTGCAGCAACACGCCCACCGCCACATCGACCACGGCACGCTCAGCCTGAATGGCGCTCAGGTCTTCGCGCGGGCGGTCGCCATCGGCCACCAACAAACCAGCGCTCATGCCGGATCGGCTTGGCGGCCCATCATGTCCCGCGCAAACTGGTAGGCCACTCGGCCGCTGCGCGAGCCGCGCTCCAAGGCCCAGAGCAAAGCGTCTGGGCGGGCAGCTTCAATTTGGGCAGACGTGGCGCCCAAAGCGCTGAGCCACTGCCCGGCAATGGTCAGGTATTCGTCTTGAGAGAAGGGGTAAAAACTGATCCACAGGCCAAAGCGTTCGGACAGGGAAATTTTTTCCTCCACACCTTCACCCGGGTGCACTTCGCCGTCGTCGGTGTGCTTGTAGGTGAGGTTCTCGCTCATGTATTCGGGCAGCAGGTGCCGGCGGTTGCTGGTGGCATACACCAGCACATTGGGTGTTGAGGCCGCCACGGTGCCGTCCAAAATGGACTTGAGCGCTTTGTAGCCGGGCTCGCCATCTTCAAAGCTCAGGTCGTCGCAATAGACCACGAATTTTTCGGGGCGGCCCGCCACCACTTCGATGATGTCGGGCAAGTCGGTCAGGTCTTCCTTGTCCACCTCAATCAGGCGCAAACCCTGAGGTGCGTAGGTGTTCAGGCACGCCTTGATGAGCGAGGACTTGCCGGTACCGCGTGCGCCCGTGAGCAACACATTGTTGGCCGGCCGACCGTGTACAAATTGCTCGGTGTTGCGCTGCAGCTTTTCTTTTTGATCGTCGATTTCCTTGAGGTCAGCCAAGGTCATGGCCGCCACATGGCGCACTGGCTCGAGCACGCCGTGACCAGACGAGCGCTTGCGGTAACGCCAGGCAATGGCCTGTGTCCAGTCGGGTGCCGACAAGGGCTGGGGCAAGACGGATTCAATGCGGTCCACCAGTTGGCTGACTTTGGCCAACAGCTGATCCAGGGCTGAGGTAGCAGGAGAGTTCATGAACGGTAATCCGCGTTGATGGTGACGTAATCGTGGCTGAGGTCGCAGGTCCACACGGTGTCGCTGGCCGTACCCCGGCCCAGGCCCACGCGCACGGTGATCTCGCTGCCCTTCATGACACGCTGGCCGTCTTCTTCGCGGTACTCGGCGCGGCGGCCACCTTGCGAGACCACGTGCACATCGTCCAGGTGCAGCTCGATCAGGCCTTGGTCCAAATCATCGATGCCCGCATAACCCACGGCGGCCAAAATGCGGCCGAGATTGGGGTCGCTGGCAAAGAAAGCGGTTTTGACCAAGGGGGAATGCGCAATGGCGTAGGCCACCTGGCGGCATTCCTCGCCCGTGCGTCCACCTTCAACCTGAACCGTGATGAATTTGGTCGCGCCCTCGCCATCGCGCACGATGGCGTGCGCCAACTGGCGGGCCACTTGCATCAAGCCCTTGAGCAAGGCCTGACCATCGGCGCTGTTCAGTGCGGTGATGGGCGCGTGACCGGCCTGGTGCGTGGCGATCAGCATGAAAGAATCGTTGGTCGAGGTGTCACCGTCGATGGTGATGCGGTTGAAAGACCCATCGGCGAGCTGTTTGGCCAATGCGGGCAACAAGGCAGGGGCGATGCAGGCATCGGTGGCCACAAAACCCAGCATGGTGGCCATGTTGGGACGGATCATGCCCGCACCCTTGCTGATGCCCGTGATGTTCACGGCCTTGCCGCCCACTTGCACCTGCACGCTGGCTGCTTTGGGCACGGTGTCGGTGGTCATGATGCCTTCGGCCGCGGCGGCCCAATGGGCGGCTTGTGCGTCGGCCAGGGCGAAAGGCAGCCCCGCCACGATGCGGTCCACGGGCAAGGGCTCCATGATCACACCGGTCGAAAACGGCAGCACTTGCGCAGGGGTGCAGTGCAACAAGCCGGCCAGGGCCTCGCACGTCTGGCGGGCATGGGCCAAGCCCGGCGCACCCGTGCCTGCGTTGGCGTTGCCGGTGTTGATGACCAAGGCGCGCACCGCGCTGCCTGCGTCCAGGTGCTCACGACAAACCTGCACTGGGGCTGCGCAAAAACGGTTGCGGGTGAAGACGCCTGCCACGCTGGCGCCTTCGTCCAGCAAAAACACCGTCAGGTCTTTGCGATTGGCTTTGCGAACACCCGCTTGGGCGATGCCAATGCGCACGCCGGCAATGGGGCTCAGTTGCGCGGGGTCCAGTGGGGGGAGATTCACGGGCATAAACTTCCTTCAGGAAAACACAGGGTATTGCAGTCGACTCACAGACGAAACGGGCCGAAGCCCGTTTTTTTGGTTCGCTTCGATCAAGCGAGTTTGCCGTGGCAGTGTTTGTACTTTTTGCCACTGCCACAAGGACAAGGGTCATTGCGCCCCACCGGGCCATAAGCTTGCTGCAAGCCCGCCAGATCGGCGGCCACAGTTTGTGGCTGTCCGGTTTCGTCCGGGGCGCTGTAAGTCACGTTGCTGATCTGCTCGGCACGCTCCTCAATCGCTTGAGCAGCTTGCTGGATCTGGTCACTCGACTCGATGCGCACCGTCATCAACGTGCGGGTGACTTCGTTCTTGACGCCATCGAGCAACTGACCAAACAACTCAAACGCTTCGCGTTTGTACTCTTGCTTGGGTTGTTTTTGAGCATAACCACGCAAGTGAATGCCCTGACGCAGATAGTCCAAGGAGCTCAGGTGCTCACGCCAATGGGTATCGATGCTTTGCAGCAAAATCATGCGCTCGAAAGAGACAAAACTGTCAGTGCCCGCTTGGTCCAACTTGGCTTGGAACTGGGCATGGGCAGCCGTCACCACCATCTCGAGAATGTCTTCCTCTGAAATGGCATTGGAATCCTGCACCTTGGCTTGGAGTTCCAGCTGGATGCCCCAATCTTCGGCCAGCACTTTCTCAAGGCCAGGCAAGTCCCACTGCTCTTCCACCGATTCAACGGGCACATACTGGCGCACCAAATCGGTAAAGCAACCCTCGCGCAAAGCCGAGATCTGGCCGTGCATGTCTTGGGCGTCCAAGATGTCGTTACGCTGTTGGTAAATCACCTTGCGCTGGTCGTTGGACACATCGTCGTATTCCAACAATTGCTTGCGGATGTCGAAGTTACGGGCCTCGACTTTGCGCTGGGCACTTTCGATGCTGCGCGTCACGATGCCCGCTTCGATGGCCTCGCCCTCGGGCATTTTCAAGCGGTCCATGATCGAGCGCACCCGGTCGCCCGCAAAAATTCGCATCAGCGGATCGTCCAGGCTCAAGTAGAAGCGCGACGAACCTGGATCGCCCTGACGCCCAGAGCGACCCCGCAGCTGGTTGTCAATGCGGCGTGACTCATGACGCTCGGTGGCAATGATGCGCAGCCCACCCAAAGCCTTGACCTGCTCGTGCACCACTTTCCACTGTTCACGGAGTTGGGCGATCTGGGCATCACGAACATTCGGTGGCAAGGCCTCATTGTTTTCAATGGCCTGCACATCTTTTTCGATGTTGCCACCCAACACGATGTCGGTGCCACGACCTGCCATGTTGGTGGCAATCGTGATCATGCCGGGACGACCCGCTTGGGCCACGATATCGGCCTCTCGGGCGTGTTGCTTGGCGTTCAGCACCTGATGCGGCAACTTGTGTTGGGTCAGCAGCTGGGCAATCAGCTCGGAATTTTCAATCGATGTTGTGCCCACCAAGACAGGTTGACCGCGCTCGTGGCATTCGCGGATATCGGCAATGGCCGCGTTGTAACGTTCTTGCGAGGTCTTGTAGACACGGTCCAGTTGGTCTTCCCGTTGGCTCTTGCGGTGCGGTGGAACGACCACCGTCTCAAGGCCATAAATCTCCTGGAACTCATAGGCTTCGGTGTCGGCCGTGCCCGTCATGCCACCGATCTTGTTGTAAAGGCGGAAATAGTTCTGGAACGTGATGGATGCCATGGTCTGGTTTTCAGCCTGGATCTGCACGCCCTCTTTGGCCTCAACGGCTTGGTGGAGTCCATCACTCCAGCGTCGCCCGGTCATCAATCGCCCCGTGAACTCGTCGACGATCACGATCTCGCCCTCCTGCACCACATAGTGTTGGTCCCGGTGGTAAAGGTGGCGCGCGCGCAAAGCCGCATTCAAATGGTGCATCAACGTGATGTTGGCCGGGTCATACAGGCTGGCGCCTTCAGGGATCAAACCCATCTGAGACAGCACAGCCTCGGCTTTTTCGTGGCCGTCTTCGGTCAAGAACACTTGGTGCGATTTTTCATCCACCGTGAAGTCACCGGGCGTGATGATGCCCTCACCTGTGCGAGGGTCAGCTTCACCCTCTTGCCGGCTGAGCAAGGGCACCACCTGATTCATGGCCATGTAAGTGGCTGTGTGGTCTTCGGCTTGTCCACTGATGATCAAAGGCGTGCGTGCCTCATCGATCAAGATGGAATCCACTTCGTCGATGATGGCGAAGTTCAAGGGGCGCTGAACACGGTCATGGGCTTCATAGACCATGTTGTCGCGCAGGTAATCGAATCCGTACTCGTTGTTGGTGCCGTAAGTGATGTCAGAGTTATAAGCCGCTTGCTTTTCTTCGCGTGGCAACTGAGGCAAGTTGATGCCCACGGTCAAGCCCAAAAAGTTGTACAGCTTGCCCATCCACTGGGCATCTCGGCTGGCCAAGTAATCGTTCACGGTGACCACGTGCACGCCCTTGCAGGCAATGGCATTGAGGTATGCGGGCAGCGTGGAAGTCAGGGTTTTACCCTCACCCGTTCGCATCTCTGCAATCTTGCCGTTGTGCAAGGCGATGCCGCCTGCCAACTGCACGTCAAAGTGGCGCATTTTCATGACGCGCTTGGAGCCCTCGCGCACCACTGCAAAAGCCTCAGGCAGCAAGGCATCCAAACTCTCACCGGCAGCTGCACGGTCGCGAAAGTTTTGGGTTTTGGCCCGCAGCTCATCATCGCTCAGGCTTTCGAGGCCAGCCTCCAGGGCATTGATGCGATCAACCGTTTTGCGGTATTGCTTGAGCAACCGATCGTTGCGGCTGCCGAAAATTTTGGTGAGGAATGGGATGGCCATGTCAATTTGATCCACCCACAGCGCAGTTGCCGTCAGTGAGACCGTCTATCCTGTCTTGTAATGCGTTTCACGAAAAAGGGCGACACAGACAAGCTGTTGTTTCACCCTGACAAGCCAGCCCAATGGGCAACTTGAACAACTTGAACATTTTAGCGCTTGGATGCTCATCATTGAACCATTGACTTACGCTGCCCCCACCTGCTGGATAATGGTTGTTAACCCTTTACACCATGCAAAGACGCCATCAAGCCATTCCTTTACAACAAGCGGCTCAGGAATCTCCTGCCTTGGCCTCACTGATGGGCCGTGTGCGTGACTCATCTCTTCGCCTTCAAGCCGTCAAAAGTTTGTTGCCTGCGCCTTTGCGCACCAGTATTCAGGCCGGCCCCCTTGAGGATGGCTGCTGGTGCCTCTTGGTCTCGTCCAATGCCGTTGCAGCCAAGTTGAGACAACTGGTCCCTGCTTTACAAGCGCATTTGAGTCAACAGAACATGGGCGTGACCACGATCCGCGTCAAAGTGCAAAACAGCTGAACTGAGGCTTTGCGAAACCCCCATGAAAAAAGCCCTGATCTTTGGAGATCAGGGCTGCAATGATGGTGCCGCTTGTCGGATTCGAACTGACGACCTACCGCTTACAAGGCGGGTGCTCTACCAACTGAGCTAAAGCGGCACGGGCTGAATTCTAACTTGCCCAAAGCCGATCTTGGGGCCAAGGCACAATTTTTTATTTGATTCTTTTCAGCGCTGGACGAGGTGATGAAGGGGGCGTTGGCGCAGGTGGCAAACCGCTCTCCTCAGGTTGCGCCAACTCTTGCGTTTCAACCGCCGACAAGGTCGCAGATTCAGCAGGCTCATCGCTGACCGGAAAGGCCATACCTTGGCCGTTTTCACGGGCGTAGATGGCCATGACCCGGTGGATGGGAACCATGATCTCCCTCGGCTTGCCACCAAAACGCGCCTTGAATTCAATGAAGTCGTTACCCAACTTGAGTGAACTGGTGGCATCCATGCTGACATTCAGCACAATTTCGCCACCTTGCACGTATTCGCGCGGCACCTGTACGGAAGCATCGACTTTGACGGCCACGTATGGCGTGAAACCATTTTCAGAGCACCAATCGTACAAAGCACGAATGAGGTAAGGCCTCGTCGATGGCAGTTCCGTGTTGCTGATCATGCTGGTTCCTTTGCCTGCATCGTTGACCTGTCAAAGTTCAAATCACTTGCGCATGACCTTTTCCGAAGGCGTGAGCGCTTCGATATAAGCCGGACGAGAAAAAATACGCTCTGCATACTTGAGCAAGGGGGCCGCGTTCTTGCTCAGCTCGATGCCGTAATAGTCAAGGCGCCACAACAAAGGCGCAATGGCAACGTCCAGCATGGAGAAGTTGTCACCCAACATGAACTTGTTCTTCAGGAAGACAGGTGCCAATTGTGTCAAACGATCACGGATGTGTGAACGCGCCTTTTCGAGTGCCTTGTCATTGCCCTTGAGCGAGCGGTTTTCCAAGGTCAACACATGCGCAAAAAGTTCTTTTTCGAAATTGAGCAAGAAAAGACGAACGCGTGCGCGGTCAACCGGGTCACCGGGCATCAACTGGGGGTGGGGAAAGCGCTCATCGATGTACTCGTTGATGATGTTTGACTCGTACAAGATCAGGTCGCGCTCTACCAAGATAGGCACTTGCCCATAAGGATTCATCACGTTGATGTCTTCAGGCTTGTTGTACAAGTCCACATCGCGGATTTCGAAATCCATGCCTTTTTCAAACAGCACAAAGCGGCAGCGGTGAGAAAAAGGACAAGTCGTTCCGGAATAAAGCACCATCATGGTGGAGGCTCCTCAAAAAATCAAAAAGAGTGGGAGGCTCCAAAGCCTGCCACTCCAAAGGACCCGGCTCGAAGGCCGGGTGAAAGATCAATTACTTGACGTCTTTCCAGTATGCCGCATTCAAACGCCAAGCAATGAAAGTAAAGAATGACAAGAAAATCAGAACCCAGACGCCGATTTGCACACGGGTGTTTTGCGCTGGCTCGGCCATCCACTGCATGTAGCCGACCAAGTCACCAATGGCTTGATCGTATTCCAGAGGGGTCATCGTGCCAGGCTTGGTTTGTTTCCAGCCCTTGAAGATTTGGACTTTTTGGCCCTTTTCTTCTTTTTCTTCGAAGATGGGCTCGCGCTCACCTTGAAGTTCCCACAGGGGGTTGGGCATGCCCACATTGGGGTAAGCGAGGTTGTTCCAACCGGTCGGCTTGGACTCATCGCGGTGGTAGGTGCGCAGATAAGTGTAGAGGTAGTCCGCCCCAGAACCGCCAGGGCCTGAGCGCGAACGTGCCATCAAAGTCAAGTCGGGTGGGTTCTTACCAAACCAATCTTTGGCTTGCACCGGATCCATGGTGACCTTCATGGTGTCACCGACACGGTCGGTGGCAAACATCAGGTTGTCTTTGATTTGCTGATCGGTCAAGCCGATGTCTTTCAGGCGGTTGTAACGCATGAAAGCAGCAGAGTGACAGTTCAGGCAATAGTTGGCAAACAGCTTGGCGCCGTTTTGCAGGGCAGCCAAATCGTTGGTTTTCTTGGGCGCTTTATCCCAGGCAATACCGCCGCCAGCGGCGTGTGCACCAGCCACCATGCCAAGGGCCATCACAAAGCCGAGTGCGAGTTTCTTGAGGTTTTTCATATTCTTGAATCTCCGGGATCTCAGTGAGGCGTGAAGGTGACGCGGTCGGGCACTTGCTTGAATGTGCCCAGCTTGCTCCACCAAGGCATCAACAAGAAGAAGCCGAAATAGAACAGGGTACCCACTTGGGATACGCGCTCACCGATGGGAGAAGGTGGCTTGACACCCAAATAGCCCAGGATCAGGAAGTTGATGACAAACACGGCATACACGTATTTGTGCCAGTCAGGACGGTAGCGGATCGACTTGGCTGGGCTGTAGTCCAACCAAGGCAAGAAGAACAAAATGATCACCGCAGCGCCCATGACCACCACACCCCAGAACTTGGCGTCAATGGACAAAAGCAACACGCAAATCACGATGGTCGCACCCACCAAACCACCTTTGAGCAAAGATGGCAGTTTGCCCTTGGCCACAGCCAAAAACGCACCCACCACCACACACAAGACCAGCACGTACATCATCTCAGTGGTGATGGCACGCAGCATGGAATAGAACGGGGTGAAGTACCAAACCGGTGCAATGTGCAAGGGTGTGGTCAGCGGATCAGCGGGGATGAAGTTGTTGTATTCGAGGAAGTAACCACCGAATTCGGGGGCAAAGAACACCACAGCGCTGAAGGCCATCAGGAACACGCTCACCGAAAGGATGTCGTGCACCGTGTAGTAAGGGTGGAAAGGAATGCCGTCCAGAGGGTTGCCCTTGGCGTCTTTTGGTGCATTGGCCGCCTTGATCTCCACACCATCAGGGTTGTTGGAACCCACTTCATGCAAGGCAATGATGTGCGCCACCACCAGACCCAGCAGGACCAATGGCACCGCAATCACGTGGAAGCTGAAGAAACGGTTCAAAGTGGCGTCGCCCACCACAAAGTCGCCGCGAATCAGCAATGCAAGGTCAGGACCGATCACGGGCACGGCCGAGAACAAGTTCACGATCACCTGAGCGCCCCAATAGGACATCTGGCCCCATGGCAGCAGATAACCCATGAAGGCTTCGGCCATGAGCACCAAGAAAATGGCGCAACCGAAAATCCAGACCAACTCGCGTGGCTTGCGGTATGAACCGTACATCAGGCCCCGGAACATGTGCAGGTACACCACCACAAAGAAGGCCGAAGCACCTGTGGAGTGCATGTAACGGATCAACCAACCCCATGGCACATCGCGCATGATGTATTCGACCGAAGCGAAGGCCAAAGCGGCGTCTGGCTTGTAGTGCATGACCAGAAAAATACCAGTCACGATCTGGATCACCAGCACCAACAGCGACAAAGCACCAAACACATACCAAATGTTCAGGTTTTTCGACGCGTAATACTCTGACAGGTGGTCTTTGTAGAGCTTGGAAGCCGGAAAGCGGTTGTCTACCCAGTTGAGCAGCTTTTCGCCAGCAGGCGCGTTCGGAGAGATTTCTTTGAATTCAGCCATGTTGTTCTCCATCAGGCCTTCTTGTCTTCACCAATGAGCAACTTGGTATCTGACAGGTACATGTGTGGCGGCACTTCGAGGTTATCGGGCGCGGGCTTGTTTTTGAACACGCGGCCGGCGAAGTCAAAGGTAGAACCATGACAGGCGCACAAGAATCCACCATTCCAGTCATCGGGCAGCGATGGCTGTGGGCCTGTCGCGAACTTGTCGGCTGGCGAGCAACCCAAGTGGGTGCAAATGCCGACAGCCACCATGATCTCGGGCTTGATGGAACGGTGCTGGTTTTTCGCGTATTCGGGCGTAGGGTATGCGGTCCGCGCAGAGGTGGGGTCGGCCAACTGAGCTTCGGTTTTCTTCAGGGATTCAATCTGCTCGTTCGAGCGCTTCATGATCCAAACGGGTTTGCCGCGCCATTCGACCGTGAGCTTTTCGCCAGGGTTCAAGGCGGAAATGTCCACCTCAACGGCCGCACCGGCCGCCTTGGCACGTTCGGAGGGTTGGAAACTGCTGACGAAGGGGGTGGCCACGAAGCCAGCGCCTACGGCACCTGCGCAAGTGGAGGCAATCAGCCAAGTCCGCTTGCTGTTGTCGACTGGGGTGTCACTCATAGGAATCCTCTAGCGGGTCGTTATCAGGGTCAACCCGAGATTGTAGCGGAGTGAAACATCCAAGTGACTTACAAGTGGATAGGCCTCACCATGAATGGGTCACAATTGCAGTCCCAAATCAACAATGAGGATTTTTATATGTCATTCATCCAAGAATTCAAAACATTTGCACTCAAAGGCAATGTGGTCGACTTGGCCGTAGGCGTCATCGTCGGCGCTGCTTTTGGAAAGATCGTGGATTCCCTCGTTGCCGATGTCATCATGCCCTTGGTCAGCCTGGTCTTTGGTGGCCTGGACTTTGGCAATTACTATTTGGCACTGTCTGGGCAAGCCGCCAACCTGCCTTTGGCTGAAGCCAAAAAACTCGGCGCGGTCTTTGCATATGGCAACTTTGTCACTGTGGCCTTGAATTTCTTCATATTGGCCTTCATCATTTTCGTGATGGTTCGCCAAATCAACCGCCTCAAGGCGCGTCAGCCGGTTGAAGCCACCCCGGCCAAATCGCCAGAAATCCCGGAAGATGTGATCTTGCTGCGTGAAATCCGCGACAGCCTGAAGCAGAAATCCTGATCACCTGCCCCGTCGTGTTGGAAACGCGCCCACTGGCTAGCGCTCAGTGGGCGGCCAAAACCCTTTGCCGGGCCATGCGAATGGCTTGGATCAGACTGCTCGCATCGGCCTTGCCTTGGCCGGCCAAGTCCATCGCCGTTCCGTGGTCCGGGCTGGTGCGGATCAAGGGCAAGCCCAAGGTGATGTTCACACCTTGCTCTACACCCAAGTACTTCACCGGAATCAAACCTTGGTCGTGGTACATGGCGATCACCGCATCAAACTCGCGTTGACCATCGGCCCTTTGGCGTGCCCGCATGAAAACCGTGTCGGGGGCAAACGGACCCTGCGCATCGATGCCCTCCGCGCGGGCCGCTGACACGCAAGGCTGCAAAATTTCGATTTCTTCTCGACCAAACAGCCCCCCCTCGCCCGCATGAGGATTGACCCCCGCAACGGCGATGCGCGGCTTTCGACCCAGCAAAGGGGTGAGCGCACGGTGAGTGATGCGCAAGGTCTCCAAAACTTGATCCATGGTGATGGCATCCAAAGCCTCACGCAAGGACAGATGGATGCTGACCAACACAACACGGAGTTCATCATTGGCCAGCATCATCCGCACAGGCATTTGTGCCAGCGTCACCCCGGCATGCCGGGCCGACTCGGCCTGCAGCAATTCGGTGTGACCCGGGTATTGATCGTAGGGTGACCCCGCAGCATGCAAAGCCTCTTTGTGCAATGGCGCGGTGACCACGGCCGCAATTTCACCACGCAGCGCTGCACGGGTGGCCCACAACACGGCTTCTCCCGCCAAGCGGCCTGCTCGGGCATCCAGCTGCCCCCATGGCAAATTGGGCGCCACAGGCACCGCCTGCAACACCGGCAAACAACGGGGCGGTACAGCCAAGGCTTGGGCGGGAGACTCGATCTCGCAAACTGGAAAACCAGGCGTCTTTTGCACCAAAGCCATGGCACGCCGCATCAGGCCCACGTCGCCCGCCACAAAACAACCCTGCGTCATTTCGGGCGCAGTGCACCACGCCTTGGCGATGATTTCAGGGCCGATGCCACAAGGGTCACCGGGTGTGATGGCAATGGGGTGCTTCAATTCAGGCCAATTCATACAGCACAGTAGCCCTCAGGCCGGGTTGTCGATCTCGATGAATTGGTGCTCGATGCCCAGCATTTGGGCCACATGCCCCCCCAGCGCAGGGGCACCGTAGCGCTCGGATGCATGGTGGCCACAAGCTAAAAAAGCGACCCCTGTTTCTCGCGCCAAATGCGCCTGCGGCTCGGAGATTTCACCGGTCACAAATGCGTCCACACCTTGCGCAATCGCCGCCTCAAAATAGCCTTGAGCGCCACCCGTGCACCAAGCCACACGTCGCACCGCTTGGTCGCTTCCACCCACGCACGTGACTTGCCGCCCCAAAACACCGGCCACATGGTCGGCCAAATGTTGAGCGCAAGACCAAGGCGCTGATGGCGCGCCCACAAAGCCGAGATCTTGCTCACCGAAACGGCCACTGGTTTGGAAGCCCAGCAAACGACCCAGCTGGGCGTTGTTGCCCAGTTCGGGGTGCGCATCCAGCGGCAGGTGGTAGGCAAAAAGATGGATGCCATGGGCCAGCAACAAACGAAGCCTATCGCGCATCCAGCCCGTGACGCGCCCGTCTTGACCACGCCAGAACAAGCCATGGTGCACCAAAATGGCATCGGCATTGGCCGCAATGGCCGCCTCAATCAAAGCCCGGCTGGCGGTCACGCCACTCACCAAAAGTTTGACCTCACGGTCCCCCTCGACCTGCAAGCCGTTGGGGCCGTAATCGCGGAATTTGTCAGGTTGGAGCAAAGCATCCAAAGCTTGGCCCAGAGTTTTGGCATCGGTCATAGATGATGATTGTGGCTCAGGTGAGCCACTCAGATTCGAATTTGATAAATCAACACCCATGCACTACACAAGACCTGAATCAAGGACAATCTGCAACCATGAAACGAATTTGGTCTTTATTTTCGCAATGGGTCACCGTTTTGTTGGCCATTTGGTTCGTGGTCGCCACTTTACAGCCCGAATGGTTGCGAGGCACCCAAGCCTCCCTGACGGGCATGACCTTGTTGCAAGCCCCGCCTGCTCCCAATGGCACCCGGCCCGTCGGCAGCTTAAGTGCCCCCGCTCAAAAAGCCTCACCAGCGGTGGTCAGCATCAACACCAGCAAGGGCAAAAACAACAACCCCCATGGCCAAGACCCCTGGTTCCGGTTTTTCTATGGCGAACCCGACGAACAAAACCCTGCCGGTTTGGGCAGTGGCGTGATTGTCAGCCCCGAAGGTCACATCCTGACCAACAACCACGTCATAGAAGACGCCGATGACATTGAAGTGGTGCTCAGTGACGGGCGCAAAGCCATGGCCAAAGTGATTGGCACCGACCCCGACACCGACTTGGCGCTGCTGCAAATTCCGCTGACCAACTTGCCCGTCATCGTCTTGGGCCAGACACAGGACATGCAAGTGGGCGATGTGGTGCTGGCCATTGGCAACCCCTTTGGTGTTGGCCAAACCGTGACCTCGGGCATCGTCAGTGCATTGGGCCGCAGCCAACTGGGCATCAACACGTTTGAAAACTTCATCCAAACCGACGCCGCCATCAACCCTGGCAACTCAGGCGGTGCTTTGGTCGATGTGAATGGTCACCTGATGGGCATCAACACCGCGATCTATTCCCGTTCGGGTGGCAGCATGGGCATTGGCTTTGCGATCCCCATTTCAACAGCCAAACAAGTGATGCAAGATTTGCTGAAAAACGGCAAGGTGATTCGCGGCTGGATCGGGGTCGAACCGCAAGACCTGTCCCCGGAGCTGGCTGAAAGCTTCAAACTGCCCTTGGTGGGGCAAAACGCGTTGAAGTCGGGCGTGGTGATCTCTGGTGTTTTACAAAACGGCCCTGCCGCCAAGGCCGGCATTCGCCCGGGCGATGTGATCATCCGTGTGGGCACTCAGCCTGTGAAGAATGTGTCTGATCTGCTCAACCAGGTCGCCAACCTCACACCGGGGGTGCCGGCCGAATTGCTGATCTGGCGCCAACAAGCTCAGTTGTCTTTGCGCCTCACCCCAGCAGAAAGACCTGCACCCAAACGCCAAGCCCGTTGAAGGCCAGCGCTGGGCAATTAAGCCGATTCGTCGGCTGCTGCGTCAGGCGCTTGGGTGTTTTTGATGAAGATTTGTGCGGCCCAGATGCCCAACTCATAAAGCAAGCACATGGGAATGGCCAGGGCCAACTGCGAGACCACATCGGGCGGCGTGACCACAGCAGCGATCACAAAGGCAAGTACCACAAAGTAGCCCCGAAACTCTTTGAGCTTCTCTACGGTCACCACATTCATGCGGGCCAAGACCACCACAGCCACTGGCACCTCAAAAGCCAAGCCAAAAGCCAGGAACATGGACAGCACAAAGCTCAGATAGGCCTCAATGTCAGGCGCAGCGGTGATGCTCTTGGGGGCGAAGCTCTGGATGAAACTGAACACCTGGCCAAACACAAAGAAATAACAAAAAGCCACCCCGATGAAAAACAGCAAGGTGCTGGACACCACCAAAGGCATGACCAGCTTCTTTTCATGGCTGTAAAGACCGGGCGCAATGAAGGCCCAGAGTTGGTACAAAACCACTGGCAAAGCAATGAGAAAGGCGCTCATCAGCAAAATTTTGAGCGGCACCATGAAAGGCGAAATCACCGAAGTCGCGATCAGCGTCGCGCCTTTGGGCAAATGCACCACCAAAGGGGCGGCCAAAATGTCATACAGATTGCCGGGCCCTGGGTAAATCGCCAAAGCAGCGGCAGCCAGCGCCACGGCCGCCACAGCCCACATCAATCTGTCTCGCAACTCGATCAAATGCGCCACAAAAGGTTGCTCTGAACCTTTGAGTTCGTCGTCGGGCTGGGAAGGGGTTTCAGACATGGGATGGCTCAGTCAAACGGGCGCACAACAAGCGCGCCAGTTTCAATAGGAATTGAGAGGCTTGGGCCGGTAACGGGCCACACGCGCGGCCCCCGACAGGGCTTTGGTCCGCACCCCAGAACGGGCTTTGTACCACTGGGGCATCGCACCGCGCTTGAGACGCCAGTTTTTATCTGGGCGAACGTAATAAGGCGGTGGCGGCTCGATGGCCGGCAAATCGCTGGTCAAGCCCGATGTGGTGTCGGCCCAATCTTTTTCAAAATCAGAGGCCGTGGTTTGAACCGACTGCTCCACATCTCGGGCCGCCGTCTCCATGGTCTCTTTCATTTTTTTGAGTTCTTCGAGGTCCATCGACCGGTTGACCTCGGCCTTGACATCCGAAACGTAACGCTGCGCCTTGCCCAAAAGTGCACCCAAGGTGCGGGCGACTTTGGGGAGTTTCTCGGGGCCAATGACGATCAACGCCACCACCCCGATCAGGGCCATTTTCGAAAAACTTAAATCCAGCACAGTGAAACGTTCAGTCGTTCAAAAGATCAAGACTTGGTCTTGGCTTCGACGTCGATGGTGGTTTTTTCGGCCTGAGCGGGTGTGGATGCCGTGACCTGACCTGCAACAACGGGCGCGGCCTCGTCGGCTTTGGTGCCGCCCTCTTTCATGCCGTCCTTGAAGCCTTTGACGGCGCCACCCAAGTCAGAACCCATGTTCTTGAGCTTTTTGGTGCCAAACACCATGATCACGATCAACAGCACGATCAGCCAGTGCCAAATGGAAAAAGTACCCATGAAAATCTCCTGTTAATGCTCGGATTCTAAGGGGATAGACACCCCGGATCTGATCGGCCCTGATGAATGAAGGATATGAGGGACAAAGCCCAGATTTCAAGCCCTCATCAGCCCCGCAACCAAGGACGCGGCCCGCCCATGACGTGCATGTGCAGGTGGTGCACCTCTTGGCCACCCTCGGCACCGTTGTTCACCACAATGCGGAAACCACCATCGGGGTAAGGGTTGCAACCCTCTTGCAAGGCCAACTTGGGGGCCAGGGTCATCATGTGACCCATCAGGCCCGCATGTTCAGGGGCCAGGTGCGCCATCGAGGGGATGTGCAGCTTGGGGATGATCAAAAAATGGACGGGCGCCCAGGGGTTGATGTCATGGAAAGAGAAAACGTGCTCGTCTTCGTACACCTTGCGCGAAGGGATTTGGCCCGCGATGATTTTGCAAAAAATACAGTTGGCGTCGGTCATGGCTTGATTGAAAGGAAAAAAGGGGTTCAGTCGGTCACCGGGCGCTGCCCGTTCAGGCGCACCATGCCGAGCACGATGCGGTACAAAAACCAGATGGAAACGGCCACCCAAGCCAACCATCCAGGGAAAAACATCAACAACCACAAAGGCGCTGTGATCAAGTAGAGCAAGGCGGCCCAGATCACGGTGCGGATGCGGTAGCTGAAATGCGTGGCTTCCCAGCCTGCGGTGTCGCCCTTTTTGACCGCATCGGTGACCAGCGCCACCACCAACAAGGCTGGGCCCATCTGCGCCCCGGGTATCACGGCGCTCACCGCCACGATCAGGTGCAAGATGTAGCTGACCCAGCTGATGGTGTGGGTGCTGTCGTCCTGCAGTTGATCGTTTTCGGGCGGGTGGTTCATGGCTTATTCGCCCAGGCGCTCGCGCTCTTGCACTTTGCGCAGGGCTTTTTCTTCCAGTCCGCTCAAGCCTTCGCGACGGGCCAGCTCGTTGACCACGTCGGCGGGCGTCAGGCCATAGTGCGCCAGCGCGATCATGCTGTGGAACCACAGGTCGGCCACCTCGCCCACCAACTTGGCTTTGTCACCACCATGGTCCACGTCTTTGGCGGCCATCACAGTTTCGGTGGCTTCTTCGCCGATCTTCTTCAAAAAGGCGTCGGGCCCTTTGTGCAGCAAGCGGGCCACATAGCTTTTTTCGGGGTCACCGCCGTTGGCGATCTTGCGGCTTTCGACCACAGCGGCAAGGCGGTCAAGGATGTCCTGGTTGCTCATAGGTTGGCGGGCGCTCACTTGTAAATGGTTTCAGGGTCCTTCAGGACCGGGTCCACAGCCTGCCAGCCATCCGGCTGCAAACTCTGGAAAAAGCAACTGTGGCGGCCCGTGTGGCAGGCAATGCCGGGTTCATGCCCCAGCTGGGTCACTTTGAGCAAGACCACATCGTTGTCGCAATCGATGCGGATGTCGTGCACCGTCTGCACATGGCCCGACTCCTCGCCCTTGAACCACAGCTTGTTGCGAGAACGGCTGAAATACACCGCCTTTTTCAGCTCGGCCGTCTTTTGCAAAGCCTCGCGGTTCATCCAGGCGAACATCATCACGTCGCCAGTGTCTTTTTCTTGGGCGATGACCGGCACCAAGCCTTTGTCGTCCCATTTGATTTGATCGAGCCAGTTCATAGGGGAGTGATCTTAATGCGTGTGCATGACCTTCCATCAGGAAGCCACAGAAACTCAGTGATCCAGCCCCCCATTGCGCCATTTGCAGTTGATCGCCTTCCGCACGGTAAAACATGCATTTGGCACTCCGCTTGAGCGAGGGGCTCGGCCTCACCGCGCGGAAACTGCCAAAACCGCCTTCGGGTTTGTTCGAGCGACCGCGAGGAGCGTGCGCGCTGCACCGCTTGGCTGCTTTCGTCCTTGCTCCCATCCTTGGAGCGTGCGCACGGAGACTCCCAGCAAGTTGGCGAACTGAGATTGAGACAGGCCAGTAGCCTCTCTGGCTTCTGTGGCCGACGAGACCACAACCTTGCCTTTGCCTGCCTTCATGTCTTTGAGTGACTGAAGAATCTCCGCACCAATGTCTCGCTTCGCTTCAAACGCAGCGATCTCGGATGAATTCAGCTTCTTAGATTTCGAGGACACGACGGATCTCCTTGAGTGTGGTGAGAGAGATGTTTACAGCGCCGGCTTCCGGGTTCAGTGCAATGAAGGATGCGAATTCGGCTCGTTCATCTTCGTCCCAATATCTGGGCCACAGCTTCTGGAAGATGGGGCTTTCGACGACGGTCAGCATGCCACAACTGTACGCCTAAAGCGCATAGCCGTCAACGGCTGACTTGTGCATGAACACACTGTTGGGGTCTTCCGTGTAAGGGCCGAACGGGCCTCGGCGGCTGTAACCAAGCCGCTCATAAAGGGCGATGGCTTCGGGTTGAAGGTAACCCGTTTCGAGCATAAAAAGATGGCAGCCGCGGACCTGGGCTGCTTAGCAGCCATGCTGCTTCACGACCCGTTCGGTGGAGGCAGGGAACTTGCTCAACTTGGCTGCAGGCCGGCGCGGGCGGGTCAGGAGTTCACCCCCGCAGTTGGGGCACTTGCCGGCCAGCACGCCCTCTGCGCATGCCGCGCAGAATGTGCATTCAAAAGAGCAAATGCGCGCTTGTGTGGAATCGGGGGGAAGGTCTGTGTCGCAGCATTCACAGCTTGGGCGCAGTTGAAGCATGTTGTCATCCTCTGTTCGGTTTTTTGGCAATCACCGCGCATACCTTTCAAGTCGCTCATGAAGGGTACCCGTGTGCAATTCAAACAGATTGTTGTCGAAATCGTAGAAATACAAAGAGCGCCCTTCTCCCTCCACACGCGGACGCGGGGGCTTCACCTCCACACCTGCAGCGATCAAGCGGCTTTCGTAAAGCTCAAGCTGGTCGTCATCGACAAAAAACGCGACATGGCGATATGAGCGTTCGGTTAGTTCACCCTGCATAAACGCCAACCAAACATCACCGAGCAGGAAAAACTTTTCGCGAGACAAGGAAAACTGACGATCCCCGCTGTCATAGACCTCCACAGCACCTAAGGCCTGACAAAACAACGCCGCGGTGCGCTCTAGGTCACGCACGATGAAAGTGAGATGACTCATGCCGCGGATGGTCATGTGAATTCTCAGGTTGACGCTGTGCGGTGCACAGCAAACTCAGCAAAACGGTGTGCGTTGACACTGCGTTTGAGAAAGGGGCAAGGCATCATCTGGCGGCTCGCTTTGCGCAGGCGAAGTCCAAAACTTGGCCAATCGATTTTGCACCGGGCGCATAGGCAGACATGGCTGCGCCGACAACCATGAGGAAAACCGCCGTTGCCATGAAGGGCAACAAAGACAAGGTGGTCTTGCGGCCACGCTGTTTTTTGGGCGTGCTTATCCAAGCTTGATCAAGCCTCACACCCTTACAGCTCATGGCTAAACCGAGGTGCAAAGCTCGATGAGCGTACCGTCAGGTGCGCGGAGGTAGGACACCACTTGCCCCCAAGGCTTTTGTGCTGGCGCAGACAACTCGATTGCGCCATGCAAGAGCGCTGACTGGTGGGCCGTATCGACGTTTTCTGTGACCAGTGCGATCTCCATGCCCAGAGGCAGATTGGACTCACTGGCTTTGACGTGGCCCGTTGGGAAATTGGCCTCGCCGAGCGCATGGGACGCAAAGGCCAGCGTTGTTTCCCCAGTTGACAGTTCACCGTAGTCGCCGGATTCGTGTAAGAACCTTTTTACAAGCCCAAAGGCTTGCTCGTAGAACCGGAGTGACGACGGGACGCTTGGGACATAAATGATCGTGTAGCCAAGTTTCATAGCGCTGCCTTGAATCGAAGCGGACTCTGCATTCATTGCATGGAATGAAGGCCAATCGTATTGCCTTCGGTATCGACAACCATTGCCATAAAGCCGTGCTCACCAATTGACGTCTTGCCTTTGAAGATGCCTCCTCCATGCGCTGCTGCTCGTTCAGCCTCCACTGAACAATCCTCACAGGAAAAATACACCAAGGTGCTACCGCCAGAGGGGCATCCGGCCATTTTCACCAACGCCCCTGCTGCACCTGAACCTTCCATCGACATGGGAAAAGCCCACATTTCCATTTCGGGGAAACCGTTGGGGTCAGGATTTTTCAACTCTTCTAATGCGCCTTGAAACACCGCCTCGTAAAACGCCTTTGCACGGGGCATGTCCTGAACGTAAATTTCAAACCAACCCACCGGATTGCTTTTCATGGTGTTTCTCCTTATTGGAACAAATTGTGAAGAAGGTCTAACGTTTAGCTTGAGGGGCGCGGAGACAGCAAGCAAAGCTTGCTGGCGGAGCGTCCCTCTCGAAGGGGTTGTTAGCTCGTGTCATTGCTTGGGAACAACGCAAATACGAGCAAACTGCTTACCAAGCTCGGTAACTCTTAACCCCTTCTTTTCAAGCACTGGCTGTATTTCTGGATTTGCTTCGATTGATGCCTTGTGCGCCTTGAAAATCGGGTCATTTTCCAGATCGTCGTATGCACCCTTATAGGTGTATTCGTAGAACGTTGGAACTTCTGCCAAACCTAGACGACACAAATTGTCGATGTAGGTCGGAGTCATCTGGGGGTACTGGCAACCAGCAACATTTCCGAGGTGCGAATAGTGAACGAGGACATCTTTCCCGCCAGTTTTTCCTTCTTGATTCGGCTTGAACTCCCAGCGAATGCTCACTAAAGGCATTGGGGTGTCATTTGCGAATAATGCAACTAGCTTCGCTTCATCAGGAGTAAGTTGCTTGATGATTTCAACGAACGCTGGATGTGCACCTTCTGCTGTAGTCGAATCCATTGAGGCCGCTAGAAGATTTGCATAGAGATCGCTTAATAACGATTCGTGGCCTGTGTAACGTAGTGCCTCTAATGCAGGCCCGGCAACATTTGGCTTTGGTGAGACCAGATTTTCTGGCGGTACATTTTTGAGCCGTTCAGCAACTTTTGTTGAAACAAACTCTTTGATCTGGTCATACCCCCACACGAGAGCGCTGACCGGCGCCAATATGACGTGAACTGTTTTCGCAACGGTCTGCAAACCCTTACCGATTTCTTGGGCAGCGGGTTGCACAATATCTTGATATATGGGAACCGCTTTTGCGACGCCAGTGACAGCATCAACAACATCCCTGATCTTGTTCTCTTCGGCCATGAACACTCCAATAAGATCTAACGTGATGTAGACCGCAAAACCCAGTGGATACATCCGGGCAAAGTCGATACACCTTTTGGATTGAATGGCTGCAAGCCGCCTGCGCCTTGGCTTACAGATTCATGTTCTGTGATCTTGCACATGTATAAATTTGCCATGATGCCCAGTGCCCCTTACTCCCAGTCCACCCGCTTGCTCGATCAAATGCGTGAGCGAGTTCGGTCTATGCACTATAAATTCAAATCCAATAAATATTACATCTATTGAATTATTTTTTTAGGCA
Organism: Limnohabitans sp. Rim28; assembly: GCF_000293865.2. Classification (GTDB taxonomy): domain Bacteria; phylum Pseudomonadota; class Gammaproteobacteria; order Burkholderiales; family Burkholderiaceae_C; genus Limnohabitans_A. The sequence continues at coordinate 78,373 of NZ_ALKN02000008.1, read as the reverse complement.
ATAAGGCGCAGTGCAGACCGCTGGCATGCACCACCCGAGTGAGATGGGGGTGGCCGATGTGGAAGCGTTTTTAAATAGGCTTTACAAGCGCACGGCGATGCCGCGCTCGCGCATCCGCGCTTTGGCCTGTTGCACTGTGTATTCACCGTAGTGAAAGATGCTCGCCGCCAAAACGGCGTCGGCGCCGCCGATGCTCACGCCATCGGCCAGGTGGTCCAGGTTGCCCACGCCGCCTGACGCAATCACGGGCACGCTCACCGCGTCGCTCACGGCGCGGGTCAGCTGCAGGTCAAAGCCGCTTTTGGTGCCGTCGCGGTCCATGCTGGTGAGCAAGATTTCGCCTGCGCCGTAGTCGGCCATTTGGGCGGCCCAGGCCACCGCGTCCAGGCCCACGTTTTTGCGACCGCCGTGGCTGTACACGTCCCAGCCGGGGCCCATGGGCAAACCATTGGTGCCGATGCGTTGCTCGTCTTCGGGTGTGCGGCGTTTGCCGTCGATGGCCACCACGATGCACTGCGCGCCGTATTTGGCCGACGCGTCGCGGATGACCTGCGGGTTGGCAATGGCGGCCGAGTTGAAGCTGGTTTTGTCGGCCCCTGCGTTCAGCAAGCGGCGCACGTCTTCCACGGTGCGCACACCGCCACCCACCGTGAGCGGAATGAAGACCTGGCTGGCCACGGCTTCGATGATGTGCAGGATCACGTCGCGCCCGTCGCTGGTGGCGGTGATGTCGAGGAAGGTGAGTTCATCAGCGCCCTGCTCGTTGTAGCGGGCGGCGATTTCGACCGGATCTCCGGCGTCGCGCAGTTCGACAAAGTTGACGCCCTTGACCACGCGACCGCCGGTCACGTCGAGGCAAGGGATGATGCGTTTGGCGAGCATGGCGATTTCTCTTTTGGGGGTTGTTCAAGGGTTCTGGACTTGCAAGCGCTGCCAGCCCGCCCAGCGCCCGCCCGCAGGCAAGGTGATGGGCGCATAGACCTGCGCGGCTTCGACGCACAGCATCTGGCGCCAGCCGTCTTTGGGCATGTCGGCCAGGCGCTTGCACAGGTCTTGCGCGGGGTTCCACACCACGGTGTTGGCCCAGCTGGGGCTTTGGCGAATCTGCAAGCTGCCGTTCAGCGTCAGGGGCAGGGATGCGGCTTCGTACACGCGGTCAAACTCGGCGACAAAGCGCAGCGTGTCGGCGGCTGGCGCATGGCGGTCGGTGAGCGAGTCCCACTCGGGCTGGCCGCCCAGGCCCTGCAGCGTGGCCTGCGTCACGTCGGGCACGGCCAGATAGGTGTGCAGCGCGCCCGAGAATGCCAGTGGCTCGGTGTCGGTGTTGTGCACGTTCAGCGTCAGCTGCAGTGCGCCAGGGCTCAGGTCGATGTGCAGCTGCGCCTCAAAGGCCTTGGGCCACCAGACGCGGGTCTGGGCGCTGTCCGCCAGGCGCAGGCTCAGTTGGGCGCGGTCCGAAGACAGCATCGGGGCATCGGCCTGCCAGGCCACGTTGCGCGCAAAACCGTGTTTGGGCAGGCGATCGGCCAGAGGGCCGCGTTGGTTGAACTGCGGAAAACACACCGGCACGCCACCGCGAATGGCGGCTTGTCCATCGAACTTGCTTTGTGGGCTGAGGTACAGGCGCTCTTGCCCGCCCGAGACCCAGGACAGCACCTGCGCGCCCTGCAAGGCCACCACCAAGCGGTCGCCTTGCGGCAGCGCCAATTCACAAGCGGGCAGGCCGGCGAACGCGGTGTCGCGACAAGTGGCCTGAGCGCTCATTTGAAAAAAGAGAGGGAGAGGATCAGCCGTTGAGCTCGTCGGCGCGTTGCTGCGCCAGCGCAAAGTCCAGGTCGCCCGAGTACACGGCGCGGCCACAGATCACGCCTTCCACGCCTTCGTCTTCCACCGCGCACAGCTGCTCGATGTCGGCCATGTTGGACAGGCCGCCCGAGGCGATCACGGGAATGTGGAGGGCTTGCGCCAGCTTGACGGTGGCGTCGATGTTGATGCCGCTCAACATGCCGTCGCGGCCAATGTCGGTGTAGATGATGGACTCGACGCCCCAGTCTTCGAACTTCTTGGCCAGGTCCACCACTTCGTGGCCGGTGAGCTTGCTCCAGCCGTCGGTGGCCACTTTGCCGTCTTTGGCGTCCAGGCCCACGATGATGTGGCCACCAAAGGCGGTGCAGGCGTCTTTCAAAAAGCCGGGGTTCTTCACGGCGGCGGTGCCGATGATGACGTAGCGCAGGCCGCTGTCGATGTATTTTTCAATCGTGTCCAGATCGCGGATACCGCCACCCAGCTGCACCGGGATGTCGTCGCCCACGGCCTTGAGGATGGACTTGATGGCCCCGAAGTTTTGCGGCTTGCCCGCGAAGGCACCGTTCAGATCCACCAGGTGCAGACGGCGTGCACCTTTTTCCAGCCAGGTGCGGGCCATGGCGGCGGGGTCTTCGCCAAAGGTCGTGGCTTGGTCCATATCGCCCTGTTTGAGGCGAACGCAGTGGCCGTCTTTGAGGTCAATGGCGGGGATCAGAATCATGGCGAGTTAAATGCTGGTGAAGGAAGCAAAACGGCAGTGAAAACTTCTCAAGGCTGCCAGTGGAGGAAATTGCGGAACAAGGCCAGACCTTGGGCCGCGCTTTTTTCGGGGTGAAATTGGGTGGCAAAAATATTGTCGCGGGCAATGGCGCAAGCAAATCGGCCACCGTAATCGGTCTGGGCCGCACTGTGCGCCGGGTTGGCGACCTGCGCATAAAAGCTGTGCACAAAATAATACCAGCTGCCGTCCTGCACGCCCTGCCACAGGGCATGCGCTGCTTTGTCTTGCCAGACCTGGTTCCAGCCCATTTGCGGCACTTTGTAGCGGGTGCCATCGGGCTGGATGCGTCCAACCAAATCGAACTTGACCACGCGCCCAGGGATCAGGCCCAAGCCGGGCGTGTCGCCCTCGTCGCTGTGGTCCAGCAGCATTTGCATGCCCACACACACGCCAAACAGGGGTTTGGTGGCTGCGGCTTCGAGCACGGCATCCAGCAAACCCGACTCGCGCAATTCGCGCATGCAATCGGGCATGGCGCCCTGACCTGGCAACACCACGCGGTGCGCGTCGCGCACCACATGCGGGTCAGACGTCACGGTGACCTCGGCATGGTCCACGCTGGAGGCGGCATGCATGACCGCCTGCGCCACGCTGCGCAGATTGCCCATGCCATAGTCCACCACTGCAACGCGATTGACGGTCATTTCAGAGTGAACCCTTGGTCGATGGAATCACCCCTGCGGAACGCGGGTCCAGCTCCAGCGCCATGCGCACCGCGCGCGCAAAGGCCTTGAAGATGGTTTCGCACTGGTGGTGCGCGTTCACGCCCTTGAGGTTGTCGATGTGCAGCGTGCACAGCGCGTGGTTCACAAAGCCCTGAAAGAACTCATAAACCAGTTGCGTGTCGAGCGAGCCCAGCGAACCGGAGGTGAAATTCACATCCATGTGCAAACCGGGGCGACCCGAAAAATCCACCACCACGCGGCTCAGGGCCTCGTCGAGCGGCACATAAGCGTGGCCATAACGGCGAATGCCTTTTTTGTCGCCAATGGCTTGCGCAAAGGCCTGGCCCAAGGTGATGCCGATGTCTTCCACGGTGTGGTGGCCGTCGATGTGCAGGTCGCCTTCGCAAGCGATGTCCAGATCGATCAGGCCGTGGCGCGCGATCTGGTCGAGCATGTGGTCCAGAAAACCGATGCCACTGGCCAGCTTGGCTTGGCCTGTGCCGTCCAGGTTGATGGCGACGCGGATGTTCGTCTCGGCCGTCTTGCGGGTGACTGCAGCGGTGCGGTTCATAAGGAGGCTTTCAGAGCGGCAAGGAGTTGGTCGTTTTCTGCGGCGGTGCCCACCGTCAGGCGCAGGCAATTGGCCAGCAATGGGTGCATTTTAGAAATGTTCTTGATCAGCACACCGTGGGCCTTCAGACCGTCAAAGGTTTTGGCGGCATCGGGCACGCGCGCCAGGACCATGTTGGCTTCGCTGGGGAACGGGGTCACACCGGGCAGGGTGGCCAGTTCTGCCAGCAAACGGGCGCGTTGCGTGCGCAGGTCTTGGGCCTGGGCGGCAAACACCTCGGCATGCTCAAGCGCAAACAAGGCGCACTCGGTGTTGAGCACGCTGATGTTGTAAGGCGGGCGCACCTTGTCGACCTCGGCCAGCAAAGCCTTGGGACCGATCATGTAGCCCAGACGCACACCGGCCAAGCCAAACTTAGACAGTGTCCGCATCAAGAGCACATGCGAGTGGCGCGTGATGCGGCCTGCGTAGCTGCGGCTGGCAAAGGGCTGATAAGCCTCGTCCATGACCACCAGGCCGCCTTGCGCGCCTTGGGCCAGCACGATCTTCTCGATCACCTCGTCGTTCCAAAGGTTGCCGGTGGGGTTGTTCGGATAGGCCAAGTACACGATGGACGGCTTGTGCTGGGCGATGGCGGCCAGCATGGCGGCTTCGTCGAGTTCGAAGTCGGCCGTGAGCGGCACGCCATGGAAGGCCAGGCCTTGCAGCTGGGCGCTCATGGCGTACATGACAAAGCCGGGTAACGGGGACAGGATGGCAGCGCCGGGTACATCGCAGGCCATGGCCAGCAAAGAGATCAACTCGTCCGAGCCATTGCCCAACATGATGTCGAAGCCTTCGGGCATGCCGGCGTATTGCGCCAAGGCATAGCGCAAGACGTTCACGCGCTCACCGGGGTAGCGGTTGAGTGCCAGCGCGCCCAGTCGCTCACCCAAAGCCTTTTGCAAATCAGCGGGCAATATGTGCGGGTTCTCCATCGCGTCGAGCTTGACCATGCCCGCAGAATCCTGGATGGCGTAGGCGTGCATGGACTGCACGTCTTGGCGGATGCGTTGCATCAGTTTTGGGCTGACAGTCATTTCGGCTCTCGCATGGGGGGAACAGGGTTCAAACGGAGTTCGGCAGCACGGGCGTGGGCTTGCAGGCCTTCGCCATAGGCCAGCTCGGCGGCAATGCGGCCCAATGACTGAGCACCGGCTTCGCTCACTTCAATCAAGCTGCTGCGTTTTTGGAAGTCGTACACGCCCAGCGGCGACGAGAAGCGTGCTGTGCCGCTGGTGGGCAGCACATGGTTGGGGCCGGCGCAATAGTCGCCCAGGGATTCGCTGGTGAACGCCCCCAAAAAGATGGCACCCGCATGGCGCAGCAGCGGCTCCCAGCGGTGGGGGTCGCGGCTCGAGACCTCGAGGTGCTCGGGCGCGATGCGGTTGCTGATGGCGCAGGCTTCTTCCATGTTGCGCGTGAGGATCAGCGCACCGCGGTCGTTGAGCGATTTGGCGATGATCTCGCGGCGCGGCATGGTGGGCAGCAAGCGGTCGATGGCGGCTTGCACCTCGGCGATGTAGGCCGCATCGGGGCACAGCAAGATGCTTTGCGCCAGCTCGTCGTGCTCGGCCTGGCTGAACAAATCCATCGCCACCCAATCGGCGGGCGTGCTGCCATCGGCCAACACCAAAATTTCACTGGGGCCCGCGATCATGTCGATGCCCACGGTGCCGAACACGCGCTTTTTCGCGCTGGCCACATAAGCGTTGCCGGGGCCTGTGATTTTGTCCACTTTGGGGATGGTGGCGGTGCCATAAGCCAAAGCGCCCACCGCTTGCGCACCACCCACCGTGAAGGCGCGGCTCACACCGGCCACGCAGGCGGCCGCCAGCACCAGCGGGTTGCGCACACCTTGCGGTGTGGGCACCACCATGATGATCTCTTGCACCCCGGCCACATGGGCGGGAATCGCGTTCATCAACACCGACGAAGGGTAAGCGGCTTTGCCCCCCGGCACGTAAATGCCCACGCGGTCGAGTGGCGTGACTTTTTGGCCCAGCAGCGTGCCGTCTTCGTCGCGGTAGCTCCAGCTCTCGCCGGAGGCTTTCTTTTGCGCTTCGTGGTACTGGCGCACACGGGCGGCAGCGGCTTGCAGGGCTTCGCGCTGCACGGCGGGCAGGCTGTCGAGTGCCGCTTGCAGCTGTCCTTGTGTGATCTCCAAAGCCTTCATGTCGGCGGCTTGCAGGCCGTCAAAACGCTGGGTGTATTCGAGCACCGCCGCATCGCCGCGTTGCTGCACATCGGCCAGGATGTCGGCCACGCGCTGCTCGATGGCAGCATCGGTGTCGGCAGACCAATGCAGGCGGGCCGCAAAGGCCGCTTCAAAACCGGCGTCTGCCGTGTTCAGTTGCAAAGGTTTGGCGTGCAGTGCCATGTTCAGTCTTTCTTCACAGCGCCCGAAAAGGCGTCGATGATGGCGCGGATCGGTGCTTGCTTGAGTTTGAGCGCGGCCTGGTTGACCACCAGACGCGAACTGATGTCCATGATGCGTTCCACCTCGATCAGGTGATTCGCCTTGAGCGTGTTACCGGTGGACACCAGATCGACGATCGCATCGGCCAGGCCTGTGAGTGGGGCCAGTTCCATGCTGCCATAGAGCTTGATCAGGTCGACGTGAACGCCTTTGGTGGCAAAAAAGTCGCGGGCAATGGTCGTGTATTTGGTGGCCACTTTCAAGCGTGCGCCGGTGCGCACCAGCGCCGCATAGTCGTCATCGGCACGCACCGCCACGCTCATGCGGCATTTGGCGATCTTCAGGTCCAGCGGCTGGTACAGGCCCTGGCCGCCGTGTTCGATCAAGGTATCGAGGCCCGTCACACCCAAGTCCGCGCCGCCGTATTCCACATAAGTGGGCACATCGCTGGCGCGCACCAGCACCACGCGCACCTTGGCTTGGTTGGTGGGCAAGATCAGCTTGCGCGATTTTTCGGGGTCTTCCAGCACCTCGATGCCGGCGGCTTTGAGCAGCGGCAGGGTTTCGTCAAAGATGCGTCCTTTGGACAGGGCCAGCGTGATCATTTCACCCTTTCGATGTCGGCGCCGAGTGCGCGCAATTTGGCTTCCATGCGGTCGTAACCCCGGTCCAGGTGGTAGATGCGCTCGACGGTGGTTTCGCCATCGGCCACCAAACCGGCGATCACCAAGCTGGCCGAAGCGCGCAGGTCGGTGGCCATGACGGTGGCGCCTGAGAGTTGAGGCACGCCTTCGACCACCGACACCTTGCCATCGATCTGGATGTGTGCACCCAAGCGCACCAGTTCGTTGACGTGCATGAAACGGTTTTCAAAGATGGTTTCGGTGACTTTGCTCGCGCCTTGCGAGATGCAGTTGAGCGCCATGAACTGCGCTTGCATGTCGGTCGGAAAACCCGGGTATTCGGTGGTGCGAAAGCTCTGAGCTTTCAAGCGGCCTTCGGCTTTGACACGGATGAAGCCCTCACCGGCTTCGATGGTGGCACCGGCTTCTCGCAGCTTGTCGATGACAGCGTCCAGGTGGTCGGCACGGCCGTGGCGCAAGACCACATCACCGCCTGTGGCCGCGACTGCACACAAGAAGGTGCCCGCCTCGATGCGGTCGGCCACCACTTGGTGCTGAGCGCCATGCAGGCGCTCCACGCCCTGAATGCGGATGCGGCGTGTGCCATGGCCTTCGATCTTGGCGCCCATCTGGATCAGCATCTCGGCCAAGTCACCGATTTCGGGCTCTTGGGCGGCGTTCTCCAGCACCGTCTCGCCTTCGGCCAACGCTGCGGCCATCATGAAGTTTTCGGTGCCCGTGACGGTGACCATGTCGGTGGTGATGTGCGCACCTTTGAGGCGCGTGCGGCCCTCGGGCAAGCTGGCCAACATGTAGCCGTGTTCCACCGTGATGATGGCGCCCATGGCCTGCAAGCCTTTGATGTGCTGGTCCACCGGGCGCGAGCCGATGGCGCAGCCGCCGGGCAAGGACACCTTGGCTCGGCCAAAGCGGGCCAGCAAGGGACCCAGCGCCAGCACCGAAGCGCGCATGGTTTTGACCAACTCATAGGGGGCTTCGGGGTGGTTCAGACCACCGGCATCCAGGGTGACGCGGCCGTCTTCGTGGTGCTCGGCCGTCACGCCCATGTTGCGGATCAGCTTGAGCATGGTCGAGACGTCTTGCAGACGCGGCACATTGCTCAGCGTGATGGGCTCGGCCGTCAACAGCGCGGCGCACAGTTCGGGCAGGGCCGCATTTTTGGCACCCGCCACATCGAGCGTGCCGTGCAGGCGCTTGCCGCCGCGAATGATCAATTTGTCCATGGGTCAGTGGGGTCTTGCGTTGTCGCCAAAGGCGTTCAATTATTGTGCGCGGCCCATTCGGCAGGCGTGAAGGTTTTCATCGACAAGGCATGCACCTCGTCGGTGTGCATTTTCTGCCCCAGCGTGGCGTAAACACGCTGATGCCGTGCGATGGGGCGCATACCTGCGAAAGCTTCGGCAACGACCACCGCGCTCCAGTGGCGGCCATCGCCCTCCACCGTCAGGTGGGCGCAGTCGAGGCCGGCTGCAATGATGTCTTGAAGTTGCTGTGCGTTCATGGGGTGTCAGCTCCGGATTTTGTAGCCGATGCGCAGAAGGTGAAGGGTCAGGCCACTGATGGCGGCCAATGCGGTACCGACCACCGCCAGGCTGAGCCACGGGGAGACATCACTTTGGCCAAAAAAGCCGTAACGGAAACCGTCGATCATGTAGAAAAACGGGTTCAGGTGGCTGAGCTTTTGCCAAAACGGCGGCAGCGAATGGATGGAATAGAACACACCCGACAAAAACGTCATGGGCATGATGATGAAGTTTTGGAAGGCGGCCATCTGGTCAAACTTTTCAGCCCACAGCCCGGCGATCACGCCCAGTGCCCCCATCATGGCCGCACCCATGATGGCAAAGGCCAAAATCCACAGCGGGTAAACAAAGCGGATATCGACCATCCAGCCGGTGATGACAAACACGCCCAGGCCCACGGCCAGGCCACGCACCACCGATGAGCCCACATAGGCCACAAACCAGCTGCGGTGCGACAGGGGCGTGAGCAACAAAAACACAATATTGCCCATGATCTTGCTTTGCACCAAGCTGGACGAGCTGTTGGCAAAAGCGTTTTGCAGCACGCCCATCATGATGAGGCCCGGCAGCAAAAACGAGGTGTAGGCCACGTTGTCGTACACCTTGACGTGGTCCTCGAGGACGTGGCCAAAAATCAGCATGTACAACACCGAAGTGAGCACGGGCGCCCCGACGGTTTGGAAAGCGACTTTCCAAAAGCGCAGAACTTCTTTGTACAGAAGCGTTTGCCAGCCCGTCATGCCAAAGCCCCCGAGGCCAATTGTTTGCGGTTCATGACTTCAAGGAACACGTCTTCCAGGTCGGCCTGGCGAATCTCTACGTCTTCCACCACCAAACCCGCAGTGCGCAGGGTGGCCAAGTGGTTTTCGATCTCGACTGCGTTGTGGACCGGCAGCTGCACGATGCGGCCCGTGACCCGGGCGATGGCCGCCACGGCAGGTGGCAGGTCGCCATCGAGCTTGAAGCGCAGCACTTGGCTGGTGGCCGAACGCAGCAAATCAGACGTGCGCTCAAGCGCCAGCAACTGGCCACGCTTGAGCATGGCGATGCGCCCGCACAAGGCTTCGGCTTCTTCCAGGTAATGGGTGGTGAGCAAGACAGTGTGCCCTTGCTTGTTGAGTTTGGCGATGAAGGCCCACAAGGTCTGGCGCAGCTCGACATCGACCCCGGCGGTGGGCTCGTCCAGCACAATGACGCGCGGCTTGTGCACCAAGGCCTGCGCCACCAGCACGCGGCGCTTCATGCCGCCAGAGAGTTGGCGCATGTTGGAGCCCGCTTTATCGGTCAGGCCCAAGCTGTCCAGCAGTTCATCGATCCAGGCCTCGTTGTGCTTGACGCCGAAATAGCCCGACTGGATGCGCAGCGATTCGCGCACCGTGAAGAAGGGGTCGAACACCAGCTCTTGCGGCACCACGCCGAGCAGGCGGCGCGCAGCGGCATAGTCGGTTTGCACATCGTGGCCGTGCACCAGCACGCGCCCCTTGCTGGGTCGGCTCAGACCCGCCAGGGTGCTGATGAGGGTGGTTTTGCCGGCGCCATTGGGGCCCAGCAAACCGAAGAATTCGCCCTCTTCCACATCAAAGCTGACCTGGTCGAGCGCTGTGAACGCGGCTGCGCCCGCCTGTTTGGCAGGGTAGGTTTTGGAGACGGATTGAAAAGAGAGCGCTGACATGTAAGGGGTCTATTTTAAGTGCTGGTCTGCACACCCCGGAGAGGATCAAGGGGATCCAGGCCAAATGGCCTGAAAAGCCAAATTTCAGCTCGGTTGCAGCAAATCAAGAACCCCGTACAAGCGGGCCAATTCAAGCAGCCGTGGCGACATGCCCTCAACCTTTAAATCACTGCCCTTTTGGGTCAACACCCGACGCAAACCCAAGAGCACCGCCAAAGCCGATGAATCAAAATTGACCAGATCGGCGGCATTCAGCACGACTTGAGGCGGCAACACCTTGGGCAATTGTGCGACCCACTGCGCCAGGCAGGCATTGGCCTGAGGGTGCAACAAGGCCGTGGGCAACTTGAGTGGCGTCATGACAACGGGGCTCAAGCAGGTTTGGCGTTGGACTTGTTGCGCGCAGCCAAGCTGGCAATCAAACCGTCGATACCGCCAGCATTGATCTCTTTGGTGAACTGGTTACGGTAGTTTTCCACCAACCAAACGCCCAACACATTCAGGTCAAAAATCATCCACCCCGCGCCTTGACCCGTTGTTTTTTCAAGGCGGTAGTCCAGTTGAACAGCGTCACCCTTGCCACGCACTTCGGTGTTGACCACCAAATTTTTGTCATCTTGGCCACGGCGCAAGGGCTTGACCACCACCACTTGGTCGGTGATTTGACTGAGTGCGCCTGAATACGTGCGCACCAGCAAAGTTTTGAACTCGTCTTGCAGGCGTTTTTGCTGTTCAGGGGTGGCACTGCGCCAAGCGGGCCCCGTGGCCAAAGCGGTCATACGCCGGAAATTCACGTGCGGCATCAGTTGACCATCGACCAACTGCATGACTTTTTGGATGTCACCCGAGCGCAAAGCCTTGTCGGCCTTGATCGCGTTGAGCGTCTCGTTGGTGATGCGCTGAACAAATGCTTCGGGTGCTTCCTCGGCTGCAGACGCGCCACCGCCCCCCAAAGACATGGCCAAGGCACAGATGCTGACCAGCCACTGGCGGCGACTCAAACAAGAGAAGGATAAAGTTTTGACCATGACGTAACTGTAAGACCAGATGCGAAAAGCGATGTGAGAAACTGTAACGGGCTTATCGCGGCGAAGTGGGCGCTTCGTTGTAGTCGAAGCTTGAAGGCGGGTTGCCATCGTAGATGTCGTTGCGTCTTTTTTGTAAATAGGCATCGCGCACAAACGAATAAGGGTCTAGCGATGAGGCTTTGATGGCATCCACCGTCTTGAGCAGACCGGCCCGCATGTCCACCAAACGGGTGACCAACAAAGCATTGCGGGTGGCCTGATCTGCCAGACTGTTGGTCACATTGCCTTGCATATCGACTGGAAACGCCCATGCATCACGCAGCGTAGAAGGCCCAAACAAGGGCAGCACCACATAAGGGCCGGGCTGAACACCCCAATAGCCCAATGTCTGTCCAAAATCTTCGCGGCGCTTTTCGATGCCCATCTCGCTGGCCACATCCAAAATGCCACCCAAGCCCATGAAGGTATTGACGTTGATCCGCATGAAGGTCTCTACCGTGGCTTGACCTTTGAGTTGCATGGCGCTGTTGGCCATGGACCAAACATCGCCCAAATTGCCCATGAAGTTGCTCACCCCCGTGCGCACCATGCCGGGTAAAACCTGCACATAGAGCTGGGCGGCTGGCTTGAGCGCAACCGTGTCGATCGCATCGTTGAATTGGTAAATGCTGCGGTTCATGGGCTCCCAGGGATCACGCGCATCGGCGCTTTTCACCGTGGCACAACCTTGCAAGGCCAACAGAACAAGGCCCGAAAGCAGCATCCAAAATCGGTTTTTGAGCAAATTCATGGCTTTTGGCCCTCAGAAGATTTTTCAGCTTGGTTGAACAAAAACTGGCTGATGAGATTTTCGAGAATCACCGCCGATTGGGTCGAACCAATGCGGTCTCCCGCAGCCAGGTTTTTTTCATCGGCACCCGGCGATACGTCGAGGTATTGCTCGCCCAACAAGCCGCTGGTCAAAATTTTCAGCGAACTGTCTTGGGGGAAAGCGTGTTCGCTTTGCAAGGTCAAGGTCACTTTGGCTTGAAAAGATTCGCCGTCAAATTCGATGGTTTTGACGCGCCCCACCACCACGCCAGCACTTTTCACGGCGGCGCCGGGCTTGAGCCCACCAATGTTGTCGAATTTGGCCGTCACCTCATAGCCCTTGTTGAAGCTCCAGGTGAGCAAGTTGGCGGCTTTGAGCGCCAAGAACAACACCGCTACGGCACCCAGCAACACAAACAAACCCACCCACACATCATTTTTTGAACGTTGCATACCGTCCTCCTCAAATGCTGAACATCATCGCGGTGAGGATGAAATCCAGCCCCAACACCGACAAAGAAGAAACCACCACACTGCGTGTGGTGGCACTGGCCACACCTTCTGGTGTGGGCTTGGCCACATAGCCTTGCAACAAAGCAATGAAGGTCACAGCCACGCCAAACACCATGCTTTTGATGATGCCGTTGCCCACGTCCTTGAACACATCCACGCCGCCTTGCATCTGGCTCCAAAAAGAGCCTGCGTCCACGCCGATCAACAGCACACCCACGACATAGCCACCCAGAATGCCTACAGCGCTGAACACCGCAGCCAACAAAGGCAAAGCAATGATGCCGCCCCAAAACCGCGGCGCCAAAATGCGCTGCACCGGGTCCACGGCCATCATCTCCAAAGCGGTGAGTTGTTCACCCGCGCGCATCAGGCCAATCTCGGCCGTGAGCGATGCGCCCGCGCGTCCTGCAAACAACAAAGCCGCCACCACCGGACCCAACTCGCGCACCAAACTGAGCGCCACCAACAAACCCAGCGCTTCGGCCGAACCGTAACGCTGCAGCGTGTAGTAACCCTGCAAGCCCAGCACAAAGCCGACAAACAGGCCCGACACGGTGATGATGGCCAAAGAGTAATTGCCTAAAAAATGCACTTGGTCACGCACCAAGCCAAATCGCTTGAGCGCAGCGCCCGACAGGCCCAACAGCTGTATGAACAAGCGGGCAGCGAAGCCCCAATCGGCCAGCATCTGTCGGGTGTGGGCGCCCAAGGTGCCGAGCAACGAGACGATCATGCCGACCTCCCATAATCTCGCGCCGCGCTGGGCGCGGGGTAATGGAAAGGCACTGGACCATCGCTCAAAGCGTGCACAAACTGGTGGATCAGCGGGTCGGTGCTGGCCAGCAATTCGGCGGGCGTGCCTTGGGCGGCCACACCGCCGTTGGCCAAAATCACCACATGGTCGGCAATCTCAAAGGTTTCCTTCACATCGTGCGACACCACCACGCTGGTGATGCCCAGGCTGTCGTTCAGGCGGCGAATCAGCCGTGCGGCCGTACCCAGCGAGATCGGGTCCAGCCCGGCAAAGGGCTCGTCGTACATGATCAGGTCCGGGTCCAGCGCGATGGCGCGGGCCAGGGCCACGCGGCGGCTCATGCCGCCGGAGATCTCTGAGGGCTTCAAGTCACGCGCACCGCGCAAACCCACCGCATCGAGTTTCATCAACACGATGTCGCGGATCAAGTCTTCCGACAAAGCCGTGTGCTCACGCAGGGGAAAGGCCACGTTGTCGAACACGCTCATGTCGGTGAACAAGGCGCCAAACTGGAACAGCATGCCCATGCGGCGGCGGGCAGCGTACAGCTCGGTTTGGTGCATGGGGGTGATGTCGTCACCGTCAAACAGCAACTGGCCCGCACTGGCGCGAATCTGACCGCCAATCAAGCGCAACACCGTGGTCTTGCCGCCTCCCGACACGCCCATCAGGGCCGTGACTTGGCCGCGCGGCACCTTGAAGCTCAGGTTCTTCAAGATGACACGGTCGCCGTAGCCGAAGCTCAGGTCGCGCAGTTCAACAAGGGGTGGTGTGGTCGTGGGGTTCATGAAAAAGCAAAAGCCGGAAGGACCGGCTCTCGCGATGTTAGAGGCTCCCGGTCCAAGGCATACAAACCGGGATATTCGAGGGATTTTACCTAGAACTTATGTTCTTCATCGTGGCAAATCACTGGTCCCCATCAGGAATTCGTCCACAGAACGTGCCGCCTGGCGGCCTTCACGGATGGCCCACACCACCAAAGACTGGCCCCGGCGCATGTCGCCAGCGGCAAACACCTTGGGCACGTTGGTGGCGTAACCGCCCGTGAAATCGGTGCTGGCCTTGGCGTTGCCACGGGCGTCTTTGTCGATGCCAAAGGCGTCGAGCACGGTGGCCACCGGATTGGTGAAACCCATGGCGAGCAGGACCATGTCGGCTTTGTGCTCTTTTTCGGTGCCAGGCACTTCGACCATCTTGCCGTCTTTGAATTCGACCTGCACCGTGGTCAGACCGGTGACTTTGCCCTTTTCACCCATGAAGGCTTTGGTGGAAATGGCGAATTCGCGCTGCAGCAGGCCTTTTTCGGCGCTCTCGTCGTGGCTGGAGCTGGTGCGCAGCTTCATGGGCCAATAAGGCCAAACCAGCGCCTTGTTTTCTTTTTCGGGTGGCTCGGGCATCACCTCGAACTGGGTCACGCTGACAGCGCCATGGCGTGTGCTGGTGCCCACGCAGTCGCTGCCGGTGTCACCACCGCCGATCACGATGACGTGCTTGCCATCCGCGCGCAGTTGGCCTTTGAGCTTGTCGCCCGCATTGACCTTGTTTTGCTGGGGCAGGAATTCCATCGCGAAATGGATGCCGTCCAGGTCGCGGCCGGGCACAGGCAAATCGCGCGATTGCTCTGAACCGCCCGTGAGCAACACCGCGTCGAAGTCTTTCTGGAGTTGCGCCGCGCTGATGGTTTCCTTGGCCCAGTTGGTGACCTTGGAGTCCTTGGGCCACTCACCCACCAACACGCTGGTGCGAATGGTGACGCCTTCGGCTTCCAGTTGCTGAACGCGGCGGTCGATGTGCGTCTTTTCCATCTTGAAGTCAGGGATGCCGTAACGCAGCAAGCCGCCCACGCGGTCGTTCTTTTCAAACAAGGTCACATCGTGACCCACGCGCGCCAACTGCTGGGCCGCGGCCAAGCCTGCGGGGCCTGCACCGATCACAGCCACCTTTTTGCCCGTCTTGACTTTCGCGGGACGGGGTGTGACCCAGCCTTCGGCCCAAGCACGGTCAATGATGGCATGCTCAATCGACTTGATGCCCACGGCGTCATCGTTGAAGTTGACCACGCAAGCTGCTTCGCAAGGTGCGGGGCAGATGCGGCCCGTGAACTCGGGGAAGTTGTTGGTGCTGTGCAGCACCTCGATCGCGTTTTTCCAGTCGCCTTCAAACACCAGGTTGTTGAAGTCCGGAATGATGTTGTTGACCGGGCAGCCGTTGTTGCAAAACGGTGTGCCGCAGTCCATGCAACGCGCCGCTTGTGTTTTGGACTGCTCGGGTGTCAAGCCGATGACGAATTCGCCGTAATTTTTGAGGCGCTCGGTGACGGGCTTGTAGCCCTCTTCGATGCGCTCGAATTCCATGAAGCCGGTGATTTTTCCCATGATGTTTCCTTAGATTCTTGTACCGTGGGTTCAAGCAGCCACAGGCTGGGCAGCCTTGGCGGCCTTCTTGGCATTGATTTCACCCAGTGCGCGCTTGTATTCGTTCGGGAACACCTTCACGAACTTGGCGCGTGCCGTGGCCCAGTGGTCGAGCAACTCGCGGGCACGCTGGCTGCCGGTCCACTTGTGGTGCTCTTCCAGCAGTTTTTTCAGTTGCGCTTCGTCGGCCTGATCGCGGTGCCAGACCTTGCGGTCCACTTGCGCTTCTTGTTCGGCCACGGTCAGCACTTTTTCCATGCTGACCATGGCGGTGTTGCAGCGTGAGGCGAATTCGCCGTCTTCGTCGTACACATAAGCGATACCACCGCTCATGCCCGCGCCAAAGTTGCGGCCCGTCTTGCCCAAGACAGCGACCGTGCCGCCGGTCATGTATTCGCAGCCATGGTCGCCCGTGCCTTCGACCACCGCAGTGGCACCGGACAGACGCACCGCAAAGCGCTCGCCAGCCACGCCCGCAAAGAAGGCTTCACCCGTGGTCGCGCCGTACATGACGGTGTTGCCCACGATGATGTTTTGCGAGGCCACGCCACGGAACTCCAGGCTCGGGCGCACCACCACGCGGCCGCCCGACAAACCTTTGCCGGTGTAGTCGTTGGCTTCGCCAATCAGGTACAGCGTGATGCCCTTGGCCAGGAAGGCGCCAAAGGACTGGCCACCGGTGCCTTCCAATTGAATACGCAGTGTGTCGTCTGGCAGGCCTTCGGGGTGCACCTTGGTCACCGCGCCGGACAACATGGCACCGACCGAGCGGTTCACGTTGCGGGCGACTTCCATGAACTGGACTTTTTCGCCCTTGTCGATGGCGGCACGGCTCTTGGCGATCAGCACGTTGTCCAAGGCTTTCTCCAAGCCGTGGTCTTGCGTGTCCACATGGCGCACAGCCACGGTGGACTCGACCTGTGGCACCGCCAGCAAGCGACCAAAGTCCAGACCCTTGGCTTTCCAGTGCGCCACACCGCTCTTCATGTCGAGCAGGTCGGCACGGCCCACCAAATCGTCGAATTTGGCGATGCCCAACTGGGCCATGATCTGGCGCACTTCTTCGGCAATGAAGAAGAAGTAATTGACGACATGCTCGGGCTTGCCGGTGAACTTGGCGCGCAAAGTCGGGTCTTGCGTGGCCACGCCCACAGGGCAGGTGTTCAGGTGGCACTTGCGCATCATGATGCAGCCCTCGACCACCAGCGGTGCGGTGGCAAAACCGAACTCGTCTGCACCGAGTAAAGCGCCGATGGCGACGTCACGACCGGTCTTCATCTGGCCGTCGGCCTGCACGCGGATGCGACCACGCAGGCCGTTGAGCACCAAGGTCTGCTGGGTTTCGGCCAGACCGATTTCCCATGGCGAGCCTGCGTGCTTGACCGACGACCAGGGCGAAGCGCCTGTGCCGCCGTCGTGGCCAGCGATCACGACGTGGTCGGCCTTGCACTTGGCCACACCGGCGGCGATGGTGCCGACGCCGATTTCGGACACGAGCTTGACGCTGATGTCGCTGTGCGGGGCCACGTTCTTCAAGTCGTGGATCAGCTGGGCCAAATCCTCGATGGAATAGATGTCGTGGTGCGGTGGTGGCGAGATCAAACCGACACCCGGCACCGAGTGGCGCAGCTTGCCGATGTAGTCGGACACTTTGCCACCGGGCAACTGGCCGCCTTCACCCGGCTTGGCGCCCTGGGCCATCTTGATCTGGATCTGGTCGGCGCTGTGCAGGTATTCGGCCGTCACACCAAAGCGGCCAGAAGCCACTTGTTTGATTTTGGAGCGCAGGCTGTCACCGGCGGCCAGCGGCATGTCGACTTCAACGTTTTCTGCACCGATCACGCTCTTCAAGGAATCACCCAACTTGATCGGGATGCCCTTGAGCTCGTTGCGGTAACGGTTGGCGTCTTCACCGCCTTCACCGGTGTTGCTCTTGCCGCCAATGCGGTTCATGGCCACGGCCAAGGTGGCGTGCGCTTCGGTACTGATCGAGCCCAACGACATCGCGCCGGTGGCGAAACGCTTGACGATCTCGGCCGCAGGCTCGACTTGTTCGAGCGGGATGGCTTTGGACGGGTCGATCTTGAACTCGAACAGGCCACGCAGCGTCATGTGGCGTTTGCTTTGGTCGTTGATGATCTGCGCGTATTCCTTGTAGGTGCTGAAGTTGTTGGCACGGGTGGAGTGCTGCAACTTGGCAATCGCATCGGGTGTCCACATGTGCTCTTCACCACGGGCGCGCCAGGCGTATTCGCCGCCAGCGTCCAGCATGGTGGCCAGCAGAGGATCGTCGCTGAAGGCCGCGGTGTGCATGCGGAAGGCTTCTTCGGCGATCTCGAACACGCCGATGCCACCCACGCGGCTGGAGGTGCCGGTGAAGTATTTGTTGATGGTTTCGGTGTTGATGCCGATGGCTTCGAACAACTGCGCACCGCAATACGACATGTAGGTCGACACGCCCATCTTGGACATGATCTTGGACAAGCCCTTGCCGATCGCCTTGATGTAGTTGTAGATGGCTTTGTCGGCGGACAAATCGCCGGGCAGCTCTTTGTGCAAAGCGGCCAGGGTTTCCATCGCCAGGTAGGGGTGGACGGCTTCAGCGCCGTAACCTGCCAGCACGGCAAAGTGGTGCACTTCGCGGGCGGTACCGGTCTCGACGACCAAGCCGGCGGTGGTGCGCAGGCCTGCAGTCACCAGATGCTGGTGAATGGCCGACAGGGCCAACAGTGCGGGCACGGCCACCTGGGTGGCGCTGACGCCGCGGTCGCTGATGATCAGGATGTTGTGGCCGCCCTTGATGGCGTCCACGGCTTCGGCGCACAGCGAAGCCAACTTGGCTTCCACACCTTCACGGCCCCACAACACCGGGTAAGTGATGTCCAGTGTGGCGCTCTTGAACTTGCCCTTGGTGGCCTGGTCAATGTGGCGCAACTTGGCCATGTCGGCGAAGTCCAGGATCGGCTGGCTCACTTCCAGGCGCATCGGCGGGTTGACTTGGTTGATGTCCAGCAAGTTCGGCTTGGGGCCAATGAAGGACACCAGCGACATCACGATCGCTTCGCGGATCGGGTCGATCGGCGGGTTGGTCACTTGCGCGAACAGCTGCTTGAAATAGTTGTACAGCGGCTTGTTCTTGTCAGACAACACGGCCAGCGGGCTGTCGTTGCCCATGGAGCCGATGGCTTCTTCACCCGCCGAGGCCATGGGCGCCAGCAGGAACTTGATGTCTTCTTGCGTGGTGCCAAAGGCTTGTTGCAGATCGAGCAAGGCCACATCGGAAGCGGGGGCCAAAGCGGCTTCGGCCACGTCGTCGAGCTTGATGCGCAGGTTTTCGATCCACTGCTTGTAGGGCTTGGCACTGGCCAGGCCCGCTTTCAGCTCTTCGTCGTTGATCATGCGGCCTTGTTCCAAGTCGATCAGGAACATCTTGCCGGGCTGCAGACGCCACTTGCGCACGATCTTGCTTTCGGGAATCGGCAGCACGCCGGTTTCCGAACCCATGATGACCATGTCGTCGTCGGTGATGATGTAGCGCGAAGGGCGCAGGCCGTTGCGGTCGAGGGTGGCGCCGATCTGGCGGCCATCGGTGAACACGATGGAGGCCGGGCCATCCCATGGCTCCAACATCGCCGCATGGTATTCATAGAAAGCCTTGCGGCGCTCGTCCATGGTGGTGTGCTGCTCCCACGGCTCGGGGATCATCATCATCACGGCCTGGCTGATGGGGTAACCCGCCATGGTCAGCAGTTCCAGGCAGTTGTCAAAGGTGGCAGTGTCGGACTGACCGGCAAAGCTGATGGGGTAGAGCTTTTGCAGGTCGTTGGCCAAGACGGGCGAAGACATCACGCCTTCGCGGGCCTTCATCCAGTTGTAGTTGCCCTTGACGGTGTTGATCTCGCCGTTGTGCGCCACATAGCGGTAAGGGTGGGCCAATGGCCACTCGGGGAAGGTGTTGGTGGAGAAACGCTGGTGCACCAGACCCAGCGCAGAGACGCAGCGCTCGTCTTGCAAGTCCAGGTAATAAGTACCGACCTGGTCGGCCAGCAACAAGCCCTTGTAAACCGCCGTGCGGCTGGACATGCTGGGGATGTAGTACTCGTTGCTGTGCGTCAGATGCAGCGCCTGAATGGCAGCGCTGGCGGTCTTGCGGATCACGTACAACTTGCGCTCCAACGCGTCTTGCACGATGACGTCGGCGCCACGGCCGATGAAAATCTGGCGCATGACCGGCTCTTTCTCGCGCACGGTGGGCGACATGGGCATGTCGCGGTTGACGGGCACATCGCGCCAGCCGAGCACCACCTGGCCTTCGGCCTTGACAGCGCGCTCGAGCTCTTGCTCGCACGCCATGCGGGAGGCGTGTTCTTTGGGCAAGAACACCATGCCCACGCCGTACTCACCAAACGGCGGCAAGGCCACACCTTGCTTGGCCATCTCGTCGCGGTACAAGGCGTCGGGCAACTGAATCAGGATACCGGCACCGTCGCCCATCAGCGCGTCCGCGCCCACCGCACCCCGGTGGTCCAGGTTTTCCAGAATCTTGAGCGCCTGGGTCACGATGGCGTGGGTCTTGTGCCCTTTGATGTGGGCCACAAAGCCAACACCACAAGCATCGTGCTCGTTGGCGGGGTCATACAGACCGGTCGATTGGAAATGTTCTTTTGCACTGGCCGAAGTCATGGGCGCTCCTAAGGGTTTTCACGCAGAGTGGCGAGTGTAGTGCACAGCAGCATCCATGCCAATCTTTTTAATTGGGGTCAGATCCCAATTAATTTGGCTTTTGGCTTCAATGTAATTTAATTGGGGACAGATTCAATCCAAGCGCTTTTTCAAGGGCCGACCCGCTTTGCCAGGCACCAAACGTCGCGACGTGTTCTGCTGCAGCCCCCCTACAAAATCAGCAGATCCCAAAGCCCAGCCCGACAAGGCGCTTTGGGTGAGTTGATTCTGGTCACCTTGCACCAAGCCCGTTTGCACCAGTTCAACATAAGCCGCCTCGCGTGCAAATGGCGTGTTGCCCAAGCCCCAAAACAGGGCATGGGGCTTCAGCCATGGGTCATTCACCTGCCCAATACAGTGCCTGTGGCTGGACCACTTGAAATCAACAGGCTGGGCCACCATCCCCGCACGCACCGGGTTCAGGTCGATGTAAACCATACAAGCCAACAGATAACGTTCCGTCTCAATCAAATTGCTGCGGTAGCGCCCCTCCCAAAGCGTGCCTGTGCGCTGATGTCGCAAATTGAAGTAACGCACATAGGCCCGCCCCACCGCCTGCATCATCTGGGGCAGACCATCGTCTGTTTCTGGGGTGAGCAGCAGATGGAAGTGGTTGTCCATGATCACGTAGGCATGGATGGCCACTTTGAAAGTGAGCGCGTGCTCTTGCCAAAGCGCCAGCAAACGCTCACGGTCGGCATCATCGCGCACGATGGCCTGGCGGTCATTGCCGCGCTGGATGACGTGGTGCGGGTAGGCGGCCACAGTGAGGCGAGGTTGGCGGGCCATGCGGAAACTCCCGAATTGAGAACGCCAGTTTAATGGGGATCTGACCCCAATTAATTCATGGTCAGCGGGTACCGCCCACCCATCGAGTCCTGCACGCCAAACTCCTTGAGCAGCGCCAGCAGGCGCTCGCCGGATGAACGCTTTTTCTGACCGGTGTACTTGGCCAAAATGAGTTCGTTCTTCATCGAGTGCTCCCAGCCCACCAATTCGGTCACGGTGACGGCGTAGCCTTGTGACTCCAGGTACAGGCAGCGCAGCACATTGGTGAGTTGGCTGCCCACTTCGCGGGTGTGCAGGGGGTGACGCCAGAGTTCGGCCAGAGGGGTGCGCTGCAAGTTCAGCGCCTTGTTCTGGTTCAGGGCGCGGGCCAACTCGGCCTGGCAACAGGGCACCAGCACCATGTATTGGGCTTGCTTTTGCAGGCCGAAGGCGATCGCGTCATCGGTGGCGGTGTCGCAGGCGTGCAGCGCAGTGACCACATCGATTTGCGCTGGCAGCACATCGCTTTGCGCCGATTCGGCCACGCTCAGGTTGAGGAACTGCATGCGCTCAAAGCCCAGCCGCTCGGCCAGTGCTTGGGACGAGGCCACCAGTTCGCTGCGGGTCTCGATGCCATAGATCGTGCCTTGACCCAGCGCTTTGAAAAACAGGTCGTAAATGATGAAGCCCAAATACGACTTGCCCGCACCATGGTCGGCCAGCGTCGGGCCGCTGTGGCTGGCGGGCAGCTCGTGCAACAACTTTTCGATGAACTGAAACAGGTGGTAGACCTGCTTGAGTTTGCGGCGTGAGTCTTGGTTGAGCTTGCCCTCGCGGGTCAAGATGTGCAGTTGCTTGAGCAACTCGACCGACTGGCCGGGACGCACTTCAGGAGGCAGCACGGATTCGGCGATGTCCTGGGCAGATCGCTTTTTCATGGGCTTGGGCCCACGTCCAGCTTTTTCCAACCCTCAGCCCCCAGCTTGTCCAGGGTCTCGATGTTGGTTTCGTAAATCATTTCGGCCTCGGGGAACGCCTCGACCGCTCGGTCGATGCTTTCCTCGCGCAGCAGGTGCAGCGTGGGGTAAGGCGAGCGGTTGGTGCAATTGCCGATGTCATCCGGCTCGGTGTCGGCAAACTGGAACTGCGGGTGAAAACTCGCCACCTGAAACACGCCTTCCATGTCGAGCTCTTGCAGCACGGCATCGGCCTCGTCCAGAAAGTCATTGAACTCTAAAAAGTCTTGCAGCATCTGCGGCACGATCAAGAGCACGGTCTCGCGCGCTTCGGCGGGGGTGACGGCCAGCGCTTGCAGTTGCTCAATCAACTCGTCGCGCAAACCTTCCAAACCTTTGGCTTCGCTCAGCACGTAATGGATCTGGCCCTTGACATGCGGCGCTTTGGCAAAAGGGCACAAGTTCAAGCCAATGACGGCGCGTTCAAGCCAGCGCACGGTGTCGGCAATTTCAGGGTTGTTCATGTCGGTCATGGGCGAGATTGTGCCTGTGGCAGCAAGCGCCCCGCCATCCAAGCCAGCACCGCCCCCACCACACAACACCCGACGGTGACCACCGGCGTGAGCTGCCAGCCGCCCGCCCACGCAGCCATAGCCGCCACCGCAGGCGGCCCTGCAAACTGCCCCAAAGCCGACAACTGCTGCACCCAACCCACCGTGGTGGCCACTTGTTGCTCGCCTGGCGCCAAGCGCACCGCCAGGCTGAACAAGGTGCCTGGCACCAATCCGCCCATGCCCGAAAACAACAGCACCCCGGCAAAGCGCAGCCAAGGCAGGCTTTCGGTGAAACTGGCGAAGGCCACCGTGCTGCCCAACGCCATGGCACCAAAGCCCATCCACAGCGTGGCGCGGGGTGCCCAGCCGCGCTGCAGCAAACGGCCAGAGGCCATATTGCCCAGGATGTTGGCAGCTGCCGCCAAGGCCGTGAGCACCCCCAGCAGCGCACCGCTCACGCCAGCCGCGGCATAAATCGACGGCAAAAAGCCCACCACCGACAACCACTGTCCTGAATACATGCCAAAGGTGAGTGCGACCCACCAAGGGCCGGGGGCACTCAAGGTTTGGCGCAGACGCTGCCACGCGCCGTTGGGTGCTTGGCTTGGCGCCACCTGGCGATCTGCCAATGGCCAAGGCGACAAGGAACCCGGTGAATCAAGAGCCAGCACCGCGGGTGGATCGGCAGGCACACAGCGAAGCAGCCACGCCGCCATGGCCAACGACACGGCGGCAAACAGTCCCCACCAAGCACCCCAGCCCCACACCGGGATGAACAGCGGCCCTAGCAGCAAAGCCAGCGCAGTGCCAGTGGGCATGTAAGCGCCCCACCAACCCAACATGCCCGGCAGTTGCGCGGGCGGCACCAATCGGCGAATCAAGGCTGGCGCGGGCAAAGCCACCAGCAAAAACCCCAAACCCTCGATGGCACGCAAGGTCAGCAATGCGCTGACCGAGGTGGCGAATGCGCCCAAGCCACTGGCCAGCGCCAGCAGGCACAAACCGCGCACCATGCTGCGCCGCAGGCCCATGCCATCGGCCCACAGGCCCATGAACACGGCCAAACTCATGCCTGCCAATTGAACCATGGACAACAGGAAACCCGACTGCACCAATGTCAGGCCCAGCTCAGCTTGCAGCGCAGGCAAGGCAGGCGGCAACTTGCCCACTTGCAAAGCCGCCACGCCGCCCGCCAGCACCACAAGCCAAGCGGGCCGGCTGGCTGACACACGACTCACAGCAGCTTGCGCCCCGTCAGGCGTTCGTGTTCGCGCAGGGCAAAGCGGTCGGTCATGCCGGCGATGTAATCGGCCACGGTGCGATGGACATCGGTGGCCGCAGCAAAAACGGCTGGCATTTCAGCCGGTTGGGCCACATATGCCAAAAACAACTCTCGCACCACCTGCTGCGCCTGCCCAGTGGTGTGCATGACCTGCGGATGGCGGTACAGCTGTGCGAACAAAAACTTTTTGAGCTCGCCGCTGCGCGTCTTCATCTCGGTGCTGAAAGCCACCAACGGCCCGGCCAAGCGGGCTTCGGCCAGCGTCCCCACACCCGCCTTGGCAACCGCCTGACGGGTGGTGTCGATCACGTCGTACACCTGGTCACTCAGCATGCGGCGGATGGTTTCATACAGCAGGCGGCGAGGCTTTTCTGACAAGTGCGGATGCTCGGCCAGCGCCTGATCGCGGTAGTGCGCAAACAACTCGACTTGCATCAATTGATCCATGCTGATGAGGCCAGAGCGCACTCCGTCGTCCATGTCGTGCGCGTTGTAAGCAATGGCGTCCGCCAGGTTGCAAAGCTGCGCCTCCAGGCTGGGTTGGGTGCGGTCTATGAAGCGCCGCCCCACCCCGCCTGGCTCGCTCAGCTCCAGATGCTCGGCATGGGCACGCGAGCAGTGTTTGAGCACACCTTCTCGGGTTTCAAAACTCAAGTTCAGACCATCAAATGCGGGGTAGCGCTCTTCCAGTTTATCGACCACGCGCAGGCTTTGCAGGTTGTGCTCAAAGCCACCGTGCTCGGCCATGCATTCGTTCAGCGTGTCTTGTCCGGCATGCCCAAAAGGCGTGTGCCCCAGATCGTGCGCCAGTGCCACGGCCTCGACCAAATCCTCGTTGAGGCCCAAAGCGCGGGCAATGGAGCGGCCCAGCTGCGCAACCTCCAGTGAGTGCGTGAGCCGCGTGCGAAACAGATCGCCCTCGTGGTTCATGAAAACCTGCGTCTTGTAGACCAATCGCCGAAAGGCGGTGGAGTGCACGATGCGGTCGCGGTCGCGCTGAAATGCGTCGCGCGTGGGTGCTGGGGCTTCAGCAAAGCGTCGTCCCCGGGTTTGCGCCGGATCGCAAGCCAAGGCCGACAAGCTGGATGGCCTCTCGCCTCTATCCACCGGCAAAGCCAATGACCCGGTATGCATCGGCATCAGACGCAGCAGGCGTTGATCACCTCGCGCACCATCGCGTCGGGCGCACCGCACACGGTGGCCTTTCCAGGGCCATCGATGACCACGAACTGAATGTCGCCGCCCACCGCTTTTTTGTCCAAGCGCATGTGTTCCATGTAGTGGCCCGCGTTGTCGGCCGCATCCATCACAGGGCCGCGCACCGGCAAGCCCGCTCGTGCGATCAAGGCCCGCAAACGCGCCACAAACGCAGCATCGACATGGCCCAATCGCTGCGAGAGCTCTGCCGCCATGACCATGCCGCAACCCACGGCTTCACCGTGCAGCCAGACGCCAAAGCCCAAACCCGCTTCGATGGCGTGGCCAAAGGTGTGGCCAAAATTCAAGATGGCACGCAAGCCCGCTTCGCGTTCGTCTTGCCCGACGACCCATGCTTTGATTTCACAGCTGCGTTTGACGGCATGGGCCAGTGCGGGCGGATCTTGCGCCATCAGCGCGTCGATGTTCGCCTCGATCCAGTCTAAAAATGCCATGTCGGCGATCGGACCGTATTTGATGACTTCGGCCAAGCCCGCGCTCAGCTCGCGCGGCGGCAAGGTGGCCAAGGTGTTCAGGTCACAGACGACGCGCACCGGTTGGTAAAACGCGCCGATCATGTTTTTGCCCAAGGGGTGGTTGATGGCGGTTTTGCCGCCCACCGACGAATCGACCTGCGACAAGAGTGTGGTCGGTACCTGCACAAAGGGCACGCCGCGCATGTAACTGGCTGCCGCAAATCCAGTCATGTCACCGATGACACCACCGCCCAGCGCAAACAACACCGTTTTGCGGTCGCAAGCTTGGCCCAGCAGTGCATCAAAAATCAGGTTCAGGGTTGGCCAGTCCTTGTGCGCCTCGCCATCGGGCAGCACCACGGTGTGCACCTGCTTGTAATGCGGCGAAATGGCCTGGCGCAAAGCGGCTTCGTACAAGGGGGCAATCGTGTCATTGGTCACGATCATGGCCGTTGTGGCCTTGGGCAAACCCGCCCAGGTTTCGGGACGGCTCAGCAGACCTTGTCCAATTTGGATGTCGTAACTGCGGTCGGCCAGAGAGATGCCAACCGTTTGGAGGGGAGATGTGGACTCGGACATAGCCCCCAAGTGTAGGGGTTTTGGGTCGCGGCGCAGCTCAACGTGGACCGGGGATGGGTCTGAAGTTGGGGTCGGAGGTGGGTGATGGCTCAGAAGCTGGCGGATGGGCAGGCAAATGACCTGCCAACTCCAATTGCATCACGATCATGTTGACCAAGGTGGCCACCGAAGGCCGTCCGGTCTCGATGACAAAATGCGCCACCTCGCGGTACAAAGGGTCCCGGGTGGCATACAAATCGCGTAAGCGCTTGAGCGGGTCATCGACCTGCAACAAAGGCCGCGCGTTGTCATGGCGCACACGGCGAAACACATCCTCAGGCGTGGAACGGAGGTAAATGACCTGTCCCCGGTCATGAAAATGCTGGCGGTTGACTTCGCGCAAAACAGCACCTCCGCCGGTCGCGATCACGCCTTGGTGCGTGTTGCTCAGGTCGTCCAATACCTGTTGCTCCACATCCCGAAACCGGTCTTCTCCCTCGCGCGCAAAAAACTCACGAATTGAGCAGCCCAAGCGGTGTTCGATCACATGGTCCGAGTCCACAAAAGGCACGCCCAATCGCCGAGCCAATTGCCGGCCGATGGTGGTTTTTCCCGAGCCCGGAAGGCCCACAAAGATGATGCGCACGTGAAGTCTCTGACCAAAAACAAAAAGCACCTGTTGGGGGCAGGCGTAACAGCAAGTCGGGCAAGTGTATTCGACCCTTTGGCGCATGCCTGACCACAAGCGCCCAGAACACCACAGCCAGCCAAGTGACTTTCAAGGTGTGGCCACTGCCGGGGCGTCGGCCATGACGCGGGGCGTCAAAAAAATCAACAGTTCGCTGTTGCGCTGCGCCAGATCGCGATTTTTGAACAACCAACCCAGGCCCGGCACACGGCCCAAGCCCGGCACCCTGGCCTCGTTGTCCCGATCGGTCTCTTCGTAAATGCCGCCCAACACCACCGTGCCCCCATCTTCCACCCTGACCTGCGTTTTGACGTGCTTGGTGTTGATGGCAAAACCCGCCGGGGTGATCTGGCCCACGCTGTCGCGGTTGACGTCCACATCCAGCACCACAGAACCGTCAGAGGTGATTTGCGGCGTCACCTCCAGCTTCAAATTGGCTTTGCGAAACGTGATCGATGTCGCCCCACTCGCCGAGGCCGTCTGGTAAGGCAACTCGGTGCCTTGCTCTATCAGGGCCTTGGTCTGGTCAGCCGTCACCACCCGGGGGCGCGAGACCACCTTGCCCCGCCCATCGGCTTCCAAGGCCGATATTTCGACATTGATGAAACGGTCTGCCGCCGCATTGAACAAGGACACGGCAAAAGTGGACGGCGTTTGAAGGGTTTGACCCGCATTGCCTGCCGGCAACCTGACCTGATTGCCCGTGACCACGCCAGGCCCCACCACCGCATTGGTCGCACCCAGCGCTACAGTGTTGCTGCTGCCATGCAGTTGCAAAGGCATGGCCAAACCGGCACCGAGGCGAACCCCCAAAGATTCGCCGAATTGCCGTTCGGCCTCCACGATTCGGGCCTCGATCATGACCTGCCGAACCGGCACATCCAAGCGCTGAATCAAGGCCTCCACATGCACCAAACGCGACGGCACATCGGACACGAACAACTGGTTGGTGCGCGGGTCAAACAACACACTGCCTCGAACGCTCAGCATGCGTCCACCCACGCCAGCCAATCCACCAGGTGCGCCCCCCTGCAGGCGCTGGGCCAAATCACCTGCACGCGCGTGTTGGAGTCGAACCGACAGGATCTGCAAGGGACTGACCGCCTCCAAAGCCGCGCGGGATTCCCATTGCTTTTTTTCACGCGATGCCCATTCATCTTGGGGCGCCACCCACAAGACCCGCCCATCCAGGCGGTAAGCCAATCCTTTGGCCTGCAGAACGATGTTCAAGGCTTGAGGCCACGGCACATCGGACAAGCGCACGGTCACCTGCCCGCTCACCCCGTCCCCAGCCACCAGGTTCAAGCCCGAGAAATCGGCAAACACCTGCAACAAGGTTTTGAGGGGCACATCTTGAAAATTCAGACTGATCGGTTGATCGGCCTTGGGCAAAGTGGGTTCGGGTTGCGATGCGGTGGCTGCCAAAGACAGGCTGGGGACTGTGGGCACGGCCGTTTGCGCCATCAGCAAACCACTGAGGTTGAGCCATGCCAGCCCATGCAGCGCAGACCCATACAGGCGCCAAGGACCAGACCGTGCATGCTTGAATTTCATGGCCCTCTGACCTCCATCGCTATCGACTGGTGGCGACCGCTTGCATCACGCACTTCAATGCCATCTCGGCCAATGCGCCAGACCCGATGCCCCTCTAAACTGAGCTGTCGCCCCTCTTGGATACGAAACCAATGTGTGGCGTTGGCCACCACAGCTTCAGCCTGCTCTCCTTGCCGCCAGATGCCGATCACGCGCAGGGGCAACATGGGCAAACGCTCGGGTTCGCTTGAAAAGATCAGTGTTGGGGGCAAGGGATCCGGGACAACCGCAGATTCGGACACCCCCTCCACAAGCGCGCCAGTGGACGGCAGAACACCCTTTGGCGCCTCTGGGTCCACCTTTGGGCGCCTGTGAAAAGGCCCATCAAAAATCGATGCCGATCCGTTTTGAAGCATGGCCTGAGGCCTCGCGGGTGGTTCAACAGCCAACCACGACCCTTGCTCGGCAGCACCAGACCTTCCAGGTTGGAACCAGACACGCCAGACCACCTCGATGTCTGCACCCAACTTGCCGGAACTGGGCACCACCCGCAAACGATCCATCGACCAGATGGGCCCCATGCTGGCGAGCGAAGCCCACGCCCCCGCCCAATTTTCAAAACGGGCTTGTAAACGCAATGACATGGCCTGACTGGACAATGGCGCCAGCACCAGATCATTGACGGGCTGCATGCCCATTAAGCTGACCCCATGTTGCGCCAAAGTGTTTTGCACATGCGTCCAAAGCAGTTCTTGTTGGTCAGCTGTTGGCAGACGAGAGAGATCCTCTGACTGCACAGGCCCTGCAACTTGGGGCTGCAACACCGGTGCTGCAAACAATTTGGTTTGCAAGGCCTGCACGTCGTTTTTGAGCTGCGCACGTGTCCACCAAATAGGCGCGTGCAGCCACAGGCCCAAGGCCCAGGCCAGCCAACATGCCGCCACCGCAAACCCCCAGCGACGCGCCCACCACCGCAACTGCGCCCGCACGCGAATGCCCCCATCAGGCCCTCCCACACCCCAAGCAACCCACCGAGCACGCAGCCAAGCCAGGTTGTTCATCGCTCATCACCTTTGGCCACGCTTTGAACGCCCGCTGTCAGCGGTTTGAACTTAGGCCATGGACTGACCCAGACGAACTCCACCCCCTGAGGGTGTGTTGCACCGTCCAGGGCTGGCCCTGGTGGGATGTTGACGCTGGTTTGTCGAACCCACTCGGTGGGGGCTGAACCGGGCGTCGCATGCGAGTCGGCTGCTGGCATCACGGATTTCGGCCAGTGCGCTTGCAGCTGGGCCATCAACCGATGCCTTGAAGATTTCAAGGTGTCAAAGTCGCGGCTCCAACCACTGAGCTCCAGTTTTCCGGGCTCCAGTTGCAAACGCGTCAGTCGCCATGTCGCGTTTTGGACCTCGCTGTGCAAGGCTTCGTTCAACCCTGTCCATACATGGTGTTGCTGTGCGATTTGCCAAAGGTGCTGTGTTTGTTGGCGATTGCGGTCTTGTTCAGCAACGCTTTGCTGCGCCAACTTCTGCTGCCGACTGGACGCCAGCCACTGGGCCTGCAGCTCGGTCTGTTGGACGCGCAAACCTTGCACGGATTTTTCAATCGCCCACACGCTGATGCCGGCCATCCATGCCCCCATGGCCAAGCCGGCGAGCGTGGTGAGGATGCGGTGTCGTCTTCGGCGCTGCTGGTGTAGCGCTGGGTAGTTCAACAGATTCCAGGACAAACTCATGTCCAAGCTTTCAGCGCCAAACCAGCCGCCACCAAGCGAGGGCCAGCCGGACTTTGGAGCGCCTCTTGCAGGGCTGGGTCCAGGTTCAGAGGGCTGCGCAAAGCAGTGTCCAGCACATCGGTGCCTGGCAGCAGGGCAAGGTCAAATTGCCAGTCTTGTACAGGACGCGTCAACAAAACAGACAAACCACCACACAGACAAGAAGCGGCTCTTTGAGCGGCCTGCACCTCGGGCTCCACACTGGCCAACTGCCAGCCTGCACGGCGAACGCATTGGTTGAAGCGCTCTATGGACCCTTTGGTGCACGCCACCCATCGCAACTGCTGCTCAGCGGCCCCTGCTGACAAAGGGGTCATTTCCCAATCAAAGCTGATGTCTTGCGGCTCAAGGTCCAATGAACGCGCCGCCTCAAGCTGGACTTCGGCTTCACAATCGGCTGACCCAAGACCCACTGGAATGGCCAAAACACCACCCACCACTTGGTCCATGGCCAGGCCCATACTGACGCGGTGGCGCCCCTGAAAAGCACCTCGAATGGCGCCACTTTGGCGCAAGCCGTGCGAAACGCCGAGCTGATCGTCATCTTCCAACTCACCTGACAAGAACTGAACCGTGTGCACGCCCATCAGGCGAGAAGCCTCTTGACTGAGCCCCAACAACCACCACCCTTGATGGGCCGGCGCCAAGCCCCAAGCTTGCTTGGTGGATCGCCACCCCATACGTTGCTCAAGCCATGTCGCAAACTGCATGCTGTGCCCCTTTGAGAAGTCATCACAAGTCTGTTTGGACATGTTTTGTAACATGAATACGGGTTTTGTTCTTATTTTTTTATTACCAAATAGCTCATTAAGCAGAAGATTGCCCCCAAGCCAGGCCTCTGTTTTTTTATAATGTGAAGCAGCCTGTACTTTGCAGTCTGCCCCAGCCAACCACCTATGCCCTCCAAAGACAAGCCCGCAACGCCCTCCAACCCGCCCACAGGCGCCAACACATCTTCAGGCTGGGTTGCGTTGATTTTCAAGATGGGTTTATGGGCCGCCGGACTGCTGGCCGCAGGACTGGCCAGTCTGTTGATGGTGGTCGGTGTGGCCATGGTCATGGCCTACCCCAACTTGCCCGATATCTCGGACCTGGCCGAGTACAAACCCAAACTGCCGCTTCGGGTCTTCACGGCCGATGGCCAGTTGATGGGCGAGTTTGGCGAAGAGCGCCGCAACCTCACCCCCATCAAAGACATTCCCAAAGTCATGAAAGACGCGGTTTTGTCGATCGAAGACAACCGCTTTTACCAACATGGCGGCGTGGACTATTTGGGCATTTTGCGGGCAGGTATCGCCAACATGGGCCGACTCAAAAGCCAAGGCGCCTCCACCATCACCATGCAGGTGGCGCGCAATGTTTACCTCTCGTCTGAGAAAACCTACACCCGCAAAATTTATGAAATTTTGCTGACCTACAAGCTGGAGCATTTGCTGACCAAAGATCAGATTCTGGAGATCTACATGAACCAGATCTTCTTGGGCAACAGGGCTTATGGCTTTGCCTCGGCTTCAGAAGCTTACTTTGGCAAAGCGCTGAAGGACATCACCATCGCAGAAGCCGCCATGTTGGCGGGCTTGCCCAAAGCGCCCTCGGCCTTCAACCCGATCGTGAATCCCAAACGCGCTCGTTCGCGTCAGCTGTACATCATTGAGCGCATGGAAGAAAACGGCTACATCACCGCCAAACAAGCTGCGGTGGCCAAAGCCGAGCCTTTGCGCCTTCGCTCAGCTGCCGACAGGAAAAATTTGCACGCTGAATTTGTGGCCGAAACCGTGCGGCAAATGGTCTATTCGCAGTACGGCGAAGAGACCTACACACGCGGCATCAACGTCTACACCACCTTGCAATCGGCCGAGCAAATGGCCGCCTACCGCGCGCTGCGGCAGGGCCTGATGGACTTTGAACGCCGGCAGGTTTACCGGGGTCCAGAGAAGTTCATCCAACTGCCCAACGATCCCAAACTGGCTGAAGACGCCATTGACGACGCCCTGGAAGACCATCCGGACAATGGTGACGTCATGTCGGCCGTGGTGCTGCAGGCTTCGCCCACCAAAGTGGTGGTGGTTCGCCAAAACAGCGAACAAATCACCATCACAGGCGCCGGACTGGTGCCCGCCCAATCCGGGCTGTCGGACAAAGCCCCATCGTCCAAGCAAATCCGCAAAGGCGCCGTGATTCGCATCGTCCAAGCAGCCAACGGCAACTGGGAAATCACGCAGTTGCCTGAAGTCGAAGGCGGCTTGGTCGCCATGACGCCTCAGACTGGCGCCATCAGGGCCTTGGTGGGCGGGTTCGACTTTGCCAAAAACAAGTTCAACCACGTCACCCAAGCTTGGCGCCAACCCGGCTCAAGCTTCAAGCCGTTTATTTACTCCGCCTCTCTCGAAGCCGGTCTTCGTCCTGCCACACAAATCAACGACTCGCCGCTGTTTTTTGACGGTGGCGTGACCGGCGGCCAACCCTGGGAACCCAAAAATTACGACGGCAAATTTGACGGTCCCATGAGCATGCGCACCGGCTTGGCCAAATCCAAAAACATGGTGTCCATCCGCATCTTGCAAGCCGTAGGGCCTCGCGCCGCCCAAGAATGGGTCACGCGTTTTGGTTTTGACGAAGACAAGCACCCACCCTACCTCACCATGGCGCTGGGTGCAGGCTCTGTCACGGTCATGCAAATGGCCACGGGCTATTCCGTATTTGCCAATGGCGGCTACTTGGTGCGCCCCCACCTGATCACACGCATCACCGATTACAAAAATCGTGTTTTGGTGGAAAGCCCCCCCAAAGCACCCACCGAGGATGTCCCCCGTGCCATTCCCGAACGCAACGCTTTTGTCATGAGCAGCTTGCTGCAAGAAGTCACGCGCTCAGGCACTGCGGCTCGCGCGCAATCTCTCTTGAAAAGGCAAGATGTTTACGGCAAAACAGGCACCACCAACGATGCCATGGATGCCTGGTTTGCGGGTTACCACCCCAATATGGCGGCCGTGGTCTGGATCGGTTACGACACACCCCGCAAATTGGGTGACCGTGAAACTGGCGGTGGACTGAGTCTGCCGGTCTGGATCAAATTCATGGAGACCGCTTTACAAACCCAGCCATCGACCACACTGCGTGTGCCAGAAGGTGTGGTGCAATCTGGCGGGGACTGGGCTTACGCCGAGTTCACCGGGGATGCGGGCGTCAGCGCCTTGGGCATGGAGCCTGTGGGTGGGGGATCCAAGCCCGGCAGCATGCCGCCTGTCGATGAAAAAAGGCGCATTCTGGATCTGTTCCGCCAATGATGGCAGCCGAGGTGCCAGGCGCGTCAGGGCTTGAAAACCAAGGGCTTGCCAGACTGCTCTGAGGCATAACGCGACAAGCTGTGCCAAAACTCGCCCTGGCCCTTGGTGTCTTGCCAAACCGTGCCGTCGAACTTGTAGTGAAAACCACCGCAACGTGCAGCCAGCCACACCTCATGCAAAGGTTTTTGCAAATTGACGATGATCTGACTGCGGTTGGCAAAGGTCAGCGTCACCATGCCCCCCACGCGCTGGTTGTCAATGTCCACATCGGCATCGTCGTTCAGCGTGTCGCAGCTGTTTTCTATCCCCGCCAACAGGCGTTCAGCTTGGTCCAAAAATTCGAGGTCGGTCATTACAATCGCTGCATGTTGAAGGTACAGAAGATTTTAGTCACCACGCTTGTCCTTGTTGGCAGTGCGGCCGTATTGAGCGGCTGTGGCCAAAAGGGTCCTTTGCGCGCACCGGATTCACCCGC
This sequence comes from Limnohabitans sp. Rim28, assembly GCF_000293865.2. Taxonomy (GTDB): domain Bacteria; phylum Pseudomonadota; class Gammaproteobacteria; order Burkholderiales; family Burkholderiaceae_C; genus Limnohabitans_A. The sequence continues at coordinate 44,464 of NZ_ALKN02000008.1, read as the reverse complement.
TTCTGTGAACAGGGCTACTTTGCCCCAGTCACTGAACCCCTGGCATGACCCATCGACGGGACAAACTCAGCGCCGGGCACCTGACTCATCCACCCTGATGCCAACGCTACGTCCGCCTCCTTCGGTGGCACCCGACACCCACTTTTTGACCTCACCTTCGGCCTCTGATGCCGCCACACGATGAACGCCCCTGCCGCCCTCAAAACCTTGCCCGGACAACCGCACATCGCCTACCAAAACGATGAACTGATGGTGGAAGGCGTGCGCTTGTCAGATTTGGCCCGTGAGTACGGCACCCCCTTGTTTGTGTACTCCAAAGCCGCCATGTTGTCGGCCCTGGGTGCTTACCAGCGCGGCTTTGCCGGACGCCAAGCACAAATTTGCTATGCCATGAAGGCCAACTCCAGCCTGGCGGTGTTGCAAGTTTTTGCCGATGCAGGCTGCGGCTTTGACATCGTTTCGGGCGGTGAGTTGGCCCGCGTCTTGGCAGCAGGTGGCGATCCGGCCAAAGTGATCTTTTCTGGCGTTGGCAAAACCCGCGCCGAAATGAAACAAGCGCTGCAAATCGGCATTGGCTGCTTCAACGTCGAAAGCGAAGCCGAGCTGGATGTGCTCAGCCAAGTGGCCGTCAGTGCTGGCAAAAAAGCACCGGTCAGCCTGCGCGTCAACCCCAATGTGGATCCCAAAACGCACCCTTACATCTCGACAGGCCTCAAAGGCAACAAATTTGGCATCGCGCACGAAGACACATTGCGCGCCTACCGCCATGCCGCCAGCTTGCCGGGGCTGCACGTGGTGGGCATTGACTGCCACATTGGCTCGCAAATCACCGACACCACGCCCTACCTGGACGCCATGGACCGCGTGCTCGACTTGGTCGCGGAGATCGAAGCCGCTGGCATTCCGATCCACCACATCGATTTTGGGGGTGGCTTGGGCATCAACTACAACGGCGACACCCCCCCTGAAGCCGACGCGCTGTGGGCGCAGCTCTTGGCCAAACTCGATGCGCGTGGCTACGGCCAGCGCCAGCTCATGATCGAGCCCGGTCGCTCTTTGGTGGGCAATGCTGGCGTGTGCTTGACCGAGGTCATGTACCTCAAGCCAGGCGAGCAAAAGAACTTTTGCATCGTCGATGCTGCCATGAACGACCTGCCCCGTCCTGCCATGTACCAAGCCTTTCACCAAATCGTGCCGGTCACACCGCGATGGGGGGCAGATGCTGGCGACAGTGTGCTGTACGACGTGGTCGGCCCTGTGTGCGAAAGCGGTGACTGGATCGGCCGCGACCGACAACTGGTGGTGCAGACCGGCGACACGCTGGCGGTGCTCTCCGCTGGCGCTTACTGCATGAGCATGGCCAGCAACTACAACACCCGGGGTCGTGCGGCCGAGATCCTGGTCGATGGCACACGCGCTCACCTGATCCGCCAGCGCGAATCGGCGTTTGACACCTTTGCGCTGGAGCAGTTGGTTTAAACACCTCTTGTTGGCGGCCTTGGCTTCATCAACACCCTGTAAAGCCGCCAACCCAGCAAAACCCCCAAGATGGCGGCATACACCAGCACCTCGTCAAAGTCCTGTTTGCCCGCACGCATCCACCAAAAGTGCAACACGGCCAGAACGGCAACCAGGTAAACGCCTCGGTGCAACATTTGCCAGCGCTTACCGCCCAGCCAGCGCATGGCGCGGTTGAAAGAAGTGGCGGCCAATGCCAACAAAATCACAAAGCCACTGAAACCCAACCAAATAAATGGGCGCTTGACGATGTCTTGCAGCATGTCCGCCAGATCAAACCCCATGTCAAACCAGGCATAACTCAGCATGTGCAAGCTGGCGTAGAAAAAAACCAGCAGGCCCAACAGGCGCCGAAACCTGACCAACTCGGGCCAACCCAGCCAGGTACGCAAGGGGGTCACGGCCAGAACGACACACAGGCCTCGCAGTGTCCAGTCACCCGTGGCCCGGATCAAGGCTTCGGCCGGGTTGGCGCCCAATTGGTCGTACAGCGTCTGCCACACCAACCACGCCAAGGGCATCAAACCGATCAGCAACAACACCCACCCAGCAGCAAAATGACGCAGCGCGGCTCTCATGACCTCAAAAGAAACGCTGCCGACCACATCAGAAGAACTTTTTCAAATCCATGCCGGCGTACAACTGGCCCACTTGGGTCTCATACCCATTGAACATCAAAGTCTTGCGTTTTTTGGCCAACAGACCGTCTTCGCCGATGCGCCTCTCGGTCGCCTGACTCCAGCGCGGATGGTCCACCAGAGGGTTCACATTGGAGTAAAAACCATACTCTTGCGGCGCCGATTTTTCCCACGAAATCACCGGTTGTTTGTCGGTGAAGCGGATCTTGACCAAACTCTTGCCACTCTTGAAGCCGTACTTCCAGGGCACCACCAAACGCAGCGGTGCACCGTTTTGCTTGGGCATGACTTCGCCATACATGCCAAAGGCCAACAAGGTCAATGGGTGCATGGCTTCGTCCATGCGCAGCCCCTCCAAATAAGGCCAATCCACCACACCACCCCGCACTCCAGGCATGGTTTTCGGGTCGGCCAAAGTCACGAATTCCACGTACTTGGCACCTGGCAAAGGCTCCACGCGGCGAATCAAATCGGCCAAGGAATACCCCACCCAAGGGATCACCATGGACCATCCTTCGACACAACGCAGGCGGTAGATGCGCTCTTCCATGGCGCCCCACTTCATCATGTCTTCCAGATCCACGCGACCCGGCTTCTTGACCAGCCCCTCGATCTCTACGCTCCAAGGGTCGGTTTTGAGCGTGTGCGCCCGCTTGGCCGGATCGGCTTTGTCGGTGCCAAACTCATAGAAGTTGTTGTAGGTGGTGGCATCTTTGTAAGGTGTGAGCTTGTCCATGACCACGCCGCCTGGGAGCTTGGTCGGCACAGAGGCCAAAGGTGGCAACTGTCCCGGCCTGGCCATCTGGGCGCGCGCATCGCGCACACCCCAAGCGGCCAAAGCCAAGCCTGCCGAGCCCATGGCCGCCTGACGAATCAGTGCCCTTCGTTGCAAATACACCGCTTCTGGCGTGATTTCACTGCTCACAGGGTGCTGAAAACCGGAGCGGGAAGATAAGAAGATCATGGTTTAACCTTTAAGTCACGCTGTGATTGTGAACTTTTCGGCCGCCAGCTGCAAAGAACCGGTCATTTCAAAGATGATTGGTCCTGCGCCACAGTCAAGGCTTGCCCGTGATGGTCATGCGTGGAAAAAACCTGCCCCGTGGTACCGGCAGCGGCCCCGAATCAGAGCGTGCCGTAACTGTGCAGGCCGCTCAAGAACATGTTCACACCCAAGAAGGCAAAGGTGGTGATGCCCAAGCCCACCAAAGCCCACCAAGCGGCCACGGTGCCACGCAAGCCCTTCATCAGGCGCATGTGCAGCCAAGCGGCGTAGTTCAACCAGACGATCAGGGCCCAGGTCTCTTTCGGGTCCCAGCTCCAGTAACCACCCCAGGCTTCTGCCGCCCACAAAGCGCCCAGCACGGTGGCGATGGTGAAGAAGGCAAAGCCCACGGCGATGGACTTGTACATCACATCGTCGAGGATTTCATAGGAAGGCAGCCGCTCGGCAATGCGTCGGCGGCCCAGCAAAATGCCCGCCACAATGAAGGCGGAGATCCCGAAGTAAACCATCCAATAGCTGCTGGTCTGGTCGTTGGCAGACTGGCGGAACACCACCGGCTCAAAGCACAGCACAATGCCCAGCAGCCACAAAGGCGCCAGTTTGTACCAACGGGTTTCGGTCGCTTGTTGCTTGATCAGGTAGGCAAAGGCCACCATGGCCGCCAAGGCAAAGGTGCCGTAACCAATGAAGTTGGCCGGAACGTGCACCTTCATCCACCAGCTCTTGAGGGCGGGCACCAAAGGTTGAATCTCATGCGCCTCACGCACCAGCGTGTACCACAGCAAAAAGCCCACGGCCGCACTCACCACCAACATGACGAATGCGCCCAGAGCACGGGTCTTGTATTGCGCTTCGTAGTACAGGTAAAAAGCCGCCGTCATCCAGCAAAACATGACGAAGACTTCGTACAAGTTGCTCACCGGGATGTGCCCAATATCGGGGCCCAACTGGTGGCTTTCGTACCAACGCACCAAGGTGCCGATCAGGGCCAAGCCCACCGCCACCCAAGCCATGCGCGAACCCAAAGACTCCATCGCGTCGGCCTGACTCCGGATAAAAATGCCCGCCCAATAAAAGACGGTGCTGATGAAGAACAGCATGCTCATCCACAGGATGGCCGACTGGCTGGACAAAAAGTACTTGAGCCAAAACACCTGCTCTGCCCGTGCCAGGTCGCCTTGGTAAAGGTAGATCGCCAGCAAGGACAAACCCGTCACCACCAGCATCAAGGTGCGCAAGGGTCGCCAAAACCAGGCCAACCAAATCACTGCAGGCAAGCTGCCAATCAGGATGGCTTGCTCGTACACGTCCATGGCCTGCTGATAACGGCTGAAGGCGAATACGGTGCCCAACAAGGCCAGCACAGCAAAGCCCCAGTCCAGCGCCGAACGGCTGGAAAAGTAGCCTGGATTCAAAGTGACTGTGGTCATGGTGTTTTCTCGGAGCGGCCCAACAATCGGGCGGTCAATTGGTCAAATTCACGGTCCACGTCCATGGTCTTGCGGTTGGACGACAAAGCCATGTTCGCTTGGGCACCGCCACCTTGCGGCGACAGCCAGACCCACAGGCGACGGTCTCGAACATACAGCATTGCAAAAATACCGAGGATCAAAAGGGCACAGCCCAGGTACACGATGGACTGGCCAGGCGCCCTGGCCACTTGGAACACGCTGGCTTGGACCTGCTTGAAGTCTTTCAGTAAAAACGTCATCGGCGCGGCGTAAAAGGGCGCATCGGACAAGGCCAATACGGCCTGCGTCATGAATCCTTGAACTAGCTCTGGCGGCATCGGTTTGGCACCTGCTTGCTCACGCGCCACGGCGTCCAGCTCGTACAAGGCGCCGTTCAAAATGCGGACAAACATTTCTCCTGCGCGGGCACGTTCGGCCTCAGGCACATTCGACTCCAAAAAGTCAGCCAAAGCCTGCAAGCCCGAAACCTGCTTGCCCTGTACCTGCTCCAAACCCGCAAACAGGCCCAAAGAACGGGCTGCCGAATCGGCCAGTTGCTGAGTCAACTCCGGACGCTGCGGGTCAACGGCCTTGCGCGCGTAACGCTGCACCGCGCGGTTGCGCAGCTCGGTCGTTTCAAGTGCGGCGCGCAAACGGATGAAGCCGGTCAACTCGCTGTTTTCATCGGCAGGTGGACGCAGGTAACGGAAAGGCTCGCTGGGCGTCTCACGCATGCCCAACAAGAACACGGGCACACCGTCGCCCGTGTCCACGGGCAACATGTAGTTGTTGTATTCGCGGGCTTGGCCAGCACCATCGCGCAATTTGTAACTCACGCTGGGGCCCACATTGCGCAACTCTTTGGTCTGGGTGGTTTTATTGCCCGCCCCCAAACGCTCATCGATGGCGCTGCGCAAATCGACCTTGCGCACATCCACCGCCGTGCCTTGAGCGCCCTCACCGCCCGACATGTTTTCGACGTTGATCACCCGCAGCCCGGTGAACTCCAAGCTCAGTTTCTCATTGCCATTGGTCAAATCCGTGCTGCCGCCGATGGTGCCTTCCACCTCAAACGCCTTGGTGGCTGCTGCCATGGGCACCGCTTGCAAAGTGACCTGCGAGCCACCATCGTCAAAGCTGGACTGGTAAATGTTGATGCCCTTGAAGCTGGCCGGATGGTTCACCTCGACACGGGCCTCGCGTTTTTCGCCCGTGGCCTTGTCATGGATGATGATGTCGCTGGCAAACAGCTTGGGCATGCCGGTCGAGTAGTACTCGACGATGAACTTTTTCAGCTCGATCACAAAGGGCAACTCTTGCAGCAAGATGCCGTTGGATTGGTACAAGATCGCCGTGCCCGACGCGGTGTCTTCGGCCACCAACAAATTGCCCCTGAAAGCCAAATTGCGCTCAGACAAGCGGTGCTGTTCAGGCACATCGGCAATCAAGCCACCGCCGTTGTAAATTGCCTTGCCGCCAAACCACATCTGGGCGCGCACCGCCAGGTCGCCGTCCAGCAAACCGCCCACACACACCAACACGATGGCCGAGTGTGCAGCGATGTAACCGATCTTGTTGGCAGCCCCCGCCTTGGCCGCCAACATCCAGCCCTTGCCCGCTGGGGTATCGCGCTCTTGCAGCTTGACCTTCCAGCCGCCTGTGGCCAGCAAAGCCCCCAAGCGTTTGGCGGCGACCTCAGGCGCTTCATCCAGATGGCCGTCGGCCTTGTGGTGGAAGGCCTTGAGGCTTTGCTCGCGGATGTTTTCTTTGTAGTTTTTGAGGTCCACCAAGATCTTGGGGGCATTGCGGGCAATGCACAAACTGGTGCTGATGACCAAGAAAGCCAGAATCAGTAAAAACCACCAGGCGCTGTAGACCGAATTGAGCTTGAGGGTGGCAAACAATTCGGCCCAAAACGGCCCAAATTGGTTGATGTAGTTGTTGGTGGGCTCGTTTTGCTTGAGCACGGTGCCGATCACCGAAGCAATGCAAATGACCGTCAGCAGCGAAATCGCGAACCGCATGGACGACAGCAGTTCGATCACGGCCTGCCTTCGAGGGGAGCCGCGCTCGGAATCTGGGCTGGAAGCAACAGTCGTCATGGGGTGTTTAAAAAAAGCGACGCGCCCTCGGGGGCAAAAGGTGAAATTCAGAAACAACAAAGGCCGGAAACCCAGCCTTTGTGCGTGTCATATCAGCCGATGCTTAATTGTGCCGCAGACTCGGTGCCAACGGTACAAAACCCCCAGGTGCGTACAGGGCAAAACCGCTGCACGCAGGACACTCGGCGGACCCAAGTTCAGCGAAGACCCGCGATGTAATCCGAGACGGCCTTGATTTCACGGTCGTTCATCTTGGCCGCCACTTGGGTCATTTGCAGGTTGTTCTTGCGAACACCTTCACGGAACTGGGTGAGCTGAGTGGCGGTGTACTCGGCGTGCTGACCCGCCAAGCGAGGGTACTGTGCAGGCATGCCCGCACCGTTGGGCGAATGGCAGCTCACGCAGGCAGCGATCTGACGGTCTGGAATGCCGCCGCGGTAAATGCGCTCACCCCAAGCCACGGTGTCTTTGGCGTTGGCAAAACCGGGCTTGGCTTGCTTGGAGGCCAGCCAAAAAGCGATGTTGCGCATGTCGTCATCGCTGAGCGCTGCGACCATGCCGCTCATCACGGCGTTGGCGCGCTTGCCCGATTTGTACTCTTGCAATTGCTTGAGCAAATATTCGGGGTGCTGTTGGGCCAACTTGGGGTTGGACGGTGTGCTGGAATTGCCATCTGCAGCGTGACAAGCCACACAGGCTTGGCTGAAAATGGCTTCGCCTTTGGCCAAGTCGGGCTTGGCAGCCTTGGCAGCAGGGCCAGCGGCCAGGGCAGAACCGGCCACCAAGGCGGCCGACAGGGCGGTGACAAAGAGAGAGAAAATCGACTTCATGGCGTGGTCCAAGAGTTGGCGCAAAACCCAAGGATTCTACAATGAGGTCTGCGTCAGTTTCCTGACGACCCAAGGTATCCCTGATTTATGAGCTCCCGCCCCCATGTTCGCGTTCCAGCAAGTCCTACAAAAGTCCCCAAAGCCACTGCGGCCGTGACTTCTGAGATTCGGAATAACCCCGCAGCTGTCACGCCCATGGGCTGGATGCACACCGCCCGCTTTTTGACCACCGCCGCGCAACTGCACCATCTGCCCGCGATGGACACACCAGAAATCGCCTTTGTAGGCCGCTCCAATGCCGGCAAATCCACCTGCATCAACACGCTGACGCAAAAAAAGCAACTGGCCTTTGCCTCCAAAAAGCCCGGCCGAACCCAGCACATCAACCTGTTCGCTTTGGGCAAACAAGGCATCACCGACGCCGTTCTGGCCGATTTGCCCGGCTACGGCTATGCCGCTGTGGCCAAAATGGACAAACTGCGCTGGCAGCAAGTCATGGCCAACTATTTGGTCAGCCGCGAAAACTTGACCGGCATCGTCATGATGTGTGACCCGCGCCACGGCCTGACAGAGCTCGACGACATCCTGCTGGAGGTGATCCGCCCCCGCGTCGAAGAGGGCCTGAAATTCCTGATCATCTTGACCAAAGCCGACAAACTCACCCGGGCCGAACAAGCCAAGGCCTTGTCGATTGCGCGACTGCAAGCCGGTGGCGGTGAAGTCAAACTCTTTTCGGCCCTGAAAAAACAAGGCGTGGACGACGTGGCGCAACTGCTGTGGGACTGGACCCACCCGGCCAACGGTGCAGTGGCTGCGCCCCCAACGGCCGAGCCACCCGAGCCAGAACCCGAAGCCCTGGACGAGTGAGCCCACGCTGCTGAGCGCCATGGTCCCCGCCTCAATGGAGTGATCCGCCGTGTCCCCAGTTTCAACTGCTCACCCTGACATCCAGACTTGGCAACAAACCCTGCCCCACGGGATCACTCTGAGTTGCCGGGCCTGCGGTGAGCCAGGCCGCCCCGTGCTGCTGTTTTTGCACGGCTTTCCAGAAGGCGCCTGGGTTTGGGACCCCTTGCTGCAGTTTTTTTCAAAACCAGAAAACGGCGGTTACCGCTGCGTGGCGCCCAACCTGCGCGGCTACGAACGCTCCAGCGCCCCAGAGGACGTGAAAGCCTACCGCGCCAAACACTTGGTGCAAGACATCGTGGCACTGATCGACACCGAATGCCAAACGCCGGATGGCCGTGCGCCACTGGCTGCCCTGGTTGCGCACGATTGGGGCGGTGCCGTCGCCTGGAGCCTCGCCAACCAGCACCCGTCGGTCCTTCAAAAACTGGTCATCATCAACTCGCCTCACCCCGGCCCCTTTTTGCAAGCCTTGCAAAACGACCCCGCGCAAATCACGGCCAGCGCCTACATGAACTTTTTGGTCCAGTCCGATGCGGCGGCCCAATTGGCCGCGCATGACTTTGAACGCCTGTTTGGTTTTTTGACCGGACACGACGCCTCGCTCCAATCACTCACCCGGCATCCTTCGGCCTGGGGCACTGACACCGACGCCCCCAACAACACGACCGCACACTGGCTGACGCCCGCAGTCAAAGCGCGCTACCGCAGCGTCTGGCAGCACGGCCTGCAAGGCGGCCTGAATTACTACCGCGCATCGCCCCTGCGACCCGCAAGCGCCACAGACCCGGGCGCCAGCGCTGTGCAAATCCCGCCTGAAGCGCTGCGCATCGAGGTGCCCACCCTGGTGCTTTGGGCGCAAGACGATGTGGCCCTGCTGCCCTGCTTGACCGAAGGCTTGGACGCTCACATCGCCGATCTGAAACTCGTACCCATTGCCCAGGCCACGCACTGGGTGGTTCACGAACAGCCCCAGCGGGTGATCCGTGAAATCGCTGCTTTTTTAAAAGCGCCTTGAGCCCCAGGCCCCTTCAATAAAAGCCCGGCTCCCCCTCAGGGCGGGTTTTGAAACGCTTGTGCACCCAGTAATACTGCTCGGGCATGGACTCAATCACGGCTTGTAAAGCACGGTTCATCTGGGCGGTGTCTGCCAGCGCATCGGCTGTTGGGAAATCTGGCCACACAGGCCCCACTTCCAAGCAATACCCCTGCGGCGTCAACCGGGTGGCCACCGTCAACACCCGGGCACGCCCCAAACGCGCAAAACGCGACAAAGACGGCACCGTGGCCGACTGCACGCCGTAAAAAGGCACAAAAACGGAGTCCTCACGGCCGAAATCCATATCCGGCAAGAGGTACAGCTTGTCACCCTCTCGCAGACCCGAGACGATTTGCTTGACCCCTTGTTGCCTGTAAAACAACTTGATGCGCCCCGAACGGTTACGCCCTTGGCGCACCCACTCGTCCAAAGCCGGGTTGCGCTGCCGCGTGTAAATGCTGGCCATGGACACGCCCTGCATCATGGTCAATACGGTCCCGCCTGCGTCCATGCCCACAAAATGCGGGGCCAGCATCACCACGGGCTCGGGCCCCTGCAAGGGGCTGACATCGCCCTTGACCGACAAACGCCTGCGCAACACATCCACAGCGCCATGCCAAAGCCACGAACGGTCCAGCAAGGACTGCATCAGCACCACAAAATGACGCCTGGCCCTGTGTCCACGCTGCGCTGCGCTCAGATGTGGAAAACACAAGCCCAGATTGACCTGAACAATGTGCCGCCTTGAATGGGCCAAGGCAAACAACAGGTGCCCCAACAACCAACCCAAAGCCCGCAAAAGCGGCAAAGGCCAAAGCGCCAAAAAGCGCATGAGAAGTGGAACCCAACGCATCATGAATCCTGGCGCGGGGCCTTGTAACGGGCATAGCCCCACAAATACTGTTGCGGGCAGGCCAACACCATGGCCTCCATGGCTTGGTTGATCTGCACCACCGCCGTGTCCAAATCAGACGACAAACCGTGGCCCAGGGTGCGGGTGTGCAAACGATAACCTCGCCCCCAAGACAAACGCTCGCCCCAAATCAGGACCACCCGGGCACCGGTTTGCAAAGCCAACCGGGCGGCCAAGGTCATGGTGTAGGCCGGTTTTCCAAAAAAAGGGGCCCATTGCCCCATGCCCTCAGGCGGCACTTGGTCAGGCAACAAACCCACCGCTTCGCCAGCCCGCAAAGCCTTGATCATCTGCCGCACGCCTGCCAAGGTGGTGGGCACGGCCTGCAAACCCGGCCGATTGCGGGCCAAAGCCATGACCTCATTCAAGGCCGCATAGCGCGCGGGGCGGTACAACACCGTCAATTGGCCGTGTTGGGCACCAAATCGGAGTGCCAAAGCCTGCGCCGTGATTTCAAAACAGCCCATGTGCGGCGTCAAAAACAGCACCCCCTGCCCGTGTGCATAGGCCTCAGCTGCAGCGCGCTCATCGGCCCACAGCAAACGTGGCGTGCGCCCCAGCCACAAACGCGGCAACTCGGCTGTCATGCGGCCCGCCTGCCCCACAGCCCCCAGCACAGTTCGCCAGCCCAAACCCGCCAGCTGGGCGTTGTCCAAAAAACGGCGCCGGTAGGTTCCCGAAAAAATCCAGGCCAGCCAACCGCCCACCCACCCCAGGGCATGCAGGGCCCAAAGAGGCCAATGAGAGAAAAAACGAAACCAACGCAGCATGGGGGTGATTTTGCCTTGAACCGACGCCCCACCCAGAACGGCTCCGCGCAAACGCTTTACCTGTTTTCCCCCGCCTGAATACCGGTTCTAGGCCACACCTTGCCCACCCGGGCGGGCCTACCATTCAAAAAGGCCAAACAACCCAATTCGGACGAAGCCCACAACCCAGGGAACCAGCCCATGACAACAAGCCAAAACACACAAAACTACTTCAGCACGAGCCAAGCCGCCAAAGTGCTCGGCCTGTCGGTCGGCACCGTCCAGCGCATGGTCCAAAACGGCGTCTTCAAAGCCTTTGTCACCCACGGTGGCCACCGCCGCATTCTGTCCACCTCCTTGAACGACTATTGCCAAAAGCAGGGCGTCAGCACCAGTGGCCTGGTGCCTGCGCACCCCGTCGCCCAAATTTATGTGCTGCACGACGGCGCACACATGACGCCGGCCCTCAGCGATCTCAGTGCATGGTCCTGCGTCACCGTCATGACCCACCCGCTGGATTTGATGGACATGGGCCAAGAGCTGGCGGTGTTGTTTGTAGACGCCCGCATGGCTTGGTTGCACACCTCACCCGCGCATCTGCACAACGCCCGGATGCAAAACACCCACATCATTCTCTACAACAGCCAACATTTGCCCGCCAACAGCCTGTTCACCGAGCGCCAGAACCTGCACCTCTTTGCGGGGGACATCAGCACCGATTTGGTGGACGGCTACCTGCTGTGCCTGCAGCAACAGCAGCCCGAAACCACCCGTTGCCACTGAAAACCCTCAACTTGTTTGCGACCGAAGTCTTGAAACGACCCAAAAAGCCCTTATCATTAGCACTCGATGGGGATGAGTGCTAACAATCACACACCCTTCAGATTTCAGCAGCACCCATCCAGGTGCTTTTGTTTTTCAACCCTTGTTTCAATTCAGGAGATTCCATGAAACTGCGTCCATTGGGCGATCGCGTGATCGTCAAACGTATCGAAAGCGAAACCAAAACAGCCTCGGGCATCGTGATCCCCGATTCGGCTGCAGAAAAGCCCGATCAAGGTGAAGTCCTGGCCGTTGGCCCCGGCAAAACCAATGACAAAGGCGAGACCAAAGCCCTGAGCGTCAAAGTCGGCGACCGCGTGTTGTTCGGCAAGTACAGCGGCCAGACCGTCAAGGTCGGTGGCGACGAGCTGTTGGTCATGAAAGAAGAAGACCTGTTCGCGGTCGTCGAGTAATTAACTTAATTCAGGAGCTATAAAAATGGCAGCAAAAGACGTAATTTTCGGCGGCGAAGCCCGCGCACGCATGGTTGAAGGCGTGAACATTTTGGCCAACGCGGTCAAAGTGACTCTGGGCCCTAAAGGCCGTAACGTGGTTCTGGAGCGCTCTTTCGGCGCCCCCACCGTGACCAAGGACGGTGTGTCCGTGGCCAAGGAAATCGAACTCAAAGACAAGTTGCAAAACATGGGCGCGCAGATGGTCAAGGAAGTCGCTTCCAAGACTTCTGACAACGCTGGCGACGGCACCACCACTGCGACCGTGCTGGCTCAAGCCATCGTGCGCGAAGGCATGAAGTACGTGGCCGCTGGCATGAACCCGATGGACCTGAAGCGCGGCATCGACAAAGCCGTGACTGCTTTGATCGAAGAGCTGAAGAAGGCCACCAAGGCCACCACCACCACCAAAGAAATCGCCCAAGTCGGTTCGATCTCTGCCAACAGCGACCACAGCATCGGCGACATCATCGCCAAGGCCATGGACAAAGTGGGCAAAGAAGGCGTGATCACCGTGGAAGACGGCAAGTCTTTGGACAACGAACTCGACATCGTCGAAGGCATGCAGTTTGACCGCGGCTACCTGTCGCCTTACTTCATCAACAACCCCGAAAAGCAAGCCGCTTTGCTGGACAACCCCTTCGTCTTGTTGTTCGACAAGAAGATCAGCAACATCCGCGATCTGCTGCCTACATTGGAAGCCGTGGCCAAAGCCGGCCGTCCTTTGTTGATCATTGCCGAAGAAGTCGAAGGCGAAGCCTTGGCCACTTTGGTGGTCAACACCATCCGTGGCATCTTGAAGGTTGTCGCTGTCAAGGCCCCTGGCTTTGGTGACCGTCGCAAAGCCATGTTGGAAGACATCGCCATCCTGACCGGCGGCAAAGTGATCGCCGAAGAAGTGGGCCTGACCCTCGAAAAAGTGACTTTGGCCGATCTGGGCCAAGCCAAGCGCATCGAAGTGGGCAAGGAAAACACCATCATCATCGACGGCGCTGGCGCTGCGATCGACATCGAAGCCCGCGTCAAGCAAGTGCGCGTGCAGATCGAAGAAGCCACGTCAGACTACGACCGCGAGAAGCTGCAAGAGCGCGTGGCCAAGTTGGCTGGCGGTGTGGCCGTGATCAAGGTCGGCGCTGCCACCGAAGTCGAAATGAAAGAGAAAAAAGCCCGCGTGGAAGACGCCCTGCACGCCACGCGCGCTGCTGTGGAAGAAGGCATCGTGGCTGGCGGCGGCGTGGCTTTGCTGCGCGCACGTCAGGCTGCTGGCACCATCAAAGGCGACAACGCTGACCAAGACGCCGGCATCAAGCTGGTGTTGAAAGCCATCGAAGCGCCTCTGCGCGAAATCGTGTACAACGCCGGCGGCGAGCCATCGGTGGTCGTTAACGCCGTCATGGCTGGCAAAGGCAACTTTGGCTTCAACGCGGCCAACGACACCTATGGCGACATGATCGAAATGGGCATCTTGGACCCCACCAAAGTCACCCGCACGGCTTTGCAAAACGCAGCGTCTGTGGCCTCTTTGATGTTGACCACCGAGTGCATGATCTCCGAAGCCCCGAAGGACGAGTCCGGCGCTGGCGGCGGCGGCATGCCTGACATGGGCGGCATGGGTGGCATGGGCGGCATGGGCATGTAAATGCCCCGCTGTCTGGAGGGAGGGTTTGCGCCCTCAACCAGCCCACACCAAAGCCCCGCAAGGTGAAAGCCTTGCGGGGCTTTTTTGCATCTGCACGGTGAATTTCGCTTGTGCCTATAAGATGTGTGCATGCGTTCTTGTTCATGGTGCTGGATGGGTTTGTGGCTGCTCAAGTTGAGCCTGGCTTTGGCCATGGGCTTGACCGCCTTCGCTTCGCCCGGATGGGCCAAGCCAGAGGGCACCGCCCCACAACAAGAACAGCACCACGGTGCCCATGCCCAGCACCACATGGCTGCTGATGACGCCGACAACACCCATGACAGCATGCCCGACAGCACCCACTGCACCGCGCACGCCGACTGTCACCACTGCTGTCCATTGGCGTGGGGCCACTGGGCGGGCATCAACCTGCAAGCCGCACCCACCCAGCAACCCGTGCGACAAACAGCAGGCTGGCACAGCACCAGCTGGTTGCCCGCGCTGCGCCCCCCGAACGCCTAAGGCCTGCTTGCTTCACAGGTTCCGCGCTGGCTTTGGCCGTGTGCGGCAGACGTTTTTCAGTCGCGGGCACAGCCCCGCGCGGGGATACACACATGACTTCAAATTTTCAACAACACCACGGCGCGATGCTGCTCAAGTACTCGGGCATCAGCTTCATTTCGGGGGCCGTCAACCACGGCTTTTTCAGCGGCGAACGCTCTTTGTGGACCGCCTTGGTCGGCATGGTTTTGTTTGTGCTGGGCGCTTGGCTCGAACACCGCTGGCAACCCGCCGACAGCGATACGCCGCCGTCGGGCCTGATGAAGACGCTGGCCATCGGCAGTTTGCTGTCGATCGGGCTGGGCTTTTTCACCGGCGGCTTGCAGCATTTCCCGGATTCGCCCGAGCGCAGCGCGTGGGTGGTGCCGCTGGGCTTTTTAGTGTCGGTACTGGCCCTGGGCCTGACTGCGCCACGCGACTGGACGCGAGCGGCCAGCGTTTACGTGTTGGTGCTGGGCACACTGACGACGGTCGGCAGTTGGGGCGCCTGGCAGTGGCTCAAACACCACCCCGAATGGGCAGCCACCGGGCACAGCCACGGCCACGGCGACACCTCCGCACACGGCCATGCAAGCAATGACACAAACAGCGCCGATCCCGTCGCCCAGGTGGTCAGCCGCAGCATCGACGTGCGCATGGATGACAGCATGCGCTTCACCCCCAGCCAAATCAAGGTGCAAGCGGGTGAAACCATCCGTTTTGTGGTGCACAACGCCGGCAAAGTCGAGCATGAGATGGTGTTAGGCCACGACGAAGCCATCCGTGAACATGCCCAAGCCATGAAGCGCGATGCCGCCCAAGGCAAAGCACATGGTGCAGACCACGCCCACGGCACCGGTGCGGCCATCACGGTGGCGGCTGGGCAAACGGGTGAGTTGGTGGTGACTTTCCCCAAAGCCGCGACCCTGCAGATGGCTTGTCTGATCCCGGGCCACTACGAAGCCGGCATGAGGGGCTCACTGACTGTGGGCCCGCCCTCTGCAGGCGCCGCTGCTTCGCCAGTTTCGGCACCCGCGGCAGATGCGCATCAAAACCACCGGCACTGAGGGGCGTTGCGGTGTGAGCGGTCGCAGCTGCACGGCCTTCAAAGAAAGGCGTGCAAGCGGCCGCGTTGGTCGTAGGTGGTCAAAAACGGCCTAGCCTGACCCACGCGAGCGCTCGTTGTGGCGGCGTGCAGCACAGGCGCCAAACGTGGGGCGGGCAACACACGGCAACTGGCGTCATAGGCGCGTCGACGATCGGCTTGACCCAGCACATCGTAAGCATGGTTGATGCGGGCCATTTTGGCGGCCATCAGCGCACTGGCACCTGTTTGACGGTCTGGGTGGTAACGCCGGGCCAAGGCCCGATAGGCTGCACGGATCACCTCAGGCTCAGCCTGGGGCGTGACGCCGAGTTCGGCATAAAGGTCCATGTGGTCTTGCATGGACGAATCATACAATATGAATACCTTTAAACTAAATAAAAATGAAAAATTAATGTTATTAAAGTGTTAATACCTTCAGCAAAGCCGCCGTCGAGGCATCCAGCCCCACCCCATCGCCTGTCCGCATGCGAGACCGGATGTCTTGGGCCAACACCTTGCCCAGCTCCACGCCCCACTGGTCAAAGCTGTTGATGCCCCAGACCGCGCCACTCACAAACACACGGTGTTCTTGCAGCGCGATCAGCGCGCCCAAACTGGCCGGTGCCAGTTCATCGAGCCACAAAAATGTGCTGGGCCGGTTGCCCTTGAAATGCTTGTGCCCGCCTTCATCGGCTTTGCCCAGCATCAGGGCCTGCGCTTGGGCGATGGCATTGGCCAACAGCAGTTCATGGTGCTCGGCCAAGTGGTGCGAGGGCTTTTTGACCGCAATGATTTCCAGCGGCACCACATCGGTGCCCTGGTGCAGCATCTGAAAGTACGCGTGTTGGCCGTTGGTACCTGGCTCGCCCCACAGCACAGGCGAGGTGCCATAAGTCAGCGGCTGGCCGTGACGGTCCACCTGCTTGCCGTTGCTTTCCATTTCAAGCTGCTGCAAAAAAGCCGGCCAGCGGCGCAATGCACTGTGGTACGGCGCGATCGAGCGGCTGGTGCAGTTCAAAAAGTTGCGGTACCAAACATCGAGCAAACCCAAACGCACGGGCAAGTTTTGCGCCAAAGGCGCTGCCAGGAAATGCTGGTCCATCGCGTGCGCACCGGCCAGCAAATCCCTGAAACCCTGGGCCCCAATGGCGATCGCCACCGGCAGGCCAATCGCCGACCACACCGAATAGCGGCCACCCACCCAGTCCCAAAAACCAAAGGTGGTGGTGATGCCAAAGTCCGCCGCCGCGGCCACATTGCTGGTCAGGGCCACAAAATGGCGGGCCACATGGGCGCCACCCTGCGCCCGGAACCAAGCCAGCGCCGAGCGGGCGTTGACCATGGTGTCCAAGGTCGTAAAGCTTTTGGACGCCACCACAAACAGCGTGGTTTCAGGTTTCAAAGGGGCCAGCACCGCGCTCAACTCGTGGCCGTCTACATTCGACACAAAATGAAAACGCTTGCCAGGCATCACGAAGTCTTGCAAGGCCAGCACCACCATTTGCGGCCCCAGGTCCGAGCCACCAATGCCAATGTTCACCACATCGGTGATCTGCGCATCGGCCCGGATGGTTTCGGCGTAGGCCAGCATGGGCTGGAGCGTGGCGTGCACCTGCGCCAGCGGCCCGGCCAAATCACCACCCAAGGAACCCTCAGGCTGGCGCAGCAGCCAATGCATCACCGCGCGGTCTTCGGTGGTGTTGATGGGCTCGCCCCGGAACATGGCATCGCGGTGCGCGGCCACACCGGTCTGCTCGGCCAAGTCTTGCAACAGGGCTTCGGTGGCAGTGTCCACAAGGTTTTTGGACAAGTCGGCAAACACATGGGGGGCGTTCTGGCTCAGCGTCTCGGCACGGCTGGGGTCTTGCGCAAAAGCAGTGCGCAAATCAAAACCCGTGGCCTGGGCCGCGTGGGCCGTCAGGGCCTTCCAAGCCGGAGTTTGGTCACAACGCATGCATCAAACTTTCTTCATCAATTCTTCGAGCTTGACCGCATCGGCGCAAAACGCCCGGATGCCCTCGGCCAGCTTTTCGGTGGCCATGGCGTCTTCATTCAAGGCCAGGCGGAAAGCGGCTTCGTCATAGGCCACGGCAGGCAAGTCCATGCTGTGGGCGGCTTGGGCATCGAGGGCCTTGCCCAAAGGCGCATCGCTGGCGGCCAGCTGCGCCAGCAACTCGGGGCTGATGGTCAGCAAATCGCAGCCCGCCAGCGCGGTGATCTGCCCGATGTTGCGGAACGACGCGCCCATGACTTCTGTGGCGATGCCGTGTTTTTTGTAGTGGTTGAAGATGGCCCGCACCGACTGCACGCCGGGATCGTTCGCGCCCGACATGGCCGCTTCGTCCCAAGCTGCGCCTGCGCTTTTTTTGGTCCAATCGTAAATACGGCCCACAAAGGGCGAGATGAGCTGCACCTTGGCCTGGCCACACGCCACCGCCTGGCAAAAGGCAAACAGCAGCGTCAGGTTGCATCGAATGCCCTCACGCTGCAGCTCGGCGGCCGCCTGGATGCCTTCCCAGGTGGATGCGATCTTGATCAGCACCCGCTGGCGATCCATGCCCTGCGCCTCATAGAGCGCCATGATGCGGCGCGCGCGGGCCACGGTGGCAGCGCTGTCAAAACTCAGCCGCGCATCCACTTCGGTCGACACTCGGCCCGGAATGGTCTTCAAGATTTCGCATCCAAAACGCACCAGCAAGTGGTCCATCACCACGTCCAGCGGCTGACCCCGATGGGCGGCCACAGCTTCTGTGAGCAAGGGCGCGTATTCGGACTTTTGCACCGCCTTCAAGATCAAAGACGGATTGGTCGTTGCGTCTTGCGGCTGGAACTGGGCCAACTGCTTGAAATCGCCGGTATCGGCCACCACCGTGGTGAATTGTTTGAGGGCGTCGAGTTGGTTCATGGTCATTTCAAAAATCAAGCTTGAATTATCATTGAAACAAAGTTACATTACAAACACTCATTTCATGTAACTCAAGAACAACATGGCTTTTGATCTGGTCTTCTTTGGGGGCACTGGCGACCTGGTCTGGCGCAAACTCATGCCCGCCTTGTTCCAAGCCTTTCGCCACGGTACCTTGCCCGAAGGTGGCCGCATCATCGGCGTGGGGCGAGACGCGCTGAGCGACGCGCAATACCGCCAGAAAATCCAGTCGCGCTTTGAGCAAGTCGAAGGCGACAAACGCCCCAATCCCGAAGAGTTCGCCCGCTTTGCCAGCTTGCTCTGTTATGTGCGCATGGACCTGTCCGAGCCGCAAGCCTACGCCGCCTTGTCTGCCCGCCTGGCCGAGCGCAAGACCGACCACGTGGTCATGTATTTGTCCACCGCCCCCAGCCTGTTCACCACGGTGTGTGAACAACTCGCCGCGCACGGCCTGAACACGCCCCAAACCCGCATCGTGCTGGAAAAGCCACTGGGTCATGACCTGGCCTCCAACCGGGCCATCAACGAAGCCGTCGGCCAAGTTTTCAAAGAACAACAAATCTTCCGCATCGACCACTACCTGGGCAAGCCCGCGGTCCAAAACCTGTTTGCCATGCGCTTTGGCAACGCCTTGTTCGAGCCCCTGTGGCGGCGTGAGCACATCGCCAACATCCAGATCACCATGGCCGAAGAACTCGGCGTCGAAAAACGCGGCGGCTTTTACGACGCCACCGGCGCCTTGCGTGACATGGTGCAAAACCACGCGCTGCAGCTGCTGTGCGCCATCGCCATGGAGCCGCCCATCAATGCCCACGCCGACGCCATCCGCGACGAAAAACTCAAGGTGCTGCGCGCCCTGAAGCGCTGGACCCCCGACACCCTGAGCCAACACGTCATTCGGGGCCAGTACAGCGCAGGCAACCTCTTGGGGCAGGCCGTCCCCGCTTACCGCGATGAAGCGGGCGTGAGCCCCGGCAGTCACACCGAGACCTTTGTGGCGCTGCGCACCGAAATCGCCAACTGGCGTTGGGCGGGCGTGCCTTTTTACATCCGCACCGGCAAACGCATGGCCTCGCGCGAAGCCCACATCGAGATCAACTTTCGTCCGACCCCGCACGAGATTTTCAAAAGCCCCATGGGCCATGCCAACAAGCTGGTGATTCACCTGCAACCCAAAGACGGGCTGGAGCTGCACCTGTTTGCCCAGGGCCAGAGCAAACGCGGCCAAGGCAGCGGCGGCGCGACCCTCAGCCCGGTGCACTTGGACCTGGACTTTGACAAACGCTTTGGCAGCCAGCGCGTGGGCGCTTACGAGCGCCTGCTGCTGGATGTGCTGGATGGCCGACTGAACCTGTTTGTGCGCAGCGACGAACAAGAAGAAGCTTGGCGCTGGGTCGAGCCCATCTTGCAACACTGGAAAAATGACACCACCGGCCCCCGCCCCTACGCCGCAGGCACCTGGGGCCCCAGCGCGTCCAGCGCCATGATCGCGCGCGACGGCTTTTGCTGGTCTGAAGAAATCTGACACGAAAGACGCCACATGCTTGACCGCATCAAAGCCTGCTTGCCCTCCTTGGCCCCGGCTGAACAACGCGTGGGCAAACTGGTGCTGGCCGACCCCCGCGCCTTTGCCAAACTGCCCGTGACCGAGTTGGCCCACCGCGCCCATGTGAGCAAACCCACCGTGGTGCGCTTTTGCCGCAGCGTGGGCTATGACGGTCTGTCCGACTTCAAACTCAAGTTGGTCGGCAGCGTCAGCGAGGGCGTGCCCTTCATCCACCGCAGCGTGGACGCCGATGACAAAACCAGCGACATCGCCGTCAAGGTCATTGACAACAGCGTGGCGGCTTTTTTGAAGTACCGCAACGACGCCAGCTCATTCGCGCTGGATCACGCGGCCCAAGCCCTGGCCACGGCCCAAAAAACCAACCGCCGCATCGAGTTCTATGGCGCAGGCAACTCCGGCATCGTGGCGCAAGACGCACAGCACAAATTCTTTCGGCTGGGGGTCAACGCCATCGCCTACAGCGATGGCCACATGCAGGTCATGAGCGCCTCCATGCTCCAGCCGGGGGACTGCGCCGTCATCATCTCCAACTCGGGCCGCACCCGCGACCTGATGGACGCCTGCGACATCGCCCGCAAACAAGGCGCCACAACAATAGTCATCACTGCCAGCGGCTCGCCCCTGGCCAGCGCCGGGCACATCCACCTGACGGCCGACCACCCCGAGGGCTATGACAAATACAGCCCCATGGTCTCGCGCCTGCTGCACCTGCTCATCATCGACATCCTGGCCACCACCGTGGCCCTGCGCATCGGCGAAGCCCTGCAACCCGCCCTGCGCGACATGAAGAAGAACCTGAGCAGCAAGCGCTACACCTGAGACCCGGCCGACAAGCGCCCATGTGCAGCCGCACGCTGCCCCGGTAAAATCCCTTCTTTTGCCAGCCTGCACAGGGCTTGGCCACCACGGGGGCTGTTTGGCCACCCGCACGATCTTCAGGACCCCTTGTGACCTTCGCCCACGAAACCCGGCGCCGCCGGACGTTTGCCATCATTTCTCACCCCGACGCGGGCAAAACCACGCTCACCGAAAAGCTCTTGCTGTTCTCGGGCGCGATCCAAATTGCCGGCTCGGTCAAAGCGCGCAAGGCGTCCCGTCACGCCACCAGTGACTGGATGGAAATCGAAAAGCAGCGCGGCATCTCGGTGGCTTCGTCCGTGATGCAGATGCTCTACCGCGATCACGTCATCAACCTGCTCGACACCCCCGGCCACAAAGACTTCAGCGAAGACACCTACCGCGTGCTCACCGCCGTCGACTCGGCCCTGATGGTGATCGATGCGGCCAACGGTGTGGAAGCCCAAACCCGCCGCCTGATCGAGGTGTGCCGTCAGCGCGACACGCCCATCATCACCTTCGTCAACAAGATGGACCGCGAAGTGCGCGACCCGCTGGACATCCTCGACGAAGTCGAACGTGAGCTGGGCATGCCCTGCGTGCCCATGACCTGGCCGGTCGGTCAAGGCAAATCGTTTGGCGGCATCGTCAACCTGCGCACCCAAGCCATGACCGTGTTCGACTCCGGCAGCGAACGCTTGCCGCAAGACTTTGAAACCATCCCACTGACTGAGCAAGCCCAATTGGCCGAACGCTTTGGCATGGAATGGCAAACCGCCATGGACAGCATGGAGCTGGCCACCGGCGCATCGCCTGCGTTTGACGAAGCGGCGTTCTTAGCGGGCAAGCAAACGCCCGTGTTCTTTGGCTCCGGCGTGAACAACTTCGGTGTGATGGAAGTGCTCGACGCCCTGGTGGACCTGGCCCCGCCGCCCCGCCCCCGCACCAGTTCGGTCTTGGTCAACAAGCAACCCGTAGTCAAAGAAATCCAACCCGAGGACAGCGCGTTTTCGGGGGTGGTGTTCAAGGTGCAAGCCAATATGGACGCCAACCACCGCGACCGCATCGCCTTTGTGCGCATGGCCTCTGGCAAATACACGCCCGGCATGAAGCTCAAAGTCCAGCGCACCGCCAAAGAACTGCGCCCCACCAGCGTGGTCACGTTTTTGAGCCAACGCCGCGAAGCGGTGGACGAAGCCTATGCGGGCGACATCATTGGCTTCACCACCCACGGCGGTGTGCAGTTGGGCGACACCATCACCGATGGTGCCAACCTGCTGTTCACGGGACTGCCATTTTTTGCACCCGAACTGTTCATGACGGTGATTTTGAAAAACCCGCTGCGCACCAAACAACTGCAGCAAGGCCTCGACCAGCTCGGCGAAGAAGGCGCGATCCAGGTCTTCAAACCCGAAATTGGCGGCCCCATGCTGCTGGGCGCGGTGGGACAGCTGCAGTTTGAAGTGGTGCAACACCGCCTGAAAGCCGAATACGACTGCGACGTGAGGTTAGAGGGCTGCCAATACACCGGCGCCCGCTGGATCACGGCCGACACCCCCGCCGAACTGCGCGAATTCACCAACGCCTACCCGCAGCGCATGTCGCTCGATGCGGCAGGCACGCTGGCCTATTTGTGCACCAGCCCTTACGACGTGCGCCTGGCGCAAGAGCGCTTTCCCAAGATCCACTTCCACCCCCTGCGCGAACACGCTGGCCTGGCACTGGGCTCGGCAGGCTAAGGATGGAATGGGGGTCTGACCCCAATTAATGTGCCCCCAATTCATGCCCATTCAATCCAAGCAAATTTCCGATGCGTCCCCTCTCCAGTTGGCAGGTTCCATGCCCCATCGTCGGCGTCTTCACCGACATCGACGACACGCTGACGACCGAGGGCGCCATCACCCCCGATGCCTTGCAAGCCCTGGCGGACCTGAAGTCAGCGGGCCTGCATGTCGTGCCGATCACAGGGCGGCCTGTCGGTTGGAGTGAGCCGTTTGCCGCCAGTTGGCCGGTTGACGCCATCGTGGCCGAAAACGGCGCTGTGGGGCTGCAACACACCGCCGAACAAGGCCTGCGCAAGCTGTACCAGCAAGACCTCAGCACCCGCAACGCCCACTTCGCGCGCATGCAGCAGGTGCTGGCGCACATTGAACGCACGGTGCCCGGCGCAACCCGCTCGCAAGACAGCGCCGGACGCGAAACCGACATCGCGATTGACCACAGCGAGTTCACGCACCTGCCCCCAGCCGCCATCGATGAAGTGGTGCGCCGCATGCAAGCCGAAGGCATGACGGCCACCGTCAGCAGCATCCATGTCAATGGTTGGTTTGGCGAGCACAGCAAGCTCACCGGAGCCCGCTGGATCGTGCGCGAGTTGTGGGGACGCGACCTCGATGCCGAGATCCAGCACTGGGTCTATGTGGGGGACTCCACCAACGACCAGCTCATGTTTGCGCACTTTCCCCACAGCATCGGCGTGGCCAACATCCGCCGCTTTGAATCACAACTCTCCCACCGCCCACGCTACATCAGCCCCGGCGAACGGGGCGCAGGGTTTGCGCAAGTGGTGCAGCATTTGCTCAACCCGGAAAATCAATTAGGGTCAGACCCCAATTGATCCATCAAGGGGCGAAGGCTTGGTTGATTTCCGTGAGGGCGGTCACGGCATCCACACCGGCCAAAGACGACAAACGCAGACGCGACATCAGGTACACATAGCGGGCTTGGATCAGGTCGCGGTTGACGGTCACCAGTTGCTGCTCGGCATTGAGCACATCGAGCATGGTGCGAACGCCTGCCCGCTGCGACTTTTGCGTCGAATCCAGCAATTGCGTGGCCGAGCGCAAGGCCTGCTCCAAAGCCCGAATGCGCAACAAGCCCTCGGTCACGCCCCGGTACTCTTTGTGCACGCGCAAGTTCAAATCACGGCGCAAAGACTCCAAAGATTCCTCGACGCGGGTTTTTTCTGCCACCGCTTGGCGCACTTGCGAATTGACGGCCCCACCTTGGTACAAAGGCACCGACAACTGGAACCCGATCGACTTGTTTTCAAAGCGGGAGTTCAAGCGCGTCACGTTCTCATTGCCACTGTCCGACCATTGCGCCACCGCATCCAAGGTCGGTGCATGGGCAGATTGCGCCTTGGAGATTTCTTTTTCAGCCGCATCCAAACGGGCCGACAGCGCCCTGATTTCAGGGCTGTGGGTGTGCGCCAAATCCACCCAATGCGGCAATGCATTGACCATCTGGCTCACCGCAGACACACCCTGCGCACCCAGGCCAGACAAGGCCGACAAAGGCTGGTTGACCATCAACTCCAGTTGCTTGCGGGTGTAGTCTTCGTTCTGGCGCGCCTCCAGCTCATTGGCCTGCGCCATGTCCAAGCGCGACTGGGCGTCGTCAATGTCCGTGCGGGTGCCTGTGCCCGCGACCAAGGCCTTGCGGGCTGCATCCACCATGGCGGTGTACTGGCGTTTTTGAGCTTGAACCAGCTTCAAACTCTCGGCCGCCAGCAAGGCCTCCATGTAAGCCCCACCCACACGCACCACCAGGTTTTGCACCTCGCGGTCGTAATTGGCCACAGACTCTTGCACCAGGACCTCGGCCTGCTTGAGCTGGAAATAGCGCGGCATGTTGAACAAAGGCTGGCGCAAAGACAAAGACCGGTTGAAGCTGTAATAGCTGTCCTGGCTGACCGAACTGTTGCCGAGCAAATTGGTCGATGTGGTGGCCAACTGGTTCTGGCTGCGTCCCAGGTTGGCACTGACCGCAGGCAACAACTGCGACCGGGCCTGCGGCAAGCGCTCCATGCCCGAAGCCAATGCGGCGCGACCGGCCCTCACATTGGCGTCTTGCGCCAGGGCCGCTTGGTAGGCCTGCAGCAAATTCATCGCTGGCGCTGACGAACAAGCCGCCAGCAAGGCCAGACCCAACACAGTTTGACGATAAGGCAAAGCCATCACTCCTCCTTCATGGAACCGGCCAAGCGCTTGAGCAAGGGGTTCAACATGTACGTCAGCATCGAGCGCGATCCGGTCTTGATCACCACCTCGGCCGGCATGCCCGCTTGCATCTGGCGGTTGCCCAGGGTCTTCATGCCCTCGGGCGTGACTTCCAGGCGTGCCAAGAAGTAGCTGATCTGCGGATTGGCCGGGTCGGTCAACAAATCACCCGACACCGAAATCACTTTGCCCTCCACCACCAGCTGGGGCGAATGCGCAAAGGTGTTGAAACGAATGTCTGTGGACAAGCCTGCCTGCACCTTGTCAATCAAATGCGGCGCGATGTGCGCCTCCAGCACCAGCGCTTGGCGCTCGGGCACGATGTCCATCAACTTCTGGCCCGGCTGCACCACCGCACCCACCGTCTGCACCGCCAGGCTCACCACCTGACCACCGGCCGGGGCACGGATATCGACCCGCTTCAAATCGGCCTGAATGGCGTTGAACTTTTCCGCATCGGCCTGCACCTCGCGCGACACATCGGCCAACAGGGACTCCACCTCTTTGCGGTACTCCGACTGACGCGCCAGACTGCGCTGCGTCATCTCAGCAATGGCGCTGCTGGAGCGCAGCATGCTGCCGTTCAAGTCGGCCAAAGCCGCTTGCACATCGGCCAACATGCGTTCAATTTCCATCTGCCGGTTGCGTGGGGCATACCCTTCTTTCACCAAATCCCGCACATTGCCCAACTCTTCATTCAGGATGGCCAGCTGTCTTTGTCGCTGCACCACCACCGACTGCGCAGCATCACGTTGGGCCCGCATGCCCTGCATGGACTCTTGCATGCTTTGCAACTCGGCCCGCAAGGCCTGCCTGCGCGAATCGAACAACTGGCGCTGGTTATTCACCTGCAGCGCAATGAACGGGTCCGATGTGGCCGCCATCACCTCGGGTGAAAACGTCACCTTGTCGGCCCCACTTTGCTCAGCCCGCAGGCGGCTTTGCATCGCATTCAGGCCCAAGTAACGCTGACGCACCGACTCAAAATTGGCACGGGTCACCGCCTCGTCCAGACGCATCAACACCTGGTCTTGCTTGACGACATCGCCCTCGCGCACCAGCACTTCTTTGACGATACCGCCCGACAAATGCTGCACCTGCTTGCGCTTGGTGTCGATGCTCACCACACCGGCGGTGGGCACGCCTTCGTCCAGGGGCGCCAAAGCTGCCCACAACAAAAAGCCCCCCAAGCCCAAGCCCAGCACCCACAAACCCTTGCGGCCAATGCCCGCCGTGTCCGAAGAAGC
The DNA here is from genome assembly GCF_000293865.2 of Limnohabitans sp. Rim28. GTDB lineage: Bacteria > Pseudomonadota > Gammaproteobacteria > Burkholderiales > Burkholderiaceae_C > Limnohabitans_A. Next base: position 18,215 of record NZ_ALKN02000008.1, on the reverse strand, counting down.
GCGCAACGAAGCCTCCTCGCCCATGGCCTTGGCATTCACATCCTCAACGGGTGCGCTCTTTTGAGCAGACAATTTTTGATTCAACATCACAAACCCCAAAAAATCGAAATGACTGACCGATAAACGGCGAATTAAGCCGCAGGCTGAACCGCTGGCGCAGCTGCCCCAGCCGCTCCAGCCGCCGCCTCACGCTGCTTTTGCAAAGCCGCCAACACACCATCGCGCGGGCCACTGGCCACCACCTGGCCATCTTGCAGGATGACCAAACGGTCGGCCACCTTGAGCACACCTTGGCGGTGGCTGATCAAGACCACCGTCTTGCCCTGCTGCTTGAGCAAGAGCACCGCATTGAGCAAAGCGTTTTCGCCGTCGTCGTCCAAGTTGGCATTGGGTTCATCCAGCACCACCAAGACCGGCTGCCCGTACAAAGCGCGCGCCAAGCCAATGCGTTGGCGCTGCCCACCCGACAAGAAAGAACCCGCTTGCCCCACCCGGGTGTCATAGCCCTTGGGAAAGCGCAGGATCATCTGGTGCAAACCCGCCGCTTGCGCTGCGGCAATCACCTGCTCGGAATTCACCTCGCCAATGCGGGCAATGTTCTCGGCGATCGTGCCATCGAACAACTCGATGTCTTGTGGCAAATAACCCAAATGGGGTCCCAGACTCTCACGCGTCCACTGCGTGATGTCCTGCTCGTCCAACAAAATGCGCCCTTCAAACTCGAGCCAAATCCCCAGCATGGAACGCGCCAGGGTGGACTTGCCAGAACCCGATGGGCCCAACACCACCGTCACCGTGCCCGGCAGCGCCACAAAATCTACTTTGTTCAACACCGGCTTGTCTCGGCCCGGCACACGCACCGTCAAGCCTTCCACCTTGAGTTGCCCCAAAGGCACCTCGGTCAAAGTTTTCTCGCGCCCCTTGTGCTGGAAACCCATCAACTCCTTCAAGCGCTCATAGGCGGTCTTGCTCGTCAAAAAACCTGGCCAAGACATCACCAGCAAATCGATCGGCGCCAAGGCACGGGTTGTCAACACGTTCGCCGCGATCATGGCGCCTGGGCTGATCTCTCCCACAATCACCAACCACCCCCCCACACCCAAATTGAGCGACTGCTGCGAGTAACGCGCAAACTTGCTGACCGCCGTCACAGCGCCCAAACGTTGTTGGGCCGAACCGCCCTGCAACAAAGCCTTGTGCTGCAGCTTTTGCCAGCGGGCGAACAAACCGGCCAACATGCCCATCGACGACAACACCTCGATGTTGCGCAACTTGGACTGCATGAACTTCTGCGCGTCGGCCTGCGACTGCGCAGAATCTGCCTGAATCTGTTTGCCCAGACTGTGCCCATACCAAGCGATCGAGGTCTGAACCAGGGCAAACACAATCGCCACAGCACCCAGCACAGGGTGCAGCAAGAACAAAACCCCGATGTAAATCGGCACCCACGGGCTGTCAAACAAGGCAAACACGCCATTGCCCGTCATGAACTGGCGCAAACTGATCAAGTAACCAAAGGCCTTGGCCGGATCAGACTCTGACGGGTTCAGGTAAGACAGAAAACTCGAGCGGAACACCTTCTGGCTCAAGGCCTGGTCCAATTTGACGCCGGTGCGCACCAGCAAGATGGAACGCGCCCATTCCGCAAAAGCCATCATGGCAAACAAAAACACCGTCAACAGCGAAACCATCAGCAAAGTCAATTGACTCTGGCTGATCATGACCCGGTCAAACACCTGCAGCATGTACAAGGTGGGGGTGAGCATCAGCAAGTTGACCACCATGCTGAACACCGCCACCGTCAAAAATTCGCGCTTGAAAGTCCACATCACCGTGGACAAAGGATCGCGGATCACCATGTTGTTGTTTTTCATATCGAACCTCACGCAGCCTGGGCCGACACAGACGCCGCAGCAGGCATCAGCTTTTGCAAAACCTCAGCAGTCGGGCCATACAACTGCTGCGTCCCATCCTTGAGCACCAACACCCGGTCAGACACCGACAACACACTGGTGCGGTGCGTGTTGATCACAAACGTCGTACCACGCGACTTCATCGTGGCAATCGCCTGCGTCAAGGCCACATCGCCTGCCTCGTCCAGGCTCGAATTGGGTTCGTCCAGCACCACAAAAACAGGATCGCCATACAAAGCTCGGGCCAAGGCCACACGCTGACGTTGGCCGCCCGACAGCAAACCGCCATCACGCCCCACGGGCGTTTCATAGCCTTTGGGCAAAGCCAAGATGAACTCATGCAAGCCCACCAAAGCCGCGGCTTGTTCAATGCGGGGCCTGTCCAAATCGCCAAAGCGGGCAATGTTTTCGGCCAGCGTGCCCTCCAGCAACTCGACCCCTTGCGGCAAATAGCCCAGGTGCGGGCCCAACTCGGCCTTGTCCCAAGTGTGCACATCCACGCCATCCAAGCGCACTTTGCCCGCCTGCGGCTGCCAAATGCCCAACAACAACTTGGCCAGCGAGGTCTTGCCCGAAGCCGAAGGCCCCACCACCGCCAGCACCTGCCCTGCGGGCAAGCCAAACTGCAATCCGCGCAAAATCGCCTGCGCTTGGCCAGGCGCTGCCGCCACCAAGCCCTCCACCGTCAACTCGCCCTTGGGCGCGGGCAAAGCCATGTTCTTTTCACGCGCTGGCACGTTTTGCAGCAAGCTGGACAAACGCACCCAAGCCCCCGTCACCGTGGCCACCGCGCTCCACTGCTGCGCAATCTGAGTCAGTGGCGCCAACAAGCGCCCCCCCAAGACCGAGCTGATGATCATCATGGCTGCGCCGCCATTCAGGGCATTGAACAACAACAGCCAAGCGCTCAGACCCAACAATACCGAACCCATCAACTGCTGCAACAACTTGGACACCGCGTTCAAGCCGCCCGCTGACTCGGAGGCCTTGGCTTGGAACGCCAAAAATGCCCGCTGCTTTTTCTGCCACTGGCCCATCACCGCGTCCAGCATGCCCATCGACTCCATCACCTGCGCATTGCGCAGCGAAGCCTCGGCATAAGTCTGTGCCTCTTGCGATCGGCGCTGCGCCTCTTGCAAAGGCTCGCGCGACGTGCGCTGAATCAGCCAAGTCACCAAAGTCTGCGCTGCTGCCCCCACCAAAGCGGCCCAACCCAAGACCGGGCTGATGGCAAAAATCAACACCAACGACACCAGCGCAATGGGCAACTCAAACATCGCCCCCAAAGCCGGGTTGTTGAAAAAATCGCGCACCGTTTTAAAGTCGTTCTGCACCGACATGGCGCCGCCCATTTGCTTTTTCAGCAAACCGTCAAACATCGCGTTGTACACACGGTCGGCCATGCGCAACTCAAATTCGATGCCAGCCCCCCACAACAAACGTGAACGGAGCTTCTCGATCAGCTCCATCACCGCATAGGCCCCCAAGGTGACCACGGTCAACATCAAGAGCGTCATCACATCGCGGCTGTTCACCACCCGCTCGTAAACCTGCAGCATGTACACCGTGGGGGTGAAGCCCAACAAACCAATCACCCAGCTCATCAACACCGCTTGGCGCCAAGCCGGCTTGTTCTCCCACAGCGCCATGCGCAATTCGGATACCGCAGAACCAGACTTCATGGCGTCACCTCAACAGAAACATATTCGGGAATCAAGCGGGAAGGCACTGCACCCTCCAGGCTTGGCACAGCGGGCGCATCGCCCTCGGGCAGATCCGCCACGTCGGCCGAATCCAGATAAAACGACAACTCAAAGACCTTGTCTGCCCGTTCATTGAGCACAATCTCGCGCAACTTGGCTTGGGCAAAAATCGCTAGCTTGTCGGTGCTCAAGGTCAAATCAAAGCGCATGCGCCCGTCCATGGTGAAGAGCGACAACTGCCCCGGCTTGATGCTCAAGGTGTGGCGGTCAAAGTACACCGGGCAACTGTCGGCAAAGCGCAAAAGCGGCAAAGCAGCGCCTGGTTTGAGGGCCGGATTGAAAGGACTTTGGGGGTGTTGGTAAATCAAGCGGGCCATTTTGGACACCGCATAAATGGCGTTGCACACCATCTGCGAGCCCAAAGCCGGAAACTGCGCCCGCAAAGCGCGGTAATGCAAATGGTGCAAAGCCACCCGGTTCCACACCCGGGACTGCTGCACATGGGGCGCCAGTTCGTTGCAAACCTGCGCAAACACCACCCGTAAAGCACCCAGCCGAGCATGTTGCTCGGCCGTTGTGTCAAGAGGAACGCGGATCTGAAAGTTCATATAGGAAGCGAGTATAACTCGTTCCTATATGAAATTATCAAACTCACTCCGCTTTGATCAACACCCGCGACACATGGGTGCCGCCCTTGCTGTCGTTCACGGTCAAAGTCGCCACATAAAAGCCCGCCAAGTCCGGCGTGAAGGTCGGCCCCACGGTGTTCGGGTTGGTCAATGCCGCAGCCGACAAATTGGGGCGGGTGGTCAGGGACCATTGGTAAGTCAAGGTGTCCTCATTGGGGTCGGTGCTGGCACTGCCACTCAGGGTCACCGGCGCACCCACCACCACCACTTGCTCAGGGCCTGCGTTGGCCACAGGCGGCAAGTTCTGGGATGAGGCCGTCACCAACACCGTCACCGGCTCGCTGTTGACCTGGCCATCGTTGACCACCAGGCTCAACACATAGAACCCTGCCACATCGGCGGTGAACAAGGGGTTGACCAAGGTCGCGCTCGACAAAACGGCCGCACTGTCGGCCAAAGCACCCGTGGCCTTTCTGGGTTTGTCCAGCAATGCCCACTTGTAATTCAAGGTATCGCGGTTGCTGTCGGTGCTGCTCGCAGCGCTGAGCTGCACTCGCGTGCCCATCACCACGCTGGAAGGCGCCGTGATCACCGCCACAGGGGGCGCATTGACGGCCGAGACCACCACGCGCACCGCATCGGGTGCACTGGACGAGACCTCATCGCGCACCGTCAGGCTCGCAGTGTAAGTGCCCGTCAGGGCAGCCGTGAAGGTGGGGCGCACACCGGTCAAGACCGCCGACGTGCCATCGGGCCGCACCAAAGACCATGTGAAGGTCAACACGTTATCGCGGTTGGCGTCTGAGCTGTCACGACCGTCCAGCGACACCACGGCATTGACCAACACGCTCTGGTCCACCCCGGCATTGGCCACGGGGGGCGCATTCACTTCCGACACGGTGACCGTCACCAAAGACCTGGCACTGCGCAGCTTGGTGTCCGAGACCACCAAAGAAAAGCGATACTCTCCCGGAAGATCGGGCGTGAACGTCGGCTCGACCGAGGTCGCCTGGCTCAAATCAGCGGCACTTCGAGGAGGCCTGGAATCCATGGCCCACTCATAAGTCAGCGCATCGCCATTGGCGTCGGTGCTGCCACTGCCATTGAGCTTCACGGAACCTGCCCCCAGCAACACACTTTGGTTGGCGCCCGCCACCGCCACCGGCGCTTGGTTGACCACCGGGGTGGACGAGTCGCACAGCGCTCCCCCCAGCAAGTTGCAGCCCGAGCCTCCCCCGCCACAAGCCGCCAACACCGGCAACAAAGCCAAAACGCACCAAACTCTGAGATTTTTCATGTCCTGCCCTTTGAGGAAACGCTCACTGGCACGCCGAATATGCAATGCGCACATCGGAGGCATACGCAAAACCAGTGCCACGGTAAACATCCACCCCGGCACCCACCACACCGCCCACCAACAAATTTCCCGCCATCGACAAATTCAGTCGCGAAGGCACCGTGGCCGTGATTTCAGGGAAAAAAAGTGATCTGCAGGCAATTTGCAAAGACGTCATGTCCTTGCGCACCTCAATGGTACTGGGCGCCTGAAAATGCCAGACCCCCTTGGCATTTTGCGCCACACATGCGGCGGGCACAACGCGGTCTTTGCACTTGGCCGTGACCTGCACATGCTGCACATCACTGTGCAAAAAACTTGCACAGCCTGACAACAGCAACACACCCACTGCAGATATCCAAAGGCGCAACATCGTTGAGAAATCTCAGGTTAAGAGTGCTGCACAACACGTCGGCACTCAGTCTGTCAAGAATCGTCCCCAAGTGCCCAAACTTGAGTCCTTGCCTCACTCACTACAATGCCAACTTTGACATTTCCAGCATCGACTCGCACTGCCCACCATCCCGCCTGACCCACCCAAGCCCATGCCCAACATTTCTGGCCCTAACCCTACTGCCGACATCGAAGCTGAATTTTGGCGCGAACTGGCCGAAATCGAAGCCGAATCCATCGGCTGGGTGCCATTGGGCGATGGCTGCTACCTGCACACCGGCAACGATTTGCCAGAGATTCTGATTGTCGGCACCGCCACCGCTGGCATGGCGGGTCACAACATGCTTTGGGTGTATTGATCCTGCAAAAGCGCGTTTTATTGCACACCTAAGATAACAAGTTACGGTTGTTACACAGGCAGGCGTGGACAGGGCCCAAAGGGCAAAGTGATAATAAAAACAATGAATTGCCACCATCGCAGTTCGTCACCCATCACTGCACCCGAAGGCCCATCCCATGAAAATCTCGACCCTGATCGCTCTGACGACCGCCCTTTTTCTGACCGCCTGCGCCAGCATTGACCTGCGCGTTGCACCGAGTGTCGCCAAAGACATCAACAAAGACACCACCATCTCTCAGCCCGACGTGCTGTACCAAGAGACCCCGCAATCCAAATCCATCATTGTTGGCTCGCAGGTTTACGCCACCGTCAACAGTTGCTCGCTCATCCAGCGCTACCGTGTGCGCACCAACAGCGACTTCAGCTCGGCCCTCAACCTGTTCAAAAACCGCGCATTTCTCATGGGTGGTAAATGGGTCACCATCGTGCACCACTCCGAAACTGGCATACCCGCCAACGTCAACATGGGTGGGCAGACCGACATCATGCTGCGTGAAGGCACCCTCCTGAGCAACTCGCCTTTCCTCACCACCATCGTAGGTGACATCTACGACTGCCCTTGCAACATCAACAGCTGCTCTGGCCGTTAAACCATCCTGAAAATCCGCCAACCGTTGTTCATCTTGCGAATCCCGAACTTCCAATCGGGATTTCGCCTTTTGGCGAACTGGATGGCCGCCACCCGGGCGTTCTCGGCGAGCTTGAAGTCGTCAAAAAACAAACTGTCGCCCACGTCCATACCGTCAAAGACATACCTGTGCCGTTCGGGTATCTCGAACTTTTCGGGTGATTTGTAAATAAGCTGCATGGCAAGAAATGATTGGTGTTCTGAGATATCGGCACCAAACGCACATTCTTGAGCCAAGGCTCTTACACCATCAGCCGCCTTGATGGCGGCATCAGCCTCTTAGCGCACCTGCACAGCCGACGTGATGGTGACCTCGGACAGCGGCACATTGGGAACCCCATTCACAGTGCCGGTGGGCTGGGACGCGATGGCATCCACCACCCCCATGCCCTGAACCACCGTGCCAAACACCGCATAACCCGGGTTGGCGCTGTCCCTGTAGTCTAGAAACAAGTTGTCAACCAAGTTCACATAAAACTCAGACGTGGCCGAATTCGGCTCATTGGTGCGGGCCATGGCCAAAGTGCCACGCAGGTTGGACAAACCGTTTTGGCTTTCCAGTGCAATCGGCGCTGCCTGCCCCGGCTTTTTGACCAAGCCCGTGTTGTAACCACCGCCCTGCACCACAAAGCCGGAAATCACCCGGTGAAACAAGGTGTTGGTGTAAAAGCCCTGGCGCACATAGCTCAAGAAATTGTTCACAGAAACCGGAGCCTTGGCCGGGTCCAGTTCCAAAAGCATGTTGCCCGCACTGGTCACCAAGTTCACCTGCGGTTTGGGCACCGTCAAAGTGGTGGCAAACACCAGCTTGCCTTCGGGGTCCTTGACCGACAAAGGCAAATCACCCACCCCATTCACCATGCAATTGAGCACCAACAGCTCTGTGGTGCTGCGCTGCGAAAACACCGGATTAGCGCAACCGGGCGACTCCACCACCAAAAAAGAGCGCAAATGCCGCCCACCCAACAAAATGGTGGCGGTGCGACCGTATTGCAAAAACTCAGGCTTGGCCGCCGAAATGAAAGGCGCAAAACCTGAGCTACCGCCACAAGCTGCAAGCAACAAGGTCAAACAAAAAACAAGCGGTTTTATTTTGAACATGGTGCGTCTATAGCGGAAAAATGAAAAATAAAACGTTGTCATTGAATCGTTGATTTTAAGTGACGCATCCATTGCTTTGGCTTTGTGCTGCTGCGTATTCAACCCAAGGAGATCTGCTGAGTTAGGCGGCCAATCTGAAAAATGACACCGACATGGTTTTGGTAACAGGTTTGCCTCTTCAGTGCAATATCATTTTTGTATGATAGTCACAACGCCATCAAATCCTATTCATTTGTAGATTTTGATGGTTTGAGAAAGGCAATATGACACCCCACCGAATTGACGGCAAAAAAAACACCGGCAGTGAAGTTATCCTAGGCACGGACACAGACGAGTGGATTTACCCTTTGGGCGGGTCCGATACGGTCGATGGTCGGGGCGGGTACGACACCCTGGTTGTCGAGTGGGCGTCCAGCAACTTTGAGATCAATGCCTACCCGGGCATTGTTTACATGGACACCATCTCGGGTGCTTCTAGCGCTGACAAAGTCACCTTACTCAATGTCGAGGCGGTTCAGTTCCCCGATAAAACCGTTCTTTTGTACCAAAACCAAAACTTCACGGATGGCTTGGGCAGCGAGCAGCTGGTGGGAAATTGGGGTTTGGACACGGTCACCTACAAGGGTGCCCGCCAAGACTACACCGTGACATTGAGCACGGCGGGTGCCGATGTCCGTGACAACAAGGGCTCCAATGGCACGGACCGCTTGGTTCAAATTGAAAGAATCCATTTTTCAGACATGTCACTGGCCTTGGACATGAAAGGCCATGCGGGTGAAGTCCTGCAAATTTTGGGGGCTGTATTTGGTGCGGGAGCCATCCGCGACAAGGTCTATGTAGGCATTGGCTTGCACTATCTGGATCAACTGAACTTCACAGCCACCGAGTTGATGGCTCTGGCTCTGAATGTTCGCTTGGGAGACCAAGTGACCAACCCCGCAGAGGTGGTTCGCACGCTGTACCAGAATGTTGTGGGGGTGCTGCCCACAGCGACGGTGCAGCAAGAATTTGTGGCTTTGATCGAATCAGGCCAGCACACCCCTGTATCTTTGGCCATGTTGGCAGCGCAGACCAGTTTGAACCTGACCCAAATCGGGCTAATGGGCACGCCAGCAGTTCCGCTCGAGTATGTCTCGCCAGCGGCCTGATGCCGATGGCACGGGCTATCTTTAAGTCCCTGAAAAGTCTGGCTCAACCCAGCACGCGCTGGCGAATAATGCCCAACAAAGCAGCACTGTCTGCCAGATGAAAGCCCCGGTGACGCCAAACCACCTGCCCCGCCGGGTTGATCAGGTAACTGCTGGGCATGGCTTGCACGTCAAAGCGTTTGGCGGTTTCGGCCAATGGGTCCCACACCACCTGCACATGCCTTGGGAATTGCTTCAAAAAACGCTCCATGGTCGCCGCTTGTTTGTCCAAGCCCACGGCCACGACTTGAAATTTGACGTCGCGCATATGTTGCTGCAATTGGCCCATCCACGGAAACGATTGCTTACAGGGTCCGCACCACGAGGCCCAAAAGTCCAAATACAACCATTGCCCCAACAAATCACTTGAACTCAGCTCTTTCGACGCGCTGCCTTGCGCAGTCCAAAGGGGCAAAACCCAAGCGGGTGAAAGTGGGGGGGCGGCAACCACCACGGTGTTTTGAGCACACACCAAAGGCTGCGCCCAAAGAACCGGCAAGACAGCCAAAAAATGTCTGCGATTCTTAACAAAGTGTGTGTGGCGCATGGCAGGTTTATTAAGGACGGAAATTGGATCGGCGAGTCGCACAAAACATCAAAAAAACATATATGCATGTTATAACAATGTCATTAATGATTCAGTGATTTTTGTCATTTTTATCCCGAATAAATCATGAAAACACGCGCAAAAGTGGCTCGACGATGGCTGTCTGCTATCGGGTTTGTCGTTGTGGGCAGCTTGGTTGGTTGCTCAGGAGACCAAGAGCCCGTTTATGCCCAACTGGCAGGTCAAGTCGGGGGGGTCGGAGGTGCCGATTCAAAAGCCTCGCATTACGCGGTTTCAAGGTTCCTTGAACACGCATCTATGGGCCCATCGCCCACAGCTGTCAGTCAAGTTCGGGCCCAAGGTCTTGAGAGCTGGATAGACCGTCAGCAAAAAATGGCACCCTCCCTCATTCGCACACCCAATGACTTGGCCAACTACGAGCTGCAAGACATGGTGGCCCACAGGCGTGCTTCCAAGCATTCTGAAACGCAACTCCACAACCATTTCGTTGGCGGCGAAGACCAGCTGCGCTTGCGCACCACTTGGGTCTTGTCCAATTTTTTGGTGGTCTCGACCCGAAAAATTCAGCCCTATGGGGCGTCTGAATATTTCAACATGCTGCAAACGCATGCGTTCGGACAATATGGCGATTTGCTCAAGGCCGTCACACGCAGTCCGGCCATGGGTTTTTACTTGGACAACTCTCAAAACAGGCGCATGAGCCTGAATGAAAACTATGGCCGAGAGTTGATGCAGCTTTTCTCAGTGGGTTTGGTGCAACTGAACATGGACGGCACGCCCAAACGAGACGCGCAAGGCAAGATGCTGGAAACCTATGGCCAAAAAGACGTGATCGAAGCCACTCGCGCTTTGACGGGTTGGAACTTTGCAGATCCCGATCAAAAGCGAGAAACATCCAACCACTTCAATTACGGCAAGCCCATGGTGGCGCACTGGGCAAATGACCACGACACAGGCCCCAAGCTGGTGTTGGGGAAAGCCATACCGGGCGGACAAGACGCTGTTAAAGATCTGGACAGTCTGGTGGACATCTTGATCAGCCACCCGAACACCGCGCCCTTTGTTTCTTTGCGCCTGATTCAAGGCATGACCACCAGCGACCCATCGCCAGCCTATTTGCAAAGGGTTGCCAGTGTTTTTGCCAAGACACAGGGCCACTTGGGGCAAGTCATTCAGGCCATCTTGACCGACCCCGAAGCGCGTGCTGGCGATGACCCCCTCAAAACCATCAAAGGGTTTGGCCGCATCAAAGAGCCACACCTTTTGCACACCGGCTTGGTACGCGGTTTGGGCTGCCGCTTGGCCATCAAGTCAGACTGGGATCCAGCACAGGTCTGGATGGCCTACTCGCAGCAACCCTTCAACGCTTATTCGGTGTTCAATTTCTACCCACCCAACCACCGCGCTCCAGGCAGCAAGTTATTGGCGCCCGAGCAAAAGATGCTCAACTCCACCGAATTCAGCCGCCGCATGAGCCAGTACCACAACATCATGTCAAACAGCAACTTGTTGTCGGACGCAGGTTGTGACGCCTCTGTTTTCGAATCGGCTGCTCGCAAATCGAATGAGCATTTGGTGGCCCTGATAGGCGAACGCTTTTTCAGGGGCGCAATGCCCGCCGCTGTCGCGCAAGGTCTGGTCGAAGCACATAAAAACTTTTGGCACGACAACAACATGATGAAGCTGACTGGAGCCATGCTGGAAATGGCCATGTTGACCCCTTCGTTCGGAGTGAGCAAATGACACTGGATCGCCGAAACTTCTTAAAGCACGCGGGCGCTGTTTCGTTGGCTGGTCTGGGGGCCTCGTTGGCCCATGTTGCCGATGTTCAGGCTGCCGACTACAAAGCCTTGGTGGTGGTGTTCTTGTCGGGTGGACACGACGGCAACAACCTGTTGGTGCCCATGGATGGCGCCTACAACGACTATGCCAAGGCAAGGCCTTCATTGGCGCTGCCCAAAGACAGCTTGGTACCTTTGTCAGGCACACACATCGGCCACAAATTTGGCCTGTCTGGCGCCAGTCGCGGCCTGAGCACTTTGTTCGAACAACAGCGCATGGCCATCGTGGCCAATGTGGGGGCATTGATTCAACCCACCACATTGACGCAACTGCGCGACAGGACCGCCAAGTTGCCCCCATTTTTGGGGTCGCATACGGAGCAAGAACAGTGGATTCAGGGTTGGATGGGCGATGAAGACCTGAGTGGCTGGGGCGGCCGAGCCATGGATGCCATGCCCCAATCCATGAGAAACAAACAACCCCTGATCGCATTGGCCAGAGACTACACGGCAGTGCTGGGCAACCACACACCCATCAGCTTGGCCAACAGCAATGGATCATCGAATTGGGGGCGGGCCAATTTGCAAAACACCAATGACCTGACCCAAAAGCGGTTGGAGTGGCTCAGCCGCATGCAGTCTGGCAATGCGTTTGAAGCCGAGTTCTCACGCAGCATGCGGGTGGCTTACTTAGACAGCCTAGAGTTTGCCAATGGCCAACAAAGCGTTGCAGAGCCAACAGGCATGTTTCCGAATATGCAGATCGGCAAAGACCTGCGCTTTGCGGCCAAGCACATCGCTTACAGCAAAAGAGCGGGCGCACGTCGTCAAGTCTATCTGGTGCAAGACGGTGGCTATGACACGCACACAGGCCAAGTTTCAACAGACCCCGGTAACCCGGGGCTTGAGACCCTGTTCAACGATGTCACCAGCAGCTTGGTGGGCTTTGACCAATCCATGCGCTCACTGGGCATGCAAGATGAAGTGGTCACCATTGTTTTGAGTGAATTTGGTCGAACACTGGACCCTGCAGCTGGCGCGGGCTCTGACCATGCCTGGGGCAACCATTGGTACGTCATGGGCGGCCCCGTCAAAGGCGGCCGAATTTATGGCGACGACTTCCCCACTTTGCAAACGGGCGGGCCCGATGACGCCTCTTTGTACGACCCCAAAAGAGGTCAGTGGTTACCGCAGTTCTCGTCTGACCAGTTCATTGCAGACACGCTGCTGTGGATGGGGTTGTCACCCGCCCAGTTGCTCACCGTCTTGCCCAACTTGGCCAATTTTAAAAACCACAAAATTGGTTACCTGTGATCGGCTATTGACCTGAACAAAGCAAATTCCAGGAATCCAACACATGCAAGACATCAAAGGCACTGAAGGCCCAGACAAGGTGGTTGTTCAAGGGCGTGACCGTTACCGCGGTGAGGGGGGTGACGACCACATCACCTTGCTCGAATGGGCTACTGGCGAGGGTGGCCCTGGCAACGACACCCTGATTGCCGACCCGAGCGGGCGTCATGGCCAAGCCACCGCGTTTTACTGGTCATCTAACAACCCCATTTTGGTCGACATGGGCGAGGGCTATGCCTTGGACGGCTTTGGCGGCCTCGACACCCTCATCAACATACACAATGTCCATGGTTTCAAGCGCGATGGAGATACAGGCCTAGGATCAGCGCTGGATGACCGCTTTTGGATTGGCCCTTGGCGCGGGCACAACGGACTGATTCAGATTGATGGGCGCGGTGGCAGTGACTTCGTCACAATTGGTCTTCAACACAATAGCAATCAGGGATCGGTGGTCTTTCAAACCTCAGCCGACGGAAAATTGGTGCGCGCGCACCTGAGCAATCAGCCAGGGTTGGTGATGGAGCTTCGCAATGTCGAAACCATACAGATCAACCAAAACCTGGGCAATGGTCAGTGGACCAATGTCGACTATCGAATTTCTGACCTGATTGACCTCAGCCGAGGAGGTCAGGACATTTTGGTGCGCGGGGCCCAAGGCTTACAGATGGGTGACATGGGCCACGCCACCACCATCACTTACAGCTTTTTGGACAAAGCCCCAGCCACGGGCGCCGAGGGCGGCAGCGGTTTTCAGGCTTTCAGTCCGGCCCTGCAAGACACCACCCGCGCCATTTTGTCGAGCCTGCAGCAACAGACAGGCATCACCTTCCAAGAGGTGCCGGGCGACGCAGGTACGATTCGCTTTGGCATCAACCAGCAAGCCAACACGCGCGGCTATTCGTTTTTGCCAGATCAGCACCGCAATGACGCCAAAGCTGGTGATGTATGGCTCGACTTGGAGACGACCGCACTGATGCAGCCTGGCCAAGAGGGCTATTACGTGCTGCTGCACGAGTTGGCCCATGCGCTGGGCTTGCAGCATCCCTTGCGTGAGGCAGACACATCGGGGCAAACCGTTTTGCTAGATGGTTTTGCCACATTTGCGCACACCTTGATGCTCGATGTCTCGGCAACGCAAAACTCCAACAACGCATGGCCCACTTGGTATGGTTTGTTTGATCTGCAGGCCCTGCGTTATTTGTACGGTGGCAAGGCATTTGCCGTGTCCAGCAGCACCTATGCCATCACTGACGGCACCAGCAGCGCCAGCGTGGTGATCGTGGACGACGGCGGTATCGATGTTCTTGACATTTCTGGCAGCAGGGTTTCGGGCCACATTGACATGCGGCCCGGCAAAGTCAGCTCGGTGGCCATGAATGCGCAAGGCATGGCGCATTTCGGCAATCTCAGCATCGCCCCCGGCACCTGGATTGAAAACGTGAAGTCGACCCCGTTTGACGATTACATCGTGGGCAACGATCTGGGCAACATCATCTGGAGCATGGGCGGCAACGACATCATTTTGGGCAACAGCGGGCAAGACACCGTCGTTTTGCCAGGACGCAGCGGCGACTGGAGCATTCAACGCGCTGTTGGCGGCGTAAACTGGAATGCGCAAGCCAAAAACGGTGAGTCCGGTTCGGTCGAATTGCAGGCTGTCGAGCGTTTGAATTTTGCCGATGCGGGTGTGGCACTTGACATGCAGCCCAACGGCAATCCGGCTCGGGTTGCCAAAATTTTGGGTGCGGTTTTTGGGCCCGATGCGGTCAAGAATTTGCACTTTGCAGCCATCGGATTGACTTATTTTGAAGGGCTCAATTACAGCTACGACCAGTTGATGAAGCTGGCCATCGACGTCAGGCTGGGCGGTCAAGCCAATGACCCTGCGAGCGTTGTCGATTTGCTCTTCAACAACGTGGTGGGCCAAATGCCAACCGCAGGCCAGGCCCAGCCTTATGTGGCCATGCTGGCTGAGGGTGAGATCAGCATCGCTGGCTTGGGTGTTTTGGCGGCTGAAACGGGCCTGAATCAAGACAGAATTGGCTTGGTGGGCTTGGTTGAAAACGGTTTTCACTTTGCCCTTTGATGACGCCATGCCCTGCTCAATGCGCTGGACTCTCCTTTTGACCCTTGGCCTTGCCGGGGGCTTGGTCGGTTGCGGTGCACCCAAAGTCCAGGCTTGGGACAAACAAGATTTGGCCAAGCCCGAGATGGCGCTGGACGCTGACCGCCTTGAGACCCGGTACAGCGAACACATCTATTTCAGCCGCGAGGGCTCCAGCGGTGGCTGGAGCATTGGCGGCGGTGGCTGTGGGTGCAACTGATGCAGACCCAGCAACTGGCGATGGCCGCTGCTGCTGTGGTGATGCTGGGCATGCCCACTGCGGCGTCGGCCGTCGCGCAACCCGAGCGGGCACAGGTCAGTCTCAAGACCATGGACTACCAAGACCGCCAAGACCAGGCCAGCCGCATTGGGGTCAAGGCGCAATCGAGCCATTGGGTTTTGCCCATTGGGGCCGCTTGGGCTTTGGAGGCGGGCACCGTGGTGGACACCATCTCAGGTGCATCGCCCGCCTATTACACCGCCCGTCGCTCGTTTGCCCCGGTGCGCGATGAGCGCCGAGCGCAGGACATCAAAGCCTCGCACTATTGGCGCAACCAGCGCATCATGTTGGGGCAAAGTGGCTCCAAAGAGGTGGATTACCTGTCACGCAGCCATGTGTTCATGTACTCGCGCAGCACCCCTGACAACAACACCACCTTGGACTTGGGCGCTGCGCGCACCCATGACACCATCAACCCGGTCACGCGCCTGGTGGTTGATGAAAAGAAAACGGTCACTGAACTGTTGTTGGGCCTGACCCAAGTGGTGACGCCACGAGACTTGGTCCAGGTCCAGTGGGTACATTCCAGTGGCCAAGGGTACTTCAATGATCCCTACAAACTGCTGGATGCTCGCCCTGACCACAGGCGCACCGATGCCCTCAGCTTACGGTGGAACCACCACAGACCCCAGACCCAAACCACAGCACGTTGGCAAGCCAGGGTCATGGAGGACAGCTTTGGCATCCGATCGGCCACGCTGGGATTGGACTTGGCGCAGGTTTTGACGCCGCAGTGGACGCTCACACCCAGCGCACGCATTTACTCGCAATCAACCGCCTCTTTCTTCAGCGCCCCCGACCCCAATCGGCCTGACGTGCCGTTCATTCCCAACAATTTTGTCTTGGGGCAAAGCCACATCAGTTTTGACCAACGGTTGGCCGCTTTTGGTGCCCTGACATTGGGGCTGAAGTTGGAGAAAAAGATCACGTCCAACACCTCTGTGGACATCAAATACGAGCGCTACAGACAACGCAACGCTTGGTCCTTGCATGGCCCCAACGTGGAGGGGCTTGATGACTTCAAGGCGCAATTTGTCCAGCTGGGACTGACCCATAAATTTGGCCGATGAGCATGGCCCGGGTCCATCGTTTTGAGTTCAGGGCCATGGCTTGCGCTTGCGAGATCACTGTGGGCTTGCAGCCAGGACAAGATGTGCACTGGGCGCAAGAGCAAGCCCAAACAGCGGTGGCTGAAATCAAGCGCATCGAGACCAAGTTTTCCCGTTACCAGCCCCAGAGCATCGTCAGTCAAATCAACCAAGCGGCAGGCCAGCACCCCCTTGAGCTTGACCCCGAAACCCACAGCCTGATCGACTTTGCCGACCGCATGCACGCGCAAAGCGACGGCTTGTTTGACATCACCTCCGGCGTTTACCGGCAAATCTGGAATTTTCAAAAAGCCCAATGCCCTACGCCCGCGCAAATCGAAGGCATTCGTCCACTGGTGGGGTGGGCGCAGGTGCAGCGCGAAGGGGCACAGTTGTTTTTGCCCCGGGCAGGCATGCAGATCGATTTGGGTGGCTTGGGCAAGGAGTACGCCGCAGACCGTGCTGCCTTGGTCTTGCGCCAAAACGGGGTGCAGCACGCGCTGGTCAATCTGGGGGGCGACATCTCTTCGGTGGGCACCAAGACCGATGGTCAACCTTGGACGGCTGGCATCCGGCATCCCCGCGACGCTCAGCACATCATGGCCAGCCTGCCGCTCTTTGGCCAAGCCTTGGCCACTTCGGGCGACTACGAACGTTTTTTTGAACTGGCAGGCCAACGCTACTGCCACATCATCGACCCACGAACCGGTTGGCCTGTGCAACACTTTCGCTCGGTCAGCGTGGTCGCTCCGAGCTGTCTGCTGGCGGGAGCTGTGGGCACCACCATCATGCTCAAGCAAACCGAAGCCACGCCAGAATGGCTCAAGCAACTGAACTTGCCTGTGTTGTGGATGGACACTTCCGGGGAGGTGCGGATGCAAACCATGGCAACCAGCCCCTGATGCTGTGGCCAAGGGATTGCATGGTTGTGAATATATATTTATATAAGAGTAAAAATAATACCATTTAACTCACATGATGCATTACGCCACGCTGGACTATTTGCCCGACTTGACCTTCAGCCAGATGGCCACGGCCCGAAGCCTGACGTTCACACCACACAGCGTGCCCAGCCTAGGCTGGGACCGAGTGGCCGATGTTTATGGCTTCAATTCCTTCGCATTGCTGCATTCGGTAAACAAATTCACCGCCGTCGAAGGCGCGACCTACGACCTGTTTTCGACCAGCTACGCCGATCCCTACTTGCTGAGGATTTACGACCTCAAGGGCAACACCATCATGGCCAACAGCGAAATCGATGACGGCGCCCCCATCCTCCTGCCTGAAGCTGGTGGCAGCTTCAAGCAAGACGTGATCTACAACTGGGTCGCCCCTTACAGCGGCACCTTTTACGTCGATGCCAGCTGGGACCAGGACAACTTTTTCAAGTACTACAGCCTCAGCATCTACGAGGACAAAGACACCACCGCCAGCCGGTCCACCAATCTGGTGGCCAGCTTGAATGTGGGCAACCCCACACCCTGCAGCCATGGGCTTACGGGCGACAACACCATCGACGCCATGACCACGGGACACAAATGGGTCCTGGACGCTACTCGGGTGATCGACTTTTCGATCTCTTGGGGCTTCGGTGGCGAATACTGGATAGACCCGGCCGAAGTCAGCGTCAACCTCGGTGTTTGTCAACAAAGTTGTCCGCTTTTCTAAACGGCTATCGCCACTTTTTCTGGCGATCTCACATGCTCCCTTGGCGGGTTCAGCCACACCTCCTTGATGTGCTCCCAGTTGCG
>NZ_ALKN02000007.1 GCF_000293865.2 Limnohabitans sp. Rim28 | reverse complement strand
CAGGTGCCTGCGGCAGACTCAGCTGCCGCAGGCACCTGCCAGGGCTCAGAGGCGCTTCGCTTGGCCACATCGCCCCGACGGGGCAACGGCATCTGAGTCATGGTGTTCATGGACAAAGCGCTTTCGGGCGCTTTTCCTTTGGGTTCACAACCCAAGTGACATCAAGGCCTTGAAGCCCGTATCCAATCCGCCGCCTTCTCAGCCATCATGATCGTCGGCGCATTGGTGTTGCCGCTCACGATGCGCGGCATGACCGAGGCATCCACCACGCGCAGGCCGGGCACGCCGTGCACGCGCAACTGCGCATCCACCACCGCCATGTCGCCTTGACCCATGCGGCAGGTGCCCACCGGGTGGTAGACCGTGTCGGCGTTTTGGCGAATCCAGTGATCCAGTTGTTCATCGGTTCGCGCATCGGCAGACTCAGCCCACTCTTTGCCATACGCGGCCAAGGCGGGCTGGGACAAGATGTTTTGAGCCTGACGAACCCCGTCGCGCAAGCGCTGCAGGTCACGCGGATCGCTCAAAAACTGGGGGTCGATCAGCGGTGCGCTGTGCGGGTCGCGGTCGACCAATTGCACGCGGCCACGGCTGTCGGGTTGCAGCAAACACACATGCAAAGAGTAGCCATGCCCCAGCGTCAGTTGGCGGCCATGGTCCACCAGTTTGGCCACCACAAAGTGCAGCTGAATGTCAGGGTGCGCCACGTCGGGCCGGCTTTTGTAAAACGCACCACCTTCTGCAAAATTGGTGGTCAGTCGCCCGGTGCGGTGTTGCCGCCAGGCCCACAACGCCTGCAAGGTGTGCCACATGCCTTGGGGTGACACGCCGATCAAATCGGTGTGCCCCGGCGCATCGGCCACCAGCACCGCATCGGGGTGGTCGTGCAGGTTTTCGCCCACGCCGGGCAAGTCGCGCAGCACCTCGATGCCCAGGCTTTGCAAGTGCGCGGCCGGCCCAATGCCCGAACGCATGAGGATGGCGGGCGACTGAAAAGCGCCTGCGCTCAAAATGATCTCGCGCCGGGCGGTCACGGTCTGCGCCCTGCCACCTTGCAGGGTGTGCACCTGCCGCGCCACGCCATCCACCAAGCCGATGCGGTCCACCGTCACCCCGGTCATCACATGCAATTTGGGTCTGCCCAAGTTGGGCGTGAGGTAGGCCTTGGCCGCGCTGAAGCGCTCGCCCGCCTTTTGCGTGACCTGGTAAAGGCCCACGCCTTCTTGCGTGGGGCCGTTGAAGTCGGTGGTGTGCGCCAAACCTGCTTGTATGCCGGCCTCGACAAAGCGTTTGGCAAACGCATTGGGGCTTTGCAGGTCGGCCACGTTCAAAGGGCCGTTTTGGGCATGCCACTCGTTGTGGATGCGCTCGTTGTGTTCGGCCTTGAGAAAGTAGGGGAAGACCTCGGCCCAGGACCAACCCGTGCAACCTTGCTCGGCCCAGTGGTCGTAATCGGCCTGTTGGCCACGGATGTAGGCCATCGCATTGGTCGAGCTGGAGCCGCCCAAAGTGCGGCCACGCGGCTGAAAACCAATGCGGCCATTCAAGCCGGGCTGCGGCACGGTGTTCAGGCCTTGCGAGACGATTTCGGTGCGGGCCATGAGCGCAATGCCCGCTGGGCAATGGATCAAAGCGCTGGTGTCGGGCGGCCCGGCTTCGATCAGGGCCACCTGCACGGCAGGGTCTTCGCTCAGGCGGCTGGCCAGCACACAACCGGCCGAGCCACCGCCCACGATCACGTAGTCAAAGTCCATGCATTCCCCCCATCCAAATGTTTTGTGTGGCCAATATAAGGGCTCCAGCGTGTCGCGGCGTGTCTTGTGCGCATCAGGGTTTTTCCCAGCAAACCCCTCGCCCTGGCGACATCTCGTGGATCTAAACACCCTTCACAATGTCACCACATTGGGAGACAAGTTATGCGGACCGTCCTTGAGTTTGTTGGCCCTCAACGCCTCAGCAGGCCTCAGCCGTGAACAATCCAGGCATTCCGCTCGAAGAGGCTTGGCAAGACAAGCGTTGGTGGTGGTTGCTCAGCCCTGCCATCCCTCTGGTGTTCACCGCCTCCTTGCTGGCCTTTGTCTGGACGGGGCAATGGTGGTGCATGCTGCTGGCCCCACTCATCATCCATGTGTTGCTGCCCGTGCTTGACAGCGTGTTTGGCGAGGACTTCAGCAACCCGCCCGAATCGGCGGTGGCACAACTCGAAGCCGATGTGTTTTACCGCGCCATGGTGTGGGCCTATGTGCCTGTGCAAGGGATCGGCACCGTCTTGGGTGCTTGGATCGCGGTCACCCAACCGTTGGCTTGGATGGGCTATGCCGCTTTGGTGCTCACGGTGGGGGCCATCAATGGCATTGGCATTGGCACCGCGCACGAGTTGGGCCACAAAAAAGAAACGCTGGACCGCTGGCTGTCCAAGATCGCCCTGGCGCCCAGTGCGTATGGCCACTTTTTTGTCGAGCACAACCGGGGCCACCACAAACGCGTGGCCACACCCGAAGACCCGGCGAGTGCTCGCATGGGCGAGGGCTTTTGGGCCTTTTTGCCACGCTCGGTCTGGGGCAGCCTGCAATCGGCTTGGACACTGGAACAAGAGCGCTTGAAGCTTCAAGGGCACAGCGTTTGGCACCCCCAAAACCACAACCTACAAGCTTGGGGCCTGACGCTGGTTTTGTTTGGCGCGCTGGTGGCATGGCTCGGCTGGATGGTGCTGCCGTTTTTGGTGTTGCAAGCCGTGTACGCCGCCTCGATGCTGGAGGTGGTGAACTATTTGGAGCACTACGGCTTGCTGCGACAACAAGACGCCAGCGGCCGCTACGTGCGCTGCGAGCCCGAGCACTCGTGGAACAGCAACCACCTGGTGGGCAACCTCTTGCTGTACCAGCTGCAAAGGCACTCTGACCACCACGCCCACCCCAGCCGGCGCTTCCAAGCGCTGCGGCATTTCGCCACGGCGCCGCAACTGCCCGCAGGCTACGCCACCATGATCTCGGTGGCCTATTGCCCGCCCCTGTGGTTTGCGTGGATGGACCACCGCGTGATGGGCCACTACGGTGGGAACTTGAGCCTGGTCAATCTGCAGCCATCAGCACGGTCCAGACTCACGCAGCGCTGGGGCTGAAGGTTGAGGGGCTCGAAAGTTCAGGGATTGTTGGGCTTGAGGAGAACGATGTTGCGGTAACCGAGCCGAACCAAGCCCTGGTCTTGCAAGTGCCGCAACTGCTGGTTGACGCGCTGACGCGATGCCGAAGCTGCTTGGGCCAGGTCGGACTGGCTCACGCGCAGCATCACACCATCGGGTACAGCCACACTGTTGAATTTGGCAATGCGCTCCAGCGTGGCCCACACGCGTTGCTCCAGGCTATGTATACCCCGATCGGCCAGGGTGTCAAACAGTTGGTTGATGCGCAGGCCCAGAATGCGCAGCAGGTCCAGCGCCACCACCGGATCGCGCCCAATCAGCTCCATCAGTCGGGCGCGTTCGATGTGCAAGACCTGCGTCAAACCGTGAGAGACCATATCGGCCGGATTGGTGGCTTGGGCAAACACCGAGCTCAAGCCTGCGATTTCTCCCGGCAACATCCAGCGCAGCAATTGCTCCTCGCCTTCCGAGGTGATCACGCTGATGCGCACGCGGCCACTGACCACCAGCCAAGCCGCCGAGGTGGGTTGGCCCCGGCTGAGCAAGACCTGGCCATCGTTCCAAGTGCGCAGCACGCCCACGCTTTGCAGCGCTTGGGTCGAGCGCGTTGTCAGACCTGAGTTTTGCGCCCAGTCCTTCTTGAGCTCATCAGCGTCCAGCGCTTTGAAAACAGGCGCGCGCTTGCTGTTGCTTCGGCTTTTGGTCGGTGTGCGCGGAGATGGCGATGGCATGGTGGGTCTGGATGAAATGGGTTTGTTTTGAGTGCTTTCCCCTAAATTGTCACATCAGAAACAATTCGCAGCATTCGGGGGGACTTAAATCAGGGCCACCGAGCTTGACGGTGATCAAGTCAAAGAACCACATTGGAGACGACATGAAATTTTCTGCCCCTGCTTTTGTACGCACCACCCTGGGTGCCATCGCCTTGACCCTGGGCGCCAGCGCCATGGCGCAGTCCGTGGTGCGCTTCCAAGACTATCCTGGCACCGGCAATCTGTTGGTGCGCGTGGCCCAAGAACAAGGTTTCTGCCAGCAAGCGGGCATTCGCTGCGAACTGCGAACCATCCCCGGAGCGCCGCTCGGCATGCAGACCATGCTCTCGGGTGACATCGAAGTGTTTTTTGGCCCGACCGAAGTGGCGGTTGCCGCCGTCGCCCGCAAGGCGCCCATCAGCATCATTGCTGCAGGTTTCGTGGACCCGGTGTTTTTCATGGCCGCAGGTGCAAAAACCGAATTGGAAACTGAAAAAGAAGGCTACCCCGGTGTGGTCAAGTCCTTCAAAGGCAAGAAAATCGGCGTGACCCAACGCGGCTCAGGCGCTGAATTTCAGGTGATCGACATGCTGGCCGATGTGGGCCTGACCGCGAACGACGTGACCTTTGTGGCCGTGGGTGCGCCCGACACGGCCTTTCCTGCGCTCACGCGCGGCCAGGTCGATCTGATCATGACCTTCCCGCCCGCCGACGGCATGTGCGAAGTGCTCAAGGCCTGCCGCCTGGTGGTGGACCCCCGCAAAGGGCAGGGCCCCAAGAGCATGCTGGCGACCCGGGGAGGCGCTGGTGCCATGGCGGTGAAGGCCGAATGGGCAGCGGCCAATCCGCAAACGGTGGCCGCTATCCGCAGGATGCTGGACTTGTCGGATGCCTTTGTGTCCAACCCAGCCAACTTCGGCAAGACACTGGAGATCCTGCGCAAGACCTTTGCCCTGCAATTGCCCAACGCAGACCAGATCGCTGAGGTGAGCCTGCGCAACTCCATCGGCAACTTCAAGGCCCGTGGCACCGTGCCAGCCATGCAGGCGGTGGCCAATGCCATGACCGAAAACAAGCTCTTGCCCGCCAGAGTGGACATGGCCCCGGCAGTCTTGCCCTGAACGACGACGGCAGCGAGTTTCCCAGGGCACATCCATGATCGACGCACAGCGCATCGACCTGAGCTTTGACGGCACCCACTTGGTGTTGCAGGGTGTGGACCTGCACGTCAAGGCGGGGGAGTTTGTCGCGCTCGCAGGTCCCAGCGGCTGTGGCAAAACCACCTTGCTCAACCTGTGCGCGGGCTTGGTCGATTTGCCTGCAGGTCAACGTCTGCTGGTGGCGGGCGAACAGCCAGCGCTGGGCAGCCACAACGTGGCTTACATGTTGGCCCGCGACAGCCTGTTTCCCTGGCTCAATGCGCTGGACAACGCCGCCTTTGGCCTGAAGGTTCGGGGTGTGCCGGTTGCGGATGCCCGTGAACGGGCCGCCTTGATGCTCAAGCAGGTCGGACTCGGTGGGTCCGAGTACCGCCTGCCCAAGGCGCTGTCACATGGCATGCGCCAGCGCGTGGCGCTGGCCCGCACCTTTGCCATGCCGTCGCCCCTGCTGCTCATGGACGAGCCCTTCGGCGCACTGGACGCGCAAACCAAGCTGCAGCTTCAAGACCTGCTCTTGCAGTTGTGCCAAGAAGGCAACCGCACAGTGCTGTTTGTGACGCACGACCTGTCTGAAGCCGTTGCGCTGGCCGACCGGGTGATGGTGATGTCCTCGCGTCCGGGGCGGATCGTGGCCGATGTCAAAGTGCCACTGGCGCGCCCGCGCTCTATCCGTGAGCTGCAGACCAGCGATGACTTTCACCACACCTACACCCAAGTCTGGAAACATCTCGAAGAAGGGTGGGTGCACCATGAGGGCTGAAACATTGCGGACGCTGTCATGGCATGCCCTGTTCCTGTGCGTGGTGCTGGGCTTATGGGAGTGGGGTGCCCGAACAGGTTGGGTTGACCCGAGTTTCATGGGCAGCCCGCTCGGCATCATCCAGTTCACACTGGACAACCTGACCAACGCCCGCCTGTGGGGCGATCTGGGCTACACCCTGTTGGCCGTGTTCGCGTCTTTTGTCATTGGCTCGGTCGCCGCCATGATCACGGGCTTGGCCTTTGTCACTTGGCCCAAGTTCGAGGCCTTTTGTGAGCCCTACATCTCGGCCTTCAATGTGCTGCCGCGCATTGCGCTGGTGCCGCTGTTCATTTTGTGGTTTGGCCTAGGCATCGGCTCCAAGATCGCGCTGGGGGTTTCGCTGACGTTCTTCATCGTGCTGTCCAGCACGGTCGCCGGCATTCGCGGCGTTAGCCAAGACCATGTGACGCTCACCCGTACCCTGGGTGCCAGCAGTCGGCAGATGTTTTTTTCAGTCACATTGCCGGGCGCTGTTCCGGTGCTTTTCTCAGGATTGCGCTTGGGCGTGATCTATGCCTTGCTGGGCGTGGTGGGCGCAGAGGTCATTGCTTCTGAGCGTGGCCTCGGACAACAACTCGCTTATTTGGGATCCACATTCAACGTCAACGGCGTGTGGTCGCTGCTGTTTGATCTGGCGCTCATCGGGGTGCTCATCATGAAGCTGATGAACTGGATCGAACGCCGTTTGTTGCACTGGCAATGAAGCCGTTGGCCACAACACACCAAGGAGAGAAAAAAATGAACTTCCGTCATATCCAAGTGGATCCCATGACGCCCACCATTGGCGGCATGATCAGCGGCGTTGACCTGAACAACACCCGATCAGAAGACGTCTACGAAGAAATCAAAAAAGCGCTGTGGCAGTACGGCGTGGTGTTTTTCCGCAAACAGGCTCTGAAGCCCGAGTCTTACATCCGTCTGGGCCAAAATTTTGGCGAGATGGAGCAGCACGAGTTCTTCCCGCACATCGAGGGTCACCCCCAGATCCAGCTGATCTCGAACCAGGGCAACGAAGCCCCTGAGACCGACCGCTGGCACACCGACGTGACCTTCCGCAAAAAGCCCAACATGGTGTCGATTTTGCGCATCACCGACTTGCCCCCGTCGGGCGGCGACACCATGTGGATGCACGCAGGCGCAGCCTACGATGCCCTCAATCCTGGCATGCAGCAAATGCTGGAAGGCCTGCAGGCCGACCATGATTTGCCTTGGCACTTCCGCCGCATCAACGCCAGCGAGCGCTTTGCCAAACGTGCTTCTGCCAAGAGCGGCATGATGGTCACGGCGAGTGAGCAAGAGTGCAAGATGATCGAGAACACGCCCACGGTGTCGCACCCGGCGGTGATCACGCACCCCTACAACGGCCGCAAGATTTTGTTTGTGAATTCGATCTGGACCAAGCGCTTGTTGGGCATGCACATGGACTTGTCCGAGGCGGTGTTGAACATGCTCTACGAGTGGGTCAAAAAGCCCGAGTTCATGGTGCGTTTCCGCTGGGAAAAAGACTCGCTGGCCATGTGGGACAACTGCGCCACGCAGCACTACGCGGTGTTCGACTACGCGCCGCACTACCGCGCCGGTCAGCGCATGACCTGCGGCAGTTTTGTACCTACGCTCAACCCCGGTGCAGCCACGGGTGCAACATCGGGCGGCCAGCCCTCGGTGATGCGCCAGTTGCTCGACACCACCCGCATGCAAGCGGCCAGCCCGCGTGAGCAGCAGGCGGTGGAGGCGATTTTCAGCGCACTCGAAAGCGTGGACCTGAACGCCGTGGCCAGTGCCGCCCAGCGCCGTTGAACGCCGCTGAACCCGGAATGCACCCTGTCATGAGTTCAAGCAACCCCATCGAGCTGGCCGACCACGACCTGGCCGCCTTGCAGGAAGCCCGCGATCTGCTGGGCCGTGCCCGGCAAGCCGCCGACACGCTGGCACTGTGGACGCCCGAGGAGGCCAAACGCGTGGCCAAAGAAGTGGCTGCGGCCTTGCTGCCGCGTGCCGAGTTTTATGCCGAGTGGGCGGTGCGCGAAAGCCGCATCGGCAAAGTGGCCGACAAGGTCGCCAAGAACCAGATCGCTTGCACGCTCACGCCCACGGCCTGGGACAACGTCGCTCTGGGTGGCGTGCGCCGCAACGACGCGCTGCGCATCGTCGAGATCGGCCGCCCTGCGGGGGTGGTGGTGGGTTTGTCCAACTCCACCTCGCCCGTGGCCACCATCATGTTCAAGGCTATTCTTTGCCTGATGACGCGCAACGCGCTGGTCATTTCGCCGCACCCGGTGGCGCTGGGCTGCTGCACCGCCGTGACGCATGAATTGCAAGCCGCCATCGAAAAAGCCGGCGGCCCGGCCCATGCGCTGCAAATCCTGACCCGCCCCACGGTCGAGGCCACGGGCGCGCTGATGCGTGACGCCCGCACCGACGTGATTTTGGCCACCGGTGGCACGCCCATGGTGCGTGCGGCCTATGGCTCGGGCAACCCCGCCATTGGCGTGGGCTCGGGCAATGTGCCGATTTATGTGGACGCCAGTGCCGACATCGAAGCGGCTGCGCAGACCATTGTGGCCGCCAAGAATTTTGACCACGGCAGCCCCTGCCAGGCTCCTTCGGTGCTCTTGCTGCATGCGGGCATTGCCGGACCCATGCAGCAAGCGCTGGCCGGTCAGGGTGCGCATGTGTGCAGCGAAGAGGAGGCGCAGAAAATCCAGAACCATGCATTTCCTGGTGGCAAGTTCAACGGCAAGGTGGTGGGACGCCCCGCGTTCGAGATCGCGCAGGCCGCTGGCGTGCAGGTGCCGCGCGACTGCCAGGCCCTGATCTGTCCCATCGCCAACCCACAGCCGGGCCATGTGATGCTCAAGGAAAAGCTCTCGCCGATTTTGGGCTGCGTGGTGGTGCAAGACGTTGACCAGGGCATTGGCGTGGCGCGGCTCATGCTGCAGCACAGCGGCGCAGGCCACACCACCGGCATCCACTCGGCATCGGCCGAGCAGGCGGTGTACTGGGGCGCGGCCCTCGACTATTACCGCGTGGTCGTCAACGGCTCCACCGTGCACGACAGCACAGGGGCCAACACCGGCTTGCCTTACACCTTCACCATCGGCACGGGTTACGCGGGCAAAAGCTCGGTGGACTGCAACGTCGGCCCCGAGCTGCTGGTCAATTGGAAACGCGTGGCCTTTCCGCTGCCGGGCGGCTGGGCCGGGGCCATGGCTTCGGGTGCAGCTTTGCCAGGGGCCCCAGGCCAGTTGTCCACCCTCACGCCTGAACTTCAGGCCACCGTCCTGCGCATCGTGCAGGAAGAACTCGAACACCTTCGCTGAAAGCCCCCCATGTCCACTTTGCGCAGTTACATTTTTCTGGACCGCTTGCAGCCACAACTGATGTGCATGCTGGGGTCGACGGCCCGTGGCTTTTTGCCACGCCACAACGACGCTGCCATGGTGATCGAAGTCGCCCCCGGCATGGACATCGAGTGGCTGACCGACATCGCTTTGAAGCACGACAACGTCAAACCCGGCAACCTGGTGGTCGAGCGTCAATTCGGCTATCTGGAGTTCCACGGCCAATCTTCTTCGTCCGTCAAGTCGGCCGGTGCTGCCGTGCTGGATGCCATGGGTGTGAGCGAGAAAAGCGTGCTCAAACCCGAAATCCTGGCCTCCAAAGTCATTGACCGGGTCGACGGTTACCACGCGTTTTTGATCAACCGCAGCAAATCGGGCAGCATGCTCTTGCCCGGCGAATCGCTCTACATCATGGAGATGACCACCTCGTCTTATGCGCTGCTGGTGGCCAACGAGGCCGAGAAGGCAGCCAACGTGAAACTGATCGACTGCCGCTTCATGGGGCCAGCCGGACGTCTGTATTTGTCGGGCACCGCATCCGACGTGCGCACCGCCGCTGCAGTGGCCGAAGCCGTGATCCGCGACTCAGGAGGCGCTGCATGAGCACAGACGCTTTGCGCGAACAAATCCGTGCGCAGGTGCGAAAAGCTTTGGGCGCTGCGCCCAGCCCAGCCCCGGCGGCTGACGCGTCCGTGGCGGCTTTGATGCGCCGCTTTGAAGCCGGTTACGAGACCGTGAGCGCCGAGGCCATCGTGGCCTGCTTTGCGCCCGATGTGGTCTGGATCCTGCCCGATTCGCGCGTGCTCAATGGCCGTGAAGCCTGCCTGACGTTTTTGAAAGAGCGCTTTGCCAGCCCCACTGGCCCGAAGTTTTCGGATTCGCACATGAACGTGCTGGGCCAAACCGTGGTGCAAAACTACAAAGTGTCCGTGCCGCTGCCCGGTGGCCAAATGGCTACCCTCGACGGCACAGATGTCTACCAAATACGCGATGGCCTGATCGCCCGCAAAGACGCTTACTGGAAGCAAGTGGGCATGTCCAAGCCTGCAGCCACACCTTCAGCGCCATCGGCACCCACTCAGGCCGCTGCCAGCCCCGCAGGCGTGGTGGTGCCCTTGCGAGTGGGCACGGCCGCGCAAGCCGCTGCGCTGACCGACCTGTTCAAGCGCCTGGCCGCCAGCCCCGCACTGCTGCAAGCGGCGCAATCGGGCTTGCTGCGTTTTGACATGCGTGTGGACGAAGCGGCGGTGAAAGCCGTGGCGGCCTCTGCTGGCGCGTCCGGTGGAGCCTCGGCCATGGCCGCCACCACCGCCATCGACCCGGCCGCTTGCTGCCCCTCGTGCAAAGAAGGCAAGGCCTGCGAATGCAAGGGCGACACCTGCGATCTGCACGATCACAAAGCGCAAGTCCCTGAACTCAAAGGCGTGATCGGCGAGAAGCTGCTCAAAACCTTGCCCGCCAGCGTCAAAACCGTTCGCATCCACCCCAAAGCGGTCTTGACCCCTTTGGGCAAAGAAGCCCTGCGCAAGCGCGGCATCACCATTGACCGAGGAGCTACCCCATGAAAACAGGAACCGTGATCGGCCGTATTGTGGCCAGCAAGCGCCTGCCCGAACTGCCCGCTGGTGCATTGCTGGAGGTGCAACTGGACTACCCCAAGGACGTGGTCGTCTGCTACGACCCCATGGGTTGCGGCATTGGCGAGCGCGTGATGATCACCATCGGCGCCCCCGCCGCCTGGTGGTTTGCCCCAGCGCACCCGCGTGTGGTGGCCGATGCCTTGATCATCGCCTCGCTCGACAACTACGACACCCCCACACCGATGCGTTGACGCAGCGGCACTTTTTCCCCTCACCCTTTCCCTCAACCCTTTCTTTTTAAACCCCTCAAGGAGACTCTCATGTCACAAGCCATCGGAATGATCGAAACCAAAGGTTATGTTGCTGCCTTCGCGGCCGCTGACGCCATGGTCAAAGCCGCCAACGTCAACATCGTTGGCAAAAAAGAAGTCGGTGGCGGCCTGGTCGCCATCATCGTCTCGGGCGACGTGGGTGCCGTCAAAGCGGCCACAGAAGCCGGTGCTGAAGCTGCAGGCGCGATCGGTGAAGTGGTGTCCTGCCACGTCATCCCACGCCCACACGCTGACGTGTCCAAAGCCTTCGACGGCAAGTGATCGCAGGCTGTTGCAGATAAGGAGGCCGCATGGCCACAAGCAAAAAAGCCACAGCGCCCGCCAAACCGCCGGCCAAGCCGGCCGCTGAGCTTCGGGTTTACCTGACGCTCACCGACCTGCAGCCCCAGTTCTCCTCGTGGATGAGTTCGCCCTTGGGCGCACGCGGCTACGTGGCGATGCAAGGCACCCACGCGCTGCTGGTCGAGATCGCCCCCGGCCTGTCCATCCAACGCGTGATTGACTTGGCCCTCAAAGCCGAGCCCACACTCGAGCCCGGCATCCTGGCGGTGGAGCGGCAGTTTGGCGTGCTGGAGTTGCACAGCAACGACAGCGCAGCGCTGCAGCGAGCCGGCCAAGTCATCCTGCAATGGATGGGCGCACAGGCCGAAGATCAGCTGCGCCCACATCTGCTGTACAGCGACATTCTGGAAAACGTGACCGACCAGCACGCCGTGCTGATGAACCGCACGCGCCAGGCCAGCATGGTGCTGCCTGGCCAGAACATGCTGCTCATGGAAGTGGCCCCGGCCCTGTTCGGTGCCCACATGGCCAACGAAGCCGAAAAAGTGGCGCCCGACCTGACCCTGGTCGAGTGCAGCATGATCGGTGCCAGTGGCCGCATGTACCTCACGGGCAGCATGGCTTCTCTCGAAAAAGCCAAAGCCCATGTGGAGCAACTGCTCTCGGAAATTCCGGGCAGAGCTTAAGTCAGAAGAAGTACGCCGTATGCGCCACTGGCCACGGTGGTGGTCGGGTCTTCTGGCTTCAAATCGCCAAGACAAAGCCGTCAGTCCTGATCGGGCAGACGGCTTGGCAAATCCTCGCGCTCAAATTTTGTAAGACCACGATCTCATGGCCATTTGGCCAGCGCCAAATCGATGTCTGCCTTCAAGGCGAGGAGTTGGGGCGCCAAGGTCTCGATCCAGGGCTCGATTTTTCCGGGCGTCGATACGCTGACATTGATGATGCAAACACCCTCTGCAGAATGCAGCGCGGTGGACAAGGCCAACACTTCAGGTTGCCAACTGGCCCAGCAATAGCCCTTTTCATTCATGCAAAGTTTTGAGGCCTCTATGGCCAGCTTGACCTCTTTCCAGTGCCTGCCATTGCGTCGCTTGAAGATCGGCTCCAGCAGGTGGTAACGCTCTGTTGGCACCGTGGCCAAATAAGCCTGCCCCAAGGATGTCAGCTCCATCGGAACCCGCTGACCCGACACCACACTGCGCAGCGCCAACCGGCGGTTGTAGCGGATGGATTCGAGGTAAACCATCTCGTCGCGATCGGGGTATGCCAAGCCCACATTGATGTGCTCTCGCTCTGCCAAAGCACGCATCAAAGGCGCTGCAACGGCCAGCACTTGCGAGCCTGAGCGCATCGCATGGCCCAAGCTCAGCACCAAAGGTGCCAGTCGGTAGGCTCGGCGGACTCGGTCTTGTTGCAGCAAACCAGCCGCCACCATCGTTTGCGTGAGGCGACTGACCGTCGATGCAGACAAACCTGTGCGCTCTGCAATCTCGCCATTCCCCAACAAATCTGAGCCCGGACGGAACGCCCGAAGGATGTCGGCGCCGCGCAGCAAGGAACGGTTGATGGTGGAGCGGCCTGGATTTTCTTCGAAGGAACTCACGGCAAGATGGATCAGGGTTTACCCAATTCACTGGGGCAGCCAGGGACAGGTTTTGGGCCATTTTAATTCCACCTGATGGAAATGCATGGGTTCTCAAAAGTCTCAAGCCCTCTAAGCTGAAGGTTCCATCCCATGTTCGTCGCTGCGGCGCACAAGATGCCGCACTTGAGCCCACCCATCACGGAGACACCACATGACCATTTTTTCTTCCAGCCTGCGAACCATGGCCAACGCCATAGGACTGGGTTTGGCCCTTTTGGCCGGCCTTGCCCACGCGGAGTTTCCTGACAAACCCGTGCGCATCGTCGTGCCATTTGCCCCCGGCGGCGGCACCGACCTGATTGCGCGCACCTTGGGTCAAGGCATGTCGCAAGCACTGGGCCAGCCGGTCGTCATCGACAACAAACCCGGCGCGGGCACGGTGATCGGCACCGACTTGGTGGCCAAAAGTGCCCCCGATGGCTACAACTTGGTCATCGCCACACTGGCGCACGCGGTGAACCCCAGTTTGCTCAGCAAACTGCCCTACAACAACGACACGGCCTTCGCACCGGTCAGCCTGATCGGCCGCGGCCCCAACGTGTTGGTGGTGCGCACCGAAAGTCCGTTCAAAACGGTCAAAGACGTCTTGGATGCAGCAAGGTCGGGCAAGAAGTTGACCTATGCCTCACAAGGCAATGGCACCTCAGCCCACCTGGCGGGCGAAATGTTCGCCAACTTGACCAAGCTTGATTTCTTGCACATTCCCTACCGCGGCGCAGGACCCGCCATGGTCGATGTGCTGGGCGGTCAGATCGACCTGTTCTTTGGCACAGCAGCGGCCGTGGGCAACTTGGTGGATCAAGGCAAGTTGCGCGCACTTGCCGTGACGACGCCCGAACCTTCGCCCGCGTTCAAGGGCGTGCCCACCGTGGCCGCCTCGGTTCCTGGCTATGCGGTGGAGAGCTGGTATGGCTTTTTTGTTCGCGCAGGAACGCCCGCTCCGGTGATCGCCAAGCTGAACGCCGCCGTCAAAAAAGCTGCACTGAACCCCGAATTTGTCAAGAAGGTCGAGCAAGAAGGCTTGATCGTCACCGCGTCTGAACCCGCAGAGTTCGATCGCTATGTGAAAGCCGAAGAAGCACGCTGGAGAAAGATCGTGAAAGAAAACAACATCAAAGCCGACTGAACACTGACAACGACACCCCAATGACCATGGACTACCAACTTCTTGAATTGGCCGTGAACAACGGCATTGCCACTCTCACGCTCAACCGCCCCGACAAGCGCAACGCCATGAGCGACGACATGCGCACAGAGTTCATCGCCGCATTGGAGTCGGTGACGGCCGACAAAGCCATCCGTGCCCTGGTGCTGACCGGCGCGGGCAAGGGCTTTTGTGCGGGCGGCGACATCAGCGGCATGCAAAAGCGCATGAACGCCCCGGCGGGCGAAGTCGGCTTCAATGGCTGGCACCGTCAGCAGCGGGTGCACACCGCGCAGTCGCTGCTGCACACCTGCCCCAAGCCAGTGATCGCGGCGGTCAACGGCGCAGCATCGGGATTGGGTGCAGACACGGCGTTGGCCTGTGACTTCATCATCGCCAGCGAGTGGGCCAGTTTTGCTTGGTCGTACATGCTGCGCGGCATCATTCCAGACGGTGGCGGTATGTACTTTTTGCCACGCCGCGTGGGCTTGGCCAAGGCCAAAGAGCTGATCTTCACCGGCCGCCAAGTCAAGGTGGACGAGGCGCTGGCCCTGGGCATCGTGGACCGCAAAACCAGCGCCAACACGCTGTTGGCGGACGCACAAGCTTGGGCCAAAGAACTGAGCCAAAACTCCAGCACCGCCATGGCTTTGACCAAAACCATCTTGAACCAAAGCTTTGAGATGAGCTCGCACGACGTGTTTGCACAAGGCAGCCAAGCGCAAGGCATCTGCTACACCAGCAGCGAGCACCGCGCATCGGTCGAAGCCTTTTTGGCCAAGTCCGCAGGCCAGGCCTGAACACCATGACTGCCCCTGTGAGTGCGCCCATGAATGCAATTTCTCGTTTGCTGCAGCCCCGCAGCGTCGCCGTCATTGGCGCATCGGCCGACGCCAGCAAAACCGCTGGCCGGCCGGTGGCTTACCTGCAAAAACACGGCTTTACCGGGCGCATCCTGCCCGTCAACCCCAAGGTCGACCACATTGGTGATCTGCCTTGTTATGCCGACATCGCCTCGCTGCCCGAGACGCCCGATGTGGCCATCGTGCTGCTGGGGGCCGAGCGTGCCCACTTGGCGGTGAAAGAACTTTCGGCGCGTGGCTGCGCGGCGGCCATCGTGTTGGCCAGTGGCTACACCGAGACCGGCGAGGATGGTGCACGCCGTCAACAACAACTCATGGAAGCGGCCGGTGCCATGCGCATCTTGGGCCCCAACACCATCGGTCTGGTGAACCTGACCGACAGCATCGTGCTCTCGGCCACCGGTGCGCTAGAGATGGCGCAGTTTCCAATCGGTAGCATTGGCGTGGTGTCGCAAAGTGGTGGCATTTTGGGTTCGCTGCTCTCGCGGGCTGCTGCACGCGGCATTGGTCTGTCCAAGCTGATTTCCACCAGCAACGAGGTGGACTTGGAGTTGGCCGATTTCATTGACCACTTGGCCGACGACCCGGCCACGCAGGTGATTGCGCTTTACATCGAAACCGTGCGCGACCCCGCCAAGTTCCGCGCCGCATGCCTGAAAGCCGCACGACTGGGCAAACCGGTGGTGGCCTTCAAGATTGGCCGCTCTGAAGCCGGTGCACAAGCCGCCGTGTCGCACACCGGGGCCATGGCAGGTGCCGACCGCATGTACGACGCGCTTTTCAAACAAGTGGGCGTGATCCGCGCACAGACCTTCAACGACCTGCTGGACATTCCCGTGGCACTGGCCACCGGCCGCCATCTGCGCGGCCAGCGTGTGGCCATCCTCACCAGCACCGGCGGTGCGGGTACGCTGGTGTCCGACGACTTGGGCGTGGGGGGGTTTGAAACCCCCGCACCCGACGACGCCACCGCCGAGGCGCTGCGTGCGCTGCAAACCGGCAGCGAAGCCGTGCTCGACCGCAACCCGATCGACGTGACCTTGGCCG
Organism: Limnohabitans sp. Rim28; assembly: GCF_000293865.2. GTDB lineage: Bacteria > Pseudomonadota > Gammaproteobacteria > Burkholderiales > Burkholderiaceae_C > Limnohabitans_A. Next base: position 170,705 of record NZ_ALKN02000007.1, on the reverse strand, counting down.
GCCTGCGCCCCGACCTGCTGCGCGGCGCGATACGCGCCTTGTTGGCCAGCCCCAGCTACGACGCGCTGGTGATCATCGTGGGTTCGTCCAGCTTGGCAATGCCCGAGCTGATGGCCCATGCCATTCGCGACTGTTTGCCGGAGTCGGACAAACCCGTGATGGCCTATGTCAGCCCGCACGCCCCGGAAGTAGGCGCACTGCTGACCCGCAGCGGTGTGCCCGCCTTTGCCGCTGCCGAGAGCTGCACAGCCGCGTTGGCCGCCATGCTGAAAGTCGGCCGCTTTGTGGCTCCGGCCCAAGAAGACGAGGTCTCCAGTGCTGTCGCCATTGCCACCGGGGAGTTACCTTCCGGCTCGCTCGACGAAGCGCAAGCCAAACAAGTGTTTGCGCGCTTCAATGTGCCCTGTGCGGCCGAGCGCATCGTCACCACAGCCACCGAAGCCGAGGCCGCTGCGCGCGAACTGGGTGGCCGTGTGGTGCTCAAAATCCTCTCTTCGCAGATCACCCACAAGAGCGACGTGGGGGGGGTGGCCATTGGCCTGACGCCCGAAACGGTGGGTGAACGCATGGCGACCATGAGCGCCGAAGTGCTGGCCAAAGCAGGCGTGCGCCCTGAACGCTTTTTGGTGCAAGAGATGGTGGGGGGCGGCACCGAATTGATTTTGGGGCTGCACCGCGATGCGCTAGGCACGGCCGTGCTGCTGGGCATGGGCGGGGTGACGGCCGAGTTGTTTCAAGACACCACGCTGCGCCTCTTGCCGCAAAACGCGCAAGGGCTGAAAAGCCTGAGCCGCGCCGACGCGCTGGCCATGGCGCAGGACCTGAAAACCTGGCCCTTGCTCGATGGCTTTCGGGGCCGCCCCAAAGCCGATGTCAAGGCACTGGTAGACGCGATCGTCGCTTTTTCGGCCATGGCCGCGCAATTGGGCGATCGCTTGGTCGAGGCCGAGATCAACCCGGTGTTTGTGCGTGCGCATGGCCAAGGCGTGAGCGCTGCCGATGGCGTCCTCGTGCTGGCATAAGAGCTGGTCTATGACCCACACCGAACCCGCATCCAAGCCCTTGGCGGTCGAAACATTCGCCCGCTTCGCCGTGGGCTTTGCCCAAGCCCCGCTGCCGCCTGAGGTGGCACACCACGCCCAGCGTGCGGTGATCGATTGGTACGCTGCCCTCTACCCAGGCCTGAACACGCCGGCAGTGCAGGTGCTGACCCACGCCCTGGCCGATGACCTGGACCGGGGCACGGCCCAACTGGTGCAAGGGCGCGCGGCCACCCCGCGCGCAGCCGCCTTGATCCAGGGCACAGCCGCCCACGCGGCAGAAGTGGACGACAGCTTTCGCGATGCCATGTATCACCCCGGCGCAGCCACCATCGCCGCGGCTTTGGCCGTGGCCCAGTCGGTGCGCGCGAGTGGACCCGAGTTTTTGCGCGCCGTGGTGCTGGGTTATGAAGTCTCCACCCGCATTGGCGTGGTCATGGGGCGGTCTCATTACAAATACTGGCACAACACCGGCACCATGGGCAGCTTTGGGGCCGCTGCCGCAGCTGGCAGTTTGTTGAAGTTGGACGAAGTGGCTTTTGCCAATGCCTTGGCCATCGCCGCCACCTTCACCGCAGGTCTGCAACAAGCCTTTCGCTCAGAGGCGATGGCCAAGCCCTTGCACGCCGGCCGTGCAGCCGAAGCGGGTGTTTTGGCAGCCCAATTGGCCGCAGGCGGCATGCGCAGCTCGCTCGATGTGCTGGAGGGCGAATCGGGTCTGGGTCAGGCCATGAGCCAAGGTCCGGACTGGTCCCAAATCGGGGCCACGCTGGGCACCGACTTTCACATCACCCGCCTCACCTTCAAAAACCACATCGGCTGCGGCCACACCTTTGCGGCCATCGACGGCGCTCTGGCCTTGCAACAAACGCACGGCTTTGGCCATGCCGACATTGCGCATGTGCAGCTGGGCGTGTACCAACCCACACTCGACATCGCGCCGCATGCGGACCCGCAAAACGCCGACCAAGCGCGCTTCAGCCTGCACTACATGGTGGCCAGCGCTTTGGTGCATGGCAGCGTGCGTCTGTCGGCCTTCACGCCCGAGCGATTGAACGACCCGCACACCCGTGCGCTCATGCAGCGCATCGACAAAGCGCTGGACCTGGAAGTGGACGCCGCATTCCCTGGGCGTCGCGGTGCGCGGGTGGCCATCACCCTGCGCGACGGTCGGCAGCTGAATTTTCTGCAACCGGACCGCAAGGGTGACCCTGAGCTGCCCCTGTCCGATGCCGACCTGGAAGGCAAGCTCATGGAGCTGGCTTCGCCGGTGATTGGCGAGACGGGTGCACGCGCTTTGCTCGAGCGGATTTGGCAATTGCACCAAAGCGACCCGCTTTGTTGAACAATGCTCACCCGTATCCCATGCCAAGAACGGGGCTGGGCACTTTCTGACCGGATCCATGCACACCCTCGAACAATTGCGCAGCGGCGCCCTGGCTGGCACACGCCGCCTGGACCTGACTTGCGGGCTGACCGACCTGCCCGAAGAAGTCTTTGATTTGGCCGACACGCTGGAGGTACTCAACCTCAGCGGCAACCGGCTGCACGATCTGCCCCACCAACTGACCCGCCTGCACCAACTGAAGGTCCTGTTCGCCTCGGACAATGCATTTGAGGTGCTGCCCGAAGTGTTGGGCGATTGTCCACATTTGCAGGTGGTCGGCTTCAAGGCCAATCGCATCGCGCAGGTGCCACCCGCTGCTTTGCCGCCCGCTTTGCGCTGGCTGATCCTGACCGACAACGCACTCCCCTCTTTGCCAAGCGCCTTAGGCCAGCGGCCTGCTCTGCAAAAGTTGATGCTGGCGGGCAACCACTTGGAAGCGTTGCCCGAAAGCCTACAAGCCGCACACGGCCTGGAGTTGCTGCGCATATCGGCCAACCGTCTGACCCAAGTGCCCGATTGGTTGATCGAATTGCCCCGCCTGTCCTGGCTGGCCTTGGCGGGCAACCCCTTCGGCTGGACTTGGTCTGCTGGGCAAAGTACACCCGTCTGTTTGCCCCGCATGGCCTGGGCGGACCTGACACACGGGCCGCTGCTGGGAGAGGGCGCATCAGGACATATTTACCAAGTTCAAGCAAACCATTGGCAGCAGCCCTTGGCTCTGAAAATCTTCAAAGGCGAAGTGACCAGCGATGGCCTGCCCGAAGACGAGCTGGCGGCCAGTTTGGCGGCAGGCCAACACCCCGCACTCACCACGCCCGTGGCCAGGCTCATGGGCCACCCCACACAAGCCCAAGGTTTGCTGATGCCGTTGGTTCCAGCCGCCCACGTCAATTTGGCGGGGCCGCCCAGCCTGCAGACTTGCACCCGCGATATCTACCCGCCGGGCTTTCAGCTCTCGCCCAACTTGGCGCTGGGCATCGCAGCCGATGTGGCCAGCGCCCTGGCGCACCTGCACCAGCGCGGTGTGATGCACGGCGATTTGTATGCGCACAACATCTTGTTCGACCCCGAACATGGCCAAGCACAACTTGGCGATTTCGGGGCGGCCACCCGGCTACCCACCCAGCCAAGCGATTTGTGCCGTGACCTGTTGGCACTGGAGGTGCGGGCCTTGGGGTGCTTGCTGGAGGAATTGGCTGCGGCCACTGTTGCGCACACCGAGCATCGAGCGGCACCAACCCTTCAAACCTGGGGCCAAGCTTGTTTGTCTGCAGTCCCGCATCAGAGGCCTGCGGTGGCCGAGGTCGCGCAGGCACTCCAAGTCGCACGGCGATGGTGACTGAAAAATACTGTTATCTTTGCCCATTGAACCCCCTTTTTTTCAATACCCAACATGCCTCAATTTGCTGCCAACTTGTCCATGATGTACCCCGACCTGCCGTTTTTGGAGCGCTTTGAAGCGGCAGCCCAAGACGGATTCAAGGCCGTGGAGTATTTGTTTCCCTATGCTTTCCCCGCGCAAGAACTCGCGGCCCGGTTGAAGGCCCATGGTTTGCAGCAGGTGCTGTTCAATACACCTTCGGGCGGCAGCGACAGCGCCAGCTTCACGCAAGCTTGGGAAGGGGGTAGCCGAGGCACTGCGAGCGTGCCCGGACGTGAAGCCGAGTTCCGCACGGGCTTTGCACAAGCGCTTGTCTATGCCGAAGCGCTGAATTGCCCACGCATCCACGCCATGGTGGGTTTGCGCGCCGCGGGTGCCAGCCCCGAAGATGCCGACACCACCCTGGTCAAAAATCTGCAATGGGCCGCAGCCGAAGCGGCCAAAGCCGGGCGCGATGTGCTGATCGAGCCGATCAACACCCGCAGCGTGCCGGGCTTCCATCTGAACCGGCAAGACCACGCGCACCGCATTGTGGAGGCCGTGGGTGCTTCCAACGTGAAAGTGCAGATGGACTTGTTCCACTGCCAGATCGTCGAAGGCGATTTGAGTGCCAAGATTGCACAGTACCTGCCCACGGGACGGGTGGGTCATTTTCAGATCGCTGAAGTGCCCCATCGCCACGAGCCAGGTACGGGTGAGGTGAACTGGCAGCACATCTTCCAGGTCATCGACAAGGTGTCGGCCGAATGCAGCTGGGACGGCTGGATCGGCTGCGAGTACAACCCGGCCGATGCTTCGGCGGGGGGCACCTCTCGCGGCCTGGCTTGGGCGCGGCCTTACCTGTGAACCAGCGTTGGCAAGATCCAAACGCCATGCCAAGCCAAGACTTTTCGCGGATCTGCTGTGAACGATCTTGACTACCTGATGTGGGCTGGCTTGGCGGCAAGCCTGGTGGGGATGTCCAAGGGTGGGTTGCCCACCGTGGGCATGTTGTCGGTCCCCATCCTTTCCTTGTACATGTCACCGATCAAAGCGGTGGTCATGCTGCTGCCCATCTACATCATCTCCGACATGGTAGGTCTGTGGCTTTATCGCAAAGACTTCAGTGCCGTCAACCTGAAAATCCTTGTGCCTGCCGGCATTCTGGGCATTTTGGTCGCTTGGTTGACGGCGTCCTTGGTGTCGGATGCCGCCGTCAAAGGGATGATCGGATTGATGGGGGTGGGTTTTGTGGTCAATGCGTGGCGGCAACGCAAAACCGTTCATGCTGCCCAGCCAGCGCGCTGGGGTCCCGGGATTTTTTGGGGTGGCATTTCGGGCTTTGCAAGCTTCATCTCACATGCAGGCGGCCCACCCTTCCAGGTTTTTTTGCTCCCCCAGAAACTCCCCAAATTGGTGTTTGCAGGCACCTCAACTTTGTTTTTCGCCATCATCAACCTGGTCAAACTCGGACCCTATCACCTGTTGCAGCCCTATGGCATGGAAGAAATGATGGGCGCATTGGTGTTGATCCCATTTGCCTTGATTGGCACAGTGGCTGGGGCTTACCTGACACGCAAAATCTCTGACGACTGGTTTTTCAAATGGGTCCAAGTGGGCTTGCTGCTGATCTCGCTGAAGTTGATCCTGGACGTCTTCAGGGCTTGAGACCAAGCCATCAAACCGAGCCGCACACCGTCTTTGAGCCTTCCCAATTGCTGAGCGCTTGACTCAAATCGGTGCCCCGGCGCATGGCGGTCATCTCGGCCACGATGCTCATGGCAATCTCTGGGGGCGTGAGCGCACCGATGTTCAGACCCACAGGGCCATGCAATTGCTGCACTTCGGCCTCACTCACATCAAAGTCAAGAAGCCGTTTGCGGCGCTGGGCGTTGTTGTGCAGCGAGCCCAATGCGCCCACATAAAAGGCAGGCGTGCGCAGTGCCTCCATGAGGGCCAGATCGTCGAGCTTGGGGTCGTGCGTCACGGCCACCACCGCGCTGTTGTGGTCGAGGCGCATGGCCAGCACCAGGTCGTCGGGCATTTGGGTGGACAGGGTCACACCGCTCATGGCTTCCCAGCCTTCGTGGTATTCCACACGCGGCTCGCACACCGTGACCTGGTAGTCGAGCATCACGGCCATGGCAGACAGATAGCGCGACAGTTGCCCGCCGCCAATGATGAGCAAGCGCAGGCGCGGACCGTGCACCGTGGCCAGGCTTTGGCCGTCGAATTGCAACTTATCGCCCTCGGTGGCCGCGGTCATGCGCACCATGCCGGTGGCCATGTCCATGCGGCGCTCCACGCGCTGGTGTTGCTCGATCAGCACCAGCAATTCGCGCAGTTGCGACTGGGCCGACAAAGGCTCCAGCACCACCTGCACCGAGCCTCCGCAAGGCAGGCCAAAGCGGCGCACCTCTTCGGCGGTTTGGCCATAGGTGGTGGTCTCAGGCAGGCGCAGGGCCAGCTCGCCAGCGGCCACGCGGCGGATCAGGTCGTCTTCGATGCAGCCACCGGATACCGACCCAGCCACTTGGCCATCATCCCGGATGATCATGAGCGAGCCCGGCGGGCGCGGGGCCGAGCCCCAGGTGCGCACCACCGTGCCGAGCACCACGCGGTGGCCCCGGCTTTGCCAGTCGAGGGCGGTGCGAATGACGTCAATGTCGATGCTGTTCATGTCTGTTTTGTGTGTGATCGGCTCAAATCGCTTGGCCAAAGCAGCGTTTGTCCTGTCAAGGACTCGACTGTCTGGCGGTCTTGTTCATTGTCGACGTCCAGACGGTAATGCGCATCAGGGGTTTTCCATCGGTAGAGCTCATCGGGATGCGCTTTTTGCCATTGCCGCGCCCCCATCTGACCGTCTTCCGCCAAAATTTGCGTGGCCACCTCAGACGAAAAAACCACCGGATTGCCCGGCAAGTCTTGCACCGTCGGTTGGAGCATTTTCGTGCCCACAGGGCGCGAGACATAAGCCTGGATCAGTGCATCGATCGCTTGCGCATCGATCAAGGGTTGGTCCGCGAGCACAACCATCACCGCGTCCAAGTCAAGGGGCAAGGCCAAAAGTCCAGCGCGCAAAGAACTGACATGGCCATCATCAGGTCGGGGGTTTAACACCACGCGAGCACCCCAATACCGCAGCGCGGACTCTTGCTGAATGCGTTCAGCGTGATGCCCCAAAACCACCAGCAAAGGGGCGAGCTGGGTTTGAGACAAGGCCTCCAATTGACGCTCCAGCAAACTCTTGCCACTGAGTTGCAACAAGCACTTGGGGCGATGCCCCATCCGGTTTCCTGCGCCAGCTGCCAAAACAATGGCGCCCATGCGTAGTCTGCCAACATGGGGAACGGTGGGGGGGACGAGCAGGGTCACTTGGATTGGGGAGATTGAGGTGGACCAGGGCAGGCTTGAGGGACTGTTGCAGGGGTATTTTGCGCCAAACAAGGGCAGCAAATGACCGGGTGTCTCCACTGCGAAGCAGCACAGTGGTCGCTGGGGTGCATTCGCGTTACAGTGTTTTTTTGTGTCGCCACCAGGAGCCCCACCATGAACGCCCCCTTGCACCGCGAAACGCCCGATGGCCTGCTCGACAGCGCCCGCGCTCTGAACGACGTCACCCAAGCCTGGGACAGCACCATCCTGCCCGAGCTGAAAAACTACATCGAAATCCCCGCCAAGTCACCCTCGTTTGACGCCGATTGGGCCGCGCATGGCCACATCGAGACCGTGCTGCGCCATGCCGCGCAGTGGGTGGAGGCGCAGAAGGTGGAAGGTCTGACGCTTGAGGTCATCCAATTGCCAGGTCGCACGCCCGTCATGTTTTTTGAAGTGGCCGCCACACGCGCCGCCAGCGAGGGCTCGGGCCAAACAGTGCTGATGTACGGCCATCTGGACAAACAGCCCGAGTTCAATGGCTGGAGGAGCGACCTGGGGCCTTGGACCCCTGTGTATGAAGACGGCAAGCTTTATGGGCGCGGCGGCGCGGACGACGGTTACGCGGTCTATGCCAGCATCGCCGCCGTGCAGGCGCTCAAGAGTCAAAAGACACCGCACCCGCGCATCGTCGGCCTGATCGAGACCTGCGAAGAATCGGGCTCGTACGACCTGCTGCCCTATGTGGACGCGCTGCGCACTCGCCTGGGCGATGTGGGCCTGGTGATTTGCCTGGACAGCGGCGCGGGCAACTACGACCAACTGTGGCTCACCACCAGCCTGCGCGGCATGGCCAGCGGCACACTCAAGGTGCAGGTGCTAACCGAGGGCATCCACTCAGGCGACGCCTCGGGCCTGGTGCCGTCGAGTTTTCGGATCATGCGCCAAGTGCTCGACCGCCTGGAAGACAGTGCCACCGGCCGCCTGCTGCCCGCCAGCTTCCATTGCGAAGTGCCTGCCGAGCGGCTGGCCCAGGCCCAGGCCACGGCCGCCATCTTGGGCGACGAGGTCTACAAGCGTTTTCCTTGGGCGCACTACGATTGCGGCGGCTCGACCAGCTTTGCCCTGCCCACAACGACCGACCCCACGCATGCCCTGCTCAACCGCACCTGGACACCCACACTGAGCGTGACCGGGGCCGAAGGCTTTCCGGCCCTCAAAGATGCGGGCAATGTACTTCGGCCTTACACCGCCTTCAAGCTCAGCCTGCGCCTGCCGCCGCTGGTGGACGCCGCGCAAGCCGTGGCCGAAATGAAGGCCCTGCTGGAGGACAACGCGCCTTATCAGGCCAAGGTCACCTTTGAAAGCGGCGGCGGCGCCACGGGCTGGAACGCACCCGACACTTCACCGTGGTTCGAACACGCATTGAACAGCGCGAGTCAGGCGCACTTTGGCGCGGGTGTGGGCTACATCGGCCAAGGCGGCACCATCCCGCTCATGAACATGCTGAGCGCTGGTTTTCCCAAGGCGCAAATGATGGTCTGCGGCGTGCTCGGCCCCAAGAGCAACGCGCACGGACCGAACGAGTTTTTGCATGTGCCTTATGCCAAGAAGCTCACGGCGGCGGTGGCCGAAGTCATGGCGCGGATGCCTTGATGAACGTGACATCGCGCCCCTCCATCCCGCGCCCGCAAGTTTCTGCTTTGCAGGGCGAAGCCGGCCAACTGGCGGTGTACGACTGGGCCTTGCCTGCCAACCCGCCTCTGGGCACCGTACTCTTGGTGCATGGTCTGGGCGAGCACGCCGGGCGCTACGGCGAGGTGTCGGCGCACTTGCACCAATGGGGTTTTGCGGTGCGGGCCTACGACCAACAAGGTCACGGCCAATCGGCAGGCGCGCGCGGTGACATGTTGCGCCCCGGCAGCTTGCAAGCCGATTTGTGCCGGGTGATCGACGACACCCGCCAGCACCCGCCTTTGCAGGGGACACCCCTCATCTTGCTGGGCCACAGCTTGGGCGGCTTGGTGGTGGCGCGCACGCTGGCCGAGGGTTTGCGCCCGGTGGATGCGGCGGTGTTGTCGTCTCCGGCGCTGGGCGCGTTCCCCAATTTGTTTCAAAAAATACTGTTGGCCACCTTGCCCCGCGTGGTGCCGCACTTGCGCGTGGACAACGGCTTGAAAGCCGAGTTTGTGTCTCGCGACCCCGATGTGGTGAAAGCCTACCTGGCAGACGCGATGGTGCACCGGCGAATCTCAATGGGGCTGGCTGCCTGGATTTTGGAGAATGGCAAGAAGACTCTGGACGATGCGGCAAAGTGGCCGGTGCCCACCTTGCTGCTGTATGCGGGGAAAGACCGTTTGGTCAATGCGCAAGCCAGCGCTGACTTTGCCAGCTCAGCCCCGAAAGATGTGGTGCAAGCCGAATGCTTTGAGGCGATGTACCACGAGGTCTTCAACGACCTCTACCGCGCTCAGGTTTTTGCCTCGCTCAAGCGCTGGTTGTTGGCGCGTTTTGCAGCGCCGCCCTCTGCTTGAACACCATCCAAACGAGCGCCACACCCGTCAAGCTCACGGGCAAGAGCGATCCGATGTTCAACCACACCCAACCTTGCGTGGTGACCAAGGCGCCTGAGGCAAATGAGGTGAGTGCCATGGTGGCAAACACAAAGAAGTTGATGGCGGCCTGACCCCGGTCTTTTTCAGCGGGTGTCCACGCTTGCATGGCCAAAGTGGTGCTGCCGGTGAACAAAAAGTTCCAGCCCAAGCCCAGCAAAAACAATGAAATCAAGAACTGGTGTAACTCAACCCCGGAAAGCGCGACCGCGATACAGACGAAATTGATCACCACCCCCACCGCCATGATTTGCAGCGTGCCGAATTTTTTGATCAAGTGACCGGTGAAAAATCCGGGGGCAAACATCGCAATCACATGCCACTCCAGCACCAAGGCCGCATCATCAAAGCTGAAGCCGCACACCTGCATGGCCAACGGGGTGGCCGCCATCAGCAGGTTCATCACGCCGTAACTCAAGGCCGCTGCGGCTGCCGCCACGATGAACACAGGCTGACGCATGATTTCAGACAATGGCCGGCCCGTGCTGTCGCCAGGCTTTTTGACAGGCACCGCCGGAAAGCGGATGAAGCTCATGCACACCATGGCCAAAATCGCCACCACGCCCAGCGCCATGTAGGCGCCTAAAAAGGGCACTTCGTAGAGTGTGCGGGTGCGCGAGGCCAGGTTGGGCCCCACGATGGCCCCGATCAACCCGCCCGCCAAAACCAGCGAGACGGCTTTTTCCTTGAAGCCGTCGGCTGCCAACTCGGCCGCCGCAAAACGGTACAGCTGACCGTTGGCGCTGTAGTAGCCGGCAATCACTGTGGCCGCGACCAACAACCAAAAGTTGTGGCTGTAAGCCGCAAAGGTGGCCAACATCGCCGAAAACAAAGCCACCACCAGGCCCAGCTGAAACGACACTTTGCGCCCCCAGCGCGACTGGCTTTTGGCCACCAGCCCTGTCGACAAGGCCCCTCCCACCACATAGCCCATGACGGGCAAAGTCGCCATCCAGCCCAGCGGGGCCATGGACAAACCCACCAAACCGTTGATGGCGATGAAGGTGACGTTGTTCGTGAAGAACAGGCCCTGGCAGAGCGTAAGGAGAATGAGGTTGGCGTTCATGCTGGGCAGTTTATCGGTAAGCGCTTATGAAGAGCTGTCGCCTAGGCTCACTGGCCTGCTGCGTTCCATCGCAGCTGACAAAGCGCGCTCCATCGATTTAACCGATCAAACGCAACCAGCAGCCAGTACCGCCAAAGGTGCGGTTTCGGCCCTCAGCACACGCGGCCCCAGCGTCACGGGGGCAAAGCCGGCAGCCAAAGCGGCAAGCTCCTCGTTGGGGCTCAGGCCTCCTTCGGGGCCGCTGAGCACCGTGACAGGGCCGGCACCCCACATCTGCCCCACGGACCGCGTGCCTTCGGACAGTGACAGCACCCAGCGCTCGCCTGGCGGGGCTTTTTTAAGCCATTCGGCCAGCGTCACCGCAGCGTGCACCGGGGGCACGCGGTTGCGCCCACACTGCTCGGCAGAAGCGATAGCAATACCTTGCCAGTGCGCCAGTTTTTTCTCAGCCCGCTCGCCCTTGAGCTTGAGCACGCTGCGCTCTGCCACCAAAGGCGTGATGCTGGCCACGCCCAGTTCGGTGGCTTTTTCGACCAACCAGTCCATGCGCTCGTTGGCGGTGATGCCGGCCAACAGGTGCACCGCACGGACAGCTTCGCGCTCCACCGCGTGGTGTGCACCGATGTCGACGTCCACATCGCTGCGGCCCATGCGGGTCACCGTGGCCTCAAACTCGCCACCCTCGCCGTTGAACAAGGTGATGACATCGCCAGGCTGCAGGCGCAGCACTTGCACATGACGAGCGGCACCTGCAGGCAGGCTGAGCGGCTGGCCAGTGGTCAAAGGGGTGGGGCAGTAAAAGCGCGGCATGCTCACATGCGCCCGTAGGCAAAACCCACTTGGGGCGTTGTGCCCTCGATCTCGTCGATCAATTTGAGCAGCGGGCCCAGCTCGCGGTAACGATCGCAGGTGCTGCGGATGTAATGGATGAAACGCGGCGCATCGGCCAGGTATTTGGGCTTGCCGTCTCGCAAAGTCAGGCGGGCAAAGATGCCGGCCACTTTCAAGTGGCGCTGCAGGCCCATCCACTCGACGGCGCGGTAAAACGCGCCAAAGTCGCTGTGCCAGTCTTCAAAGTCCATCAAACCCGCTTTTCGGGCCTTTTCCCAATAGCGGATGGTGATGTCGAGCACAAAATCTTCGTCCCAAGTCAAAAAGGCGTCGCGCATCAGGCTGGCGATGTCGTAGCTGATGGGGCCATAGACAGCGTCCTGGAAGTCCAACACACCCAGGGGCGCCTTCTCTGCCAAAGGCATCATCAAATTGCGTGGCATGAAGTCGCGGTGCACATACACACTGGGCGCGGCCAGGTTGCGTTGCACGATCAAGGCAAAGGCCTTGTCGAAGACCTCACGCTGCGCAGCTTGCAATGGCACGCCCCGATGCTGTGCCAAATACCAATCCGGAAACAGGCTCAGTTCGCGGTTGAGTAAAGCCGCGTCATAAGGCGGCAGCACACCGGGGCGCGACGCCAATTGCCACTGCACCAGCGTGTCGACCGCCTGCATGTAAAGGCTGTGGTTGGCATGGGGGCGTTCAGCGTCGATGGCCGACATCATGGTGGCGTCGCCCAAGTCGCTCAGCAACATGAAGCCGTGGGCTTCATGCCAGTCCAGCACCTCTGGCGCGTTGAGGCCAGCGGCCTTCATCAATGCAGCGATGCGCACAAAGGGCTCAGAATTTTCCTTGTCGGGTGGGGCATCCATGATGATGCAGCTGTCGCCCCGGATCGTGTCCACTCGCAGATAACGGCGAAAGCTCGCATCGGCCGAGGCGATGCGCAAAGAGTCTGGCAAAAGACCTTGTGCCGCTGCCCTTTCCGATAACCAAACGGCAAATGCTTTTTGTCGCGTTGGGTCGGCCCAAGTGACGTCAGGAACAACAGATGTGGGGGGTGTGAGTTGGCTCATGGATAATCCCATTTTACAAAGTCAAAGTTGCGCCTCTTTGTTCACCAAGTGCGCCTTGCCCAATCCAGTTGATCCTTGTGAGCTGCCCCCCCATTTTGAGACCTGCACAGTACTTTTTTGCCTGGAGGCTTGGGGGTATTGCCGTGGGTGTGGCATTGCTCTTGCAGGGCGAAGTGCTTGCGCAATCAGACCCGATTGTGTTGCGCAGCAGTCCCTTGCTGGAAGAACGGGTTTCGCCTCGCCAAGACAAAGAAGGCGCTGTCTTTGTCTCAGGGCAACGCATGCGGGTACAGCCTGACCTGCGGGCAGTGGTTGAAGGGGCCGCCAATTTGAGAAAGCCAGGCTTGAGTCTGCGGGCTGACCGCATGGTGTACGAACAAGACCAAGATGTTTTGGCAGCGTCTGGCGGCATACAAATCAACCGCGCCGGAAGTCAATTTCAGGGGACTGAACTGCAGCTTCAAGTTGACAGCTTTCAGGGAACGCTTGAAAAACCTACTTTTGAAATTTTTGGCAACGGTGCGCACGGCTCAGCCTCGCAGCTTGAATTCATCGATTCATCTCGTGCCATCGTTCACCAGGCCAACTACACCACGTGCCGTCGCACACCTGGCCCAGACTGGCTGCCGGCATGGCTGCTCACCGCCACGCGCATGAGCATCGACGATGAAGAGTCGACCATCAAAGCGGAAGGGGTCAAGGTTCGCTTTCAAAACTTTCCGGAAGTGTCTGTGCCCTCAGCCAGCTTTCCTTTGACCACAGATCGGCGCTCGGGCTTCTTGCCGCCTATTGTGGGCGTCACGACCCGCAATGGCGCAGAAATTGCTCAGCCTTATTACTTTGACATTGCACCCAATCGGGACGCCACGGTGACCACCCACGTCATGAGCAAACGCGGCGTGGCTGTGGACACCGAATTTCGTTACCTTGAAAAAGATTACAAAGGCCAAACCCGTTTGAATCTGATGCCCTCCGACACCCTGAGTGATCAAGCCCGTTGGGGCTTATCCAGTCAACACAATGGGATCATTGACACAGGCATTGACCGCATCGGTGCATTGGGGCTTGGCCTGAACTTGAACCGCGTCAGTGACGACAACTATTGGCGAGATTTTCGTCGCACAGGATTGGTCTTGACGCAGCGCTTGTTGCCATCCACAGGCGTTCTCAGTTGGGGGCGCGGCGCGTTCAACATGACGGCTCAGGTTCAGCGCTGGCAAACCCTGCAAGACATCAACGCCACCATTCTTCCGCCCTACGACCGGACGCCTCAAATTGGCATGTCATATGGTCAATGGCAAGGTGATGGTTTTGATTGGTCAGTACGGGGAGACACCACCCGATTCGAGGCGGACTTCAGTCGCATTACGAACATGGTGGCTCGAAACGGTGAACGCAGTTTTGTGCAAGCTCAAGTCAGTCGGCCCTGGGTTCGGCCTTGGGGCTTTTTCACGCCCAAACTTCAACTGCATGCGACACGTTATCAACTCGATCAGGCCATGGACAACGGCGCCAATTCAGCCAACCGCGTCTTGCCCACCTATTCGTTGGACACTGGCTTGGTTTTTGAGCGTGCTGCACAGTGGTTTGGTCGGTCGGTGGCGCAAACATTGGAACCGCGTGCTTTTTATGCCAAAACCCCCTTCCGGGACCAAAGCATGCTGCCTCTCTATGACACAGGCATCACGGACTTTAACTTGTCCACGATTTACAGCGAAAACACTTTTGTAGGCAATGACAGACTGATCGACAACGACGCTCTGACCCTGGGTGTCACCAGCCGATTTTTCGATTCAGTCAACGGCGCCGAATTGCTGCGCTTGGGCGTGGCGCAACGCATTCGCTTTTCAGACCAAAGGGTTGTGTTGGACAACACACCTTTGAACAACCAGCTTGCGGCCAAAACTGGCCTGAGTGACCTTTTGTTGGGTGCTGGTGTTCGTTGGGACAATCGCTGGGCTTTGGACAACACAGTACAGATCAATAACCAAACCAATGACATCAGCCGCAACACCCTTCAGCTGCGCTACTACCCCAGCCCCTATCGAGTTTTGAATGCGGCTTACCGATTGAATCGCGGCATCAGCGAACAGCTGGATTTAGGTTGGCAGTGGCCTCTGAGCGATTTGATCGGCCGTAAAGATACCCAAGCAGAATCTGCATGGACACGTTCGCCAGGCCAAGGCTTGGGCCCGGATCGTTGGTTTACCGTGGGGCGCATGAATTTCAGCATGAGTGAAGGCCGCATGGTGGAAAGCCTGATGGGCCTTGAATATGACGCGGGTTGTTGGATTGGTCGCATCGTTTTTGAGCGCAACCAACGGTCTATCGCAACATCCAACACCCGTTTGCTGTTCCAATTGGAATTGATTGGCTTGGCACGCGTTGGCTCCAGTCCTCTGGCGGCTCTTCGCAACAACATCCCTCGTTACCAAGATTTGCGCGACAACCCTTTGCAACCGAGCCGTTTTCAGAATTATGAATAAACCTTTCAATTGCAGCAGCTTTTATGGGCTCAAGTGTTTATCGCTTTTTGTCGTGTTGATCGCGTTTTCGTGGACAACGAATGCTCAGCCCAGCGTCTTGCCTGTGCGCTCTGTGGACTATGTGGTGGCAGTGGTCAACTCCGAGCCCATCACCAACCAAGAAGTTCAGGCATTGAGCCTTCGTTTGCAACGAGAGGCACGCGCTCTAGGCAGTGCCCCCCAAAATGCCGAGTCCAAAAGATTGGCGTTGGATCAGCTGATCAACGAAAAAGCCCAAATCCAACAAGCCCTGTCCTTGGGCATTGTGGTGGACGATGCGGCCATCAACCAAGCCGAGTCTGGGGTGGCCAATAACAATCAACTGACCGTGGAAGCCCTGCGCGCTCGCTTGCAACAAGATGGCATTGGACTCGCCGGATTCAGAGAACAATTGCGGCAACAGCTGTTGCTGACGCGTGTTCGTGAACGAGAGGTTGAAAGCCGGATTCGCATTTCTGAGTCAGAAATCAACCAGTTTCTCAATGAACAGTTGCAACGCCAATCTGCCAAATCCTCGGCTGATGTGAATTTGGCCATGATTTTGATTGGCGTTCCTGAAAACAGTTCGCCCGATCAAATCAAGCAACTTTCCGGCACGGCCCAATTGGTGGCTCAGCGTGCCCGCACTGGCGAAGATTTTGCCGCTTTGGCCACTGCCTTTTCGACTGCCGCTGACCGCGGCGTCAACGGCGGGGCCATGGGTCTTCGCCCCCTGGACCGTTACCCCGAACTCTTTGTTCAAGCAACGGCGGACTTGCCTGTTGGTGGCGTTTCGGGTGTGGTGCGCTCAGGTGCAGGTTTTCACATTTTGAAAGTTCTGCAAAGGCAAGCCCTTCCCACCACCTTGCTGATCACCCAAACTCGCGCTCGGCATATTTTGCTTCGCCCAAGCGCACAACTCTCTCAAACTCAAGCCATTGCTCAGTTGTCTGCAGTTCGCCGTGACATTTTGTCTGGCAGCGCTGATTTTGCGGATGTGGCAAAACGAATGTCACAAGATGGCAGTGCAGCCCAAGGTGGCGACCTCGGCTGGGCCAATCCCGGCATGTTCGTGCCTGAGTTTGAACAGCCGATGAACCAACTGCGCCCCGGGCAACTGGCCGAGCCGGTGGTCTCCCGATTTGGTGTCCATTTGATTGAAGTCGTTGACCGACGAGACGCCGCCATGACCGATGCAGAACAACGCAACTTGGCTAGAAATGTATTGCGAGAGGGCAAACTGGACGAAGCTTATGCTTCTTGGGTCCAAGAAATTCGTGGCAAAGCTTTTGTTGAAATGCGGGAACCACCGCAATGAAACACATTGCACGCAAACGTTTTGGCCAACATTTTTTAACCGACACCGCCATCATTGACAGCATTGTTGATGCCATTGATCCCTTGCCCGGACAAGCCATGGTGGAGATTGGTCCTGGTTTAGCCGCCCTGACCCAACCACTGGTCGAGCGCTTGGGGCATCTCACGGTGATTGAACTGGATCGTGATCTCGCCGTGCGCTTGCGTGAGCATCCGCACTTGAACGTCATTGAATCAGACGTCTTAAAAGTCGATTTCAGAGCTGTGTCTGCTGCTTTGACCGACAAGCCAAGTGCCCCACAGTCCGTCAGCTCCCCTCTGCGATCCTCCCATTCAGATGGCAAACTGCGCGTTGTCGGCAACCTTCCTTACAACATTTCGACGCCTATTTTGTTTCACTTGCTGGATCAGGTCGACGTGATTGAAGACCAGCATTTCATGCTGCAAAAAGAAGTCATCGATCGGATGGTGGCCGCACCTTGCACCTCTGACTACAGCAGGCTTTCCGTCATGCTGCAGTGGCGCTACGAGATGGCCAATATTTTGTTTGTTCCACCGACCAGCTTTGATCCACCACCACGTGTTGACAGTGCCATTGTTCGCATGGTGCCTCTGAGTACGCCACCTGCGTTAGACGTCCATTTACTTTCAACCCTGGTTCAAGTGGCATTCAGTCAACGCCGAAAAATTTTGCGAAACACCTTGGGCAGATGGTTGGATGAGCAAGGTTTTTCAGGTCAGTTTGACCTCCAACGACGCGCCGAAGAAGTTCCAGTGATCGAATACGTTGAAGCCGTTCAATCACTGATGACGCAGGCAAAGAGCAATGCCTGACAGTCAACAGATGGACGAAAAAAAGCCCTCGTTAGAGGGCTTTTTTAATGTTCAAACGAATCAAACCGTTTGGTTGCGGGGGCCGGATTTGAACCAACGACCTTTGGGTTATGAGCCCAACGAGCTACCAGACTGCTCCACCCCGCGGTATGTTTTGATTATACCTTACTCAGCTGCTGAATCAGCAGCGATTTCGGGACGATCGACCAATTCAACCAATGCCATCGGTGCGTTATCGCCCACACGGTATCCCATCTTCAAGATGCGTGTGTAACCGCCAGGACGCTTGGCAAAGCGAGGGCCCAAATCGGCAAACAACTTGACGACACTGTCGCGGTCGCGCAGGCGGTTGAAGGCCAAACGCTTGTTCGACAAATTGTCTTCTTTGGCCAAAGTGATCATCGGCTCAATGACACGACGCAGCTCTTTGGCTTTTGGCAATGTTGTTTTGATGACTTCATGCTCAATGAGTGAATTCATCATGTTACGCAGCATGGCGAGACGGTGCTCGCTGGTGCGGTTCAATTTACGGAGGCCGTGTCCGTGGCGCATGGTGCTTACCTTTCTTTATTAAACAGACAGCCGTATCAGGTACTGTCCGTGCACACCCCGGACGAATCCGGGAACTTTCAATTAACGCTTTTCCAAGCCGGCTGGTGGCCAAGCTTCGAGTTTCATACCCAATGTCAAACCACGTGAAGCCAAAACTTCTTTGATTTCGTTGAGTGACTTGCGGCCCAAATTGGGTGTTTTCAGCAACTCGTTTTCAGTGCGTTGGATCAAATCACCAATGTAGTAAATGTTCTCAGCCTTGAGACAGTTGGCCGAACGAACGGTGAGTTCAAGCTCGTCCACAGGGCGCAACAGAATCGGGTCGAAATTGCCTGCACCACCACGAACGGCTGGTGCATCGAACGCAGACAATTCACTGCCTTCGAGTTGTGCAAAAACAGCCAGTTGTTCGACCAAAATCTTAGACGATGCGCGAACAGCGTCTTCAGCGGTGATGGCACCGTTGGTTTCGATTTCAATGACCAGCTTGTCCAAGTCGGTACGCTGCTCAACACGGGCGCTCTCAACCGTGTAACTCACACGTTTGACGGGCGAAAACGAGGCGTCGAGCACGATGCGGCCCAATGCTTTGGTCGGCTCGTCAGCGTAACGGCGCATGCTGCCCGGCACGTAACCACGGCCTTTTTCAACCTTGATTTGCATATCGAGCTTGCCGCCTTGTGACAGGTTGGCAATCACGTGCTCAGGATTGATGATTTCGACGTCGTGAGGCGTTTGGATATCCGCCGCGGTCACTGGACCTTCGCCATCTTTGCGAAGGCTCAGAGTGACTTCATCACGGTTGTGCAACTTGAACACAACCCCTTTGAGGTTCAACAAGATATTCACAACATCTTGCTGGACACCGTCAATGGAAGAGTATTCGTGAACTACGCCAGCAATGGTGACTTCGGTCGCCGAGTAACCGACCATTGAAGACAACAAAACACGACGCAGTGCATTACCAAGCGTATGACCGTAACCGCGCTCAAAAGGCTCAAGCGTGACTTTTGCACGGTTGGCAGCCAATTGCTCGACTTGGATCGCTTTGGGTTTCAACAAATTTGTTTGCATTCAGACTTCCTTCTCAATACCCCCGGTTCGTTACACCGGTAAGGCTGATGAAGCGCCCAGGCGAAAGAAATAACGCACTGGGAACGATCAAAACAGCGAATTAACGTGAATACAGTTCGACAATCAACGATTCGTTGATGTCAGCACCAAATTCGTCACGGTCAGGAACCTTTTTGAAGGTGCCTTCGGCTTTGTCCGCATTGACTTCAACCCACGCAGGCATGCCAACTTGAGCAGCCAACTGCAGAGCTTCAACCACACGGTTTTGCTTTTTGGATTTTTCGCGAACCGCAACCACATCACCGGCTTTGACCAAGTATGAAGGGATGTTCACAGATTGGCCGTTGACCGTGATGGCTTTGTGAGAAACCATCTGACGGGCTTCTGCACGTGTAGAGCCGAAACCCATACGGTAAACAACGTTGTCCAGGCGGCACTCGAGCAAAGCCAACAGGTTCGAGCCTGTGTTGCCTTTGCGACGGTCAGCCTCGGCGAAGTAGCGGCGGAACTGCTTCTCCAACACACCGTACATGCGCTTGACTTTTTGCTTCTCGCGCAACTGCAGACCGTAGTCCGATGTGCGTTGACCGGAAGTACGGCCGTGTTGGCCTGGTTTGGTGTCAAATTTAGACTTGTCTGCGATAGAGCGACGTGCACTCTTCAAGAACAAGTCAGTGCCTTCACGGCGGGAAAGTTTGGCCTTGGGGCCTAGGTAACGTGCCACTTGATTTTCCTTTATGCAGCTGCCGCATCAGAAATGCGGGAGCCAGGCGATGCAAGCAAGGCCTGGCGGTGGGCTTGGTGAGAGATTAAATGCGGCGACGCTTTTGAGGGCGGCAACCGTTGTGCGGGACTGGCGTCACATCGGCAATCGATGTGATGCGAATGCCCAACGCACCCAAAGCACGAACCGAAGACTCGCGACCTGGGCCTGGGCCCTTGATCTCGACGTCGAGGTTTTTGATGCCTTGTTCTTGCGCAGCACGACCCGCTACTTCGGAGGCCACTTGGGCTGCAAAAGGTGTTGACTTGCGTGAACCCTTGAAGCCTTGGCCACCCGAAGACGCCCAAGACAAAGCATTGCCTTGGCGATCGGTGATCGTGATGATGGTGTTGTTGAACGAAGCGTGCACGTGAGCAATGCCGTCGGCAATGTTCTTGCGGACTTTTTTGCGGACACGTTGTGCTGCGCTGTTTGATTGTGCTTTTGCCATGTTGGTCTCTCAGTCCTGCTTATTTCTTCAGAGCCGCAGCACCTTTGCGCGGTCCCTTGCGAGTACGTGCATTGGTACGTGTGCGCTGACCGCGCATGGGCAAGCCACGACGGTGACGGAAACCACGGTAGCAACCAATGTCCATCAAACGCTTGATGTTCATGGTGGTCTCACGGCGCAGGTCACCTTCAATGGTGAACACAGCGATGTGGTCGCGAATTTTTTCCAAGTCTGCGTCGGTCAGATCCTTGATCTTCTTCGAATAAGCGATGCCAGTGGCCTCGCAAATTTGTCGAGCGCGGGTGCGACCAATACCGAAAATGGCGGTCAAGCCAATTTCAGCATGTTTGTGCGGCGGAATGTTGATGCCAGCGATACGTGCCATTTTCGTCCTCTAAAACTAGTTCAATCAGCCTTGACGCTGCTTGTGACGTGGATCTGTGCAGATCACACGAACAACGCCTTTACGGCGGATAACTTTGCAATTACGGCAAATCTTTTTTACCGAAGCAGAAACTCTCATGGTTCTCTCCAAAAAACTTATCAATGATTTGTCTAACCAGACAAAGTTAAAAACTGGGCCCTTGAACACTCGCATCAAGGGGCTTGACCCAAACCACTTACGCCATCAGGACTTGAAACTCGCCTTTTTCAGGAGAGAGTCGTACTGCTGAGACATCATGTAGTTTTGAACTTGCGCCATGAAATCCATTGTGACCACCACAATGATCAACAAAGATGTACCGCCAAAGTAAAACGGAACATTGTATTTCAGAATCAAGAACTCTGGCAGCAGGCACACGAACGTGATGTAAGCAGCACCCACAGCGGTCAATCGCAACAAAATCTTGTCGATGAATTTGGCAGTTTGGTCACCCGGGCGAATGCCAGGAATGAACGCACCACTTTTTTTCAAGTTATCGGCTGTTTCACGGCTGTTGAAAACAAGGGCCGTATAGAAGAAACAGAAGAAAATAATGGCCGCCGCATAGAACATGACATAAACGGGCTGGCCAGGCGCCAAGGCGTTGGCCACATCTTTGAAAAAGCGAACCACCGAACTTTCAGAGGAACCCGAACTGAACCAACCAATCAATGTGGCTGGCAACAAAATGATCGATGAAGCAAAAATGGGAGGAATGACACCCGCCATGTTCAGCTTCAGTGGCAAGTGCGAAGACTGACCACCATAAACTTTATTTCCAACCTGTCGGCGTGCGTAGTTCACCAAGATTTTGCGTTGTCCTCTTTCGACAAAAACCACAAAATAAGTCACCAAGCCGACCACCACAATGATCAACAGGGAGATCAAAGGATTCATGGCGCCGGTACGAACCAACTCAAACAAGCCGCCGAGAGCGCTGGGCAAACCCGCAGCAATCCCCGCAAAAATCAAAATTGAAATACCGTTACCCAAACCACGCTCAGTGATTTGCTCACCCAGCCACATCAGGAACATGGCGCCCGCGGTCAAGCTGACCACAGCGGTCATCCGGAAACCCATTCCAGGATTGATCACCAAGCCGGCCGAAGCTTCGAGTGCAACGGCAATACCAAAAGATTGAAAGATGGCCAAACCCAAGGCACCAAAACGTGTGTATTGGGTAATTTTTCGACGACCAGCTTCACCCTCTTTTTTCATCTGCTCAAACGTGGGAACCACGTAAGTCATCAACTGCATCACGATCGATGCAGAGATGTAAGGCATGATGCCCAGCGCAAAAACAGTGAAGCGAGACAAGGCACCACCAGAGAACATGTTGAATAAATTCAAAATGCCGCCCTGCTGACCATTGAACAATTGCTTCAGTTGGTCAGGATCAATCCCGGGCACGGGGATGTGCGCACCCATGCGGTATACAACCAGCGCCAACAGCAAGAAAACAAGCCGACGACGCAGGTCGCCAAACTTGCCTGCCTTGGATGTCTGATGAGCGATGGTTGCCACAGTGCGTCTCTGTCTTCAAAGATCAGGCCACGGAACCGCCGGCTGCCTCAATGGCGGCCTTGGCACCAGCTGTTGCACCAATGCCTGTCAACTTGACCGCTTTGGACAACTCACCTGTGTTGATCACTTTGACCACTTTGGCCATTTGACCCACCAGGCCTGCTTGCTTCAATGTCAAAACATCGACTTCAGGCAAAGCAAGACGCTCAAGAGAGGTCAAAGTGATTTCAGCGTTGTACTTCAGCGTCATGGACTTGAAGCCGCGCTTGGGCAAACGGCGCTGCAAAGGCATTTGACCGCCTTCGAAACCCACTTTGTGGTAACCACCCGAACGGGATTTTTGACCTTTGTGACCACGGCCGGCGGTTTTACCCAAGCCCGAACCGATACCACGGCCAACGCGACGTGGCGCGTGCTTAGAGCCTTCTGCGGGCTTGATGCTGTTGAGTTCCATCATTCGCCTCTTAGAGAACTTTGACCAGGTAACTGATCTTGTTGATCATGCCGCGCACTGCGGGCGAGTCTTGCAACTCACTCACAGAATTGAGCTTGCGCAAGCCCAAGCCACGCACAGTAGCGCGGTGTGACTCTTTGGTGCCAATCGGGCTGCGAACCAGTTGGACTTTTACGGTAGATGCTGTCGTCATGTTCGTTCTCCGGTTCAGCCGAACAACTCTTCAACCGACTTGCCACGCTTGGCAGCCACGTTGGAAGCTGTTGTGCAGTTGGACAAAGCGTCCAAGGTGGCACGAACCATGTTGTAAGGGTTGGACGAACCGTGGCTCTTGGCCACGATGTCGGTGATGCCCACCACTTCGAACACAGCGCGCATTGGACCACCAGCGATGATGCCGGTACCCTTTGGTGCTGGTGCCATCATGACGCGAGCTGCGCCATGGTGGCCGTGAACGGCGTGGTGAATCGTGCCATTTTTAAGGTGGACTTTGGCCAAGTTACGGCGCGCTTCTTCCATCGCCTTTTGCACAGCTGCTGGCACTTCTTTCGATTTGCCCTTGCCCATGCCAACTTTGCCATCGCCGTCGCCGACCACAGTCAATGCTGCGAAACCGAGGATACGGCCGCCCTTGACCACTTTGGTCACGCGATTGACCGCGATCATCTTCTCGCGAAGACCGTCTTCAGGTCCTTCGCTTTGCGGTTTTGCTGTAAATTTAGCCATTTGTATCTCCGATCCGTTTAGAACTGCAGACCTGCTTCACGGGCTGCTTCGGCCAAAGCCTTGACACGACCGTGGTAGGCAAAACCTGCGCGGTCGAAGGCGACCTTCTCAACGCCAGCGGCTTTCGCTTTTTCAGCAATGCGCTTGCCGATCACTGCTGCTGCTGCGGAGTTGCCACCTTTGCCTGCAGCGCCCAAAGCGGTACGCACTTCGGCTTCTGCGGTTGATGCGGCTGCCAAAACTTTGGTACCGCAGCCAGAGATAACGCTGGCATAAATGTGCAGGTTGGTGCGGTTCACAGTCAAACGTGCCACGCCTTGCTGGGCAATGCGGATGCGTGTTTGACGTGCACGACGGAGACGCTGCTCTTTCTTGGTCATCATGATGCAGCTCCTTATTTCTTCTTGGTCTCTTTGATCGTGATCTTCTCATCCGAATAACGGATGCCTTTGCCTTTGTAGGGCTCAGGGGGACGAACAGCACGGATCTCAGCAGCGATTTGGCCAACACGTTGACGGTCTGCACCCTTGATCACGATTTCAGTCGCGGATGGGGTGGCTACCGTGATGCCCGCGGGCATGTCGATGTTGACGGGGTGCGAATAACCCACAGCGAGGTTCAACTTGGCGCCAGTGGCAGCCGCTTTGTAACCCACACCGACCAGGCTCAGCTTTTTCTCAAAGCCTTTGGTCACACCAGTCACCATGTTGTTCACCAGCTGACGCAAGGTGCCACTCATGGCATTGGCTTCGCGTGAATCGTTGGCGGGTGCAAAGCTGAGTTTGCCGCCTTCGTTGTTCACGGTCACCAGCATGTTGGCGGCGATGGCCAGTTGGCCACCAGCGCCTTTCACACTGATTTGATTTTGGTTCACGGACACATCCACACCTGCGGGGATGGTCACGGGCATTTTTGCTACTCGGGACATTCAGTCTCTCCTGCCTTTAAGCGACGTAGCACAGCACTTCGCCACCGACACCGGCTGCGCGCGCTTTGCGGTCGGTCATCACACCTTGAGGTGTGGTGACAATGGCGACGCCCAAGCCGTTCTGGACTTGTGGGATGGCATCACGGCCTTTGTACACACGCAAACCAGGGCGGCTTACGCGCTCGATGCGCTCAATGACTGGGCGACCGGCGTAGTACTTCAGGGCAATTTCGAGAACGGACTTGCCGTCTTCGGTTTTGACTTGGAAACCGTCAATGTAGCCTTCATCTTTCAGCACTTGGGCAATGGCCACCTTCACTTTGGAAGAAGGAACCATCACAGCAGCTTTCGCCACCATTTGTGCATTACGGATGCGGGTCAACAGATCGGCAATAGGATCACTCATGCTCATGTTGTTATCTCCTGCCGATTACCAGCTGGCCTTGGTCACGCCCGGAATGTGGCCTGCAAAGGCTAATTCACGGATTTTGGCGCGACCCAAACCAAATTGACGGAACGTACCGCGTGGGCGACCGGTGATTTCACAGCGGTTGCGTTGACGGGTCGGGTTTGCGTTGCGTGGGAGCTTTTGCAGGCCCAGACGGGCAGCTGCGCGCTCTTCATCGCTGCGCTTGAAATCGTTGGCAACTGCTTTCAATTCCGCGTATTTCTTCGCGAACTTGGCAGCCAGTTTTTCACGCTTGAGCTCACGCTCGATCAAAGCTACTTTAGCCACGTGGCACCTCAGTTCTTGAAGGGGAAGCGGAAAGCTGTCAAGAGCGCTTTGCACTCTTCGTCAGACTTGGCCGTGGTGGTGATGCTGATGTTGAGACCGCGCAAGGCATCGACCTTGTCGTACTCGATTTCAGGGAAAATGATCTGCTCTTTGACGCCGATGTTGTAGTTACCACGACCATCAAATGCGCGACCCGAGATACCACGGAAGTCACGAACGCGAGGCAAAGCCACGGTCACGAAACGGTCCAGGAATTCATACATCTGAACGCCACGCAGTGTGACCATACAGCCGATGGCTTGTTGCTCACGGATCTTGAAACCAGCAATCGCCTTCTTGGCCTTGGTCACTACAGGCTTTTGGCCGGCAATCTTGGTCAAGTCGCTGACAGCGTGGTCCATGACTTTCTTGTCAGCGACCGCTTCAGACACACCCATGTTGAGGGTGATCTTGGTGATGCGAGGAACCTGCATCGGTGACTTGTAGCCGAACTTGGCTGTCAAATCGGCAGCGATTTTCTCGCGGAAGAGTTGTTGAAGACGTGCCATGCTCATGCCACCTTGATTTCTTCGCCGCTCGACTTGTAAACACGAACGCGTGTTCCGTCAGCTTGCAGCTTGATGCCCACGCGATCAGCCTTACCTGTTGCGGCATTGAAAATGGCCACATTGGATTGGTGAATCGGCATGGCCTTTTCGATGATGCCGCCAGTAGTACCCTTCATCGGGTTTGGCTTGGCGTGTTTTTTGACGATGTTGATACCATCAATGACCAAGTGCGAGTCAGTGGCACGGAGCGACACTTTGCCGCGCTTGCCCTTGTCACGACCTGTGATGACGATGACTTCGTCGCCTTTGCGAATCTTGTTCATGGCGCGTCCTTACAGTACTTCAGGAGCCAAGGACACGATCTTCATGAACTTCTCGGTACGCAGTTCACGCGTGACCGGGCCGAAGATGCGGGTGCCAATAGGCTCCAACTTGGCGTTCAGCAACACAGCGGCGTTGCCATCGAATTTGATGAGGGAGCCATCGCCGCGGCGGATGCCCTTGGCGGTGCGAACCACCACTGCACTGTAGATCTCGCCTTTTTTGACGCGACCACGTGGGGCGGCTTCTTTGATGCTCACTTTGATGATGTCGCCAACACTTGCATAGCGACGCTTGGACCCGCCGAGCACCTTGATGCACAGCACGGACTTTGCGCCGGTGTTGTCGGCCACATCCAACCGAGATTCTGTCTGGATCATTTCTTTGTTCCCAACTTGTATTCTTTGCCTGCCAGCCCAATAGCCAACACACAAGAATCAGTCTTGGACCCGTCATTCACACCGCAAACCACTCGCGGCACTTCAGATTGGGCAGATACCTACGCCTTTTGAAAAGCGAAGCCCTCTATTATGCCTTTAAAAAATGCGTGGCGCAACCACTTGAGCAAATAATTTGCAAAACCTGCGCTTTCCACCTGGCAGCGCCTCAAAAGGACGGGGCTCTCGATGGGCGCCCATGCAGCCGGCCATCGCCACGGACACCCCAATGGCGACCGCACAAACAGCGACAATCGCCGCATCACAGCGTTCAACAGGCCCTTTGGCGTCACTTTCGGAGTTTGCAACCCATGACACACCACGCACACCACATGGCCTTTATTGGCGGCGGCAATATGGCCAGCGCCATCATCGGCGGTCTGATTCGTCAAGGTATGAAGCCCGAACAATTCACCGTGATTGAGCCTTTTGCAGAAACGGCCGCCAAGCTGCAACAAGACTTTGGCATCACCGCCTTGTCTGCTGCAGGACCGGCTTTGGCGCAAGCCGAGTTGGTGGTCTGGGCCGTCAAACCCCAAGTTTTTCTCGAGGCGGCACTCCCGGTCATGCCTTTCACCCGTCCGGCGCTCCACCTGTCGGTGGCTGCAGGCATCCGCACAGACAGCATTTGCCGCTGGTTGAGCACACAGCGTGTGGTGCGCTGCATGCCCAACACGCCTGCGCTGGTCGGCCAAGGCATCACCGGCTTGTTCGCTTGTCCATCGGTCACTCCCGCCGACAAAGCTGAGGTTGAGCAAATCATCCGCACCACAGGCCAGAGCGTGTGGGTCGATCAAGAAACACACCTGGACGCCGTGACCGCGCTGTCAGGATCGGGCCCCGCCTACGTTTTTTACTTTTTAGAAGCCATGACCGAAGCGGGCGTGGGCATGGGGCTCACCGCCGCCCAGGCCTACCAACTGGCAGTGGCCACCTTTTCTGGGGCTTCGGCTTTGGCCGCCGCCTCCAGCGAAACACCCGAAGTGCTGCGCCAACGTGTCACCTCCAAGGGCGGTACCACCTACGCGGCCTTGACCAGCATGGACAGCGCAGGTATCAAAGCTTCATTTGTCGTGGCCATGCAAGCCGCCCAAAAGCGGGCCGGCGAGCTGGGAGACGAGTTTGGCAAGGCCTAAATTCTCTAATTATGAAAGCGCCATAGGGCTTTCGGGCGCCTATCAGTAAGAAAGCGCCACGCCGACAAACACGCTGAACCCCAACCAATGGTTCAGCCTGAAGGCTTTGAAGCAGCCTTCGCGTGAGCGGTCTTTGATCAGCAGCACGTGCCAAACCACCTGCGCCATGGCCGCCAGCAAGCCCGCCCAAAACCACACGCCGCGTGAAGCTCCGTCCAACAAAAACACCCAAGCCAGCAAATAAAACAGATAAAAGCAGGCAATCGCGGTCACATCCCATTGGCCCAGCGTGATGGCAGAGGTTTTCATGCCGATGTTCAAGTCGTCATCCCGGTCCACCATGGCGTACTCGGTGTCATAGGCCAACACCCAAAACAGGTTGCCCAGCAACAAGCCCCACGCCAAAAGCGGTACTTGGCCTTGCACAGCGGCAAACGCCATCGGGATGCCGAAGCTGAAAGCCACGCCCAGCACAGCCTGTGGCATGGATACGAAGCGCTTGGCATACGGGTAGGCCAGCGTCACCGCCAACGCCGCAAACGACCAAGCAATGGTGGCGGTGTTGGTGGTCAACACCAGGCCAAAGGCGCACAGCGCCAGCACAACGCCCACCGCCAAAGCTTCTTTCACACCCAAGCGCCCGCTCGTGACCGGGCGGTTGGCGGTGCGCTTGACGTGCTTGTCAAAGTCGCGGTCGGCCACATCGTTGACACAGCATCCCGCACTGCGCATCAAAATCGTGCCCAGGGTGAACACCGCCACCAGATGCCAGCCGGGGAATCCGTCCGCCGCCACCCACAGCGCGGCCAAAGACGGCCAGAGCAGCAACAACCAGCCCGCAGGGCGGTTCCAGCGGATCAAGTCCAGGTAAAGCTTGAGTTTGGACGTCACTCCAATGGCCTCAAGACAAACGGGTCACGCCGGGCAAGGGGCAGGCATAAATGGCATTGCGCATGGCCGCGATCGCTTCGTAGCGGGTGTAACTGCGCCGCCAGGCCAGCACCACACGGCGGGTGGGCGGTTTGCCACCCGCAGGGTCCACGATGGGCAAATAGCGCACCGGCGAATCGCTGTGCCCACCCGAGCGCTTGTGCACCGGTTTGAGGTCAGGCACTGACAAACGCGGCACCAAGGTCACGCCCATGCCCGCCGCCACCATGTGCTTGATGGTCTCCAGCGACGAGCCCTCAAAGGTCTTGCGGATGCCATCGGTCTGGCTCGCATAACGGGCGAATTCGGGGCAAACCTCGAGGACATGGTCGCGAAAGCAATGGCCTGCGCCCAGCAGCAACATGGTTTCGTTTTTCAGCTGCTCGGGCGTGATGGACGTTTCTTTGGCCAAGGTGTGGTTCAATGGCAAAGCGGCCATAAAGGTTTCGTCGTACAAAGGCGCCACGGCCAAACCCGACTCGGGAAAAGGCTCGGCCAAGATGGCGCAATCGAGCTCGCCCGTGCGCAGCATCTCCAGCAGGCGCACGGTGAAGTTCTCTTGCAGCATCAGCGGCATCTGTGGAATGTCGGTGATGATCTGGCGCACCAAATCGGGCAGCAAATACGGGCCAATCGTGTAGATGACGCCCAGCCGCATGGTGCCCGACAGCGGGTCCTTGCCGCGCTTGGCAATCTCTTTGATCTCGGCGGCCTGCTCCAGCACGCTTTGCGCTTGACGCACGATTTCTTCGCCCAAGGGGGTGACCGATACCTCGCTGGCGCTGCGCTCAAACAGCTTGACTTCCAGCTCTTCTTCAAGCTTCTTGATGGCCAGCGACAGCGTGGGCTGCGACACAAAGCACGCCTCGGCCGCTTTGCCAAAGTGCTTTTCGCGGGCCACGGCCACGATGTATTTGAGTTCGGTCAGGGTCATGGTCTGTATTTGAACATCAAGCCTTGAGGTACTCGGATTTTCCGCCCAACCAGCGGCCAATGTGGCGTTCGGCCAAATGGGCGTGCTGGTCCAGCATTTGCGGGGCCAGCGCGCGCGCCCAATCGAGCAAGTGCCCATCGGTCTCCAGATCGGCAAAACGCAGCAAGGGCGCGCCCGACTGGCGTGCCCCCAAAAACTCACCCGGCCCGCGAATCTCCAAGTCGCGCCGCGCAATCTCAAAGCCGTCGTTCGTCTCCACCATGGCCCGCAAACGCTCGCGGGCGGTTTCGCTCAGGCGACCGCCTTCCGGCGTGCCGTACAGCAGCACACAGGCCGACGCCGCCGCGCCGCGCCCGACACGCCCACGCAGCTGGTGCAACTGCGAGAGGCCAAAACGCTCGGCATGCTCAATCACCATCAGCGAGGCATTGGGCACATCCACCCCCACCTCGATCACCGTGGTGCTGACCAGCACGCCCATCACGCCGGCCGTGAAGAGTTCCATCACCGCCTTTTTTTCGGCCACCGGCATGCGCGAATGCAGCAGGCCCACCATCACACCCGGCAGCGCCTCGCTCAAGTCGGCATGGGTTTGGGTGGCGTTGGTCAGGTCCAGCGCTTCACTTTCTTCAATCAGCGGGCACACCCAATACACCTGCCGCCCCTCTTGCAACTGCGCCCCGATGCGCGACACGACCTCGTCACGGCGGTGGTCCGACACCACCCGAGTGACGATGGGCGTGCGCCCCGGCGGCAGCTCGTCGATCACCGACACATCCAGATCGGCGTAATAGCTCATGGCCAGCGTGCGCGGAATGGGTGTGGCCGTCATCATCAGCATGTGCGGCTCCATGCCGGGGGCCTGCATCTTGCCGCGCAGGGCCAGGCGCTGCGCCACGCCAAAGCGGTGCTGCTCGTCGATCACGGCCAGCCCCAAGCACTTGAACTTGACGTGTTCTTGAATGACCGCGTGCGTGCCCACCACCAGCGCAGCCTCGCCCGACTCGATCAGCGCCAGCATTTCTGCGCGTTCTTTCTTTTTCTGGCTGCCAATCAGCCAAGCCACCTTCACACCCAGCGGCTCCAGCCAGCCCACTAATTTTGCGAAGTGCTGGGTGGCCAAAATTTCGGTTGGGGCCATCAGGGCGCATTGCCAGCCCGCATCGATGGCCACCATGGCCGCCAACGCGGCGACCACCGTCTTGCCCGCGCCCACATCGCCTTGCAGCAAACGGTGCATCGGCACGTTGCGCACCAGGTCCTGGGCAATTTCGCGGCCCACGCGCTGCTGGGCATTCGTCAGGCCAAAAGGCAGCGCTTTGTGCAACTGGTCGTGCAAAGCACCGCGCTTCATCTTCAAGGCCGGGGCACGCAACAAATCGCGCTCGCGCTTGGCGGTCAGCTGCGACAACTGCTGCGCCAGCAACTCCTCGCATTTGAGGCGAATCCAAGCCGGGTGGCTGCGGTCCTCCAAAGCAGCCAGCGACACATCGGGCGTAGGGTGGTGCAAAAACTGCAGCGCATCGCGCAGCGACCAGGCGCCACGCGGGTCCGGCCAGGCGACGCCGGGGGGCAGGGTCTCGCTCAGGTCGGCATGGTTCAGTCCGGTGATCACCGCCCGGCGCAAATACGCCTGCGCCAGCCCGGCCACCGTGGAATACACCGGGGTCAAGGCCTCGGCCAAATGGCCGCCCGCCGCCTTGAAGGTGGGGTGCATCATGGTCAGGCCCATGAAGCCGCCCTTGACTTCGCCCCGCGCCCGGATGCGGTTGCCCACCGCCAAAGCCTTTTGGTGCGAAGGGTAGAAGCTGAAAAACCGCATGACGCAGGTGTCCGAGCCATCGTCCACGGTGACCAGCAACTGGCGGCGCGGCCGCATCGTGATCTCGCAAGCCGTCACCGTCGCCTCGATCTGCGCGGTATCGCCCTCGCGCGCATCGCGCAGCTTGACGATTCGGGTCTCGTCCTCGTAGCGCAGCGGCAGGTGCAGCGCCAGGTCAATGTCGCGCTTCAAGCCGAGCTTGATCAACGCCTTTTGCGGGGCGCTAAGCGGCTTGGCAGACGCGAGGGTGGGCGGGGAGGACATGGGGCGATTGTGCCGCGTCCAAGTCTGCACAACAGAGAGGCTCTTACCCCCTTGACTTCAAGCTGGCAGCGATAGACAAAGCCGTGACCACCTCGCGCACCGTTTTGCGGTCATTCACATCCAAGCCGAGGTAGCGGCTGAGCATTTCACGATCGGCCATGCTCAATGTGACCGGGTCTGTCGAAGCCTCTGCGGCCATGACAGCGCCGCCCGTCCGACCAAACCTCTGCTCGTCTGGGCTGACCTGCAACCAATCGGCCAGCACACGCAATTTGTCCTGCGTCGGAATCGCTTTGCCCAACAACCAATTGCGCGCCGTATGAGGGGTGATGCTGCGGCCCTCTTACCGCAGGATGAACTCATTGGTAACGGCTGTAGGTGAGTGACGCTGACCACAAACGTCCACCACATAAAGTAAACGTTCAGGAAAATTTACAATTTTTTGTGTTTTGGTTGATATTTAGTAAATAATTTATATATTTGTATTACAATTTAAATACGATTAAACCAATAGGAGTTCCAAACATGAATAAGCACTATTTTTTTCGCGCCATTTGGCTGTCTCTGGTCTTAGCACTCAGTGCCTGCGGCGGTGGTAGCAACCCCACAAACACAGGCGCAACAACATCTACCGAAACATTTCAATTTCGTACCGCGTTTGTGAACTACGTAAAAGAAACTCGATCCTTGCCTTTTACGGTGACAGGCACATCGTCAGGGTACAGCGTGACGGGCAGTGGCACAGCAACACAGGGCGCGTTAACAAGCGCATCATTCGAGTCGCAAGCGGCACAACAAAAAACAACCACAGTCACCGGCTCTATGACAGTAAACGGTGTCACTGTCCCCCTATCTTCGAGCGGCACTGCGTATGTGGACTCTAACTACAACCCTCTAGGCACTGTTGGAGACGATTACGCTGTAGTAACAAACGGCACGACAATCCCCACCACCGCCAAAGTGAATGACACAGGCATTTTGTATTCAACCATTTTGTATTCATCATCGACCAAAGCTGTCAAGCGAGGTACCGAAACTGTTACATACGCACTGGAGCCAGACACAGCCTCTACTGCTTTGTTGAAAATCATCGTGACCGAGCGAGACGCCAACAATACACAGTCATCAATCACAACAATTACTTTCAGAATAACAACTGCTGGCGAACTAACTCGTATCAGTGAAACCTACTTTGAAGGAACAACTTCGTTAACGTTCACTTACTAAGCTGACTTTACAAGCATGCAACTGACCTGATACGACTTCACTACTTATGAGTGATCATCACTCAAAGGAGCCCCTAAAACGGCGTGCGACAATCACGCCGTTTTCATTTCAACGGGCCTGTCAAGCCCACACACCATGTCCTCTCCTGCCTCCCCCCGCGCCTTCACGCTCAACGATTTCGACTTTGAGCTGCCCCCCGAACTGATCGCCCAACACCCCACTGCCGAGCGCAGCGGCTCACGCTTGCTCGATGGCGCGCCCGGGGCGGTCACCGACCGGATTTTTCACGAACTACCCAACCTGCTGAACCCAGGCGATCTGCTGGTGTTCAACGACACCAAGGTGGTCAAGGCCCGCATCTTTGGCGAGAAGGCATCGGGCGGCAAGTTGGAGCTGCTGATTGAGCGCGTGCTGCCCGGCCACCAGGTGGTGGCGCACATGAAGGTGAGCAAGAAGCCTCTGCTGGGGGGCAAGATGTACTTGGCAGGCGGTGCGCGAAACGGTGGTTTCGATGCGGTGTTGCTGGGCCGTTGGCCCGATGCAAACGGCCCCCTGTTTCATCTTCAGCTCAGTGATGAGCCGCATGCGCTGATGGAAAAGCACGGCGTGATGCCACTGCCCCCCTATATTGAACGCCCTGCGGGCACGGCCGATCACGCCGACACCGAAGAAGACGCCGAGCGTTACCAAACCGTTTTTGCGCGCGCGCCCGGCGCGGTGGCGGCGCCCACGGCGGCGCTGCATTTTGACGAAGGGGTGTTGGCGGCTCTGGCGGCGCGCGGTGTGCAGACGGCCAGCGTCACGCTGCATGTCGGTGCGGGCACTTTCCAGCCGGTCAAGACCGAGAACATCGCCGAACACCACATGCACAGCGAGTGGTACAAAGTGCCCGAAGCCACGCAGCAAGCCATTGCGGCCTGCAAGGCACGCGGCGGCCAAGTGGTGGCGGTGGGCACCACCACGGTGCGCACGCTGGAGTCGTGGGCCAAGTTTGGCCAAGCCAGCGGCGATACCGAGATTTTCATCACCCCGGGCTTTGAGTTCAAAGTGGTCGATCGGTTGATCACCAACTTCCACCTGCCGAAAAGCACACTGATGATGCTGGTCAGCGCCTTTGCAGGTTACGAGCACATCATGGGCCTGTACCGTCACGCGATGACGCAGAAGTACCGGTTTTTCAGCTACGGGGATTCGATGCTGCTGACGCGCACAGAGCCAGCATCTCAGGCCAGCTGAAGAAACACCCGCCCACCCTCGACCTTGACCGGCCAAGTCTTGGCCGGCTCGGTCGCCGGGCCGCAGGCCACCGAGCCGTCGCGCAGGCTGAACTGGGCCTGGTGAAACGGACATTCCACGTGGTCGCCCTCGACAAAGCCGTCGCACAGCTTGGCGTTGCCGTGGGTGCAGAGGTTGTGGATGGCAAAGACTTCGCCCTCCACGCTGAACAGGGCAATGTCTTGGCCCTCTGGCGTCACGGCAATGCCGGCACCTTCAAACAAATCGGCCTCGGCGGCCACGTCAATCCAGTGGGTCATGGTCATATCGGGTAGATGATGGCGTTGGGGATCATTTCGCTGTCGTACACGCACAGGCGCTCGGCAAACTTCAGGCCTTCGGGGGTTTGCACAATGGTGTCGATGTAGCGGCCCACATTGAAAACCGTGCTGGCCTTGTCAAGCTTGGTGCGGAACACCGCGTAGTTGGCCTCGGCGTGGATGCGCTCGCCCTCCACGCGTCGCACCACCGGCGCGCCCACCACATGCCGCTGGTAATACGGGTCGTGGTACAGCGTTTCCTGAATGCCATACACCCGGTCTTTCAACATGCCTTGGCTGGTGAAGGACAACGTGCACAGCGGAAAGCCACGCTCGTGGTTTTCTCGCGGGATGAGTTTGTACACGCATTGCTCGGTGAAAAATTCCGGCCACAAGTCCCACTGCCCGCTGTCCACGGCCAGGGCGTAATCGGCGTACAGGCGGCCGAGGGCCATATGGGTTTCAAAATTCACGATGGGGTTCGTGCTCATGGGATTCATGCCTCCATCACTTTGCGCCAGTATTCGTACATGCCCCGGATCAGGGTCTCGGTCACCATGTGGTCGGTCTCGCCCACATCGCGCCCGCCCAGCTCCACCAGCATGCGGTGCTCGGGCTTGGTCTCGAAAGCTTGTTGTGAGAACTCGATCACCTCGCCATCGTCCGCGCTCACAAAGCCGGCCGGGCCAAACAGGTTGGACTGGCGCAGGCGGCGCTCGGTCATCTCGGGGGTGTCGTCTTCAAAGCCGAAGTGCGTCCACACAAAATCAAACGCGCCATGCCCGTCGGGCTGGATGTGCCGCGTGGACACGCTGTTGACCTGCTGCTGAAAAATCACGCTGGGGAACAGCGTCATCATCACCGCCGTGGGCATCTGGTCTGCCATTTGCCACCAGCCCTCAGGCACGATGTCCAGAAAGCTGGCGTCGTGCAGCTGCATGCTTTCTTTGAAGCTGCTGACCTGCGTGACCTGCGACGCCGCACCCGTGGCCTGGCCCGCGCTGCCGCGGGTCGAGATCATGGCCGCGTGGCGGTGGTGCGCGTCCATGCGCAGCTCGCTCTTGTTGTCGGCACGCCAAAGGCCAAAGGTCACAAACCAGGTGTGCAGCAGGCCGGGGTGGTAGGGGTCTTTGATGTTTTCCTGCATCAGCTTCCAGTTGCCCGGAATGCGCTGGCGGTTGTAGCCCAGCACCACCAGCTGGCGGCCGTTGAACAGGCGGTCAAAGTACTTGAGGATGGTCGGGCCCATGAAGTCCTCGAGCGACTCCACACCCTGGTCAAACGAGGCGAACACCACGCCGCCGCGTGTGGCGACTTTCAAGGCTGTCAGGCCATGCTCTTTGGGGTCAAAGTCGGCCGGCATACCGCCGTTGACCTTGCCGTCTTGCCGCACGCCACGCCGAAACGGCACGCCCTGCAAATCGCCCTGGAGGGTGTAGCTCCACTGGTGGTAAGGGCAGACAAACTCTTTTTTGTGGCCATGGCGTTCGCGGCAAAACTGCATGCCCCGGTGGGCGCAGACGTTCTCGACCACATGGATCTGCCCATCGGTGGCGCGCGTCATGATGACCGAGCGCTCGCCCACCACGGTGCGCTTGAAGTCGCCGGGCTTGGGCACTTCGGCTTCCAGGCCCACATAGCTCCAATGGCTTTTGTAAAAGAAGCGTTCCAGCTCCTTTTTGTGCAGCGCCTCGTCGGTGTACACGGCAAACGGGACGCGGCTGGTACCGGGCGTTTCCCAGTGGATGGGGTGTTCGGTCATGGTGAGCCCTCAAATTTCTTAATGCGGATCATGCGCAAAGCCTTGAATTTCGTAAATCGAAATTCAAAGATAATCATTATTAGATTATCAAATAATGAAAGTGCCATGGAACTTGCCCGCCTCGACCTGAACCTGCTGCTGGTGTTTCACCACCTGCTGCGGGAAAAGCGCGTGTCCAACGTGGCCACGGTGCTGGGCATGAGCCAGCCCGCCGTCAGCAGTGCCCTGGGCCGTCTGCGGGCCAGTCTGGACGACGACTTGTTTTTGCGCACCCAGGGCGGCATGGTACCCACGCCCTATGCCTTGCAGCTGGCCGAACCCGTGGCCGCAGCGCTCGACGGCCTGCAGCAAGCGTTGCAGGTGCGTGCCTCTTTTGAGCCGGCCAACAGCGCGCGGCGTTTCACCCTGGCCATGACCGATGTGGGCGAGATGTATTTCCTGCCCGTGCTGATGGACGCACTGGCCCAGACCGCCCCAGGCGTGACGCTGAACGTGGTGGCCGTGACCAGCGACAGTCTGGGCGAGGACATGGCCACGGGCCGCACCGACCTGGCGCTGGGCCTGCTGCCGCAGTTGCAAGCGGGCTTCTTTCAGCAAGCGCTGTTTCGCCAGCCCTATGTCTGTCTGATGCGCGAAGGCCACCCCATGGCCCGTGCACCCGAATTGACCCTGGCCGACTTCGCGGCAGCCGACCATGTGCGCGTGATTGCGGCAGGCACGGGACATGGGCGGGTGGATGGCGCCCTGAGCGAAGCCCTGGAAAGGCAGGGCTTACAGCGCCGCATACGCCTCACGGTGCCGCACTACGTGGCTTTAGGCGATGTGCTGGGCCACTCGGACCTGATCGCCACCGTGCCCGAGCGCTTTGCCCAGCGCGTGACTCGCCCGTTTGCCCTCGCTACCCGCGCACTGCCCTTGGCGGTAGACGGCAGCGCCATCCACCAGTTCTGGCACGCCCGCCTGCACAAAGACCCGGGGCACCAGTGGTTGCGGGAGCAGGTGGCGCAATGCTTTGGCGATGGCAGCAAAACCAGCGCAGAACAAATGGCCTGAATTTTTAGCCTGAGTTCTTACAGAATCGCGCACAGGGTCAGCTCCTACAATTCAGGCCTCAGCTTTAGGCCCTACATGCTCCAATTCGACCTGCTCAAGACCGACCCGTCCAGCCACGCCCGGCGCGGCACGCTGACCCTGAACCATGGCGTGGTGCAAACCCCCATCTTCATGCCCGTGGGGACTTACGGCACCGTCAAAGGCGTGATGCCGCGCAGCCTGCACGAGATGGGCGCGCAGATCATTCTGGGCAACACCTTCCATTTGTGGATGCGCCCGGGGCTGGACATCATGAAAGGTTTTGGCGGCCTGCACCAATTTGAAAAATGGGACAAACCGATCCTGACCGATTCGGGCGGGTTTCAGGTCTGGTCGCTTGGCGAGATGCGCAAGATCACCGAAGAAGGCGTGACCTTTGCCAGCCCCGTGAACGGCGACAAGCTGTTCATGTCGCCCGAAGTGAGCATGCAGATCCAAACCATCCTCAACTCCGACATCGTGATGCAACTCGACGAGTGCACGCCTTACGAGACCAAGGGTCACCTGACGACCGAGGCCGAAGCGCGCAAATCCATGGAGATGAGCCGCCGCTGGGCCGTGCGCAGCAAAGACGAGTTTGCGCGCCTTGAAAACCCCAACGCGCTGTTTGGCATTGTGCAAGGCGGCATGTTTGAAAACCTGCGTCAGGAATCGCTCGAAGCGCTGGTGGCAATGGACTTCCCGGGCTACGCGGTGGGCGGCGTGAGCGTGGGCGAGCCCAAAGACCTGATGCTGCAAATCATGGCGCACACCCCGCACCGACTGCCTGCCCACAAGCCGCGTTACTTGATGGGCGTGGGCACGCCCGAAGACTTGGTGCAAGGCGTGGCCGATGGGGTGGACATGTTCGACTGCGTGATGCCCACCCGCAATGCCCGCAACGGCACGGTGTTCACCCGCTTTGGCGACCTGAAGCTGCGCAACGCCCGCCACAAAAATGACCCGCAACCGCTGGACACCAGTTGCACCTGCTATGCCTGCGCAGGCAGTCCGACAGGATCGCCCTCCGGTAGCGGAAGCGTGTCGTGGGACAACGGTGGGCGCGAGGGTTTCAGCCGCGCCTACCTGCACCACCTGGACCGCTGCGGCGAAATGCTCGGCCCCATGCTGACCACCATCCACAACCTGCACTACTACCTGAACCTGATGCGCGAGGTGCGTGAATCGCTGGACGCTGGGCAGTTTTCGGCTTTCCGGGCGCAGTTCAAAACAGACCGGGCACGCGGGGTCTGAGGCTCACACGCCGTCCAGGCCTTCGCGGGTGGCATCGGCCTGTTGCCGAATTTGCGCCTTATCGTCTTCGCTCATCTTGCCCACATGCTTGACCATGAGCGCGGTGCGCGGGTTACCCGCAAAGTCTTTTTCGTGGCGGATCAAAAAATCCCAATACAGCGTGGTCATGGGGCAGGCCGTGGGGCCGGTGCGCACCTCGGGTTGGTAGCGACAACCTTTGCAGTAGTTGCTCATGCGGCTGACGTACTGGCCGCTGGCCACATAAGGTTTGCTGGTGAAGCGGCCGCCATTGGCGTGCAAGGCCATGCCCAAGGTGTTGGGCGTTTCCACCCAATCCACCGCGTCCACATACATGGCGCGGTACCAAGCACTCACCTGCTGCGGTGACAAGCCCGCCAGCACCGCAAACTGCCCGGTGACCATGAGCCGCTGGATGTGGTGTGCATAGCCGTGCTGCAGGCTTTGGCCAATGGTGGCCTGCATGCAGGCCATCTGGGTCTTGCCTGTCCAGTACCACTGGGGCACATCGCGGGTGTGGCCGTAGTGGTTGGCCTCGGCCATGTGGGGCATGTCCAGCCAGTACACACCCCGGATGAACTCGCGCCAGCCCAGCACCTGTCGGATGAAGCCCTCCACGCTGGCCAGGGGCAAACCGCGTGCATGGTAAGCCTGCTCGGCCGCCACGATCACCTCACGCGGGTTGAGCAGGTGCAGGTTCAGGCTGCTGCCCACCAAGGCGTGCCAGCCAAAGGGCAGCGTGGTCCACATCGCGTCTTGCCAGGCGCCAAAATTTTCCAGGCGCTGGTCGATGAAATGCTGCAACGCCACCAGCGCATCGTCTCGTGTCACGGCCCAGGCGAAATCGTCCAGCGTGCCGGGGTGCTGGGCAAAGCGTGTGTTGACCAGGTCGATCACGTCTTGCGTGACGCGGTCGGGCGCAAAGCGGGCGGGCGGCGGCACGGTGCCCGGGCCTTTGGCACCAAAGCCCTTGCGGTTCTCGGCGTCGTAGTTCCATTGCCCGCCGATGGGCTCTTTCCCTTCCATCAAGATGCCGTGGCGCTTGCGCATCTCGCGGTAGAAGAACTCCATGCGCAGCTCTTTTTTGTCGCCTGCCCACTTGGCAAATTCGGCGCGGCTGCACAAAAAGTGGGTGTCACCCACCCAGCGCAGCAACACTTGGGCGTGTTCGGCGGCGTCTTCGATGCACTTTTCCATGCGCCAAGCCCCGGCCTCCATCACCACCAGCGCTTGGGGGCGGTGCGCTTGCAGCGCCTGGGCCAAGCGACCGGCAAAGTCAGCGGGCAAGGCCTTGTCGTCGACCTTCATATAAGTACACGGCATTTTGCGGCGGTGGGCTGCGTTGGCAAAGTGCCGCATGCCCGACAGGAAAATGGCAATCCGGGCTTTGTGGTTCCAGACTTCGCCCGCTTCGCTGTCCGCCTCGATCATCAAGAGTCGGTCTTGGGCGGGGTCAAAGTCGGCGAGCGCCGGGTTGTCCCATCCGAGTTGGTCACCCAAAACCAAGATCAGGTGGCGGGTCATGCTGCGGCTTTCTTGCCCGGCATGGGGGGGGTTTGGGCTGGGCCCGCATGGGCTGACTTGGGCTTGTCGGCCCGGCAGCGGTCGCTGCAGTACAGCACCTGGTCCCAATTTTTGGCCCAACTTTTGCGCCAACTCATGGCTCTGCCGCAAACGACACAGGGTTTTTGCGGCAAATCCTGTTTGTTTCCCTTAAAACCAGAGGGTTTGGGCATTCATTTTTCCAATCGCGAAAAGCTGGCGTGACAATAAAGCCAAACAAGTTTAAACTGATCGGTCACAAAATGGAATTAAAAGTGCAAATGAATCACTCATGGGTCAAACAATGGGGCGGCAACCTCTTGCTGGCGCTGGTGGCTGCCGTGCTGGGCCTGGGCATGGAGGCCGCTTTGGCCAGCCCCAACACCGCCACTGGCCAAGAAAAAGCCGTGTGTCCAGCCATCTTGAACCACACCTTTGACAGGCTCCAAGACGAAAAGCCCCAATCGCTGTGCCAGTTCGCAGGCAAAGTGGTTTTGGTGGTCAACACCGCCAGTTTTTGCGGCTTCACCTCCCAATACAAAGGGCTTGAGACCCTGAATACCCAGTACAAAGACCAAGGCTTGGTGGTTTTGGGTTTCCCTTCGAATGACTTTTCGCAAGAAAAGGGCAGCAACAAAGACATCGCCGCCTTTTGCGAAAGCACTTTCGGCGTGAAGTTCCCCATGTTCACCAAAACCCAGGTCACCGGCGATGGCGCTGCGCCCCTGTTCAAACAACTCACCGCACAAACCGGCCAAAAGCCCCGCTGGAACTTTCACAAATACCTGATTGGCCGTGATGGCAAGGTGATTGACCAGTACAGCAGCATGACCGGGCCAGAAAGCAAAACCCTGGTGTCGGCCATCGACAAAGCCCTGAAAGCCAAGCCATGACCCCGACCACCAAGCCACGCATGAAACTGGCGATCGTCGGGTCGGGTATTTCGGGCTTGGCCGTGGCCCACACCCTGAAAGACCACGCCGACATCACCGTGTTCGAGGCGGGCGACTATTTCGGGGGGCACACCCACACCGTGGACATCACGCTGCCCACGCCCAAGGGCCCGGTCACACATGGCGTGGACACGGGTTTTTTGGTGTTCAACGAACGCACCTACCCCAACCTGATCAACCTGTTTGCCGAGCTGAAGGTCGAGACCGCACCGTCCGACATGTCGTTTTCGGTCAAGGTACCGGGCGCGCTGAATGGCCGCACGCTGGAGTGGAGCGGCACCGACCTGAACAGCGTGTTCGCGCAGCGCGGCAACCTGCTCAACCCGCGTTTTTGGCGCATGTTGCTGGATGTGATGCGCTTCAATGCGCTGTGCACGCGCATTGCCAAAGAGCAGCGCGAAAAAGAACTGCAGCAGCCCCTCGCAGACTTTTTGCGCACGCACCAATTCAGCGAGCCGTTTCGCGACTGGTATTTCTTGCCCATGCTGGGCTGCATCTGGAGTTGCCCCACCGACCAGATGCTGCAGTTTCCGGTGGCGACCATGATCCGGTTTAGCCACAACCATGGCCTGATTCAGGTGACCAACCGCCCGCAGTGGTTCAGCGTGGTGGGCGGTGCCCGCCACTACGTCGAGAAAATTTTGGCGGGTGTGCACGACAAACGGCTGAACACCCCCGTGCGCTTGATCGAGCGCGACGCACAAGGCGTGCGCATCATCACCGACGGCCACGCCGAGCGCTTTGACCAAGTGGTCATCGCCACCCACACCGACCAAGCGCTGGGTTTGCTGCGTGAGGCATCGGGCGAAGAGCGCAGCCTGCTCGGGGCCATTCGTTACCAAGACAACCGCGCCGTGCTGCACACCGACGCCAGCGTGTTGCCCGCCAACCCCAAGACCTGGGCCGCGTGGAACTACGAACGCGCCGCCAGCACCGAGCGCGAGTCCTCTCGGGTGTGCCTGCACTATTTGCTCAACCGCTTGCAACGCATCCCGTTTGAGCAGCCTGTGGTGGTCTCGCTCAATCCGCTGCACGCCATCGACCCCGCCACCATCGTGGGGGAATACGATTACGCACACCCGGTGTTTGATCTGGGCGCCATCGAGGCCCAAAAGCGTTTGCCTTTGCTGCAAGGCCAGCGGCACACCTGGTATGCCGGCGCCTGGACGGGTTATGGCTTCCACGAAGATGGCCTGAAATCGGGCCTGCAAGTGGGTCGCTCCTTGCTCAAACTGATCCACGAACAGGCCAACCCTGTTCAGGACAGACTGGCCGCATGACACCCACCCAGGTCCATGCGGCGACTGCGCTCATTGGCTGGGGCCAGGTGCGGCACACGCGCCACCGCCCGGCACACCATGCTTTCGCCTACACCACGGCATTTTTGATGCTGCCCATGCGCAGTGTGCAGGCAGGTCTGTGCACAACGCCATTGGCCATCAACCGCCGGGCCTGGTTTGCATTTCACGATGCCGACCACGGCGATGGACGTCCAGCAGAGACCGGCGGAGCCTTGGCTTGGCTGGATGCTTTGTTGCACCAAGAAGGCATCCATGACGCCACAGGCGAGGTCTGGCTGCAGGCTTTTCCCCGCGTGCTGGGCCATGCCTTCAAGCCTGTGAGCTTTTGGTACGCGCAGCGCGCCGATGGCAGCTTGGCCGCCATCGTGGCCGAAGTGAACAACACCTTTGGTGAGCGCCACTGTTACCTGTTGCCCGCGCCGCAATACGGTCAAACCATCTTGGCCCACAAGGTGTTCCACGTCTCGCCCTTTTGCGATGTGCAAGGCGAATACCGTTTCCGTTTCATGCGCACAGAGCACAACGGACAAGACCGCATCGTGGCGCGTGTGGACCATGGCGACGGCGATGGCCCTTTGATCGACACCAGCTGGAGCGGTGTGCTCGAGCCCGCCACCGCGGCAGCACTGCGCCGTGTGGTGTGGCGGTTTCCGCTGCTCACACTGGCCGTGGTGACCCGCATCCACTGGCATGCGCTCTTGCTGTGGCTGAAAAAAGTACCGTTCTGGCGCAAGCCCGAACCCCCCCGTGATTTTGTGACCCGATGAACCCTGGACCCCACCGGATGCCGACCTCCATGAAGACTGCTGACCACGCCCAGGCCTTGGGCCAACGCGCCACCCCCATTGCGCACGCCAGCCTGCCCAAAGCCGCTGCACGCTTGCTGAGCCTGTTAACGCGCCTGAAGATTGGCACGCTCACGGTGCAAGCGCCCGATGGCAACCACCAGGTTTTTGGCACGCACGCGGCCCCTTTTGCCACCTTGCACATCCACCGTTGGGAGATGTGCGCCGAGGTGCTCAAATCGGGCGACATTGGTTTTGCCGAGGGCTACATGGCGGGCGACTGGACCACGCCCGACTTGGCCGCCTTGCTGCGCCTGACCATTGCCAACCGCGACCACATCGAAAGCGCCATTTACGGCCACTGGTTGGGGCGTTTGTTCTACCGCATCAAGCACCTGCTCAACCGCAACAACCGAACCAACAGCCGCAAGAACATCCATGCCCACTACGACCTGGGCAATGCGTTTTACGAACTGTGGCTGGACGGGACGATGAATTACTCATCGGCCTGGTTCGAGGGCGATCACACCCAAGACATGGCCGAAGCCCAAAAGGCCAAGGTGCGCCGCGCCCTGCGCATGGTGAACGCCAAGCCGGGTGACCGCGTGCTGGAAATCGGTTGCGGCTGGGGCGCCTTGGCCGAGGCGGCCACCACCGAGTTTGGCGCGCACATCACGGGCGTGACCTTGTCCACCGAGCAGCTGGCTTTTGCCAATGCCCGCATGCAATCGCACGGTGTGCAGCAGCGCGCCGATTTGCGCCTGCAGGACTACCGCGACATCCACGATGGGCCTTATGACGCGGTGTGCTCGATCGAGATGATCGAGGCAGTCGGCCAGGAATACTGGCCCACTTACTTTCAGACCATCAGCCGCATGCTCAAGCCCGGCGGCCGTGCCTGCGTGCAAAGCATCACCATCGACGACCGCTTTTTTGAGCGCTATTTGCAATCCACCGATTTCATTCAGCAGTACATCTTTCCGGGTGGCTGTTTGCCCAGCCCGAGCGAGTTCCGCAAACAGGCGCAAGCGGCCGGGTTGCAGGTGGTCGATGAACTGAACTTTGGCCCCGATTACGCCGAGACCCTGCGCCGCTGGCGCGAGCGTTTCATGTCGCAACTGGACACCGTGCGGACTCTGAAGTTTGACGACCGCTTCATCCGCTTGTGGTCGTTTTATTTGGCGTATTGCGAAGCCGCGTTCGATGAGGCCAACATCGATGTGGTGCAGTTCACCTTGGCCAAACCCGGCTAATCAACATGCACACCTCACTGACAACCCGCGCCATGTCCTGGCTGGTGCACCACGGCTGGCGGTACGGTTTTTTCCTGGTCTTATGGGGTGGCCTGTTGGGCGCAGCACAAGCGCAAAGCACCAGCGTCAGCAGCCCCAACGCCGCCTTCAGCCGCCCCGAACTGGCCGGCTTGGGCGGTGTGGTGCCCACAGCGCCGGTGCGCTTGCGGGTTTGGGGGTTTGAGGTGTACGACGCCAGGTTGTGGACGCCCCGGGGTTTTCGGCACACCCAAGCCATGCAGCAAGCTTTTGCCCTGGAGTTGCAATACCTGCGCAAGCTGGAAGGCTCGGCCATTGCCAGTCGTTCGATTGACGAAATGCGACGCGTCGGCAGCTTCACCGATGCGCAAGCACAGGCTTGGCTGACGGCCATGCGCGAGATGTTTCCCAACGTCAGCGCAGGTGAACGCATCACGGGCATCAACCTGCCCGGTGAAGGGGCCGAATTTTGGGTCAATGGTCAACGCGTTGGCCTGGTGAAAGACGTGAATTTTGCGCGCTTGTTTTTTGGCAT
The DNA here is from genome assembly GCF_000293865.2 of Limnohabitans sp. Rim28. Taxonomy (GTDB): domain Bacteria; phylum Pseudomonadota; class Gammaproteobacteria; order Burkholderiales; family Burkholderiaceae_C; genus Limnohabitans_A. Next base: position 126,022 of record NZ_ALKN02000007.1, on the reverse strand, counting down.
CTGGCTCGATGAACGCACATCCGAGCCCAAGATGCGTGCGCAACTCTTGCAAGGCCTGCAACCATGAATGACATGGCCCCGGTGACCCCCAGCGCCCTGCAGCGCAAGACCTCGGCCGCCTATGGCTTGCTGGGCTTGCCCTTGGCGTTTGTGGCTTTGCCCGTCTATGTGCATTTGCCCAACCTGTATGCGCAGCAGTACGGCGTGCCTCTGGCGGCACTGGGTGCAGTGCTTTTGCTGAGCCGCAGCATCGACGCTGTGGTGGACCCTTGGCTGGGCCGCTTTGGCGACCGTTTGTACCGCCACTCTTGGCAAGCGGTCTGGATGGCTGCCTTGCTGCTGGCCACCGTGGTGGCGCTGGGCTTTGCGGCACTGTTTTTCCCACCGGCTGCGTCTTTGTCGCCTGCGGGCTTGTTGTGGTGGGTGGGTGGCGCCTTGACGCTCAGCCACTTGGCCTACAGCGGTCTGGGCATCTTGCACCAAGCTTGGGCAGCACGCCAAGGCGGCGGCGGCATCGCGCAAAGCCGCTGGGTGGCTTGGCGCGAAGGTTTTGCATTGGTGGGCGTGTTGCTGGCGTCAGCTCTGCCCGCGATTTGGGGCTGGGCGCTGACCACCGCACTGCTGGTGGTGATGCTGGCGCTGGGTTTGATCACTTGGCAGCGCACAGCCCAACAAGCGCCTGCAGTCCTGGCATCGGCAGACGCGGGTTTGGAGGCCAGCAGCCTTTGGCAACCTTGGAAGCACGTCGGGTTTAGGCGTCTGCTGCTGGTGTTCATGCTCAACGGGCTGGCCAGCGCCGTACCCGCCACGCTGGTGCTGTTTTTTGTGCAAGACCTGTTGCAAGCGCCCAAGGCGATGGAGCCGCTGTTTTTGGGTCTGTACTTTGCGGCCGGTGCCCTGTCGTTTCCGTTGTGGCTCAAAGTGATCGACCGCATCGGCCTGCTGCGCACCTGGGCCACTGGCATGACTTTGTCGGTGCTGGCTTTTATCAGTGTCATCACCTTGGGCGCGGGCGATACCACCGGGTTTTTGGTGGTGTGTGCCTTGTCGGGCATGGCGCTGGGCGCGGACCTCACGGTACCCGGCGCTTTGCTCAACCAATTGATTGACCGCTGCGGCGAGCGCGGCCGCACAGACGGCGCTTTCATGGGCTGGTGGAATCTGGCCACCAAACTGAATTTGGCCTTGGCTGCAGGCTTGTCCTTGCCACTGCTGGGTTTGTGGGGCTATGCACCTGGTCAGCAAGATGCCGATGCCGTGATGGCGCTGGGCCTGGCTTATGGCCTGCTGCCTTGCGTGCTCAAGTTGTTGGCAGGCTTGGCTTTGTACCTCAGCCTGATGCGCCAGCCGGATTTGATTTTGGGGCCCGCAAAGGCCCACCCTTCGGCATGAGCCGCTTTGAATGTAGACAACGGGAGTCCTCCATGCGCCATCCAAACGCCATGATCCACCGCCGCACAGCTTTGACCCGACTGGGCGCTTTGTCCATGGTGGCAAGCACGCCCTTTTTGGCCAGCTGTGCCGGGCCACAGGTGCAAAACTACGCCCAGGAAAAACCTGTCCTGGATTTGCGCACTTATTTCACGGGCACCATCGACGCTTGGGGTGTGTTCACCGACCGCAGTGGCCAAGTGGTCAAGCGCTTCACCGTGGTCATGGACTGCAGCTGGAATGGCGACGAGGGCGTGCTGGACGAAGCCTTTGTGTATTCGGACGGCACAACGCAGCGCCGCATCTGGCGGCTCAAAGCCGGACCCAACGGCACTTTCACGGGGCGCGCCGACGATGTGGTGGGCGAGGCCACAGGCCAAGTCAGTGGCAACGCATTTCGCTGGGGCTATACCCTGGCCTTGCCCGTTGAGGGTCGGGTGTGGCACGTCGATTTTGACGACTGGATGTTCTTGATGGATGACCGTGTCATGCTCAACAAGGCCACCATGAGCAAATGGGGCGTGAAGCTGGGTGAGGTCACTTTGTCGTTCACGCGGCGCACGCCTTTGGCGGCCAAGCCGGGTTGATGCGCATGAACCCCAATCCCTCCAATTCAGGACTGAACGCCATGGGCACCGTGCTGGGGCATTCCGCCCTATCGGCCGACATGGCCATGCCCAAAGTCGGTCCGCAAACCACAGGTGTCGCGCCATCGCACGCCAAACCCACGCCACGCAGCTGGCTGCAATTGAACACCCCCATTACCGATTGGCAAGGCCGCCGAGTCTGGTTGGTGGGTGCTTCCACCGGCATTGGCCTGGCTTGCGCCCAAGCACTGCGCGCAGCAGGCGCCCATGTGATCGTTTCGGCACGCAACCCACAAGGTGTGTTGGACTGGGCGGCGCAGGATGCGCATGTGCAATGGCGTGCGCTCGATGTGAGCGACCCAGAACAGGTGCAAGCCACCGCCAAAGCCCTGCAAGCCGAAGGACCGCTGGACCTGGTGGTCTATGCCGCAGGTTATTACCGCGCCCAACGCGCCACAGCCATCGACCTCGACGATTTGTTGCAACACGACAAGGTCAACTACCAAGGCGCTTTGCAAGTCCTCCATGCGGTGCTGCCCGGCATGCTGGCACGCCAAAACGGTCACATCAGTTTGCTCAGCAGTGTGGCCGGTTGGCGTGGCCTGCCCAATGGCTTGGCCTATGGCCCCACCAAAGCGGCGCTCACGCATTTGGCCGAGACCCTTTACATGGACTTGCAAGACCAGGGCATCGGTGTGAGTGTGGTCAACCCCGGCTTTGTGGCCACACCACTCACGGCGCAAAACGAATTCACCATGCCGGCCTTGATCAGCCCAGAGCAAGCGGCCCGCGACATGCTCAAGGGTTGGGCCCAAGGCCAGTTCGACATCCACTTTCCCAAACGCTTCACCCTGTGGCTCAAACTGCTGCGTTTGTTGCCTTACCGCCTGTACTTTCCGCTGGTGCGCAAGTTCACGGGGCTGTGAATCTGAACCGAAAGCCCCACATGGACAACCGACAAGCCACGCAAAATCTGGCCACTTTTTATGAAACACTGACACCGCAAAGCGTGTCTCAGTTGCGCACGATTTACGCCCCCGAGGCCAGTTTCAAAGACCCGTTCAATGAGGTTCAGGGCTTGCCCGCCATTGAAGGGATTTTTCGGCACATGTACGTGGCATTGGAGAAGCCCCACTTTGTTGTCACGCACCAGGTGGTGGATGGTCAACAAGCGTTTTTGACCTGGGAGTTTCGCTTCCACTTCAAACGCTTTGACACCCAAACCCTGCAGGCCGTTCGGGGCGCCAGCCACGTGGTGTTCAACGGGCAAGGCTTGGTCACGATGCACCGCGACTACTGGGATGCCGCCGAAGAGCTGTACGAGAAACTACCGGTGGTGGGCGGCCTGATGCGCTGGCTCAAAAAACGCGCCAACACCTGAGGTGCCAAATCCGGCTGTCGGCATCAGAATTCGAAGCCCCCTTGCCTGCGCACAGCTTCTGATGCGCGGCCACTCAACAGATCGGACAGCAGCTGCGCTTGGGCTGGGTTGTGCGATGCGGTGCAGATGCCCAAGGTGTAATCGGTGCTCAGCTCAAACTCACTGGGCAGCACGTCGATCAGGTCGACGCCTTCGGTGTAATTGATTTCGGTCACTTGTGTGCAGCCGATCAAGCCAGACTCCTGGCTTTGGGCCATTGCGGCCATGGCGCTTGCGCCGTTCGGGAACACACGAAAACGACTTTGCAGACTTTCGTTCAAGCCCAAGGCCTTGAGCACGTTCATGAAGTGGATGCCGGCTGTGGCTTTGTCCGGATCAGGGAAATAGATGCCTTGGGCGGCGCTCATGGCCGCATGCAGCTCAGCACGCGTTTTGACGCTGGGGTGGGCTGCACCGCTGCGCACGGCCACACCGGTTTTGACCAAGCCCAGAGATCGTGCGCTGCCAGGCACCACATGGCCCGAGGCGATGAGCTGCTCGATCAGGGGCTTGGTAAGGATGATGAGGTCACAAGGCGCGCCGCCCAGCAGTTTGTCGCGCATCATGCCCACCGCGCTGAAGGTGCCATCGATGCGGCTGCCGGAGATTTTTTCAAATTCGGTCTGAACGCCCTGGACCACGGCTGCGGCTGCGCCACCACTCAATACATGCATGTTGTTCTCTCGGGTTAAGGAAGGGTTGAAGAATGTGCAGGCGCATCGCTGTCGATGGCGCGCATCAGGTTGTCCGGCGTGAAGGGCATGCTGCGCACGCGCACGCCGATGGCATCGAAGATGGCGTTGGCGATGGCCGCGCAGGTCGGTCCGGCACTGCACTCGCCCGCGCCCAGCGAGGGGTGACTGTCACCGGGCATCAAATTGGATGTGACTTCGGGCATGTCGCTGAATTTCAATATCGGGTAGCGGCTCCAGTCGTTCGACGTGACGCCTTGCGGGCTCAGTTGCGCCGCTTCGCACAGCGCCCAACTGGCCGCTTGCAAAGCGCCTCCTTCGAGCTGGTTGATGGCACCATCCGCATCCACCACATGGCCCACATCTGCGGCCAGCCAAAGTTTGTGGAGCTTGACTTTTTCAGCCACTACCAACTCGACCACCACCGCGCAAAACGCCCCGGTGTTTTTGTAACGCGCAAAGGCCAGACCCCTGCCCCAGCCTTCGGGCCGGTCTGTGGGTTTTGGCTGGGTCCAACCTGCCATGCGGGCCACTTCTTGCAGCACTGCCGCTTGACGCGCGTACTCAACACCCGGCAAGTGCGCCAGCCGAAACGCCAAGGGATCCTGCGACAGTCCTTGGGCCAATTCGTCCATGACCGACTCGGCGGCCAGCACATTGACCGGCGCGCCCAAGGCGCGCATGGCCGAAACACGAAAAGGCATGTTCAGCACGCGGTGGTTGAGGACTTTGACACACGGGATGTCGTAGGGCGGTTGGGCATTGCGCTCAGAGCCACCGCCCACCGCCATCGCGGCATTGACGGCCAAGGTCACGGGGGAGGGTTGCCCGGTTTGCCACGCGCCCAGCAAGGCTGGCGTTTTGCCCCGACCGGGCCGCGTGCCATGCCCTTGGCCCCACACGGTTTGTGTCCAATGGACCAATTGCCCCGCTTCGCCAACCGCAGCGTCGATGCGCACCGCCATGGCCGGCGCCAAAGGGGCATGGCCCAATTCGGCTTGGCGCGTCCACTGCACCCGCACAGGCCGCTCGGGCACTTGTTGCGCCAACCAGGCGGCATCCCAGGCCACATCATCTGCGCCGTTGTGGCCGTAGCAACCTGCACCCTCCACATGCGAAACCTGCACCCGTTGCAGGGGCACATCAAAGGCCAATGCCAAATCGCGCCGAAGGTTGTAAATGCCCTGGCTGTGGGTCCAAACTTCCAGATGCTGGCCCGACGGCTGCTCAGACCATTGCGCCAAAGCACAGCACAGACCCACCGAGGCGTGCTGCACAAACGGTCTTTGAAACTCTGCGCTCACGCGGTGGTGAATGGCGCTTTGGGTGGGGGCTGAAATGTCGGCCACCACGGTGGTGTCCAAGGCTTGGTTTTTGAGCCAATTTGGCAAATCCAAGGGATCTGGCACTTGTGCTTCGCAGCGCCAAAACTGTCCTTGTGCAGCGCCATCTTCGACCTTTCGGGCGATCTGGCTCAACACATGTTCAGTCTCGGTCAGCACACCCAACAACAAACCATCATGCACCACCTGCAGCACGCCTGCGGTGCATTGCAATGCGGCCACCAGCGCTTGCATCTCGTGCCCGATCAGCTCGGCGCTGAGGGTGCCGGGGCGAAACACCATGCCGTGGCACATGGGGTGCGACGCGCCCGGCATGACACGGTCGTGGATGTATTCAAATTCACCCAACACCTTGGCCGCCACGTCGGGACGCAAGGGGGCTGGCGCTGTGTTGGTCGGGTCATGCGCGGCGCGCGCCGCCTGGGCATGCACCGGCTCGATGGCGCTGTCCCACATCGCTGGCGTTGACAGGCTGGCATACGAGGCGTGGGTCCATTCGCTGAAAGTGCCGTTGGCCACTGGGCCAGCCTCCATGAACTGCCCACCTTCGCAGCGAATCTCCTCAGACGCCACACCCAGGCGCTGGGCCATGGCTTGGCGGCAAGCTTCGCGCCAATGCGCGGCCGCACAGCGCAAGGCTGTGCCCGAATGCTGCACAGACAGGCTGCCCGAGGTCACGGCTTCATCCGGGCTGAAAAGCGTGCTGGCGGGCACCATGTCGATCTGCTCGGGCGGCAGCCGCAATTCTTCGGCCACGATCAGCCGCAGCGCGTGCGAGATGCCTTGGCCCAAATCAACCTTGCCTGAGAACGCCTGCACCCGACCATCCGGCCCCAAAGCCAGCCATTGGCGCAGCAAGGGCTGCGATTTGAGAGATTCGGGCGTCATGGCGCAGCCAGCAGCCGAGCCGCGGCTTTTTCGATGGCCCGCACCACCCGGTTATGCGCCCCACAGCGGCACAAGTTGCCATCAATGGCTTGGACAATTTCCTGACGAGTGGGTTGCGGCTGACGTTGCAGCAAAGCAGCAGCCGACATCAAGATGCCGCTGGTGCAAAAGCCGCACTGCATGGCCTGCTCTTCCATGAAGGCGGTTTGCAAGGCATGCGGCGCTGACCGGTTACCCAAGCCTTCGACGGTGGTCACGGCTTTCCCTTCGACCGCCCACAAAGGCGTTTCACAGGACGACACGGCGTGGCCATCCAGCATGACGCGGCAAGCACCGCACTGGCCTTGCCCACAGCCCATGCGCGTGGCTTTGAGGTGCAAGGTGTTGCGCAAAAGGTCCAGCAGGCTTTGCCCGCTTTCACCTTGCACGGACACGCTGCGTCCGTTCAGCTGAAATCGCACGCCTTGTGCCACAGCCTGGGGCATGGATCAGTCCGGTTTGGCGCCAGAGATCTTCACGATGTTGGCCCACTTGGCGATGTCAGCACTCAGGTACTGGTCGAACTCGGAGACGGTCATCGACATGGGCACCGCACCTTGCTTGGCCCAAGCGGCCTTCACGTCGGGGTTGTTCACGATCTTGCGCACTTCCGCGTTGAGCCTGTTCACCACATCGGCGGGCGTGCCTTTGGGCGCCATCAAACCCAACCAAATGCTGGCTTCAAACCGGGGCACACCCGACTCATGGACAGTGGCCAAGTCGGGCAGGTTGCTGGAACGGGTCAAACCGGTACCAGCCAACGCACGGACCTTGCCCTCGCGTGACAAAGTGGCCATGGTGGTTTCCGCATCGAACATCACATCCACCTGTCCGCCCACGATGTCGGTGCGTGCACCGGAGCTGCCTTTGTAGGGCACATGGGTCATGTCGATGCCCGCCATGAATTTGAACAGCTCGCCCGCCATGTGGTACGGCGTGCCGTTGCCGGAGGAGGCATAGTTGATCTTGCCGGGTCTGGATTTGGCCAAAGCCACCAACTCAGCCACGTTTTTGACAGGCACAGAGGGGTGGGCCACCAACAGCAAAGCCGAGTAATTGATGGGTGCGATGCCCACAAAATCGCGCATCAAGGCAAACGGTTTGGTGGGAATCAAGGACTCGTTGACGGTGTGCGTGTTCGACATCATCAACAAGGTGTAACCATCGGCTGGCGACTTGGCCGCCAAGTCGGTGCCGATGATCGAACCCGCGCCGGGTTTGTTGTCAATCACGAACGACTGCTTGAGTTCCTCGGTCAGTCGTTGCGCCATAAAACGAGCGTAGTTATCGGCTGGCCCACCCGCTGCAAATGGCACCACGATTTTCACGGGCCGGTTGGGGTAGCTTTGAGCTTGGGCGAGGCCGGCGGTCATGGCCAAACCAATGGCTAAGAATTTGAAAAATTTTTGTTGCTTGAACATGATGTGTCTCCTGTGTATCCAGTGCGTTTTAAATTGAACCAACTCAACAATTTGAAGGGGCCTTGGTGCAGGCTTTATTCCAACTTGATGCCTGCCTCTTTGACGACTTTGCCCCATTTCTCCATTTCGGAGACCATGAGTTGCGACATCGCGGCAGGGGTAGACAAACTGACTTCAACACCCGCATCAAACATGGCCTTTTGCGTTTCGGGTGTGTTCATGATTTTGGCCACGTCGCTGTTCAAGCGGTTAACGATGCTGGCAGGCGTACCGGCAGGCGCCAACAGCGCCAGCCAAATGGTGGCATCAAAACCTGCAACGCCGGCCTCTTGCATGGTGGGCACATTGGGCAACTGAGGAATCCGCTTGGCACTGGTCACCGCCAGGGCATTGAGACGGCCATTGGGCACTTGCGCCAAAGCGTTGGGCACCCCCGCAAAACTGCTTTCCACCACGCCGGCGACCAAGTCTGTGGCGGCCAAATTGCTGCTGCGGTAAGGCACGTGCTTGAGCTGGGTTTTGGTCATCGAGGCAAACAAGCCACCGATCAAATGCTGCGCACTGCCGTTGCCGGACGATGCGTAATGGATGGCGTCAGGCTGCGCTCTGGCCAAGGCAATGAACTCTTGCACGTTTTTGACAGGCACTTTCGGATTGGTCAACAACACATAGGGCGAATCCACCAACTTGGTCACGGGTACAAACGCCTTGATGGGGTCGTAGGGGACGCTTTTGTAAATCCAAGGGCTGATGACATGCGTGGAAGAAACAATCAACAGGGTGTGCCCATCGGGTGCCGATTTCGCCACTTGGTCAGAGCCGATCATCGAGCCCGCGCCAGGTCTGTTTTCGATGACGACCGGTTGACCCAAGCTTTCGCTCAATTTGACGCCCAGAATTCGGGCCACGACATCGGTGAAACCACCCGGCCCAAAAGGCACCACAATTTTGACCGGCTTGCTGGGGTAGGTCTGGGCTTGGGCTGCGCCCAAAGACAGCACCAACAAGGCAGCCGCGCACACCGTGTTCAATAGCTTTTTCATGTTTAACCTTTGTAGATAGGGTCTGGCTGAGAAAAGAAGCTGTGCAAAATTTGGTACACCATCAGGTGGTTTTTTTGCTGGAAACTGGCATGCGAGATGCCTTGCATGATGCTGAATTGCTTGTTGGTGCAGGGCAGCAACTTGTAGAAGTTGATCAGGTCGTCCAAGCTGGCTATGCCATCGTATTCGCCGCGCATGATGAGCGTGGCGGCCTTGACTTGGGTGGGGTCCACCAACGGCAACTTGGAACACATGTCCACGTAGGTGCCCGTGGGCATGGATGAGTCCAAGGTCAGGATGGCATCGGCAAAGGCATCCTTGGTGGCGTCGTCTGCGCACTCGGCATGGTCACGGTTGAAGATGCTGTGCACAAACGCTCTGTCGATGGGGCGGCTGTTTTTGGCCAAAAACTCGGGCAGTTTTTTGGTCCGCTCGGCCAAAGTTGGGCTGCCTTGACCCGTCCACACAAAAGCGTCCAGTGCCAATTTGGCGACACGCTCTGGATGCCTTTGTGCAAACAAGGCGGCCTTCAGGGCGCCTGAAGATATGCCGTAGACCAGCAGTTGCTTGGCGCCTGTTTTTTCAAGAATGTAGGCGCTGCCCGCCGACAGGTCATCGGCCCCATTGCTGATGTCAAAGTTAATGGGGCGATGTTTGTCCGAACGGCCATAGCCTTCGTTGTCCATGCACCAAGTGTCAAAGCCGCGCTCGGCAAACCAATCCATCACGGACGAGTGCGGTCGTCCGGGCACGCTCAAATCAAACGTGGGTTGTGAGGCCATGGACGAACCATGCACAAACAAAACCGTGCCCGCATACGGGACTTTGGGGGATGCTGGTTTTTGCCACAAAAAAAGACGGATGTCGCCTTTGTGGGTCCAGTGCTCTTGGCCGCCAGACCATTCAACGTTTGCCATGGTGCTTGTCTCCTAATGGGCTTTTTGAAATGCATTCAAGCCTCTTGCTGGGCTTTTCGTGGGGTCTTGCTGCGCACTTTGGCGCATGGGGTTCAAGGTGCACTCAGAGCGGTGCTTTGAGAAAGTTCTCCAAAGCAAAGTGGAATTTGTTGCGAACGACGCCCATCATCGGATTGTGCGCAATGCCTGACAACACCACAAACTGTTTGTCTTTGGTCGGCAGGCGTGTGAAGAAGTCCAACAAATCGGGCTCAGCGGCAATGCCGTCGAACTCGCCGCGAATCACCAAAGTAGGACAGGGAATGGCCTCGGGCTTGGCCAAAGGCAAGTTGGCGCACATGTCCACATAGGTGCCGGTGGGCACTTCGCTGACCAGCGGCAGCTCGGCCGCTGCAATCGCTTTGGGCACGCTGTCTTCACTGGAGCCGGGTTTGTCACGGTTGAACATGCCCTCGTAAAAGGCCAGGTCCACCTTGCGGCGAGGGTTGGCGCTGTACTCGGGCAGTTTTTTGCGGCGCTGCTCCAAGGTGGGCGAACCGGCGCCGGTGTAAACCAAGGCGGACAGGCCCAAGCGCGCCACCGTTTGGGGGTGCGCTTCGGTGTAAAGACACGCGCGCAGCGCCCCAGAAGAGGAGCCAAAAATATTGATTTTTTCAGCGCCTGTTGTTTGCAAAATAAACGGGACGACTGCTGCCAAGTCTTTGGAGCCGGTGCGGACATCGCTGTTGCCTCGACCTGACCAGCTGGAGCGGCCGTAGCCCTCATGATCAACCGTCCAAACGTCGTAGCCGCGCTCGGCAAAGTAATCCATGACCGAATAGTCTTGGCCACCCGGCACTTGCAGGTCATAGGTGTTGCGCCCTGACACGGTCGAGCCGTGGACCAACAGCAGCACCGGTTTGGCGGCTTCGCCAGCCACGGGCGCGGTGGTGCGTTTGCGGTACACATACAGGCGAACGTCTTCGCGATTGACAAAATACTCTTGGCTCCAGATCACGGGAAATCCTTGTTGAATTCAAATGAGAAAGAATGGGCTAAAGCGAGACCAAAGAAGCTCTTCAGTCCACTTTGCCAATGCGCTTGACCAAAGCACCCATGTCTTTTGCATCGGCTTGGACAAAGCGCTCAAAGTCGGGGGCATCTTGGTACATGAACGAAGTGCCTGCCGATGTCAATGCGGCCACAGCACGCGCATCTTGTGCCGCAAAGCGCGCGGCTTGACGCAAAGCGTCCACCACGGCAGGAGGGGTGTCGGCAGGCACAAACATGCCGGACCACTGCGAGTACTGGATGGGCACACCCAACTCCTTGAAACTGGGCACTTCGGGCATGCTGGCCAAACGCCCTTCACCCCAGTGCGCCAAGGCCCGCAGACGGCCAGAGGCTATGTGTTGTTTCACACTGGCGGGGCCGGTGGACAGGGCTTCAATTTGACCGCCCAACAAAGACAAGACCGCAGGGCCGGCACCGGTGTAGGGCACATGCAGCATGAACGAAGACGTGGCCGCCTTCAGCTGCTCCATGGGGACGTGCATCGTGCCGTAGTTGCCCGACGACCCAAAAGAAATGCGGCCCGGGTTGGTCTTGGCAAAAGCGATGAACTCGGCATAGGTTTTCCAAGGGCTGTCGGCACGCACCACCAGCACGGTGGGATCGGCTGTGAAACGCGCGATCGGCTTGAGTTGGCGGGTCTCATAGAGCGGGGTTTGCTGCAGAATGCGAGCCGCTTCTGGCAACACCACCAAAGAAGACAGCGACATCAAGAGCGTGTAACCATCTCCTTTGGACTTGGCCACCTGGGCCATGCCAATGCCGCCACCAGCGCCGCCTTTGTTCTCAACCACAATGCTTTGCTTGAGGTAGCGCGACATGGCTTCGGCCACAGGGCGGCCCACGGTGTCGGCCACGCCACCTGGCGGAAAGGGCACAACCATGGTGATGGGCTTGGTGGGATAGGCTTGCGCCATGGCTGACCAACCGGAACAGGCGATGGCCGCCGCCATCACCACTTTGAGCCACTGTCTTGTTTTCATTGTTGTCTCCTGAAGGTGCTTCAAACGAATCGGTTTTCGATGTGGCCCACGCCGTCGATTTCAACGCGGATCACATCGCCCTTGGCGATGTAGCGCGGGGGGTTCAGGCCCATGCCCACACCCGCAGGCGTGCCCGTGGCGATGATGTCACCCGGGTAAAGGGTGATGCCGCGTGAGATGGTTTCGATCAAGGTGGGGATGTCAAAGATCATGTTCTCGGTCGGGCCGTCTTGGCGCAACTCGCCGTTCACCCAGCAGCGCACACGGGTTTTACGGCCGTCGATGTCGTCGGCGGTCACGATCCACGGCCCCATGGGGCAAAAGGTGTCAAAGGACTTGCCCATGTCCCATTGCTGGTGGCGCATCTGCACATCACGGGCGGTCACGTCGTTGACCACGGTGTAGCCGAAGACATGCTTCATGGCGTCGGCCTGGCTGATGTTTTTACCGCCTTGGCCGATGATCACCGCCAATTCGGCTTCGTAATCAATCTGATCGGAAACGGCAGCGCCTGGCAGCTGCACGTCGTCGGTCGGGCCCACCACGCATTCGGGCACCTTGGTGAACACGATGGGCCAAGCCTTGGTGTCCGCATTGCTGTCTTTGAAAACCGAGGCCTGCAGCTCTTTGGCGTGCGCATGGTAGTTGCGGCCCACGCACCAGACGTTGCGGCGCGGCACAGGCAGTGGCGATTCGAGCTTGACCGAAGAGACGGCCAAAGGCGGGGCCGTCAAAGCGGGCAGGGGCTGACCCGCCACCATGGCGTCGATCAACACCTGGGCGCCGCGCTGGGCTTGAGCCTCTGTCAGGGCAAAAGGCGTGACCTGCAGGCCATCGGCTGAGACCTGACCGACTTGGCGTTTGTTGTTGTGGACAAAGGTGGCGATGCGCAAAATACTCTCCTGAAAACGGGCAGCTCGCTGCCTCATGACGATGTGAATGGGCATCTTTAAAACCCATGTCATTCATCATAGAGAGCCGAGCTGCTTAGGAGAGACGCGCACCGGACAAATGGCTACTTTGAGGATCAAAAAAGTTGCGGTCAGCCCAAGGCCAAGCACCCAGAAACAGATCAGCCTGGCTGAGTTTCCTGAAAACTTGAACGCTGCGCCAGTTTGTCGTAAAGCTTGTTCAGGTTGGGATAAGGGGTGCGCCAGTCAATTTGGGGGTAGCGAAAGTCCAAATAGGCCACCGCACAACCCACCGCGATGTCCGACAGGCTCAGGTGAATGCCCGAACAAAATGCTTTGTCGCCCAAGCCGTGACTCATGGCCTTCAGGGCATGCTGGATTTTGTCCAAATGGCGGTCAATCCAAGCTTGGCTGCGCTGGGCATCTTCGCGTCCGGTCCAAACCGCTTCCATGCGGGCCGTCAAGGCAGCGTCCAACAAGCCGTCGGCCAGCGCTTCCCAGGTTTTGACCTCAGCCCGTTCACGGCCAGCCACAGGGATCAGCTTGCCCACAGGGGACAAGGTGTCCAGATACTCCACGATCACACGGGAATCGAACACCGCTTCACCGCCCTCCATCACCAAGCAGGGCACTTTACCCAGCGGATTGGACGCATGAATCACGGTTTGGGCTGACCACACGTCTTCGGTGACGAATTGGTAGTCCAACTTCTTCTCGGCCATGACGACGCGCACCTTGCGAACATAAGGACTGGTAACGGAGCCGATGAGTTTCATAAAGATGAGGGATAGGACCTGTAAACGATGGCAGATTCTAGGTGAAACACGCCACCACCTGCCTGTCAATGGCCCATTTGGCCAGGCGGACGGCCAAGGCACAGCGGGAATTACAATCAAAGAATGAATTTCACCCCTGTTTCCGCCCTGTCACCGCTGGATGGTCGTTACGCCAGCAAACTCAATGCCCTTCGACCGCTCATGAGTGAGCAAGGTTATATGCACCGCAGGGTTCAGGTTGAAATTGCCTGGTTCATCGCTTTGTCGGATGCCGGGTTTGACGAATTCAAACCCCTCACCCCCGGTGCGCGGCGCTACCTCACGGGCTTGGTGAAAAACTTCAATGAAGAAGACGCCATGGCCATCAAGGCGTTTGAGAAGACCACCAACCACGATGTGAAGGCGGTTGAATACTGGATCAAATCCAAATTTCAAGACCGCCCCGAGTTGGAAAAAGCCGCTGAATTCGTGCACTTTGCCTGCACCAGCGAAGACATCAACAACACCAGTCACGCGCTGCAGCTCAAGGGCGCCCGTGCGGAAGTCATCCTGCCGGGTCTCGATGGCCTGATCGCCAAACTGCGCGAAATGGCGCACGCTTTTGCCGAAGTCCCCATGCTCAGCCGCACCCACGGGCAAACCGCCAGCCCCACCACCGTGGGCAAGGAAATGGCCAACGTGGTGATGCGCCTGACCGGTTGCCGCAACAAGATCGCTGCCGTTCAACTGATGGGCAAAATGAATGGCGCTGTAGGCAACTACAACGCTCACCTGTCAGCTTGGCCCGACTTCGACTGGGAAAATTTTGCCCGCCAAGTGGTGGAAACCCCTGAAATTGGCGAGAGCACTTCAGACGCTTGGGGCCTGGGCCTGTGCTTTCAGCCCTACAGCATTCAGATCGAGCCCCACGACTACATGGCCGAGTTGTTCGATGCCGTGGCCCGCAGCAACACCATCCTGATCGATTTATCGCGTGACATTTGGGGCTATGTGAGCCTGGGTTACTTCAAGCAGCGCCTGAAAGCCGGCGAAATCGGCTCCAGCACCATGCCCCACAAAGTCAATCCGATCGACTTTGAAAACGCAGAAGGGAACCTGGGCCTGGCCAACGCCATACTCAAGCACCTGTCTGAAAAGCTGCCCATCAGCCGTTGGCAGCGCGACCTGACCGACTCGACCGTGCTGCGCAACATGGGCGTGGGCCTGGGTTACACCGCCTTGGCCTATGCCTCGCTCATGACAGGCTTGAACAAGCTGGAGCTGAACGAAGAAGCCCTGGCCGCCGACCTGGAGGGTGCATGGGAAGTGCTGGCCGAACCGATTCAGACGGTGATGCGCCGCTATGGTGTGCAAGGTGCCTACGAAAAACTCAAAGACGCGACACGGGGCAAAACGGTGACGGCAGCAGACTTGCATGGCTTGATCGCTGCGCTCGACATTCCACAAGCCGACAAAGACCGTCTCTTGGCCATGACGCCGGGCAGCTACATCGGCAAAGCGGCCGAGCTGGCCAAACGCGTCTGACACCATGGCCCTCAAATCCACCATTTACAAAGCCAACCTGTCGATCGCTGACATCGATCACAGCTGTTACGAAGACCACCAGCTCACACTGGCGCGTCACCCCAGCGAAACCGACGAGCGGATGATGATTCGCCTGCTGGCGCTGGCCATCAACGCCTACAAACTGCAGGCGGTTTGCCATGGAGACGGCAAGCTGGCCTTTGGCGCCGGCTTGTCCGACCCGGATGACCCCGATTGCAGTTTGCGCGACTTCACGGGTCGCACCCGTGTTTGGATGGAAGTGGGCCAGCCCGAAGACAAGCCGATCATGAAGGCCTGTCAAAAGGCCGATGAGGTGCTGCTGTATTGCTTCAACCATGCGGCCGAAGTCTGGTGGAAAGGCATCGAGACCAAACTCACCCGGCTGGACAAACTGCAGGTCTGGCGCGTGCCCACCGAAGGTTCGCAAGAACTGGCCAAACTGGCCGAGCGCAGCATGCAGTTGCAAGCCACCGTTCAAGAAGGCAGCGTCACCTTCAGCAGCGACAAGGGCAGCGTGCACATCGAGCTGATCCGCTGGAAATAAGGCCCGCAAAAGGAGCTGCGTGGCACTGGCCCTGCCCGCCCTTCTGAGACCCACGGCCGATGGGACGTCTTAAAGGCCCAGCATCAAAGTGATGTTTTGCACCGCCGCACCGCTGGCGCCTTTGCCCAGGTTGTCCAAGCGGGCGATCACCACAGCTTGGCGGGCGGCCTCGTTGGCAAACACACGAATTTCCAGTTGGTTGCTGTCGTTCAGGGCCGTGGCGTCCAACTTCAGGTTGTCGGTGGCAGGCTCAACGCTCACCCAACCGCCAGCCGCGCGGCTTGGCGCGTAATGTGCGCGCAAGGCCTCGTGCAGATCGGCGCCCGTCGGTTTGCCCGGCAAAGTGTCGAGGTGCAGGGGAAGCTGTACCAGCATACCTTGGCGGAAATTGCCCACAGCGGGCACAAACAAAGGGCGGTGCGTGAGTCCGGTGTAGCGCATGATTTCCGGAATGTGCTTGTGCTGCAGGCCCAGGGCGTAGGCTTCAAACAGCGGGGCCCTGCCCGCTTCATAGTCTTCGATCATGGTTCTGCCGCCACCAGAGTACCCACTGACTGAAGGCAGGCACACCGGGAAATCGGCTGACATGAGACCCGCATCGATCAGGGGACGCAGGATGGCGATCGCGCCCGTGGCGTAACAGCCGGGGTTGGCCACCCGCTGCGCCTGGCGCACGGCAGCCGCCTGATCGGCGGCCAATTCTGGAAAGCCGAAGACCCAATCGGGGTGGCAACGGTGGGCCGTAGAGGCATCCACAATGCGCGGCTTGGCGCCCGGCAGGCTGTCGACCATGGCCACCGACTCGATGGCGGCATCGTCGTGCAAGCACAGCACCACCAAATCGGCCGCGGCCATCAGCTCGCGTTTGGCTTCGGGGTCTTTGCGGCGGGCCGGATCGATGCTCATCACCTGCACTTGGGGCATCAGCGCCAAGCGCTCGCGGATCTGCAAACCGGTGGTACCGGCTTCGCCATCGATGAAAATTTTGGCCATGGGTATTACTTTCACTGGAAATCGAGTTCACATGCGTCATGTCAACGTAAGACGCGTCGCGCATGATTGGTGCATTGCAGCATGATACAGTCGCTGTCTGCAGTGTCCAACGCACGCTGAGAGGTCTTTCGTTGAACGAAAGGCCGCAACGGACCGGTCGAAATTACCCACCCCTCTGAGAGAAGACCTCATGAAGATTCACGAGTACCAAGGCAAGGAAATCTTGCGTCAATTCGGTGTGCCCGTCCCCCGCGGCATCCCTGCATTCACGGTTCAAGAGGCGGTCGAAGCCGCTCAAAAACTCGGTGGCCCCGTCTGGGTGGTCAAGGCCCAGATCCACGCCGGTGGCCGTGGCAAGGGTGGCGGCGTGAAAGTGGCCAAAACCATTGAGGACGTCAAGCGCATCTCTGGCGACATCCTGGGCATGCAGCTCACGACCCACCAAACAGGCCCAGAGGGCCAAAAAGTGCGTCGCTTGTACATCGAAGACGGCGCCGACATCCACAAAGAGTATTACGTGTCCGTGGTCACCGATCGCGCCACTCAAAAGATTGCTTTCATCGCTTCGAGCGAAGGCGGCATGGACATCGAGGAAGTGGCCCATTCCACCCCCGAGAAAATCATCACCGAGTTCATCGATCCTCTGACCGGTCTGGGCGATGCCCAAGCCAAGAAGATCTCAGACGCCATCGGCATGCCCGCTGACTCCACCGCCCAAGCTGTGGACATCTTCAAAAAGCTGTACCAGTGCTACATGGACACCGACGCGTCCTTGGTGGAAATCAACCCCCTGAACCGCGACAGCAAAGGCAACGTGATGGCTTTGGACGCCAAGTTCAACTTCGATGCCAACGCCTTGTTCCGTCACCCCGAAATCGTGGCTTACCGCGATTTGGACGAAGAAGACCCCGCCGAAGTCGAAGCTTCCAAGTTCGACCTGGCCTACATTTCCTTGGACGGCAACATCGGTTGCTTGGTCAACGGTGCTGGCTTGGCCATGGCCACCATGGACACCATCAAGCTGTTCGGCGGCGAGCCTGCCAACTTCTTGGACGTGGGCGGCGGCGCAACGGCCGAGAAAGTCACGGAAGCCTTCAAGATCATGCTGGCCAACAAGAATGTCAAAGGCATTTTGGTCAACATCTTCGGCGGCATCATGAAGTGCGACACCATCGCCACCGGCGTGATCAGCGCTTGCAAGGCCGTGAACCTGTCCGTTCCGCTGGTCGTGCGCATGAAGGGCACCAACGACGAGCTGGGCAAGAAGATGCTGGCCGAATCTGGCCTGCCCATCATCTCTGCCGACACCATGGCCGAAGCCGCGACAGCCATCGTCGCAGCCGTTAAGTAATGACTTTGGGGACAGATCTTGAGCTCTGTCCTCAACTGATTAGGAACAAACATGTCCATCTACATCAACAAAGACACCAAAGTCATCACCCAAGGCATCACCGGCAAGACCGGTCAGTTCCACACTGAGAAGTGCCAGGAATACGCGAACGGCAAGAACTGCTTCGTCGCGGGTGTGAACCCCAAGAAGGCTGGCGAGTCCATCTTCAACATCCCAATTTATGCCTCCGTCAAGGAAGCCGCCACGCAAACTGGCGCCACCGTGTCGGTGATCTACGTGCCGCCCGCAGGCGCTGCTGCCGCCATCTGGGAAGCCGTGGAAGCCGACCTGGACCTGGCCATCTGTATCACCGAAGGCATTCCGGTGCGTGACATGCTCGAAGTGCGCAACAAAATGAAGGCCAAAGAAGCCGCTGGCGGCAAGCGCACTTTGCTGCTTGGCCCCAACTGCCCCGGTCTGATCACACCCGACGAAATCAAGATCGGCATCATGCCCGGTCACATCCACCGCAAAGGCCGCATCGGCGTGGTGTCCCGTTCGGGCACTTTGACCTACGAAGCCGTGGCCATGCTGACCGAAGTGGGCCTGGGCCAATCCAGCGCTGTCGGTATCGGTGGCGACCCGATCAACGGTTTGAAGCACATCGATGTGATGAAGGCGTTCAACGACGACCCCGACACCGACGCCGTGATCATGATCGGTGAAATTGGCGGTCCGGACGAAGCCGAAGCCGCTCAGTGGTGCAAAGCCAACATGAAGAAGCCCGTGGTGGGCTTCATCGCCGGTGTGACGGCCCCTCCCGGCAAGCGCATGGGGCATGCCGGTGCTTTGATCTCCGGCGGTGCCGATACGGCCGACGCCAAGCTGGCCATCATGGAAGCGTGTGGCTTCATCGTCACACGCAACCCCTCCGAATTGGGCAAGTTGCTCAAGGCGCAATTGAAATAAAAACGTTTCTTTTTTACTGAAACGCCCTGCCGCGTGCAGGGATGTGGTTTGCCACAATATGAAAGCCGGATTTTCTGAGGGAAAATCCGGCTTTGTTTTTTGTTTGACATGTAAGCGCCCGCTCAGACGGGCAAAAGGACCACTGTGGAAGAATTTCTGACCGCTACGTTCTGGGTTGCTGTCGCCCAGATCATCATGATCGACATTTTGTTGGGGGGCGATAACGCCGTCGTGATCGCCCTGGCTTGCCGCCAGTTGCCTGAGCACCAGCGCAAACAAGGCATCCTGTGGGGCACAGCGGGTGCCATCATCTTGCGGGTCATCCTGATCTTTTTTGCGCTCACGCTGCTCGCCATTCCCTTCCTCAAATTTGTGGGTGCGATTTTGCTGCTTTGGATTGGCGTGAAACTGCTGACCCCCGATGCAGACGATGACCACAGCAACATCCAGGGCAGCGACAAGCTCTGGGGCGCGGTCAAAACCGTCATCATTGCCGACTTGGTCATGAGTGTAGACAACGTGATCGCCATCGCGGGCGCCGCTCAAACTTCTGGCAACCCCGATCACCAAATGCCTTTGGTCATCTTTGGCTTGCTGGTCAGCATCCCGATCATTGTTTGGGGCAGCCAGTTGGTGCTCAAGTTGATGGACCGCTTCCCGGCCATCATCGTTGCGGGCGGTATGTTGTTGGGTTGGATTGCCGGCACCATGATCCAAACCGACCCAGGCTTGATCGAATACATCCCTCAAGACAAAGTCTGGGGCTACGGTTTGGGCTTGGCAGGTGCCTTGTTGGTTCTGGCCGCTGGCAAGATCATCATGGCCCGTCGTCGCACGGCACCAGAATCCGCCTGACCTTCAGGGGCGTCTAGCGCGCCCCGATGGATCGCATGGGAACACCTGCTCCCATGTGCCCCTCTGGCATTTGGGTGTTGAATGGATTACCATCAATGCCCATAATTCAGGGAGAAAATGCCATGCAAAAAAGGCAACAGGGTTTGACATTGATTGAGCTGATGATCGTCATTGCGATCATTGGCATTCTGGGTGCCTTGGCGCTCCCGGCTTACCAAGACTACAGCATCAGGGCCAAAGTTTCAGAGATGCTTTTGGCCGCCAGCGGCTGTAAAACGGCCGTCAACGAAGCCATTGGCTCAGCCTCTGAGGCCGATGTATCGGCCAGCTTGCCCAGAGCCTGCGATGCGCAAATCAGCAAGTACGTCGCCAGCATCGGGGTGGACGCCAATGGCGTGATCACCGTGGTGGGCAACCACCTGGCGCTGCGCGGCAACACCTCTGCCTCGGCCAACAGCCTGTCTCTGACACCGCTGCAAACAGGCACCACCGCGGTCAACGGCAGTACCGATGGCGGCAAACCCGTTGCGGGCTGGCGATGTGGGCCTGCCGCAACCAACGGGCTGCCCGCCAAGTACTTGCCGGCCTCTTGCAAAGCCCAGTGATGCCAGCCGCGTGGTGGTCACGCGGTTAGCCCCTCACCCAAGGGGTTTCCGACTCTGCCTGCGTGCCTGGGTGTGCTTTCTCCATGCCACAAAGGCCAGGCCATGCCTTTGGAGTTGACCGGAACGACCGCAACGCGGCGGGGCTGGCCTGAATGGCCGCCGCCGCCCAAGCACACGCACAAGGCGTCGTGCGGCAGAGGGCGGCTAACATCGGCTATGCACCTGACTGTTTCATCTCCCGTTCAAAGCCTGGCCGATATCCACCGCATCGAGGCCACACCCTTGGCCGACGCCATGCCTTGGGCCAGCACCTATGCGCTGATCCGTGCCAGTGCCCAGGTTCATGCCGACCAGCCCGCGCTGAGCTTTTTGCACACGGGCCAACCCGGCGGTGCATCCACCACCTGGACCTACCGCCGCTTGCTGCAAGGCATCCACCAAACGGCCAACTTGCTGCACCATTTGGGTGTGGGCCCGCAAGACGCCGTGGGGGTTCTGTTGCCCGGCGGCCTGGCCTACCACCTGGCGCTTTGGGGCGGCGAAGCGGCGGGCATTGTGCAGCCGCTCAATCCCTTGCTCAGCGACGAAAAACTGCTGTCGCTGCTGCGGGCCAGTCAAGCCAAAGTGCTGATCGCCCATGGCGTCAAAGACGACAGTCAACTGCGGGCCACAGCTTTGCGCTTGCAAACCCAATTGCCCAGTTTGAAGACGGTGTTGCTGGTCAACCCCGACGGAGGTCCTCTGCAAGAAGCCAGTGCACTGCCTGCAGGTGCCCAAGACTTCCACGCCATGCGGGCCACGCAAGTGGCCGAGCACCTGGTCAGCCAACGGGTTTTTCAGCCCACGGACATCGCGGCTTACTTTCACACAGGTGGCACCACCGGGGCCCCCAAGCTGGCCAGGCACAGCCATGGCGCGCAGGTCTTCACCGCTTGGGCCAACGCCACGATGCAGGGCTTTCAGGCCAGCGACGTGACGATCAACGGCTACCCGCTGTTCCATGTGGCGGGCGTGTTGCCCGGTGCATTGTGCTCTCTGGCCGTTGGCATGCATGTGGTCATTCCGACCGAGGCCTTGTTTCGCAACCGCGAGGTGGTGCAAAACTATTGGCGGCTGGTGGCACACCACCGCTGCACGCTGATGTCGGGCGTACCCACGGTGCTGGCCGCATTGGCGGGCTTGCCACTGCAGGGGGCCGACATTTCAACGCTGCGTGCGGTGCGCACCGGCGCGGCGCCACTACCGCCCGAGCTAGCGCAGCGCTTTGAACAAACCTTCGGTTTGCAGATCAACGAGAGCTTGGGCATGACCGAAACCGCCGGCCTGAGCACCGTGGCCCCGCCGGCCTTGAGCGCGCCCGCAGGCTGCGTGGGTTGGCCTTTGCCGCATGCGCGTGTGCGCATCGTGGCGCTGAACAGCGATGACCAGGCCACATCGCAGACCCTGCCCGCAGGGGAAAAAGGCATGGTGCTCTACCAAGGGCCGAATTTGTTTTCTGGTTATCTGGACGCCGCAGAGACAGCGCGCAGCTTCACGCCCGACGGCTGGCTCATCACCGGCGATGTGGGCTTCATCGACACGCAAGGCCGCCTGCACCTGTCGGGCCGGGCCAAGGACCTGATCATCCGCAGCGGCCACAACATCGACCCCAAAGTGATCGAAGACGCCTTGGGTGCGCATCCGGATGTGGCCTTGTGTGCGGCCGTGGGCGCGCCGGATGCTTATGCGGGCGAGTTGCCTGTGGCCTTTGCCACCCTCAAACCCGGCAGCCAGGTGACCGAAGCCGAGTTGCTCGCCTTCACGGCCGAGGGTGTGGACGAAGGCCCTGCCAAACCCAAATCGATCACGGTGCTGAGCGCCATGCCCGTGACCAATGTGGGCAAAATTTACAAGCCCGAACTGCGCACCCTGGCCACCGAGGCGGTGGTGCAGAAACTGATCCACAACGCGATGTCACCCTTGCAGCTTGCACCTGTGCAATGGCCGCAGGTGCAGGCAACAGGCGATGCACCGGTGGTGGTGGACGCCCGCGCCACGCCTGCCGCAGTCTGGGTGGCGCTCAAGCCCCTGCTGGACGCTTTGCCGGTCAAGCTGGTGTTGCACGCCCCCTGAGGGGCTGAGCCCCTCAGCTCAGGTGCTTGCCGATGATCCCGGCCAGCTCGAACATGGTGGCACGGTCTTTGCCAAACACCGCTTGCAACTTGCCGTCGGCTTTGATGGCGCGCTTGTCAGCCGGGTCTTGCAGGTTGTTGGCCTTGATGTAATCCCATATTTTCTTGACCACCTCGGTGCGGGCATAGGTGCCTTCACCGATCACGGCGGCCAATGAGGCACTGGGCTTCAAGGTGCCCACTGCGGCTTTGCGTGGCGCTTTGGGCACAGCGGTTTTGGCGGCTTTTTTGGCAGCGGGTGTTTTGGCGGCCGTGGTTTTCTTCATCGCCACTTTGCCAAACGGGGTCTTCTTGGCCGCCGTTTTGCGGGGCGGGTATTTCTTGCCGCCTTCGCGCTGCTCAAACTCGAACGTCACCTTGCCCTCTTCGGGGTTCCAAGCCAGCATGGCCTTGAAGGGGCGGCGGGTGCGGTTGCTGATGAACTTGTCGAGCAGGTCGGTCTTGCCTGTGGCCAGCAGTTTGCTCACCTGCTCGCGCTCCACTGGTTGCTGCAAGATGATTTTGCCGCTCTTGAAATCGCAACTCGGCGTAGGCTGTTCGATGGTGGGCACAGCTTTGCTGCACACGTAGTTGCTGCCGTGTTCGTGCACCGGGCTGCCGCACTTGGGGCAAGCGCCCAAGGCCTCGTCGGTGAACTCGACGATCTCACCACTCTCTTCGTTTTTCTTGTCGTCACCGAAGTCAAACTCGAGCTTCCAGTTCTTTTCTTCTTCGTTGTACTTGAGCGCCATCTCGGCCACGAAAGGCCAACCTGCTTTGGAGCGGAAGCCTTCCAATGGCCCGATTTTCTTGTCGCGCATGAATTGCTCGACCTCGGCAGGCTCGAAAGTCCGGCCTGCAGGCGTCTTGCCAAACGAGAAACCGCAGCCTTCGCTGGCGCCGTCGACACCCGTGCAGGTGTACCTGCGGTAGTTTTCTTTCACCACGCCACCACAGGTGGGGCAAGGCGTGGTGACAGTGGCGTAGTCACCGGGCACGGTGTCGCGGTCGTACTCTTTGGCTTTCTTGACGATGTGCTCGGTCATGGCGGCGATCTCGGCCATGAAGGTGGCGCGGCTCAATTTGCCTTGCTCCATTTGCGCCAGCTTGTATTCCCACTCGCCCGTGAGCTCGGGTTTGGACAGTTCTTCCACCTGCAGGCCGCGCAACAGCGTCATGAGCTGGAAGGCCTTGGCCGTCGGGATCATCTCGCGGCCTTCGCGCAGCATGTATTTTTCGTTGATCAGGCCTTCAATCGTGGCGGCGCGGGTGGCCGGTGTGCCCAAGCCTTTTTCTTGCATGGCTTCGCGCAGCTCATCGTCATCGACCATCTTGCCCGCACCTTCCATGGCGCCCAGCAGCGTGGCTTCTGAATAGCGTGCTGGGGGGCGGGTTTTGAGGCCCTTGGCTTCCACCGACTCGACGCCCACTTGCTCACCCGGCTGCACCGGCACCAGGTTCTGACCTTTGTCGCCGTCTTTGGCGTCTTCCACCTCTTGAGCAGCTTCTTTGCCATAAATGGCCAACCAACCGGGTTTGACCAGCACCTTGCCCACGGTCTTGAAACTGTGGCCCGCCACCACGCTGATGCGGGTGGTCACCTGGTATTCGGCGCTGGGGAAGAAGACCGCCATGAAGCGGCGCACCACCAGGTCGTACAGCTTTTGCTCGGCTTCAGACAAACCGCTGGGTGCTTGAAGGGTGGGGATGATGGCAAAGTGGTCAGAGACCTTTTTGTTGTCGAACACGCGCGGGATCTTGCGCACGTAGTTGTTGTTGAGTGCCGTGAGGGCGTGCGGGGCCAGGTGGCGCATGCCGCTGTCGGCCAGCATTTCAAAGGTTTGCTTGGCCACGGGCACATAGTCTTCGGGCAGGTGGCGCGAGTCGGTCCGCGGGTAGGTCAGGGCTTTGTGGCGCTCGTACAGGCTTTGGGCCAGCGCCAGCGTGGTCTTGGCCGAAAAACCAAACTTGCCGTTGGCTTCGCGCTGCAAACTGGTCAGATCAAACAAACCGGGGCTCGCTTGCGTGGTGGGCGTGGCCTCTTCTGTCACGCTGGCGGTTTTGCCGCGGACCGCATCCACAATGGCTTGCGCCTCAGCAGCCGTCCATTGGCGGTCGGCTTTTTTCTCGGCGTCTTCTTCTTTGCGCCATTTGGGGTCAAACCACTTGCCTGGATACGTGCCCGCCGCCGCAGCGAAATCGGCATGGATTTCCCAGTAATCGCGGCTGATGAATTTGCGGATTTGTTCTTCACGCTCGACCACCACAGCAAGGGTGGGCGTTTGCACCCGGCCCACGGTGGTCAAGAAAAAGCCGCCGTCACGCGAGTTGAATGCGGTCATGGCGCGGGTGCCATTGATGCCCACCAGCCAATCGGCTTCAGAGCGGCTGCGGGCGGCATCGGCCAGGCCCTGCATTTGGGTGTTGCTGCGCAGGTTGTCAAAGCCATCGCGGATGGCTTGTGGCGTCATCGACTGCAACCACAGGCGCTGCACCGGTTTGTCCAGGGTCTTGGTGCCACCGGCGTACTGCTCGATCAGGCGGAAGATCAACTCCCCTTCACGCCCCGCGTCACAGGCGTTGATGAGGGCATTCACATCCTTGCGCTTGGCCTGCTTGACCACCGCACTCAGGCGGCTCTTGGTTTTGTCCACAGGCTTCAAGTCAAAGTGGGGCGGGATGACGGGCAGGTTGGCAAAGCTCCACTTGCCACGCTTGACGTCGTATTGCTCAGGGGCTTGGATCTCCACCAAGTGGCCCACGGCGCTGGTCACGACATAGCGGTCGTTCTCAAAGTGGTCATCGTGTTTTTCGAACTTGCCCGCCGTCGGCGTCAAGGCTCTCACAATGTCTTGGGCCACCGAAGGCTTCTCTGCAATTACCAGTGTCTTCATGTCATTACAATCCGTTGTCTCGCGTGCGCGCACGCGCCCGGGCACGCGCTCACGCACGCGCCCACATGAATTCACCATAACAAATTTTTTGACGTCGTGGCCAAAACCCCTGTTTCACCCCCCAGCCACCCCATCCCTGTCGCGTCCGGCAAACGCATCCAAACCCGCCGCTCTGGCGTGCATGGCAAAGGCGTATTCGCTTTGCAGGACATCGCTGAAGGCGAGACCGTGATCGAATACGTGGGCGAGGTCATCAGCTGGGACGAGGCGCAAGACCGCCACCCGCACGACCCCCAAGACCCGAACCACACGTTTTACTTCCATGTGAACGAAGACCGTGTCATCGATGCCTTGCATGGCGGCAACTCCTCACGCTGGATCAACCACAGCTGTGATGCCAACTGCGAAGCCGACGAAGAAAACGACCGCATCTTCATCAAAGCCATCCGCAACATCAAAGCGGGTGAAGAGCTCAATTACGACTACGGCCTGATCATCGACGAGCCTTACACCAAGAAGCTCAAAGCCGAATACCCTTGCTGGTGCGGCAGCGCCAACTGCCGTGGCACCTTGCTGTCGCCCAAAGAGCGCAAAGACACGCCCAAGACGCCCAAGCAAAAGAAAGCCAAGGCCAAAGCCAAAGCCAAAGCCAAAGCCAAAGCCAAAGCCAAAGCCAAAGACAAAGACAAAGCCAAAGACAAAGCCAAAGACAAGGCCAAAGTTAAGGTCAAAGCCAAAACCCCTCCAAAAGCCTCCAAGGCCAAAAAGGCCGATAAAACGGGCAAAGCCTCCAGCCCCAAAAAGCGCTGAGCCATGCCATTGGTCAGCACGGCCCACCCCTGGCCCGCCGAAACGATCTGGGAACAGGTTTTTCCCCTGCTGCCCGATTTCACCGTGGAGGTGCTGCCCGAAATCGACTCCAGCAACAGCGAGCTCATGCGCCGGGCCCGCGCAGGACAGCACGAACCGACCTTGCTGGTAGCAGAACGCCAAACGGCGGGGCGGGGCCGTCAAGGCCGCGTCTGGCAAAGCCAACCGGGTGACTCGCTCACTTTCTCCATCAGCTTGGCTTTGAGCCCCCAAGATTGGTCTGGATTGTCTTTGGCGGTGGGCTTGAGTTTGGCCGAAACCCTGCACCCCAATGTGCGCCTGAAATGGCCCAACGATTTGTGGTTTGAAGACCGCAAGCTCGGCGGCATCTTGGTCGAAGCAGCCAGCATGGGCGGGCGCAGCCAAGTGGTGGTGGGTGTGGGCCTGAACATTCGCCCCCGCCCCTCAGAAGGCCTGAGCACAGCCCCTGCGGCCTTGTCTGAGCTGTGGCCCGACTGCACGGCAGCCGATGCACTGGGCAAGCTGGCTTTTCCCTTGATTCAAGCCTTGTTGGCCTTTGAAACCACCGGCTTTGCGCCCCTGCAAAAGCGTTTCGAAGCGCGCGATGTGTTGAAAGATCGCCGTGTGCACACCTCGGATGGCCAAGAGGGCATCGCCCTGGGTGTCAGCAGCGGGGGTGCGTTACGATTACAGACTGGGCTGGGGGTGCAAGAAATTCACAGCGCCGAGATCAGCGTACGACCTTTCATCTGACGGGACATTGGACAATGTTGAAATACTGGGTGGTCCTTTTGGTGGTGCTCAATGCCGGTGCACTGGCATGGCAATGGGGTGCGCTGGCCTCCTGGGGACTGGGCCCTCAGCAACACCAAGAACCTGAACGACTCCAAAAACAATTGCGCCCTGAAGCCATTCAACCGGTGCTTGCGCCAAGCGCTTCAGACACGGCGTCACGCTAAGACGCTTCAACTCAAGGACCACAGCCATGTCTTTACAACTTTACTTTGCCCCCGGTGCCTGCTCCTTTGTGCCCCATGTCTTGCTGGAGTTGAGCGGCGCCGAGTTTGAGCCCAGCATGGTCAAATTGCACAAAGGCGAGCAAAACAGCGCCGACTACAAAGCCATCAATCCGCGCGGCCAAGTGCCCGTGCTGGTGGACAAAGGCCAAGCTGTCACGCAGATTTTGGCCATCGTGCTGCACCTGGACCAGATGTTCCCCAGCATGGGGGCTTTGCCGGCCGAACCCATGGCCCGCGCCCATGCCTTGTCGACCTTGGCCTGGATGAACAACACGGTACACCCGACCTTCACCCACATTTTCATGCCGCAAAAATTCTCGGACCAAGCCGAAGTGCAGGCGGCACTCAAACCCTACAACACGCAGTTGTTCAGAGGCATGCTGGGTGAGTTGCAGGCCTTGGTGCAAGCCGCTGAAAGCCGAGGCCAAGCCTGGCTGGGTGGCGAGCGCTTGGGCGCACTGGATGCCTACACCCTGACCCTGGCACGTTGGGGAACGATTGCGGGCATCACCGCAGAAGAACACCCCGTTTTGTGGCGCTTTGTGGAAAAAGTGGCCGCTGCCCCCGCCGTATCGCGCGTGATGGCACGCGAACGTTTACAGCTCAACATGGCCACTTCGGCTTGAAAGGCCAGCCCCTCAAGCCATGCCGAATCGCACGGTGAAACAGGCCCCGGGCATGGGTGTGCCTGCCATGGCCGCGTCAATGCTGACCGTGGCGCCATGTTGCTGTGCAATCTCCTTGACGATGGGCAAACCCAAGCCAGAACCGTCTACGTTGGTGCCCAGCGCCCTGAAAAACGGCTGAAACACCAAGTCCCGGTCCTGGGGCGCAATGCCCGGCCCGTTGTCTTCCACCTGAACCACCAAGACTTTGCTGTAAGGATCCAGCAAGACACGGAGCGTGATGACCCCTTGCCGCTCTGACGTACTGGGGGTGTAGTGGACCGCGTTTTCCACCAAATTGCGCAGCATCTCTTTGAGCAAGGTCAAATTGCCCTGCACCTGTGCGCCGGGCGTGCCGGGCGCCACCCCCTCGTAGCCCAGGTCAATGCCTTTGTCCATGGCACGGGGCAGGCAGTCTTGCAACACCTCAGTGCTCAAAGCCGCCATGTCACAGCGTTGTTGCGGCAGATGGTGGCCGCCCCCTTCGGCGCGGGCCAATGACAACAACTGGTTCACCGTGTGCGTGGCCTGAACACTGGCCCGTCCAATTTGCTGCAAGGATTTTTTCAGATCGTCTTCGCTCGAGCCCGAGCGCTGGGCCAAGTCGGCCTGCATGCGCAAGCCAGCCAAAGGGGTCTTGAGTTGGTGCGCTGCATCGGCCAAAAACCTTTTTTGGGTGACGATCGAGTCCTTGAGACGCTCCAGCAAGTCATTCACCGACACCACCAAAGGCGCCACCTCCATCGGCACCGCCTTGTCGTCCAAGGGGCTCAGATCGTCTGATTTCCGGGCCCGGATTCGCTCTTCCAGCTGGGACAAGGGCTTGATGCCACGCACCAAGGCCAACCAAACCAGCAGCACCGCCAGCGGCAACAAGGCAAACTGGGGCAGCATCACGCCCTTGATGATTTCAGCCGCCAACACCGAGCGCTTCTCACGCGTCTCGGCCACCTGAACCAAGGCAGGTCGTTTGCCCTCGGCATCGAGGCGAATCCAGGTGTACGCCACCCGCACTTCGAGGCCACGCATTTCATCGTCGCGGATGTGCACCTCGTAACTGCTGCCCTTGGGTTCATTCGGTTGGGGCAGCGGCAAGTCACGCTCTCCACTCAAGTGCTCATTGAGGGCACCGCGCACTTGGTAGTAAACCAAATCGGTCTCATCTGCGCGCAAGAGTTCGCTGGCCGGTTGGGGCAAATTGAATTCAACGGTTTTGTCGGGTCCCAATTTGACCTGCTGCGCCAAAGCATGCACGTTGTGCACCAATGCCCGATCAAAAGGCTTGTTGGCCAAGCCTTGGGCCACCAACCACGTCAGCGCCAAACTGATCGGCCAAAGCAGCAGCAAAGGGGTCAGCATCCAGTCCAGGATTTCGCCGAACAACGAGCGTTGTTCGCGTTTGAAGACCCTCAGGTTCAAGCCTTTAGACTTCATGGCTCAAACGACCTGCAGCGTCGGCACCGGTCGGGATCAACCAGGAATTTTTTCGAGGCAATAACCCAAACCGCGCACGGTGGCAATGCGAATCGGGCCCTTCTCGATTTTCTTGCGCAAGCGGTGGATGTACACCTCGATGGCGTTGTTGCTGACCTCTTCGCCCCATTCGCACAAGCGCTCCACCAACTGGTCTTTGCTCACCAAACGGCCTGCGCGTTGCAACAAGACTTCGAGCAGACCCAGCTCTCGGGCCGACAGCTCCACCATCTTGCCGTCGATGGTGGCCACACGGCCTGATTGGTCATAAACCAAGGGGCCGTGCTTGATTTGCGATGTGGCACCGCCCATGCCCCGCCGGGTCAGCGCGCGAACTCGGGCTTCGAGCTCTTGCAGGCTGAACGGCTTGGCCATGTAATCGTCCGCGCCGTAATCCAGGCCTTTGACGCGTTCTTCCACACTGTCGGCGGCCGTGAGGATCAACACAGGCAAGACGGAGCCCCGAGAGCGCAAGCGCTTGAGCACTTCCAAGCCATGCATTTTGGGCAAGCCCAGATCCAAGATCAGCAAATCGAATTCACTGTTGGTCATCAAGGCTGCATCGGCCTCGCTGCCGCTGGCCACGTGGTCCACAGCGGCACCTGCGCTGCGCAAAGTGCGCAACAAACCATCGGCAAGCACCTGGTCATCTTCGGCTATCAGAATGCGCATGGCTGTCTCCTGTTGTGGTGGCTACGGCGCTGGGTCGTCTGTCTCGGCTGGCTGCGCCTGCCATCTGATTCTAGTGTCAGGCATGTGCCTTGCGGCCCGCTGAATGCGGCCTTCGTGTCAATGGGCATAGGCTTCCAGCCCCAAAGCGACCACCGTGGCCACATCTTTGCCCACCGCGTGGCGGAATTCGGCTTCGGCCTGGGCCACCGCATCCTTGAAGGCTTGCAGCCAGGCCAAGCCCACTGGCGTGAACACCACACGCCGGGCCCGTGCATCCAAAGGGTCAGGCTCGCGCAGCACCAAACCCCAGGCTGTGCATTGGTCCACCAGATCACCCATGGCCTGTTTGCTCATGCCCGCGGCACGGGCCAAATCGGTCAAACGCGACCCGTTCAACCCCAAATGCCTTGTGATGTGCACATGCGCAGCGCTGATCTGGTCACGCGAGGCCAGGTTGGCCAAGGCCAGCGGTACGCCCTCGTTGCCCGCCATCAGGTGCAGCACACGCTCGTCAAACCGCCGCATGGCATGCCCTAAAAGCCGACCCAGATGGGTTTGTCGCCAACGGTCGTCCTGAATTTCCAGCGGGCTGGGTGGGCGGTTGTCTGCTGCTTCAAAGTGAAAATTGGGGGTTGAGATCATGGTGACAAATGATAAGGCAAACTGACCAAAAATAAGGTTTACACGTTTGTACAGGTCGTTTACAGTACTGTTCACACATCCAGTAAACAGCCCATCACGGCTGAACCCGATGCCCCAACCCATTGATATTCAAGGAGATTCTCATGAGCGACGACAACAGCGAAAAGTCCAAAGCCCTGCAAGCCGCCCTGGCCCAGATTGAAAAGCAATTCGGCAAAGGCACCATCATGCGTCTGGGTGAAGGCGAAGTGATCGCTGACATTCAGGTGGTTTCCACCGGCTCTTTGGGCCTGGACATCGCTCTGGGCGTGGGCGGTCTGCCCCGCGGCCGCGTGATCGAGATCTACGGTCCTGAATCTTCGGGCAAAACCACCCTGACCCTGCAAGTCATCTCCGAGATGCAGCGCTTGGGCGGTACCTGCGCCTTTGTCGACGCCGAGCACGCGCTGGACGTGCAATACGCCCAAAACCTGGGCGTCAACCTGCAAGAGCTGCTGGTCAGCCAGCCCGACACCGGCGAGCAAGCCCTGGAAATCGTGGACAGCCTGGTGCGCTCCGGCGCGGTGGACTTGGTGGTCATCGACTCGGTGGCCGCATTGACCCCCAAGGCCGAAATCGAAGGCGACATGGGCGACAGCCTGCCCGGCCTGCAAGCCCGCTTGATGAGCCAGGCCCTGCGCAAGCTGACCGCCACCATCAAGAAAACCAATTGCACCGTGATCTTCATCAACCAGATCCGCATGAAGATCGGCGTCATGTTCGGCAGCCCCGAAACCACCACCGGCGGCAACGCGCTCAAGTTCTACGCCTCGGTCCGTCTGGACATCCGCCGCACCGGCACCATCAAGAAGGGCGATGACGCCATCGGCAACGAGACCAAGGTCAAGGTGGTCAAGAACAAGGTCGCGCCGCCCTTCAAGACGGCCGAATTCGACATCCTGTTTGGCGAAGGCATCAGCCGCGAGGGCGAAGTCATCGACATGGGCGTGACCGCCAAGATCGTCGACAAATCCGGTGCTTGGTACGCCTACCAGGGCGAAAAAATCGGCCAAGGCCGCGACAATGCCCGCGAATTCTTGCGTGAAAACCCGGCCCTGGCCCGCGAGATCGAAAACAAAGTCCGCGAATCGCTGGGCATCCGCCTGCTCGAGTCGGCCATTGCCGAACCCAAGGGTGACTGAGCTTGAACAAACCCGGTTTTCAGCCCTCCCTCAAAGGCCGCGCCTTGCGGCTTTTGAGCCAGCGTGAACACTCCCGCACCGAGCTCGAGCGCAAACTGGCCCGGCACGAAGAGGTGCCGGGCGAGCTGGCCAAGGCCCTGGACGAGCTGCAAACACGCGATTTCATCAACGACGGCCGGGCTGTGGACTCGGTGGTCCATCGCCGCTCAGGCAAATTGGGCAATGCCCGCATCCTGCAAGAATTGGCTGCCAAGGGCTTGAGTGGCGAAGCCGTGGCCGAGGCCATGGCAGACCTGAAAGACTCTGAGCCCCGCAGGGCGCAAGAAGTTTGGCAAAAAAAATTTGGCTGTGCACCGCAAGATCTGCAGGCACGGGCTCAACAAATGCGCTTTTTGCTCAGCCGCGGTTTCAACGCCGAAGTGGTCAGGCGCACCGTGCCCGACATCGAGTGAGCAGCCGCTCCCTCGCCGCACAAGGCTTCATTCGGCTGACTTGGCCGTGCTGGTTCGGCTTGGGTTCTCGGGCTCAGGGTTTCAAGTCGAGTGGCACTTGGGCATCCGCAGCGGCCTTCGCCCAATGCCGGTCTTCGGCCGCGCGCTCGGCATAACGGTTGAAACGCCAAGACGTCCCGTCCACCGTGATGCGGCGCCACACCGCTCGCTTTTCACCGGGACTCAACTCGATCCACATTTGCACCTCTTCAAAACTGCGGCCACAACCTTTGCAGGTCTCATCCCCTTGGCTGGTGGAGCAAATCGCAATGCAAGGGGTATCGGGCGTGCTGGCATACCAGTCTTGCCAAGCCTGGGCCGCCGCCAAAGGCAAGGTGAACTCGTCAGCCAGGTCCTGACGGTGGTAAACCATCAAGCCATACACCTCAGCCAAGGCGCGCAATTCTTGGGGCAAGGCCACGCCATCCTCAGAAGGATTTTTGCTGCGCCAATGGTTGATGGCAGCTTCGATGTCGGTGATGTGGATGCCGGCCATGATGGGAGCTGATGAAGAGGAGCGCGATCATAGCGCCAATGGCTGTGTTCAGCGCCCTGGTGCTTGCAACCCCCGCAAGCGCTCTCGGGCATAGCGCAAGCGAACGTCCACAATCGATGCTTCAATGTGCTCTCCCGGCTGCAAGCGGCCTTTCAGGGCCACTTCTTGTGCCGCCCGAAAACGGTCAACGGCACCCGGCCAATCGAGCCGAGCGGCCTGGGCCTCGCCGGCAGCCCGCAAAGAAGCCAAGGTTTGGCCCTGTACCGACAACAATCCCGACAAGCGGTCCCAGGCTTGCGCATCCTGTGGCATTTGCTGCACCACGTGGCGCAACTGCGTCTTGACCGTCGGCACCAACGCGTGTTGCGGTAAACGCTGCAACACCTGCGCCAGCAGCATCAACTCGGGGCGCTGCCAAGTCTGCACGCTCACCTCAGGTGTCAACAATTGTGCTGCCAAAGCCGGGTTGTTTTGCCGCTCAGCCACCTCGGCTTGCAACAAGCGCCACCAACGCAAAGCCGCCGCATAAGTGGGCAGGTGGCTTTGCGACTGAACCAGTGCGCCCAAGGCTTGCAAGTTGCGTTGGGTGGCCGAAGCATCACGCAACAACACATGCGACAAGCAGGCCGCATACAAGGCGGCGGCTTGATCAGCAGCCGATGCAGTGACAGCCAATGACGCCGGCCCTTGAATCCAGGCCTTCAGGGCATCGGGGCTGTTTTGCGACAAGACCCTGGCCCTGGCAGCCATCATGGCGTGGGCCATGTCCGGCAAGGGCTTGGGTCCGACCCCATTCAATTGTTGACGTGCCTGCATGTCGGCCATGCGCTCGGTCGTCAAAGGGTGGCTGCGCAGGTAAGGAAATGCACCGCTGTCATTCAGACCTGCCGCTTGCTGCAGCTTGGCAAACATGCTGACAAACCCACCGGGGTCATAGCCGGCATCCACCAAAATGCCGTAACCCACGCGGTCAGCCTCGCGCTCCATATCGCGGGTGTAGCTCAGTTGGTTTTGAATCACTGCAGCCTGGCCACCCACAATCAGGGCTTGCGCAGCTTGAGGGCTTTTGCTGGCCGCCAAAGCACCCAAAATCATCGACCCCACCACCCAAGGCGTCATCTTGGACTGGTCACTCATGCCGCGTGCAATGTGCCGCTGCGTGACGTGGCTCAGCTCATGCGCCAGCACAGATGCCAGCTCGTCGGCGGTGCTGACCACGGCCATCAGCCCCAAATGCACACCCAAATACCCTCCCGGCAAAGCAAACGCGTTCACCGAGCGGTCTCGGCCCAACAAAATGCGCCAAGCAAAGCGCTCTTGCAGTTCAGGCGACAACTCACCGCGTGCCACGGCGGCCCGCACCAGGGGCGCCCACAACTGCTGGACGTACTCGTCCAGCACCGCATCCTCCAGGTAATCCGGGTCACGGAACAGCTCCCGTGCAATGCGGTCGCCCAACTGCCGCTCGGCACTCAAGGACATGCTGTCGCCATCGCCCAAGGCCGGCAAACCCGTGTTTTGCGCTTGAGAGGCGCCCGCGCTCAAACCGATGGCCAAAGCCATGCCAAGAGCCCACTGAAGTCGACGGTCTGAGCGTTTCAAAGCGATCCATGTCATTGACAAGCCCCGTATGATGCACGCTTGTTAAAAGTCTGTCGTCCATTCAGAAAATCACCCGCATGACCCACGATGCCCTGACCCACTTTGATGCCCAAGGCCAAGCCCACATGGTCGACGTAGGAAACAAA
Organism: Limnohabitans sp. Rim28; assembly: GCF_000293865.2. Taxonomy (GTDB): domain Bacteria; phylum Pseudomonadota; class Gammaproteobacteria; order Burkholderiales; family Burkholderiaceae_C; genus Limnohabitans_A. Next base: position 91,418 of record NZ_ALKN02000007.1, on the reverse strand, counting down.
GCCAGCACCCGGCGTGTGGCGGTGGCAAGGGGCGTGATCACCATGCTGCCCGCCACGCTTGAATTGATCACCTCCGGCTCCGCCAAAAAGGGGGATGTCTTGGGCATCGCCCGTATCGCAGGCATCCAGGGGGCCAAAAAAACCAGCGACCTGATCCCCTTGTGCCACCCGATTGGCCTGACCCGTGTGGCGGTGGAATTTGAAGTGCAAGCCGCCACCAGCAGCGTGTCCTGCACCGCCACCGCCGAAGTCAACGGCCAGACCGGCGTCGAGATGGAAGCACTCACGGCCGTGCAGGTGGCCCTGCTCACCATTTATGACATGTGCAAAGCCGTGGACCGGGGCATGACCATCACCGATGTGAAGCTGCTGGAAAAGCACGGCGGCAAGAGCGGCAGCTTTGTGGCGGCGAAGTGATCGCCAACAAATCAACAGCTTAGGAGCACGGCGAAGCGTCGTTTGTCCAAATTCTGTCCAACTGAGGAACAGGAAATGGCTTCTTTTAGGCAACGTGGCGGCAAGTGGCAGGCACGTGTCCTGCGTAACGGGTATCCCGATCAATCCAAGACGTTTGAGTCCAAGACTGATGCAGAAAAATGGGCGCGTTCGGTTGAGTCGGAGATAGACAGAGGACAGTTCGTAAGCATCAACGAGGCCCAGCGGACAACCTTGGGTAATGCGATTGCGCGGTATCTGGTTGAGGTGACGCCGACCATGAAGGGCGCAGCGGAAGACACGATCAGGCTAAAAGCCATCATGCGCAAACCAATCGCACGGTGGAGCATGGCAAACCTGAGTGCAGCCCACATTGCAACCTACAGGGATGAGCGGCTCAAGGAGGTCAGCGCGGGAACGGTCATCCGGGAACTTGCATATCTGTCGGCCATCATCAATCACGCCCGAAGGGAGTGGGGAATCAATGTGCTTAATCCAGTTCAGATGGTGCGCAAACCACAAAGCCCTCAGGCGCGGTCAAGGGTTTTGAATGACGAGGAAGTCGCGAAGCTTTTGCAGGCATTGGAGCCAATTGGCCGAAGAAGCCACTGGACCAAACCTGCTGTGCAGCTTGCCCTAGCAACGGCGATGCGCCGAGGTGAGTTGTTGTCATTAAAGTGGGAGAACGTTGACTTGCAAGGCAGGACAGCCTTCTTACCCGACACTAAAAACGGTGACTCTCGGACAGTACCGCTCTCCTCGGTTGCGGTTCAGGTGTTTGCTGAGTTGCCCCGGCATATCAGTGGTTTGGTGATTCCGGTGAAATATTTCACGCTGGATGCTGCCTTCAAGCGTGGGGTTCGTCGAGTGGGCTTGGACGGAGTTCGATTTCATGACTTGAGACGTACAGCAATCACACGCATGGCAGAAAAACTGCCTAACGTAATCGAACTGGCAGCGGTCAGCGGACACAAAAGTCTTATGGTGCTGAAACGGTATTACCGTCCGACAGCGGCTGAGCTTGCTCAAAAACTTGGATGAATTTTTGAGTTACATGGGCTTGCGGCGCTGGGCCTCGCTGATGCGGAGCCTTTTTCTGGGTGGCGGAAATCTTTTACGGTTGGTAGTTCCGCTTTTGCGGCATCGTTGCCACGTTTTGTCGTATGTCCGAAACAGTGCATAACCTGAGTCAGGGACTCCTGATTGGGATATTGGGGGTGCCGGGGTAGTGGGTTCCGCTCTGATGGATTTGGCGGTATCGTTCGAAACAAGTTTTGTGATGGAGGTGAACAATGCTTGAACTGCCAAACTGGGAACATTGGGGTCGAATCCGAGACATTACCCTTCGTGATGCTTTGGTCCTCAGCATTAATCTTTGCCCAAATTCATATGGTCACGAAAACAACAACGAGGTGGAAAGGCAATACGCAGAAAAATATTGGCACCATTTTCAAATCGCCAAGTCACATATCTTCGGTTCAACGTGGGTAATTGGACGAGTGGCCAAATGCAGTTTTGACGTTGACGCAGCCCACACAACAATTGACTTCCAAAAATTTTGCAGTTGGGCGGTAGCGGATGTTCAACTTGCAGACCTTCCACATGAGATGCGAATACTTGGAGGCGAGATATTCGCTTGTATCGAAACTGAGAATGATCTAACTGCGCCAGAGGGCATCGTTGCCCCGCCTCAGAAATCAGAAGTAGCATGCATGGCCATTCTGGAGGTGATAAAGCAAAGTGGCTATGACCCTTTGAGCCTTCCCTCAAACCTGCCGGGTAAGAAGGGTGTTAAGGGTGCGATAAAAAAACGGTTGCAAAACACACCGCTTTTTAAGCACGGTTCAGTTTTTGAAAACGCTTGGACAAAGCTCTTGAATACTGAGCGGATCCGATACGCTTGACCCACTTAAAAAATATCAGGGTACATAAAAAATAAGAGGGTAACTCTCGGCTTTCAAATTACGTCATGACAAATCTTTGCCACTTTGGGCAGAAAGGCATGACGCATGTACCCGACCCACGATACAGACTGGGCGACATCAGCCAAGGGCAACGAGTGGCGACGCATCAACGGCGTCGTACTTGTTGTTGGCCGAAGGAGGACCGACGGCAAATATTGGGCGATGCGCGACGGCGACTTTCTCAAGGAGTCGTATGCCGCTGAGGCTCTGGCCAAAAGGGCAGCAGAGAATGGCGCTTGGATTGATGCTGCACTTCGCGAACTCGACGGCGGGGAGTGGGAACTATGAAAATCCGCTCCTCAATTCAACAGACCATCAGGTATTCGCGCGGCGTCGACAAGTACGACAACAAGCCCAAACAGATGACGTCAGAGGACTTTGACGCCTTCGAGAAGGCAATACTGGCTGACCGTAGCCCCTCAAAGGGGACCACATACTTTACTGGGCCGCTGTCATTTGGACCACACGACAGACCTGAAAAGTATCCATATGCAGCGCATTACCGGCTGGCGAAACGTCATCAGACCAGACGGTTCATAGCAATGGACTTTGACGGTTTCAGCAGCCCAGACGTATTTGCAGAGGTATTCGATAACCTGAAGGCATTCCGTGGTTTTGGCTACACCACATGGAGTCATACCGATGAACATCCGAGAGCACGTGCGGTGTTTGAACTTGGCAGAGAAGTGACACGTGTTGAAGGGATTGCTTTGGGTCGTGCGCTGGACCGATTATTGGAATCGGTGTTTGGCGTCGGCGCAGTGACTTTGGACCAGTGCGTCTATCAAAATGAACAGCAGGTTTACTCGCCCGGACCAGATGCACAGATTTTTCATTTCAGCGGCAAGGTGATTAATGTCGATGATTTGATGAGTCGGTTTCCGGAGCCGATGCCTGAACCCTTCGATGAGATGGAAACGGGTAACGGCGGAACTGATGAGGGCGCAACCGTTCAAAGTTATGCAAAAGTCACTCTGGATTCGCTGGTCAGAATACTTGGCATGATTGACTGCAACTACGAACCGACATGGTTTGCCGTATGTAATTCACTGGCGCGTGTCTATGGCGAAGCAGGTCGGGATGTGTTCCAGCGTTTTAGCAGCGGGGAGTTCTCAGGCACGGCATATGCAAAGTACAGCCCCCAAGAGGCAAACGAAAAATTCACAAGGGCGATACGCGAACTTTCCGGCAAGCCCAATGGGTACGGGGTTCGGCACCTGATTCGACTGTCTGGCCTTCGTATGGATCAAGTGGAGTTTGAAATGCCACTTGTGCAGTTAGTACAGGGAGGCATGCCCACATCGCAAGTGGCATTCCCAGCAGTGAACAAGAATAACAAGCCTCTACAGGTCAGCGAGAATTTGGATGCGGTTTTAGCTGCCAATTCGATTACTGTGCGGTACAACCAGATCAGTAAATCGTCCGAGGTTCTGGTTCCCGGCCTGTTCTGTGTTCTGGATGAAACTGATAACACAGCGATGAATAGCGTGACCGACTATGCACTGAGGGCAGGCATGACGCCCTCACGTATACCGGAAATGCTCAGTGCTTTGGCCGCGCAGCGACCATATTGCCCCGTTCAGGCTTACATCACCTCCGCTTCTTGGGACGGTATATCGCGTTTCTCACAATTTACCGGACAGATTGCTTGTGGCAACCCGACCGTTGCATTACTGCTGTGGCGAAAGTGGCTCATTCAGGCAGTAGCTGCTGTTTTTGAGCACAAGGGGATCTCCAACGCTGGAGTTCTTGCTCTCACTGGTGCGCAGGGTGTCGGGAAAACATTGCTGTTCAAAGACCTCATGTCCGACATTCCTGATGTTTTCCTTGAAGGTCAAACACTCAACCCCGCTGACAAGGACAGTGTCATGTCGACGGTGAGTCACTGGATTGTGGAACTTGGTGAGCTTGACTCGACGTTTCGCAAGGCAGACCTCGCTCAACTAAAGGCGTTCATTACCAAAAGTCAGGACACGCTGCGGCGTCCATATGCCCGTAAGGATTCAACTTTTCCACGCAGGACCGTATTTGCAGGGACGGTCAATGACGCTGAATTTCTACATGATCCGACCGGGAACAGACGATTCTGGCCCATTGATGTCCACACAATAAACCGTGACACGTCGATTGACTACCAGCAGCTGTGGGCAGAAGTTAAGTCTTGGTATGACGCAGGCGAGAAGTGGTACCTCAATCAGACTGAAACCGACATGCTGCGGCAATACAGCGAGATTTTTATCGTCAATGACCCTGATGTGGAAACATTGCTTACCAAATACGCTTTTGCAGGTTGTACCAATTGGGCAGAAGTGAAGATGCAAGATATCTGTGTCGTCATTGGAATTGAAAGACCCTCTAGGTCCCAGACTATGCGCCTTGCTGAGGCAATTCGTCGACACAACGGAGGACGGCGGCCACGGGAGTCCAATGGCGTCAAGTACCACTACGTACCAGCAAGATAGGTAGCCGCTTTCTGGCTGTCAGCCAGTGGCACCAGAGGCACCTGAAGTGGTATTTCTAATAGGTATATGCAGGGGGCGGCTACTCCTACGCCCTCAGTTACCTGCATTTCTTTTTATATAAAAACCACCCTAAAGGTGCCACTAATGAGCAGCAACCCAGTATCCATGCGGGTTTCAGCAGTGGTACCTGACTAGCGGCAGCCCTTGTTAGTGCCACTATGCCCTGCCTGCTATTTGCTACGGACGATGGGTCTTGCGGTTTATTTTTTCCTGCTCCTCGACTGAGCCTTTATTACGGTGCAGGAAGTCGTCAATCACCATGCGTTTGACATCAGCCACTGTTTTCACAGGAACGTAGCCTTGAGCTTTGCGTCCCCGACTGCGGACGGCGGTGGTCATGCCCAGTACGTGCATGGCATCCTCAAGCTGGTTGAGTCTGGCCGACGCTAACGAACGCTCGGCTCTCGCTGCTTTGGTCGCTTGACCATGCACGGTATGCACAGCAGCAATCCGCGCTATGCCCTTCTCAGTCTTAGGACCTGACCCGCGACCACCGTGATACTGGCACTTTTGGTTTTTGCTGACTTTGAGTGCCGGTCGGCCACATTGATCACCTGTCCGACTACTACGTGCAGTGCAGCGCAAGCAATGAATTCTTCCGCCAGCGGTTTGCAAAAGATTTGCTTTCAAGATAAATACTCGTTCGATCATCCACCAGCAAGTCTCTTGCTAAAAAAATTAAAAGACTTATTGCAAGTATATTGAGTAATTGTTGAGAGCACTGCCACTTCTAGTCGCTGACCAGATCGGATCAAGAAGGCCTACCCCAGAATTTATTTTTATTTAAGAAAGTGACATGCGAACACGCTAAATACTATTAGTAAAACAGCGTGTAATTAAGACTTGATGAAAATTGGTTATTACTCATCACGCTAAAAGGACCAATTGCAACGGGAGTTGCAAACCCATTCGCTGCTAGTCTGTAAGACTCTTTGCCAAATCCACTTGTTACTGTAACCATCGCATCACCACTTGAAGTATCAGCCGTAACTGAAAGTGTGATCCCGCTTCCCCTAACACCATTCGGGCAATTGAGCATTGCGGTATATCCAATTGAGACAACCTCGGGAATCGGAAGTGTGCAACCATTTGCATCTACGATTGCAGAAAAATCAGGCTTCAAACCAACCTGATAAGAGACAGTTGATCCTCCTGAAATACTTGTTATTTCTACTCGGTTCACAGAAATCAAATTTACAGCGACTCCACCCAAATTAGCCGGTACGCCGGTCGCTACCGTGTTTGTAAATGTTCCGGTAACTGATGTACTGCACATACCGCCAGTGCCTGGGGGTGGATTTGTGCACAGATAAGTGTATGTGCCTTTAACAACTCCTGATTTTTGCCATGCCGCCCCGTAAATATTCATTACTCCAGTCCGTAATGGGTAGCTACTTGATTGTGGTGAAGCGCCGCCGCCGCCGCCACAACCAACCAAAAAAAATATCAGCAGTAGGGGGGCAAGCATGTGTGTTTTGGGCAGCATGACAATATGTTTTTGAAGCTTAAAAGATCATTGTTGCTTTTAAACCGTGGCCTGTCAAGCCGTGGCTAGTATTCTCATATTTGGCAAGACTCGTCGGTTTATCCGACATGAAGTCCGTAACACTTGAAGAACTCAAAGCCACACTTGCTGTCAATCTAAAGTCGATTCGGCATGGTTGTGGAGTTGCGCAAGAGCGTCTCGCGCTCGATGCGGGTGTTGATCGTACTGTCGTGAGCAAGATAGAACGGGCTGTAACCAACCCATCGCTTGAGGTTCTTCTGAAGTTAGCAAATCAGCTTGATGTGGAAATAAGTGAATTTTTTAAGCCTTTAGATAAACCTGACTAATTTTTACGTCTTCCTTTACGCAGAACTTGATGCATAGCTTCCTTGGAGGGACCCAAATCAAAACTGGGGGGGTGGGGAGTGGGGTGGCTACCGGTAATAAATAAAGCGACGGGGTAGCTCCTCCCAGTAGGAATTTGACTTCGTACTTTATTGCGACACAGATGCGAATTCGACTGTAGACTGCAATCGGGCAAGAAATCTTGTCCAAATTTTGTCCAACTAAACACACAGGATCAGGCCAAGCGATGGAATACCGTGTGCTGTAAGTTGTTGATTTTGTTGAAGCCCTCACCGCCGTGCAGGTCGCCCTGCTCACCATCTACGACATGTGCAAAGCCGTGGACCGGGGCATGGTCATCACCGATGTGAAGCTGCTCGAAAAGCACGGGGGCAAGTCGGGCAGCTTTGTCGCGGCAAAGTGATCGCCAAAAAATCAACTCTGCCGGGCCCTTGGGTTGGGGTTTAGGACGGCGCGCTTACTGCACCAAGCCTTTGCCTTCAAGCCACTTTTGAATCACGGCTGCAATGTCACCGCTGTTTTTGTCCATCATCATCATGTGGCTGTTGCCCTTGATGCCCATGGCAGGCAGGTTGATGAGATCGGCCTTGCCACCCGCTGCGCGTATCGCGTCCTGGAATTTCATGTTGTTGGCTCGGATGGTGGGCCAGCGTGAATCGGTTTCCACATAGTCACCGTAGATGCTGACGCTGGGGATGTTTTTCAACGCAGACACATTGGCCGCGTCACCCACGCCAGCGGGTTCAACCAAAACCAAGGCTTTCACTTTGTCCGGCCGCGCTTGTGCCACGCGATAGGCGAATGGGCCCCCTTGTGAATGGGCCAAAACGATGCAGGGGCACACCTTGTCGACCAAGGCGGTGTAAGCGGCAATGATGGGCGCATCGGTGCTGGTCCAGCGCGGCACAACCTGCTTGGTGAAGTTGTCGTAGCCCTCCAGGGGAAATTGGTTCCCAGGCAAAGGTTTCATTTTGGAAACGTCTTTGCTGTAGGAGTTGGCGCCGGCACCAATGCGAAAGCGCTCGAACGGGTTTTCCTTGGTAAGGAAGACCGGTTCGGTTTTGGTGATTTCAGGGTACATGGCCCAACCCGAACGGCCGCGTTCGACCGCATCGGAGTTGTACACCGTCCAGCCTTGTTTGATGAAGAAATTGACCCAGCCCTCACCCCCGTCGGGTTTGGTTTCGTAGGTGACGCCCGTTAGGCCACCTCCGTGCCACATGAGCAGTGGCAGTTTGCCGCGTTGTTGGCTGGGCACAAAATACTGCACATACATCTGCTCAACTTGGTACACGCCATTGGGGTCCAGCTTTGCAGGTACACCCCCCGCCGTGAAAAGCACCTCTTTCACGGGCAGGCCCGAGAGAGTCACTTCTCGTCCCCCTACATGAAAAGATCCCATGTCTTTGATGGCCAGGCCACCTTGTTGTGTTGCGCAGCCAGCCAGCAGCGCGATGGAAAGGGTGAGGCACAAACGAATCATGACGGTCTCCTGCTTGGATTTTTCTGATGGAAATTCAGTTTAAGCCGATTGAATCGACCCGTAAACACCGAGCCTGGCCACTCGGTGACAGCCTTAGCGCCTCGAAATTCACCAAGGTGTCGCGTTTGGCAAACCACGGGCAAGTCGGTGCTTTTGTGGCCTCGGAATGAAATCAAACCGGTCGCTGCGAGACCCCATGGCTGTTGCTGCAACAAACCCCTGCGCGGAGTTTGTCGTTGGTGAAGTTCGGCGGGCAAATCACTCGGCCTTGATGTTGGCCGATTTGACGACCGCTGCGTAACGCGACAAATCGCGTGCCATGTCGCGGCCAAATCTCTCAGGGCCGCCGGGGCTGGCGGTGATGCCCAGGGTCACAAGACGCTCGCGCACAGCCGGGTCGTTCAGCACCGCGTTCAACTCGGTGTTGAGCCGCTCGACGATGGCGCGCGGTGTTTTGGCTGGCGCCAGCAAGCCCACCCAGGAGTTGATGTCGAAATCATTCAAGCCTGCTTCGATGAAGGTGGGCACGTCCGGCAAAGACGGTGCGCGCTGGGCGCTCGACACCGCCACCGCATGCAGCTTGCCCGACTTGACGTGCGGGAAAGCACCGGCCACAGCGGTGTACACCAAAGGAATGTTGCCGCCCAGCACATCCGTCAAAGCCTGACCACCGCCTTTGTAGGGGATGTGAACCAGGTTGGCGCCCGTGCGCTGCTTGAGCAGTTCACCCGCAATGTGCGGCGTGCCGCCGGTGCCCGAGGTGCCATACGACAGGCCGCCCGACTGGGTTTTGGACAAAGCAATCACTTGCTGCAGCGTCTTGGCGGGCACGCCAGGGTGGGACACCAAGATCAAGATCGCATCGCCGATTTTGCCAACCGGGGCAAAGTCTTTGACCGTGTCAAAACCCACCTTGGGAAACACATGCGGGTTGATGACCATGGTGCCATCAAAACCCAACAACAAGGTGTAACCATCCGGCTCGGCCGCGGCCACCATTTGCGTGCCGATGTTGCCCGAAGCTCCGGGTTTGTTGTCGACCACCACCTGCTGGCCCAGCCGCTTGGACAGCTGCTCGGCAATCAGGCGACCGCTGGTGTCGGTCACACCGCCGACCGCAAAGGGCACCACCAAGCGAATGGGTTTGGCCGGATAGGCGGCTTGCGCTGCAGCCGTGCTGGCGCCCAGCGCCAAGCTGCCGCAAGCGGCGGCCATCAGGCCGGTACTGAGGGCCGTTTTGAGCCATTGGCGGCGGGGTGTTGTGCTTTTCTTGTGCATCGTGGTCTCCTGGTGGTTTTTCGGGGGAATCAATCGGTCTCGGCGTAGCGCTTTTCAAACGCCCACACGTCTTCAAAACCCATGAGTTGGGTCAGGTCGGCGAAGTCGTAAAGCGGCGTTGGGCCATTGGCCGATGAGCCCGTGTCCTTGAACTGCCGGTAAACCTGGGTCATGGCCTGTACACCCGCCAGCAAGGCGGTGACCGGGAAGATGGCGATCTTGTAGCCCAGCGCCTCCAGCTCGGGGCGGGTCAACACAGGCGTGCGGCCTTTCTCGACCATGTTGGCCACCAAAGGCACCTCAAAGCTTTGGCCAATGCGGCGCATCTCTTCTTCAGACTCGGGCGACTCGACAAACAAAATGTCGGCACCGGCTTTGGCATAGGCCTCGGCCCGGCGCAGCGCTTCATCCAGGCCCAGCGTGGTGCGGGCATCGGTGCGGGCGATGATCAAGAAATCTTTCGATTCGCGCGCATCCACCGCCACCTGGATCTTGCGCACCATGTCGGCCATGGGAATGACGCGGCGGCCCGGCGTGTGGCCGCATTTTTTGGGGAACTCCTGGTCTTCCAGCTGGATGGCGCAAGCGCCCGCCGCCTCATAGCCCCGGATGGTGTGACGCATGTTCAGCAGGCCCCCATAGCCCGTGTCGGCATCGGCAATCAAGGGCGTGCGCGCCATGCCGGCCATGGCCGTGACGCGGCCCACCATGTCGCTGTAGGTGGCCAGGCCTGCATCGGGCAAACCCATGTGCGAAGCCACGGTGCCGTAGCCGGTCATGTACAGCGCGTCAAAGCCAAAACTGTCGGCCAGGCGCAAGGACACCATGTCGAACACGCCGGGGGCCACGATCAGGCCAGGTTGCTTCAAACGCGCACACAGCGCAGAGGTTTTTTTGTTCATGGCACGAGCCGCTTGCAAGAGTGATTAAATGGACACGATCAGAACATTGATTTCATCAGAAGAGCCCCCCATGGACCTGCACCTAAGCGACAAGCACATCCTCATCACTGGCGGCAGCAAAGGCATTGGCCTGGCGTGTGCGCAGGGCTTTTTGGCCGAAGGCGCCCGCGTCAGTCTGGTCTCGCGCGACAGCGCCCATTTGGCTCGGGCCCAGCAGCACTTGCTGGCCGCTTGCCCGGGCGCGCGCATCCACACCGTCGCGGCCAATTTGCGCGATGCATCGGCTGCGTTGGCGGCACTGGCATCGGCAGAAACCGCCCTGGGCCCGGTCGACGTGTTGGTCAATTCGGCCGGTGCGGCCAAGCGCACCCCGGCACCCGAGCTCACGCCCGAGGCCTTTGCCGACGCCATGCAGGCCAAGTACTTCACCACCATCCACATGCTCACGCCCGTGATCCAGCGCATGGCCGCACGCGGGCAGGGCGCGGTGGTCAACGTGATCGGCAATGGCGGCAAAGTGGCCAGCCCCATCCATCTGCCGGGCGGTGCGGCCAATGCGGCCTTGATGCTGGTGACCGCCGGCATGGCCGCCGCCTATGGGGCGCAAGGCATTCGGGTCAACGCGGTCAACCCCGGCCTGACCCTGACCGAGCGGCTGCACGAGGGTTTCGCCGCAGAAGCCCGACTCCAGGGCATCGGCCAAGACCAGGTCATGGCCCAAACCGTGGCCAAAATCCCCTTGGGCCGCATGGCCGAGCCCGAGGAAATCGCCAACGCCGTACTGTTTTTGGCATCGAACAAAGCCAGTTACGTCACCGGCATTTGCATGAGCATGGACGGGGCTTTGAACCCGATCGTGGTATGAACCTGTTTGTCCAAATCCGAACTTTTTCGCTGGCTCTTGCCTGTGTGCTCAGCCTGCACAACAACTCGGCCGTGGCCCAGCAGGCGCCCTTGCCGACGGTGCCTGCCGTCGATGTGCCGCGCTACATGGGCACTTGGCATGAAATCGCCAAATACCCCAACTGGTTCCAAAAGAAATGTGTCAGCAGCACCCAAGCCACTTACAGCCTGCAGGCGCAAGGCCAGGTGCAGGTCATCAACCGTTGCAAAACGGCCAAGGGTGAATGGCGCGAGGCGCTGGGCGCTGCCAAACAAATTGGCGGCCCCACCTCTGCACAACTCAAGGTCCGGTTTGCGCCGGAGTGGTTGTCCTTCATTCCGATGGTGTGGGGCGATTACTGGATCATCGATCTGGACGCCGATTACCAATGGGTGGTGGTGAGCGAACCCCGGCGCGAATATTTATGGATCTTGTCGCGCACACCGCAAATGCCTGCAGCCACTTACCAAGCCTTGCTGAGCAAGTTGGACAAGCTGGGCTTTGACCTCAAACGGATCGAAGCCAGCCCGCCTTGAGCTTCAGTGCGCCGCTTCGGCCACGCGCACCTGGTTGGCCTCGCTGGCTTGCAGCCAGCCTTGGCGGGCCGCGTCTTGGGCCAATTGGGCAATCAAAGCACGGGCATCGGCATTGACCAAGGCCACAGGTTGCAGGCGCAAAGCCGCATCCGAGAAATGGTGAACCACTTCGGCCACGTCATCGGCATTCAAAGCGGTGGGTTTGGCCACGGGCATACACCGCACTTTTTGACCCAGCGCTCGGTAGAAAACAGCGGCCATGTGCGCCGATGCGCCGTACACGCTGCGTTGCTGGCCAGCAGCCGTCACGCGCAAGGTGTAACCGTACTTGCCCTTCACGCACTCGGCCTCGGTCACATCCGTCAGTGCAAAGCGGTGCACCAAGCTGCCGCTGTCGTTCTCTGACACCAGCAACTGCTGGTCGGTCAGCAACCACAAACCGCGGCCAGACAAGACCACACGGCCCAGCACATAAGCCAACACACGCTCGGTGGGCTGGATGTGGTCGCGCATCTGGTCCACATCGGCGTTTTTCAGCAACTGCGCGCCGTAGGGGTTGGCGCCCTCGATCAAGAGTTCACTCAGTTCATTGCCATTTTTCAAAAAATCCAGCCAAGCCATCAGATGTCTCCAAATTGAGGTGCGGATGTTCCTTCATGCCCCGTGATCCAGGCCATGAGCCCCCTCAATGGTCCTGATGGACACGTGGTTATTGACCACGGCCAATGGCCCAAACCCAGCCTTGACCGATGGCCTTTGTCGGGCGCCCTGCAAGGTATGGGGCGGTGTCACACACTGGCACCTCTTTGAATGTCACCGGGCCCCATGACACCCCCCTCCTTGATCCAAACGCTGCTGGGCGCTGCCCGGTCTGCCGCCAACGCCAACAGCCGCGCTGAATCGACGTGTGGCCTGGGACATCCCCTGGTCGGACAGTTGGCCCAACAGGTGCGGGCACACCTGGCATCGGAGGTCAAAGACCGGCTGGGCCAGCGCGTTCGGGCCATGACCGGGGCCACAGGCGATGCGCGGGACTTTTTAGAGCCCGCAGGCGACCCCGGCTTGTTCGGCCCCGACTCGGCCGCGTGGCAGGTGCACGCGCATTTTGTGGCGATGATGACCGGGGGCTTGTCCTCGCTGATGCTGCAAGCGCTGCACCCGCAGGCTTTGGGGGCCGTGTGGGACCACTCGCGTTTTCGCACCCAACTGCAGGCGCGACTGGGGCGCACGGCCTTGTTTGTGGCCACCACCACTTATGGCGGCACCGCCGCAGCCTTGCAAACCATCGAGCGGGTCAACCGCATCCACGCCCAGATTCGTGGCCAATTGCCCGACGGCACGCCTTATGTGGCGAATGACCCGGAACTGATCCGTTGGGTACACCTGGGCGAAACCACCAGTTTCTTGCGGGCTTACCAAGACCTCTCGCTGCAGCCTTTGAGCGCGGCCAGGCAAGACCTGTACTTTGCCGAAATGGCGCAAATTGGCGAGCGCTTGGGCGCACACAGTTTGCCCCTGACGCGCCACCAAGCCCTGATGCAACTGCAAGACTACCGGCCTCAATTGCGGGCCGACGCGCGCACGCGCGAAACACTGCACCTGATTGAAAACTACCCTTGTGAACCCTTAGACCGCCCATTGATCACCCTGATCGTGCGGGCCGCGTTGCAAATGCTGCCCGACTGGGCGCTGGACATGTTGGAACGCGAACGCCGCTGCGCACTGGAACAAACCGCTGTGCGCACCGCCCTGCAAGGCATGGGGGCGTCTTTGGCTTGGGCGTTTGCCGACACGGGCGTGGCCGCTCGCGCGCACCAGCGCATGCAGACACCCCAGGCTTCTGCGCCAACCCCTGTTTAGCCTTCTTCAGCTTGGCGCCATGTCACCCCAATGCCACCTTCAGGGGCGTTGAATCGTCTCCAGGTATTGAAGCAAAGACACGATGCGGTGGCGAGCTGACCACTCGGCGATGGTCGCCGAGTCTCCCGGCTGGGTCATGGCGCGGGCCTTGAACTCTTGGCCCCACACCGGCATCTCGCGCGAACCGTGGGGCCCGCCATCGCCCGACCATCGGCCATCGATCACCTCCCACATCAGCTCTTGCGGGAACTTGCCACCATGCCTTTGGGTGATGGTGGTCAAATCAGAAGGCCGCTTGACCAAGAACGATTGCACCGGGCCGTCGCCTCGGCCTGAATGGCCATGGCAACTGGCGCAGTTGTCTTTGAAGTCGGCCCGGCCCAGTGCGACCGATGTTTGCGCCCATGACGATGCGGTCACGCTGAGCAAGCTGGCCACGACGCAGCTGCAAATGTTTTGTTTGTTCATACAAGCTCCTGTTGTTTTGCAAGAGCCAGATCATCCAAAGAACCGGTGTTTCAGTCTGTACGGTGGCGCGCCAAATGGACCTGAAAATCAAAACTTTTTGAAGCGCTCAAGGCTGTTCAATTCAGGGCACCGCCCGTTTGCTTCAACTCGCTCAGACCCTGCTGTCGGTGGGCCACCAAAAGCGCCAAGGCCTGCCGCACCCCGGCCACTTGCAAAGCCACAGGCCAGCTGGGCAAGCTGGGGCCAGGCCAGTGGGCCGCCTGCTCCGGCAACAAGGGCAGGTGCATGAAGCCGCTGTGCAGACCTTGACCCACCACAGCGTGTTGCAAGCCATAAAACACCTGGTTGCACACAAAAGTGCCTGCCGTTTGCGACACAGAAGCCGGGAAGCCGGCGGCCTTCAAACCCGCCACCAAGGACTTGATGGGCAAGGTGCTGAAATACGCCGCGGGGCCACCCTGGATCACCGGCACGTCGATGGGTTGTCGACCTGCGTTGTCAGGGATGCGGGCGTCTTGCACATTGATGGCCACGCGTTCGAGCGACAAATCACAACGCCCCTCGGCCTGCCCCAGCGCCAGCACGATGTCCGGCCGATGTTGCGCCAGCGCCTGATGCACGGCAGGCAGGGCTTGGGCAAACACGCAAGGCAATTGCACGGCCGAGACCTGTGCACCCGCCAAGACCAAGCCCTGCAACGCGTGCGCCACCTCCCATGAGTGGTTCACGCTTTGCCCGCCAAAGGGCTCAAAGCCGGTGACAAGAATGCGCATGCCGGAACCGTTTGGCTGGCCGTTCAGGCGTTAAAAATCGACACCGTCTTGGTGTTGAGGTATGCCTCCAGCGCCTCAGGTCCGCCTTCAGAGCCGTAACCCGAATCCTTCATGCCGCCAAAGGGCAGCTCAGGCCAAGGTGCTGCCGGCTGGTTGACCCACAGCATGCCCACGTCCAGACGCTGGTTCAGCATATGCATGGTTTTCATCGAGTTGGTGAAGGCATAACCGGCCAAGCCGAAAGGCAAGCGGTTGGCTTCGGCCACCGCGTCTTCGATGTTTTCAAAGCTGCGGATGGCCGCGATGGGACCAAACGGCTCGTTGACCACCACATCGGCGTCGAGCGGCACATGCGACAGCACAGTGGGTGCAAAAAAGTTACCTTGCGTGCCGATGCGCTCACCGCCGGTGAGCACCTTGGCACCTTTGGCGCGGGCATCTTGCACGATGGCCTGCATGGCCGACAAGCGACGCTCGTTGGCCAATGGCCCCATTTGTGTGCCTGCCGTCATGCCATCGCCCACCTTCAGCGCCTGCGCTTGCGCGGCAAATGCTTCCGCAAAAGCATCGGCAATTTTGTGGTGCACCAAAAAGCGGGTGGGCGAGATGCAGACTTGGCCCGCGTTGCGGAACTTGGCCGCACCGGCGGTTTTCAGGGCCAACGCAATGTCTGCGTCTTCGGCCAAGATGACCGGCGCGTGGCCGCCCAACTCCATGGTCACGCGCTTCATGTGCTGACCGGCCAACGCGGCCAATTGCTTGCCCACAGGCGTAGAGCCGGTGAAGGTGATCTTGCGGATCAAAGGGTGCGCGATCAGGTAGTTCGAGATCTCAGCGGGCGTGCCATAAACCAGACCGATCACACCCGCGGGTACGCCCGCATCGTGAAAGGCGCGGATCAACTCAGCAGGTGCTGCTGGGGTTTCTTCAGGGGCTTTGACAATGATCGAGCAGCCCGTCGCCAGTGCAGCAGACATCTTGCGCACAGCCTGGTTGATGGGAAAGTTCCAGGGCGTGAAGGCGGCGACAGGGCCAACCGGCAGCTTCAGCACCTGCTGCTGCACATTCACGTTGCGTGGGGGCACGATGCGGCCATACACGCGGCGGCCTTCCTCGGCAAACCACTCGATGATGTCGGCCGCCGACATGGCCTCGACCTTGGCTTCGGCCAGTGGCTTGCCTTGCTCTTGCGTGAGCAGCTCGGCAATTTGTGGGGCGCGTTCGCGCATCAAGGCCGCGGCTTTGCGCAACACGGCGCTGCGCTCGTTGGCAGGGGTATCGCGCCAAATTTCAAAGCCCTTTTGCGCGGCTTGCGCGGCACGCTCCAGATCGGGAATGCCCGCATGGGCCAATCGGCCAATTTCGGTGCCCGTCGCGGGATTGAACACGGCCAAAGTGCGACCGTCTTCGGCATCGCACCATTGGCCATGGATGAAAAGTTGGGTGTTGGGGTAAGTCATGGCGGTTTCCAGTCGAAAAACAGGGGACATAAGGTGGGGCAGATTGTGGCTTGAAACGCCGATATTGGGGTAAGCCATTAGCCCATCAACGGGTCAACTCGTCATACCATCAGACCAATACAAGCGCCGATGACGGCAGGTCTGGTTCAATTTCAGAAAGAAAGCATGACTTCTATTGCATTGTTGGGCGCAGGCGGCAAGATGGGCGCCCGTTTGGCCAAAAACCTCCAGGGCTCGGCCTTTGAAATTCGCCACGTCGAAGTCAGCGCCGCAGGCCAACAACGCCTGAAAGCCGAATTGGGCATCGCCTGCTGCAGCCTGGACGACGCCCTGCGCGGTGTAGACGCCGTGATCTTGGCCGTGCCTGACACCCTGATCGGGCGCATCGCCGCCGAGATTTCGCCCCAACTGGCACCCGGCACCATGGTCATCACCCTCGACGCCGCAGCCCCGTTCGCCGGACACCTGCCCAAGCGGGACGATTTGGTTTACTTTGTCACCCACCCCTGCCACCCCAACATCTTCAACCCCGAAGTCCATGTGGCGGGTGCGCCCGACTATTTCGGCGGCATCCGGGCTTCGCAATCCATCGTGAATGCCCTGATGCAGGGCCCCGAAGCCTCGTATGACTTGGGCGAATCGATTGCCCGTTTGATTTACCAACCCATCGAACGCTCATACCGTGTCACCGTGGAGCAAATGGCCTTGCTGGAGCCTGGCTTGTCCGAGACGGTCTGCGCCACCTTGCTCGACGTCATGCGCGAAGCCATGGACGAAGTGGTGGCACGCGGCGTGCCCCCAGATGCGGCACGCGACTTTTTGTTGGGCCACATGACCATTTTGTCGGCCGTCATCTTCAAGCAGGTACCAGGCCAGTTTTCTGACGCGTGCAACAAAGCCATCACCTTTGGCAAGCCCCGCCTGATGCGAGACGACTGGAAAAAGATTTTTGACCGCCAAGAAATCGCTGACAGCATCCAGCGCATCACCTGAAGCAGGCCAAACCATGAACTCCAGAATCGTGGCCCAGTACTGGCTTGAAACCGGTGACGACCCACTGCGCACCGCCGAGACCATTGCAGGCGAGCAGTCCAGCGGGACTTTTTTGAAGCTGGCCAACGAAACGCCTGAACTCAAAGAGCGCTCAGGCGCACGCATCGAAGCCCTGGAGATTTTGGAGGTGGTGGACCGCCCCAGCCTGCCCGGCGGCATGGTGTCTGAGCGTTACACACGCTGCCTGCTCACTTTGTCGTGGCCCCTGGAAAACATGGGCCCCTGCTTGCCCACCTTGATGTCCACCGTGGCCGGCAATTTGTTTGAACTGCGCCAAGTCTCGGGCCTGCGGCTTTTGTCGCTGCAACTGCCCGAAGCCTTTGCCAAGGCCTATCTGGGGCCTGCTTTTGGCATCGAGGGCACCCGGCGCATGAGCGGCGTGCGCCAAGGGCCCCTGATCGGCACCATCATCAAGCCCAGCGTGGGCCTCAGCCCCGATAAAACAGCCGAGCAAGTGAAGATGCTGGTGGACGGTGGCATCGATTTCATCAAAGACGACGAGCTGCAAGCCGATGGGCCGCACTGCCCTTTTGAAGAGCGCGTCACCGCCGTCATGCGCGTGGTCAACGACGCAGCGCAGCGCACTGGCCGAAAAGTCATGGTGGCTTTCAACCTGACGGGTGACCTTGACCAAATGCGCCAGCGCCACGACTGGGTGCTGAAACACGGCGGCACCTGCGTGATGGCCTGCGTCCAATCGGTGGGTCTGGTGGGCATGAACGCTTTGCGCCGTCACAGTGCCTTGCCCATCCACGGACACCGTGCGGGCTGGGGTTACCTCAGCCGCAGCCCAGCGCTGGGTTGGGACTTTGCAGCTTGGCAATCGCTGTGGCGTCTGGTGGGCGTGGACCACCTGCATGTCAACGGCCTGCGCAACAAGTTCAGCGAAAGCGACGACACCGTCATCGCCTCGGCGCGTGCCGTGACACGCCCCCTGTTCCAAGACCTGCCCATGGCCGCCATGCCGGTGTTCAGCTCGGCCCAAACCGGCTTGCAAGCGCACGACACCTTCAAGGCCTTGGGCCATGCGGACTTGCTGTGCACCGCTGGGGGCGGTATTTTTGGTCACCCCCAAGGCGTGGCTGCGGGTGTGGCTGCGCTGCGCGAAGCCTGGGACGCGGCCCAAGCGGGCATCGACCTCAAGGCCTACGCCGCCACACGCCCAGCCCTGCAAAGCGCACTCGGTTTTTGGTGAATGAGATGAACCCAAGGTGCGAACAGGACGGCTTGCCCGAAGGGCTGTGGCTGGCCTATTACGGGGACGACTTCACCGGCTCCACCGATGTGCTCGAAGCCTTCACCGCCGCAGGGGTGCCCACGGTGCTGTTTTTACACGCCCCCCGCGCCGAAGACTTGGCCCGTTTTCCGGGGGCGCGTTGTGTTGGCGTGGCCGGGCAGTCTCGGGGCAAAAGCCCTGCCTGGATGCGCGCCCACCTGCCTGCGGTGTTTGAAAGCCTCGCCAGCTTGGGTGCCCCTGTCGTCCAATACAAGGTCTGCTCGACCTTCGATTCGTCCCCCGAAGTGGGCTCGATCGGGCAAGCCATTGACTTGGGCGTGCGCTGCACAAGTGCCCCTTGGTCGCCCATGGTGGTGGGCGCGCCCAGGCTGCAGCGCTACCAAGTTTTTGGGCACTTGTTTGCCGCGGCACACAACGAGGTCTGGCGCATCGACCGGCACCCGACCATGTCGCGCCACCCGGTCACGCCCATGCACGAGAGCGATTTGCGTGTGCACTTGGCCCAACAAACCCCACGCCGCACCGGGCTGGTCAATCTGGCCCACATGGCGCAAGGCCAAGCCGATGCGGTGTGGCAAAGCCTGCAGGGCGCAGACCAGCCCGTGCTGATGCTCGATGTGGCCGATACCGCCACGCAACGTGAAGCCGGGCGGCTGGTCTGGGAGCAACGTGGGCCGGGGGTCTTCAGTGCATCGTCCTCTGGCTTGCAATACGCCTTGGCCGAGTACTGGCGCAGCCGCGGCTGGTTGCCTGAATGGCCCGGCTTGCCCATCGCCCAGGCCCATGACTGCATTGGCGTGGTCAGTGGCAGTTGTTCGCCCATGAGCGCAGCCCAAATTGATTGGGCACAGGCGCATGGCTTTTTGACCTTGCGCATGAGCGTGCCCCTGTGCCTCGACCCCGTGCATGCCGAAGCAGAAATCGAACGGCTCACGCAACAGGCGGCAGACGCTGTGGCCCAAGGCGTGTCGCCTGTCATTTATTCGGCCAAAGGGCCCGACGACCCGGCCGTCCAAGGCTTTGAGGCTGTGGCGCAAGGCTTGGGCCTGGACAAAGCGCAAGCCAGCGAAAGCGTCGGCATGGCCTTGGCCGAGGTCATGCGGCGCTTGCTCGACCGAACGCACCTGCGCCGTGTGGTAGTGGCGGGAGGGGACAGCTCGGGCGCCGTGGCCAGCCACTTGGGCATTCAGGCGTTCACGGTGGCTGCAGGCATGGCACCCGGTGTACCGCTGTGCCGGGCTTGGTCCGACGATGCGCGCCGCGATGGCCTGGAAATCGCCCTCAAAGGTGGGCAACTGGGCTTGCCCTCGTTTTATGGCGCTGTGCGTGCTGGCCGCGTCGCTTGAAGGGCCAAGGTATGGCTGAACACATCCAGCGGCGTAAGCTCTACCAAGAGGTGTTGGACCGCCTGATGGCCCGCATCGCGTCTGGCGAAATCGCACCGGGTGAGCCGCTGCCCTCTGAGCGCGAACTCATGGCGTTTTATGGCGTGGGCCGCGTCGCGGTGCGCGAAGCCTTGCAAGAGTTGGCCCGCTCGGGCATTGTCGAAATCTCGCATGGCGAACGCGCCAAAGTGGTGGTGCCCACCGCCCAATTGCTGATTGCACAGATTGCCGAAGGCGCACGCCACTTGCTGC
Organism: Limnohabitans sp. Rim28; assembly: GCF_000293865.2. Lineage (GTDB taxonomy): Bacteria > Pseudomonadota > Gammaproteobacteria > Burkholderiales > Burkholderiaceae_C > Limnohabitans_A. The sequence goes on along the minus strand of NZ_ALKN02000007.1, from coordinate 71,075 downwards.
GCATACAACCCGAAACCTTAGAGCACCTCAAAGAGGCGCGGCTGTTTCTGGAAGTCAGCATGGTGCGGCAAGCGGCAGAAAAGGCCACGCCGCAGGACGTCCAGCGCCTGCGCGAGCGGCTGGCGGCACACCAAGATTCGCTCAGCACCCTCGACCAGTTTCTGAAACGCGACATGGAATTCCACCGCGAGATCGCCCGCATTGGTGGCAACCCGATTTACCCGGCCATCGTAGAAGCCCTGTTTGGCTGGGCCAGCGAGTACTACCACCACATCGTGCGGGCACCGGGCGCCGAGTCGCTCACCCTGGCCGAGCACCAACGCATCGTGGACGCCATTGACCAAGGCGATGCCGAAGGCGCGGCCCAAGCCATGTCGGCCCACTTGACCCGCGCCAGCGACCTGTACCGCCAAGTGGGGCTTTGAAGCTTGACGCTGCGGGTGTGCAACAGCTCACCGATGCTTTGCCCTACAGTGGAGCCATTCATCGTCCTGTGAATACCATGCACGCCCCCAAATCTGTCTTGTTTGTCCCCCATGGCTCGCCCATGTTTGCCCTGTACCCCGGTGCGGCTGGCGCCGCCATGAGCGCGCTGGTGCCGCAGTTGGGCAAGCCCCGCGCCATCGTGGTGGTCAGCCCGCATTGGGAAACGGCCCTGCCCACCGTGGGTTTTGCCACCCGACCCGAAACCATTCACGATTTTGGTGGTTTTGACCCACGGCTGTACGAGATGCACTACCCTGCGCCTGGCAGCCCCGATGTGGCGGCCTTGGTCATGGCCGCCCTGCAAGAGGCGGGCTTGCCCGCCGCGCAAAACGCCCAGCGCGGCCTGGACCACGGGACCTGGATTCCGATGCGTCAGATGTTCCCAGACGCCAACATCCCCGTAGTGCCGCTGTCGGTACAAAGCCACTTGGGGCCTGCACACGCTTACCGGGTCGGCCAAGCGCTCGCTTCACTGGCTGAACACCATATCCTGATCGTGGGTTCGGGCAACATCACCCACAACCTGCGGGACTTGATGGCGATTCGCATGCACGGCGGTGCCACACCCGGCTATGTGCAGACCTTTGCCGACTGGGTTCACACCCATTTGGTGCAGCGCGATGTGGCCGGTTTGCTGAATTACCGCCAGCAGCTTTCAGGTCAGCGCGCACACCCCACAGACGAACACTTGTTGCCGCTGTTCACCGCCTTGGGCGCAGCTGGCGCTGATGCTCAGCCTGGCGCTTTTTTCCGGGGCATCAGCGACCATGTGATCGCCATGGATGGCTACGTGTTTCACTGAGGCACACGGCCTGAGCGCCATCAGCACACACAAACCCGGTCGGCCAAGCGGCGCATGAAGCGCTCGCACCAAGCCAGCTGTTCGAGCGTGACCCATTCGTTGGGCTGGTGCGCCTGGGCAATGTGGCCAGGACCGCAGACGATGGTGGGCACACCCGCCTGGTGGAACAGCGCCGCCTCCGTGCCAAACGACACCTTGCCCGCGCCACTGGCCGGATCGACCTCGGCGCAGTCAAAACACAGCTGCGCGATCTCGCTGTCGGCGGCCGTGGCAAAACCGGGCAGCACCGATTTGAGCTCGTGCGTGATGCCGGTGTCTGGGGCCACTGCCTGCATGGCAGGCACCAAGCCCTCGCCAAAAGCCTTGGCCCGTGCAAACAACTCTTCGGGCGTGTTCAGGTGGTGGTGGCGGATTTCCCAGCTCACCTCGCACTGGCGCGGGATGATGTTGAGCGCCGTGCCACCGGCGATCACACCCGTGTGGATGGTGGTGTGCGGCACGTCGTAAATCGGGTCAAACGGGCCGTTTTGCACCAACTCGCGGTGCATGCTTTTGAGCTTGGCGACAAATTCGCAAGCGATCTCGACCGCGTTCACACCCAGCGGCGTGAGCGAAGAATGCGCCTCAAAACCGTGCACCGTGGTTTTGTACGAATGTTTGCCCTTGTGTGCAATCACCACCTGCATGCCGGTCGGTTCGCCCACGATGCAACCCGCAGGCTTGAAGCCCTGCGCCTGAATGTCGGCAATCATGCGGCGCACACCGATGCAGCCCACTTCTTCGTCGTAGCTGAAAGCCAAGTGAATCGGGCGCTTGAGTTTTCTTTTCATCAGCTCGGGCACCATCATCAAACAGATGGCACCAAAGCTCTTCATGTCGGTCACGCCCCGGCCGAACATCTTGTCGCCTTGGATCACGACCTTGAACGGGTCGGTGTCCCAGGGCTGGCCGTCCACCGGCACCACGTCGGTGTGACCCGAGAGCACGAGGCCGCCCACTTTGGTTTCGCCGTCGTGCGCAGGCAGCGTGGCCCAGAGGTTGGCCTTTTGGCCGCTGTCGTCGTAGGTGCGGCTGCAGGTGATGCCCAAATCCTTCAAATAGGCCTCGGTCCAATCGAGCAAAGCCAGGTTGCTGTCACGCGAGACGGTGGCAAAGGCGATCCATTTTTCGATCAGGGGCAAGGCGGCCAGGTCGGCGGCTTGGACAGCGGCGGCTGGGGCCAAGGCGGTGGGTGAGATTGGGGCGTTCATGGTCTGATTCCATCAAAAAGCCCGTTGAGGGCGTTTTTGATCTTACAGGGCCAGTGACCACCAGGCGTCACCTTGCCGACAGGTCGGCTTGCTTTGAGATCCTAAAGTGAGGTTCCTTTTTCACAAATTTTTGGAGTCTCCATGGCCATCTATGAACTGCGGACCTACAACGCCATCGTCGGCAAAATGTCTGAACTCGTCGGCTTGTACAAAAACGAAGGCTGGCCCGTGCTGTCCAAGCACCCACCCAAGCTGGTGGGCTATTTCACGGGGGATGTGGGCGCTTTGAACCAGCTGATCCACATTTGGAAGTTTGAAGACGATGCCGACCGCCGTGCCTTTTGGGCCGGTGTCTACGGAGATGCCGACTTCATGGCCTTCGCCGCCAAAATCCGTCCATTGATTGCCGAGCAACAAAACAAGCTGATGTTGTCGGCCCCTTGGGGTCCCCAGCCCTGAACCCGTCGGGACGTGAGTCGCCTGCGCACAGGGGACTCAGCCAAAGTCAGTGGCCCAAACGCTGGGCGCTGACTTTCACCACTTCGGGCTGAAACTCGAACATGCCGTAAGGCCCTGCCCATTCGCCCGCCATGGTGCCCCCTTGCACGCGGACTTGAACCGCTTGCAATTGCCCGTCTTCTTTGACGAAACTGAAATGCAAGTCGGCACCGTCCAGGCGCGCGCCCAACAATGCTTGTGCCTTGTTGCCCGAGGCTGGGGCCCAATTCAGCGTGCCGGCCACGCGCTGGTGATGCTGGGTCAACTGAAGCGAAACCGGACCACGGCGGTCCAGCCCCTGCACCGACCATTGACCTGCCACTTGGGCGGGCACCTTCCAAAAATACCCGGTGTTGCTGCCCACCCGGATCACCTGATCGGGCTCCCAGTCGCCCATGCCAAAGGTGTTGGAGACCACGCGCGTGCCTGGCCGCATGCCCAGCAAGGTGGGGCGCAATTGTTCGTTCAACTCTTCCAGCAAATACAGGGTGACCACGCTGGCTCTGGAAAAATCCTCTTTGAAAATGTCGCCCTGCACGATGCGCACCCGGCCAGCCAAACCGGCTTTTTCGGCATTGCGCTGCGCCAAGGCGGCGAGGTCTTTGTTGTACTCAATGCCCCAAGCCCGCGCACCAAATTGCCGTGCGGCCGCGATCGCGATCTTGCCGTCACCGGCCCCCAAGTCCACCACCTCGTCTTCGGGTGACACCTGCGCTGCCGTGAGCATTTGGGTCACCAGCTCATCGCGCGTGGGCAGCCACATCACGTCTTTGCCCATTTGCCCCAACTTGGGGGCGTAGGTTGAAGTGGGGACGCTGCTGCAAGCTGACAACAGCAACAAGCCAAAAAGGCTGAACCAGCGGGCCAAAAACTGCATCACGAAGGACCCTTCCCAAAAACAGCGAGCATGCCACGGTTTGGGATGGGCCCGTGGCGTGTGCGCAGTTGTGGCCCAAGCCCTTTCACTCGCTTATTCAATGGTGATTTTGCGTTCTTTGACCACGCGACCCCAGAGGTTGATTTGTTGCTCAATGAATGCTCTGGCCTGCTCGGGGGAGCCTTTTTGCAACTCGCCACCCAGTTGGGCCACGCGCGCTTTCACCTCAGGCGCATCCAAAGCCTGTTGAAACGCCGCTGCCAGTCTTTTCATCACAGGCTCAGGGGTGTTGGCAGGGGCAAATACCGCATTCCACTCGTAAATTTCGGTGCCTTTCAAGCCAGATTCACCGAGCGTGGGGACATCGGGCAGGATGGGAGAGCGCTTATCCGAGGTCACGGCCAAGGCTTTCAATTTGCCCGATTGGACATGCTGCAAGGTGGACGCCAAATTGCCAAAGAAAAGTGGCACTTGGCCGCCGATCACGTCATTGAGTGCGGGGCCGCCACCCTTGTAAGGGACATGAATCATGTCCACTTTGGCAGCAGATTCAAACAATGCACCCGCCAAATGTTGTGCGGAGCCATTGCCCGATGATGCATAGGACACGGCATCCTTGGCTTTACGCGCAGCTGCCGTGAGTTCGGCCATGTTCTTCGCCGGGAAATTGGCGTTGACCAAAACCACATTCGGGAACAAGGCCACCACGCCGACAGGCTGAAAAGCTTTCAGACTGTCATAAGGCAGCTTGGGATACAGCGAAGGGTTGACGGAAAAAGATGAAGCATCCAGCATCAAGGTGTAGCCATCCGGGTTGGCTTTGGCAACCGCTGCTGCGCCAATTTGCCCGCTGGCGCCAGCCCTGTTTTCAACGACGACCGTCTGACCCAGTGCTTCACCCATTTTGGGCGCAATCAGTCTGGCCATGGCATCAGCGCCGCCCCCTGGCGGGTAGGTCACCACCAAAGTGATCGGCTTGGTGGGGTACGCCGTTTGTGCAAAACCAGTTGTCGCTGTCCCGCACAGGGCAGAGGTGACAAGCGCCATCCAGCCGATGGATTGGCGTCGGGAAAAACCATTCATGACATATCTCCTAGTAAGTTGTTATTGCACCTGTGCGGTGTATTTGAAAGAAAACGCGTCGCCACGTGTGGTGCGAAGTTCGACGCAGCGGCCCGCCATGTCAAAAGCCTGACGCTCCACCAGAACGCAGGGGTGGGATGCAGCCAGTTTGAGGCGCTTGGCTTGTCTGGCATTGAGTTGCGAAAAGCTCAGACTGTCTTGTGTTTTTTGAATCACAACCCCACACCGTTGCTGGTACATGGGGTAGAGCAAGTCGTCCCACCCATCGGTGTCGGCGTCGGCCAAAGCACCAAAAAGTGGCAGAGGCAAAACGATGGTTTCAAGCAGGCAGGGTTCAGACTCCAGGCTTCGAAGGCGTTCAATTTGAAGGACTTGAGCCCCCTTGGCCATGCCAAAGGCCTGAGTTTCTTGCACGCTGGCACTGCGCAAACGACTGCCCAAAATCTGGGAATGAGGCGTCATGCTGGCCGCATCGTCTGTGCCCCGAAATCTGAAAAATCGCATCATGGAGGCGCCATCAACACCTTTGCTCACAAAGGTGCCTTTGCCATGCCGGCGTTGCAACACGCCATCTTGAACCAGCAGTGACAAAGCTTGCCGGATGGTGCCCAATGCCACACCATAGCTTTGCGCCAAAGCCGATTCGGCAGGGATAACCTCACCCGGCACCCATTCACCTTGCAGGATTCGATCGCGCAAAGCAGTCGCCAAATTGCCGTATCGACTTTGGCCCAGTGAATGGGTTTTAAAGAGGGTTGTCATGCATTGATTCTAGACATCTAGAGGACTAGAATGTACATCATGGATTTCAACATGTCAAAAAATTGGATCGATACCCATTTCCATGTTTTCAACGCAGGGGTTGCCGTTGAAGGCGCCCGATACGCACCGCAATACTGCGCGAAGCTGTCCGATTGGATGCGCCAGGCCCAAAATGTGGGAGTGGCTCGCGGTGTTTGGGTGCAACCGAGCTTTCTGGGCACAGACAACAGCCTGATGATCGATGCCCTCGCGTCTCACCCGGACAAGCTGCGCGGTATTGCCGTGGTCAGCCCAAGTGTGGACATTGAAACCTTGAAGACCCTGCACATATCTGGCGTGCGGGGCATCCGCTTGAATTTGTCGGGTGTCTCGCATGACATCCCCGAATGGACGCTGTCGGACAACATTTGGGAAGCCATCCACTCACTGGGTTGGCATCTTGAGATCCACACCGATCAAGGGAAGCTGCCCCAAGTGTTGCGTCAAATACCCTCTGACACACCCCTTGTGGTGGACCACATGGCCAAACCTTTGGAAGCCTCCGCCTCTGACCCCACTTTGATGGCCTTGAAAAAGCACGCAAGCCTTGCCCCGGTTTACGTGAAATTGAGTGGCGCTTACCGATTGGGCGGCGTCCATCCAGAAACTTTGGCTTCTCTTTTATTGAGCGAACTGGGCCCTGGCGCATTGCTGTGGGGAAGCGACTGGCCCTGCACCAACCATGAGGCGTTTGCGAATTTTGAAACACTCATCGCCCAAGCCCATGCGTGGACAGGTGCCGAGTCCTTTGAGCAGATCATGGCTCACAACCCAAGCCGCCTTTATTGGGGTGGTGGCCAATCTCAGTATCGGCAGTCACCGCCGTGATCACCCTGATACCAAGCCCATTCAAAATTTGTATGATGACCTGATCAATTCAAATCAGGAAACAGATCCCATGCAACGCAGAACTTGGACCACGGCAGCCGCCCTTTGGCTGGCCGTCACGCCCTTTTTGGCCTCGACCGCTGTGGCTCAGGCTTGGCCCACACGGCCCATCAAGCTGGTGGTGCCCTTTCCACCGGGTGGCTTGATCGACAACATGGCCCGCTTGGTGGCACCCAAACTGGCGCTGGAGCTGGGCCAGCCCATCGTGATTGACAACAAACCGGGTGCCGGTGGCAACCTGGGCGCGGCCGAAGCGGCGCGTGCACCAGCCGACGGCTACACCTTGCTCATGGCCTCGCCCCCGCTGACGATCAGCCCCGCGCTGTACAGCAAGCTGCCTTACAAGCCTGAGCAAATTGCCCCGGTGGCCCTGCTGGGCCGCGTGCCCAATGTGCTGATGGTCAATCCAAGCTCGGGCATCAACACCTTGGCGGACCTCACGGCGCTGGCCAAATCCAAGCCGGGCCAACTCAACTACGCATCCAACGGGCAGGGCACCTCTTTGCACCTGAGCGCCGAACTGTACAAAAGCCAGTCGGGCGCGTTCGTCACCCACATCCCTTACCGGGGTGCAGCAGCGGGCCTGACGGGCCTGATGGCGGGCGAGGTGAACATGATGTTTGACAACCTGCCCTCGGCGCTGGGTCTCATCAACGGTGGCAAGCTCAAGGCCCTGGCCGTGACCACGCCCCAGCGCAGCAGCGCTTTGCCGGGCGTGCCCACCATGGAAGAAGCGGGCATGAAGGGCTATCAGGTGTTCGCTTGGTTTGGCGTGGCCGCGCCAGCGGGCTTGCCTGCCCCCGTGCTGCAAAAACTGGAACAAGCATTGGAACGCGTGGCCAGTCAGCCCGAGGTCAAAACCGCCATGCTCAAAGCGGGCGCCGAACCCGCTTGGGCCAACGCCCAAGGTCTGGGCAACTTCATGCAGGCAGATGCAGCGCAATGGAAAAAAGTGGCCGCTTTTGCCAAGATCACTTTGGACTGACCCAAGCGGTTTGCAACATTGATATTTCAGCGATTGACAATGGAGACGTGAGATGACAACAGTCGGTTTGATTGGTTTGGGCGCCATGGGTTCGGGCATGGCCGGGTCGCTGCGACGCGCTGGGCACAGCGTGCAGGTGTTTGATGTGCGCCGCGAAGTGGCCGAGGCGTTCACGAACGCGGGCGGCACAGCGCATGACACGCTGGCCTCTTTGGGTGCGGCGTGTGACGTGGTCGTGTCGGTGGTGGTGAATGCCGCACAGACCGAAGCCGTGCTGTTTGGCGATGGCACCACCCCCGGTTGCGCCGCCAGCATGAAGCCTGGCAGCGTGTTCGTGATGTGCTCCACCGTCGACCCGAACTGGTCGGTGGCTTTGGAAGCGCGCCTGGAAGCCATGGGCTTGCGCTATGTGGACGCGCCCATCTCGGGTGGCGCGGCCAAAGCGGCCAGTGGCCAGATGACCATGATGACCGCCGCCAAGCCCGAGGCTTATACCCTGGCCGAGCCGTTCTTGAACGCCATGGCCGCCAAGGTTTACAAGCTGGGCGACAGCGCGGGCGCGGGCAGCAAGGTCAAGATCATCAACCAGTTGTTGGCAGGTGTTCACATCGCCGCTGCGGCCGAGGCCATGGCGCTGGGCTTGCGCGAAGGCGTGGACGCCGCCGCTTTGTACGAGGTGATCACCCACAGCGCAGGCAACAGCTGGATGTTTGAAAACCGCATGGCCCATGTGCTGGCGGCCGACTACACGCCCCTCTCGGCTGTGGACATTTTTGTGAAGGACTTGGGGCTGGTGTTGGACATGGCGCGTGCCAGCAAGTTCCCGCTGCCGCTGTCTTCCACCGCGCACCAGATGTTCATGCAGGCCAGCACCGCAGGCTTTGCCAAAGAAGACGACAGCGCGGTCATCAAAATTTTCCCGGGCATTGAGTTGCCGAAGGGCCAAGCATGAGCCAGCTGAAACTCGGATGCATCGCCGACGACTCGACCGGCGCGACCGATCTGGCCAACAACCTGGTGCGCTCGGGCATGCGGGTGGTGCAGACCATTGGCGTGCCCACCGCACCTTTGGCGGCTGAGGTAGACGCGGTGGTGGTGGCGCTCAAGTCGCGCACCAACCCGGCTAACGAGGCGATTGCGCAATCGCTGGAAGCCCTGAAGTGGCTGCAAGCGCAAGGCGCCGAGCAAATCTATTTCAAATACTGCTCCACCTTTGACAGCACGCCCGAAGGCAACATTGGCCCGGTGACCGAGGCGCTGATGGACGCGCTGGGCACCGACTTCACCATCGCCACGCCCGCCTTTCCGGACAACGGCCGCACGGTGTTCAAGGGCTACCTGTTCGCAGGCAACGTGCTGCTCAACGAATCGGGCATGCAAAACCACCCGCTCACACCCATGACAGACGCGAACTTGGTGCGCGTGATGCAGGCGCAAACGAAGCGCAAAGTGGGCCTGATCGACCACAAAACCGTGGGGCAAGGCGAAGCGGCCATCCGCGAGCGCATCGCCGCACTGCGTGCCGAAGGCGTGAGCGTGGCCATCGTGGACGCGACCAGCAACGCCGACCTGCACCTGCTCGGGCCTGCCTTGAAAGGCATGCCGCTGGTCACCGCCGGTTCGGGCGTGGCCATTGGCCTGCCCCCCAACTTTGGCCTCAAGCCTTCGCTGCAAGCCAGCCAGCTGCCTGTGGCCTCAGGCCTGCAGGCGGTGGTTTCAGGAAGTTGCTCGGTGGCCACCAACGCGCAAGTCGCGCACTTCAAAGCCACGGGGCGCCCCGCCATGGCCATCGCCCCCGCCAGCTTGATGCATGGCCAAAGCGACGCCGTGGTGCAGCAGGTGCTGGCCTGGGCCGCGCCGCTTTTGAAAAACGGCCCGGTGCTGGTGTACTCCACCGCCGAGCCCGATGCCGTCAAAGCCGTGCAGGCACAACTGGGCGTGGCCCAAGCGGGTGCTTTGGTCGAACATGCACTGGCCGCCGTGGCGCGTGGCCTGGTGGGTTTGGGCGTGCGTCAATTGGTGGTGGCGGGCGGCGAAACCTCGGGCGCTTGCGTGCAGGCGCTGGGCATTGCGCAGCTGCAGATCGGGCCTCAAATTGACCCGGGTGTGCCGTGGTGCCATGCGCCCACCGAATCTGGCGGGGTGCACATCACCCTCAAGTCGGGCAACTTCGGCACCGAAGACTTTTTCAGCAAGGCTTTCGGCGCGCTGGCCTGAATGACCTGAACGGCCTGAGCGTGACCGATCAGGCCGCTTCTTTGTAAAAGAAGCCCCCGTGCACACCACGCGGCGCCAGCGGGCTGACCGCTTTGCTGATCGCGCCGATGTGCTCAGGCGTGGTGCCGCAGCAGCCACCCACGATGTTGACCAGGCCTTCGGCCGCAAACTCGTGCAGCAGGCGGCTGGTGACTTCGGGGGTTTCGTCAAAGCCGGTGTCGCTCATGGGGTTGGGCAAACCGGCGTTGGGGTAGCAGCTGATGAAGGTGTCGCCTGCGACCTTGTTCAGCTCTTGGATGTAGGGGCGCATCAGCGTGGCACCCAAAGCGCAGTTCAGGCCAATGGCCAGGGGCTGGGCGTGGCGCACGCTGTGCCAAAAGGCGGTGACGGTCTGGCCACTCAAAATCCGGCCCGATGCGTCGGTCACGGTGCCGCTGATGATGAGAGGCAGGCGCTCGCCACTGGCTTCAAAAAATTCCTCAATGGCAAACAGCGCGGCCTTGGCGTTGAGCGTGTCAAAAATCGTTTCGACCAGCAGCACATCCGAGCCGCCTTCGACCAAAGCCTCGACCTGCTCGTAATAGGCGGCGCGCAGTTCTTCAAAGGTCACGTTGCGGGCACCGGCGTCGTTCACATCGGGGCTGATGCTGGCGGTCTTGGGCGTGGGGCCCAAAGCGCCCACCACATAGCGGGGCTTGTCGGGCGTAGAAAACTTGTCGCAAGCGGCGCGGGCCAATTTGGCGGACTGCAGGTTCATCTCGCGGGTCAGGTGCTGCATGTCGTAGTCGGCCTGGGCGATGGTGGTCGCGCCAAAGGTGTTGGTCTCGATCATGTCGGCGCCGGCGGCCAAATAGCCTTCATGGATGTCACGGATCACGTCAGGCCGGGTCAGGCTCAGCAACTCGTTGTTGCCCTTGACGTCTTTGGGGAAGTCCTTGAAACGCTCACCCCGGTAATCGGCCTCAGACAGTTTGAAACGCTGAATCATGGTGCCCATGGCCCCATCGAGGATGGCGATGCGGTTTTTAAGGATCTCGGGCAGCGCTTGGGCGCGGGTGTAAACGGGGGTCTTCATGGGCTGTATTGTAAAAGTTGGGGTTTCAGTTTTTTTGAAACCGCGCAAAGCCCGCTGCCCGCAACTGGCATGCCGGGCACTGGCCGCAGCCATAACCCCAATCGTGGCGCTGCGTACGATCGCCCAGATAGCAGGTGTGGGTGTGCTCCACGATCAAGTCCACCAGCGCCTGCCCACCTTGCGCCGGGTCGGCTTGTTGGCCCAGATCGTGCGCCAGTTGCCAGGTCTGTGCCTTGTCGATCCACATGAGCGGCGTTTCGATCAGCAGCTTGCGGTCCATGCCCAGGGACAGGGCCACCTGCATGGCCTTCATGGTGTCGTCGCGGCAATCCGGATAGCCCGAAAAATCGGTCTCGCACACGCCGGTGACGATGACCTGCAAACCCCGGCGATAAGCCAAAGCCGCCGCCAGCGTGAGGAACAGCAGGTTGCGCCCCGGCACAAAGGTGTTAGGCAGGCCCGAGCTTTCCATCTCAATGGCGGTGTCGCGGGTCAAAGACGTTTCGCTGATCTGCCCCAAAATGCCCGCGTCCAGCAGGTGGTCCTCGCCCATCTTAGGGGCCCAAGCCGGAAAGCGCGCCTTGATGGCGGCCAACACGTTCAGCCGGGCATCCAACTCGACCTTGTGGCGCTGGCCGTAATCAAACGCCAGGGTTTCGACCCGTTCGTAACGGCTCAAAGCATGGGCCAGGCAGGTGGTGGAGTCTTGGCCACCAGAAAACAGAACAAGAGCGGATGTGTACATGGGGAAGGATGGTAAACGCAGGCGCGAAGCCCATCGTCTGCTGTGGGTGGGTGAGGGCGGGCAGAGGGTGACGATTTTGGCGTACCCCCGCCTCATGAGGAACCCTGTGCCCGCCCTCGCCCACCCACACCACACCCGCAAAAATCCGACCCATCAATAGCGGACAATCAAGCCTTCAAAAAGCCGTCAATCCCCCGTGTCCCCCCACCTCCCCATCCTGCGCGAAGTCTTTGGCTACGACGCCTTTCGCGGACCGCAGCAGGCCATCATTGACCATGTGGCCGCCGGGGGCGATGCGCTGGTGCTCATGCCCACGGGCGGGGGCAAGTCGCTGTGCTACCAAATTCCGGCCATTGCACGCCAGCGGGCTGGCCACGGCATCACGGTGGTGGTCTCGCCGCTGATCGCGCTGATGCACGACCAGGTGGGCGCGCTGCACGAGGCGGGCGTGAACGCCGCTTTTTTGAACTCCACCCTGACGAGCGAAGAAGCATCTGACATAGAACGACGCTTGTTGCGCGGCGAAATCACACTGCTCTATGCCGCACCCGAGCGCGTGACCAATGCCCGTTTTTTGGCGCAGATGGATTCGCTGCAAGAGCGCGGCCTGCTCAGCCTGTTTGCCATCGACGAAGCGCATTGCGTGAGCCAGTGGGGCCACGACTTCAGGCCCGAATACCGGGGCCTGACGGTGCTGCACGAGCGCTACCCCAGCGTGCCGCGTGTGGCGCTCACGGCCACGGCCGATGCGCTGACGCGCGCCGACATCATCGAGCGGCTGCAACTGCAAAGCGCCCAGCTGTTCATCAGCAGCTTTGACCGGCCCAACATCCGTTACACCATCGTTGAGAAAAAAGAAGCCAGCACCCAGCTGCTGCGCTTCATTGAGCGCGACCACCCCGAAGCCGCGGGCGTGGTGTATTGCCAATCGCGCAAACGGGTGGAAGAGATTGCGGCCATGCTGTGCGAGGCGGGCGTCCATGCGCTGCCTTATCACGCGGGGCTGCCCCCCGAGATGCGCCAGCGCCACCAGAACGAGTTTTTGCGCGAAGAGGGCGTGGTGATGGTGGCCACCATCGCGTTCGGCATGGGCATCGACAAACCCGATGTGCGCTTTGTGGCGCACTTGGACATGCCCAAAAACATCGAAGGCTATTACCAAGAGACCGGGCGCGCCGGGCGCGATGGGCTGGCGTCGGACGCGTGGATGGCCTATGGCCTGCAAGATGTGGTGAACCAGCGCCGCATGATCGACGAAAGCCCGGCGGGCGAAGAGTTCAAACAGGTCATGCGCGGCAAGCTCGACGCCCTGCTGGGTTTGGCCGAGGCCACCGACTGCCGACGCGTGCGCCTGCTGAAATATTTCGACGAAATCTACCCCGGACAAACGGACACCGGGGCAGGCGTGTACATGCCCTATTGCGGCAACTGCGACAACTGCCTGAACCCGCCCGAAGTGTGGGACGGCACCGATGCGGCGCGCAAACTGCTGTCCACCGTGTACCGCTGCCACCAGGCCAGCGGCCACAGCTTTGGCGCAGCGCACACCATGGACATCGTGCGCGGCAAAAAAACCGAGAAAGTGGCGCAACGCGGCCACGAGAGCATCAGCACCTTTGGTGTGGGGGCCGAGTACAGCGAGCAGCAACTGCGCGCCGTGATGCGCCAGCTGATCGCCATTGGCGCGCTGCATGTGCACACCGAAGAAGGCTTCAGCACCCTGCACCTGACCGAAGGCTCGCGCGCCGTGCTGAAGGGCGATGTACCGGTGCAGCTGCGCGAGAGCACCAGCCAACGCGCCGACAAACGCACGCGCAGCCGCAGCGCCCCATCCCCCGCCGCCGCCAACCTGGGGCAAGACGCGATGGTGCGCTACATCAACCTCAAGGCCTGGCGCGCCGAAGTGGCCAAAGAACACAACCTGCCCGCGTATGTCATCTTCCACGATGCGACGCTGGCCGCCATTGCCGAGGCCGCACCCCAAAGCCTGGTCCAGCTGCAAGGCATCAGCGGCCTGGGCGTCAAGAAGCTCGAGGCCTATGGCCCGCAAGTGCTGCGGGTGTGCAACGGGGCAGCTTGATCACTTGCGCACAGCCGGGCAAATGGGCATTGAATTGGATAAAAAAGAATCTGATTAAGTTGAAAATTGGGGTTTTCAACATATAGTGCTTACTCAGAATCCATGCGCGCAGTTGGATCAGTCAGCGGGTGGAATAAAAAAGGGAACACCGGGTTTCATGGGAAATTCATACCTTCATGGAATAACAACATGCAAGCCCCAAAGCCTTGCTGCACGCCATTTGTCACAATTTCTTTCACAGGATGTATCGACTGGGTTCGGATGTATCCGCCGGGTTTTGCGGTCTACATCACGTTAGGCCCCAGATGACAGACGATCCCCGCACCGCGCCGCTCCGCGAATGGCACCGCCTTGCGCAAGAAAACACCGAGAACGCGATCGTCTCATCAATGTTCGAGGCTGCAGTGGTTGCGAGCGAGCCTATCGACTCATTCTCAACATGGCTCCTACTTGGGACTGCTGCAGTTGGTGGCTTTGTAGTGTCGAATGCAGACCAGTTGATTCCGCTCATCACAAGAGAAGGGTTTGTAACGGCTGGAGTCCTACTCGTTCTCTCCTGCGTATTCGGCATCCTCGCGAAAGCCCTTGCACTGAGGGCGAGGGTCATGAAGGAGATGAGCGCGAGGGTCAAGGAGACATTTCTTGCGCACCTAAAGCGGTACGAGGAAGAAGCCGAACGGATTGAAGAAGGCGCAAAGTTCTGGGGCATCACCATACAGACTGGCGTACGAATGGAACGCGTGTTAAGTGAGTTTTATAAACCCTTCCCCGCTTGGGCCCGTTGGATGGCACACCGACATCTGAGAAGGAACAGTGGGGATCCACAGATTAAGTACCTGCTGCTCATCAAGACGATAAACGCCCAGGGTATGTTCGCCTTGATTCAGATTGTTCTGTTCCTTGCATTCCTTGGCAGTACATTCATCTTCGCGGCTGGGGCCTAACCCCCATGGCGGCCGAACAGTCAATCCAACCTCTGAACGTAGCTGCCGCTACGCTCTTGATACAGCTGATGTTCGTAGCGATCCTGGGAGTCACTTCTACACTGTATCAATCGCCCCGGTGGGCTATGTCGCCCGTCTCGGCATTCGACGAGAGGCTACTGCACCCATCTCAGTTAAGGCGTTCTCCCACTACGCTCCTTGCGCTTGGATCGTTCGCCTTGCTATTGATCTCGGACGAGCTCTATTCCATCTGGAGCCCACTTTTCCAGGGCGTTGGAATAAACACTATGTCTGCGCGCAAAGCGATTTTTCTCGTGTTCGTGCTCAATTTGGGCTTCGTCGGTTACCTTGTTGCCGTCACAGGCGGCAGTAGAACCAGCCCATTCCTATCAGCACTCTTCACTGTTCCAGCTTTGGCCATCTTCCTCCGACTTCCACCAAGTTCCTTTCTCACGTTCGCCGGTATGGCCGCCGTGATCTACGTCCTACTACTCACCCCTGGAATGGAGCGCCAGCAACCATCGCAGAAGCCAGCAGCCTTCATGAATCTCGCCTGCTTGTTTCTTTCAATCTTCACGGGGTACATCACCCGGCCAGTGCCAATCAACGAACTACCTACACCGGCAACACTAAGCGCTCCGTCACGCGGGCCCTCCGCAGCAACGCCCGTTAGCAGTCAGCCAGCGCGGTGAGGCCCAACCCCTCGGTCACCAAGAATTCAAAACACAATTTGGGCCCCCTTATGAAGAGAGTCAATCAATTCATCGAGCACCTGCACGAGGTCTTCCGCCTGTTCGGGACGATCAACTCAAAACCGATGTTTGGTGGGTACGGCATCTACCACCAAGGCTTGATGATTGGCCTCGTCGCCAATGACACCCTCTACCTCAAGACGGACGCCTTGTCTGCACCGCAGTTTTCAGAAGCAGGTTGTGTGCCCTTTGAGTACACCAAGAATGGCACCACCATGAAAATGTCCTACTCCTCAGCGCCCATAGAGTTATTCGACGATCCAGAGATGGCAAAGGATTGGGCGTCCCTTGCCTATGCAGCGGCGCTTCGGTCTAGAAAAAAATCCGCTCAACACTCCACCTGAATCGCTCCGCGCCCGATCTGGTCGCGCTACAGGCGTTCAAGCAGCGCGTTGAAGTGATTTGGGAAAGCATCGCTGCCTTCCCTCACGGCATTCAGGACTCGCCCGATTTAAAAATCGAACTTGAAGCTCGATTGGCCGACTTTGAGAAAGACCCAGAAGCTGGTTATTCCTGGAATCAAGTCAAACGTTAAATTGCACCTTGCGTCTACTTATTTTGTAGATACAATTTAATATGCTCACATGGCACGAGCCAAAGCGCAAGCTGAACATCAAGAACACGGGCTTGACTTCGTTGGTTTATACCGAGCGCCCGAGAGGGGCTCACGTGATATCGCTGCGAAAGGCAGAAAAACATGAAGCTCGCTACTACCGCCAAGTTGCCAAAGAAACCCTCGGCTAAGGTCAACGATCCTGACAATCCCGCATGGACTGAGGACATGCTGGGTGCGCCGGTGCTCAAGCGTGGACGCGGGCCTCAAGCTGCGCCCACGAAGGTGCTCACCTCTCTTCGTTTGGATGCTGATATTTTGGAGTTCTTCAAGTCGAAAGGGGCTGGTTATCAGTCGCGCATCAATGCTGCATTGCGGATGGAGGTGGAGCGAAATTTGACGGGTCGTCCAAGAACGACAACGCGAAAGCGCGTCGCGGCTTGATCACTTGCGCACAGCCGGCACCTCGATGGGCAAGCCCTCACCGCGCCACATCAGGTACAGCGCCAGTTGCCGCATCTCCAAAGCACCCCAAGGCGGGGTTTCCGCGCGAATACCGGCATAGCAACTGCGCAAACGCCGCTCCAGCGATCCCGGTTTTTGCCATTCCAAACGGTACACCGGGTAGCCATTGGGCTGGCCTTGGCTCAGCAGGTCGGTGAACAGGCGTTGCCCAAAATTGTGGTCATGGCATTGGGCGCACGACAAATTCATTTGGCCTTGGCGTTGAGAAAACAATGTCGCCCCCGCTTGCCAGTGGCCGCGCGCCGCACCGCCAATGTCCACCCGCAAGGGCATGCCTTTGGAGGCCTGCGTCACCAGCAAGGTCAAGCCCAGCAAGGCATCCGATTCGGGCGCGAGTGCGGGTGCTTGCTGATGGCGCGTGGTGCATTGGTGGATGCGGTCTTCGAGGTTGAACAGGCGCCCACTGGCGGCATCGATGGCGGGGTAACGCGTGGCGACGCCTTTCATGCTGGTGGCCACTGCGCCGTGGCAACTCACGCACGATTTGCCGTTCGCGGCACTGGGCTGGCCCCAAGCTTGCGCGCCTTGGCTGAGCCACAGCTGGGCGGGGTTGGCAAATTCGTCGGCCTGCAAGGCTTGCACATCCTTGCCCGAATAATGCAGGCCCGATTTGAGCTGCGACAAAGGCAAGCTGCGTGCGGGTGGCGCTGCCGTCTGCGAAGCGGCGTACCCACTCACCGACCACAACGCGATCAGCATGAAAACCAGCCAGCACAACTGGAGCACGGTGCGCACACACCACGCTGCGGGCTCCGATGCGAACGCTCTGCTGCTCATGCGCTCAGGGGCTGCTCTTGGGCAAAACCGGCAACATTTGCCGCAACTGGCCTTTGACACCCCGGTCATCGATCCACGCCACATGCATCTCGGCCGTTTGTTCTGCCCGCACAAAAAATTCAAACAAAGGGTTGGCCGAGATCCCCGACGATGGCTCCACACGGAACACCTCTTGCTGGCCCCAGGTGCATGTCAATGACCGGATCACATTGCGCGGCACCAATTTGCCCAACAGGTCTTGCAAGTACCCCGTATCCATGGGGTGTTGCACCAGCAGACGCACTTTGACCACATCCCCCGCCAAGACGCGTTCAGGCCATTGGATGCGTGCAAATGCCATGGTCATGAGGCGTCGACGCAAGCCGACTCGGTGACGATGATTTCCATCTGGCCATAACGAAACTCGCCACTGGACAGGCGCGCCAAAGCGACCACTTGCTGGGTGCCCGCCAAGCGCAGGCGTGTGCTGATTTCGGCGCGTCCGTTCCACGGCCCCAAATGGAAGACCGCCATTTGGGTCACCGGATTGCGCTGAGACAACAGGTACAGATGCGTCACATGGTCTTGGGGCGTCATGGGGCTTTGCACCTGCACCGTGACAGGCACCAAAGTCCCGTTGTCGGCCAACACAGGGGCCACGATCTTCACGTCTTGTTGTAACAAGCGAGCGCCTTGGGTCAGGGGCCCCATCATCTGCGCCAAGCTCAACAACTGGCCCGATGCCATGTCTTGGGCGCGGCTGGGCCACAGCTGAACTGCCAGCCCATAAAGACCGGCCCGCAGCGTCTGCCGCAAGCCCTCGCGACGGGTCAATGTGGGCCACTTCATGGCGTGGCCTTGCTGGGCAAAAACAAGTAACTCAAGATGTCTTCAAGCCCCTGCGCCGTCAAAATGGTTTGCCCCTTGTAAGGGCTCGCCACCTTGTTCAAACCCTCGGTACTCAAATAGGCGGGCATGATGGTTTGCGGGTTGAAGCGCCGGGCATCGGCGATGCGCTCGCGGGCTTGGTCTTTGGTGCTGCGCTCGGGCAAACCGACCAAAGACGGGCCGAGTGCACCACCTGCAGGCAAACCCTGCACTTGATGGCACAGCACACAACCGCTGTCTTGCCTTTGCAAGAGCAAGGCCTTGCCCCGCTCTGGCGAGCCGGCTTGAAGGGCCACAGGCGTTTGCGCTGCGGCCCAGCCCCAGCCAGCGCTGAACACCAAGGCCCACACCCTTGCCAAGCCCAGCACCGTCATGCGCGTGCCAAAGTCAAACCATGGTTCTTCAAAGGCAAGCTGCGGATGCGTTTGCCGAGTGCCGCCGAAATGGCGTTGGCCACCGCCGGTGCCAAAGGCGCTTGGGCCGGCTCGCCCACCCCGCCCCAGAAGCCGCCCGTGGGGGCAATCACCACCTCCACCTTGGGCATTTCGTTCAAACGCATCATGCGGTAATCGTGGAAGTTGGATTGCTCCACACGCCCATCCTTGATGGTGTTTTCACCCCAGAAGATGGCCGTCAAACCGTGCACCACGCTGCCCTGGAACTGGGCCACGATGTTGTCGGGGTTGACGGCATAACCGGGGTCAATGCCGATCACGATGCGGTGGATCTTGACCTCGTTTTTGGCGTTGATGGAGACATCGCACACACAAGCCGTCCAGCTGCCATATCCGTCGGTGGCGGCCACACCCCGGAACACACCGGGGGCCGGTTTTTTGTCCCACCCGGCTGCTTGGGTCACGGCCAACAAGATGGCACGGTCGCGGTTGGCTTTTTCATTGTTGGGCAGCATGGCCAAGCGGTATTGAACCGGGTCTTGCGCTTCCGCCTGGGCCATCTCGTCGATGAAGCACTCACGCCCAAACGGGTTTTGTGAATGCCCCACGGTGCGCCAAAAACCCACGGGCACATTGGTGTTGCGCTGGGCATAGTCCACCAAGGTGTTGGGGATGTCATAGGGGTGGTCGTTGAAGCTGGCCACGGCCTGACCGTCCACGCCTCTGGGCAAGGGCAGTTTCAGCAAGGTGGCCAAGATGGATGGGGCACTGACACGGATGTGCAGCGCCTCGGCTTTGCCCGTGGCACTCAAACCCGCCTTGAAACGCATCAGACTGGCCGGGCGGTACAAGCCGTGCTGGATTTCTTCTTCGCGAGACCACAGCATTTTGACGGGCTTGCCGGGCATGGCCTTGGCGATCGCGACGGCTTGGCGTGTGAAGTCTTGCGGGCTTTTGCGCCCGAGACCGCCACCCAATTGCATGGGGTGCACTTTCACGTTGGCCTGTGGCACGCCCGCTGTCGCAGCCGCCACGGCCAAAGTGGCTTCAGGATTTTGCGTCGAGCACCACACATCGAGTTGTTCGCCCTGCAACCAAGCGGTACACACCATCGGCTCCATGGTGGCGTGCGCCAAATAGGGTGTGAAGTACTCGGCCTCCACCACCTTGGCCGCTTTGCTCAGCGCATCGGCCGTGTTGCCGTCGTTGCGGGCCACCGCCAGTTCTGGCTGATCCATACCGGCTTTGAAGTGGGACATGATGACGGCGCTGCTCAAGGTACCGTGCTCGCCCACATCCCAGTCCACCGCCACATCACGCAGCGCTTCTTTGGCGCGCCACCAGTTGTCGGCCACCACGGCCACAAAGGTGCCCATGTTCAACACCTTGACGATGCCCCTGCGGTTTTCCACCTTGGAGGCGTCCATGGTTTTGATGGTGCCGTTGAACACCGGGCAAGCCGCAATGGCCGCGTGCAGCATGCCGGGCACTTGTGCGTCAATACCGTACTTCACACGGCCGGTGACGATGTCGGGGATGTCCACACGCGGGATGGACTTGCCGATGAGGGTCCAGGCTTTGGGGTCTTTGAGCTTGACGTCTTTGGGGGCTTCCAGTTTGGCCGCCGCGGCGGCCAGTTTGCCGTAGCTGAGCACACGCTTGCTGGGCAGGTGGGTGACCTTGCTGAGCGCGGCTTTGCACTCGCTGGCTGGCACGCCCCATTGCTGCGCGGCAGCGGCAATCAGCATCTCGCGCCCGGTGGCCCCTGCTTTGCGCAAATATTCTTGCGAGTTGCGGATGGTGCGGCTGCCCACCGACGCCATGTCGCCATAGGCGCGTTTGGTGCGCAGGTTTTCATGCGCCGTGGCGTACTCGACGCGCACTTTTTTCCAATCGGCCTCCAACTCCTCGGCAATCATCATGGGCGCAGAGGTCATGCTGCCCTGGCCCATTTCTGCACGGGCGTAGCGGATGACAATCGTGTCGTTGGGCTCGATTTCGACCCAGACATTGAGCTGGGGCGTTGCGGCCGCCTGCGCACTTTGTGGCACGAAAAAGCCCATCGACAAGCCCGCCGTGGCGGTGCTGGAGATCTTCAAGAAGTGGCGGCGGTCCATGCCGGAAGTCAGATGGGGGGTGCTCATGCGCGGGTCCCTTTCTTGGCAGCGGCGTGGATGGCGGTGCGGATGCGTGCATAGGTGCCACAACGGCAAATGTTGGTCATGGCGGCATCGATGTCTTCGTCGGTGGGTTTGGGCTTTTTCTTGAGCAGGGCCACGGCTGCGAGCATCTGCCCGCCTTGGCAATAACCGCACTGGGGCACTTGGTGGTCGATCCAGGCTTGCTGCACGGCGTGCAAGCGGCCCTTGTCGGCCAGGCCTTCGATGGTGATGACTTTTTGCCCCGCAGAGGCCGAGACCGGGTAAACACAAGAGCGCACCGGCTCGCCATTGAGCAGCACTGTGCACGACCCACATTGGGCGATGCCGCAACCGAACTTGGGGCCTTGGATGCCAAGCTCATCGCGCAAGGCCCACAACAGGGGCATCTCGGGCTCGACATCGAGGCTGCGGTTTTTACCGTTGACGTTCAGTTTCATGACGGGGGACCCTTTGTTCAAAGCAACAGCGTTCAACTGTGGCGAGAAGACCCCTTTTGTGCAATCGGGTAAAAACCCAAAGTTTTCGAAACAGCCCTTACCAAGTCACATCCGAGACTGTTGCTTCGAGCGCGTCTGGAAAGAAGTTGGCTGATTTTTAGAACAGGGCGGCAGGCCCGTTCAGTTTGTCACTTGTGACGAATGCGAGTCAGCAAAGCCAATGAGTCAGGACATTTTTTCGGTTGCAGCATAGCTGGCCGCTCAGATTGCCCTTGGCGATGCTTTTTAAGTTGAGAAAAATAAACCCGAACATCGTCCAACGCATGGCCTGTGCCCGTGGCTTTCATGTCGGCCAGCGTCTCTGCCGATTCCCGTGAAAATTTTTGCGACAAGTTCAAATCGATTTCCTTCATATGCGGGGTGACGAGTGAGGTAGTGGAGACGACAGCATTGTGTCAAGCGATCGACATCAAGCCCTTGTGTTGAATCACCGTGAGCAATCTGAGCGCTGGGCCGCCGGGCTTTTTGATGCCGCGCTCCCAATCAGAAACAAGGTTCTTTGACACATTCAGGTATCGCGCAAACACCGGCTGCGAAATATGCTCGCGCATCCTCAGTGCTTTGATTTGTTCAGGCAGCATCACCTCAATGGGCGTGAGGCAAGTCTCGTCAAACTCCCGCATGGTCTGGCGGTCCACAGCGCCCACTTCATGCAAAGCCTCCATCGTTTCGTGAATCGCAGCCAATGCATCACTGCGGTATTTTTTAGGCATCTTGCACCACCTTTTCAAAATGTCCTTGAGTCACCAACTCCATGAGTTGGGCATCCGTTAAATCCAATACGTGACGAGCCATCTGCTTGAATTGGGCCTCTTCCAAGGCGCTGATGTTTTCCAACTCGCTCTTGGCAAAGCCATAAACAAAGAAACACCGATGCTGCTGACGAAACAGCAGAATCGTTCGATAACCCTTTGAACGACTCTCGCCTGGGCGAGCGATTCGTTGCTTGATCACACCTGCGCCCAAATCGGCATCGATCAAACCGCGTTCTGCTCGGACGACTGCATCGTGAAGCGCAGCAACAGAAATCTTTTCTTTTCGGGCAAAGCGCGTGAACCACGCACTTTTAAAGATGTCCATTTGCGCCTCCCTATTTTTCCAAGTATCACACAAGGTGTTACTAAAATCAAGGGCAATTAAAAAAGCACACGACCTTGTGGGGTTCGTCGGGCGTACACGCGTCCACAGCCAAACCCTCACTCCACCGCAATCGCCCCCCGCCGAATCTGGTCGCGCTCCAGGCTTTCAAACAGCGCCTTGAAGTTGCCTTCGCCAAAACCCTCGTCGGCTTTGCGCTGGATGAACTCAAAGAACACCGGGCCCAGCAGGGTTTGGCTGAAGATTTGCAGCAGCAAGCGCTTTTCGCCATTGGCCGTGGAGCCGTCCATCAAGATGCCGCGCGCTTGCAACTCGGGCACCGGCTCGCCATGGCCAGGCAAGCGCTCTTCCAGCATCTCGTAATAAATGTCGTTGGGTGCGGTCATGAGCGGGATGCCGGCCATCTGGAGCGCGTCCACGCTCTTCAGGATGTCGTCGGTGAGCAGGGCGATGTGCTGGATACCCTCGCCGTTGAACTGCATCAAAAACTCTTCGATCTGGCCACCGGTCTTGCCCGACTCTTCGTTCAGCGGGATGCGGATCAAGCCGTCCGGGGCCATCATGGCCTGGCTGGTCAGGCCGGTGTATTCGCCCTTGATGTCAAAGTAGCGAATCTCCTGAAAGTTGAAAAGCTTTTCATAAAAGCCGCTCCAGTAAGCCATGCGCCCTTTGTAGACGTTGTGCGTCATGTGGTCGATCAGCTTGAGGCCGTGGCCGGGCGGGTGGCGGTCTGCGCCATCGATGAATTCAAAGTCGATGTCGTAAATGCTCTTGCCATCTTCAAAGCGGTCGATCAAATACAAGGGCGCGCCGCCAATGCCCTTGATGGCGGGCAGGCGCAGCTCCATCGGGCCAGTGGGCACATCCACCGGCTGCGCACCCAGTTCCAGCGCCCGCGCATAAGCCTTGTGCGAATCCTTCACCCGAAACGCCAGCGCACAAGCACATGGGCCGTGCTCGGCAGCAAAGTAACCGGCCAGGCTTTTGGGCTCGCGGTTGACGATGAAATTGATGTCGCCCTGGCGGTAGAGCACCACGTCTTTGGAGCGGTGTTTGGCGACCAGCGAGAAGCCCATCTGCGCGAACAGCGGCTCCAGGGTGTTGGGGGTGGGGGAAGCGAACTCGACAAACTCGAAACCACACAAACCCATGGGGTTGTCAAACAAATCGGCCATGAAAATCTCCAGTGAAAAGCAGGACCACGCTGCAAGGTGAGCGCGGCCCGAATTGAAATCGGTCAAACGAAACAGGGGGAGTGTTTAAACACCCTGCGGCGGTGCGCAGGGCTTGCCCCGCGTGCTGCGCGCGAGGTGGATGCCGAAAATCAAAACCTGGATGGACATGCGCCCATGGTCGTCGCCTGACCGCCAAATGTCAAGCGACGAGGGATGGGCGATGGGCCTTATTGTGGCTCGATGCCCGCTTTCTTGACCAGCGCAGCAAAGCGCTCCATTTCGCTTCGGAAGACGCGCTGAGCTTGCTCTGGCGTGCTGATGGCGATCGTGTTGCCTTGCTTGGCCATGACTTCCTTGACGGCCGGATCGTTGAAGGCCTGCACCAAGGCATCGTTGACCCTTTTCACATTGGCAGCGCTCATGCCCTTGGGGCCGAGCACACCAAACCAGGCATCGATCACGTAAGTGGGCAAGCCCTGCTCCACAAAGGTAGGAATGTCTGGCGCAGCGGCGCTTCGCTTGTCGCCACACATGCCCACGGCCTTGAGCGCACCACTTCGGATGTGCTGCTGTACGCTGGGCAAAGCCAAGACGGCAAAGTCAATTTGACCCCCCAACAAGTCAGTGACCATGGGGCCTACGCCTTTGTAGGGGATATGGCGCGCCTTGACACCGGCTTCGTCCACAAACATCTCGGCGGCCAGGTGCAAGATCGTTCCCGTGCCACCAGAGCCGAAGTTGTAGCCGTCCGGCTTGGCACGCAGGGCGGCAATGAATTCACGGCTGTTGTTGGAGGGCACTTTTTGGGGGTTCGCCACCAACACCAAGGGGGTGGATCCCAGCACCGCAATCGGTGTGAAATCGGCGGGCATTTCAAACGGCAGGTTTTTAATGACGCTGGGGAAAATCACCACGTTGTTGGACACCACCGACAAGGTGAAGCCATCGGGCGGGTTCTTGGCCATGGCCTGCAAACCAATCACGCCACTGGCACCCGATTGGTTTTCCACCACCACGTTGGCACCCAAAGCCTTGCCAATGGCGGGCGCTGCTGCGCGTGTGATGGCGTCCACACCCGAGCCGGTGGCATTGGGCAGGATGAATTTGACGGGACGGTCCGCTTGCGCCAGCGCCATGCCCGGCAAAGTTGCGGCGGCGACCGATGACAAAGCGACCAATGCGCTGCGCCGGGTGATGGGTGTTTTCATGGTGTGTCTCTTTCTTGAAGTTGATGGGAAATAAAACGCATCAGGCCCATGGCCCACGTCAGGCCACCGCCTTGCTGGCTCGCAAACTGGCGATCTCTGCCGCACTCAGGCCCAAGCCTTGCAGCAATTCATCGGTATTTTCACCTTGCTTGGGCGGCTGGTGGCGCACGCCCAGGCGTTGCCCGTTCATGGTGAAAGGGAACAGGGCCGCGCGGGCCGTCTGCCCCGCCTTGGGGCCATCGGTGAGGCGCACATCGGCCAAACCGCCGGTGGCATTCAGGTGCGGGTCGTCAAACAGTTCTTCGGGCTTGACGATGGGCGCAAAGGGCAGTCCGGCTTTTTCAAAAATGGCGGTCAACTCGGCGGCGGTGAAGGCCTCCAAGCGGCGGCGCAACTCAGGCATCAGCTCGGCACGCAGCGATACGCGGGCGTTGTTGTCGCTGTAACGCGCGTCGGCCTTGAGGTCGGCAAAACCCAACACATCGCAAAAAGTGGCCCACTGCGCATCGCTCACGGCAGCCAAAAAGATTTGCGCGCCGTTCTTGACGGTGAACACGTCGTACACCGCCCAGGCCGAGATGCGGTTGGGCATGGGCTCGGCGGCCTTGCCGGTGATGGCGTACTGCAGCATGTGCTGGCCCACCAGAAACACGTTGTTCTCAAACAAGGCCGACTGAATCTCTTGCCCACGCCCGGTGATGCCGCGCTGGATGAGCGCGCCCAGCACGCCAATCGCACCGAACATGCCGCCCATGATGTCGTTCACGCTGGTGCCCGCGCGCAGCGGGTCGCCGGGGCGGCCCGTCATGTAGGCCAAGCCACCCATCATCTGCACCACTTCATCGAGCGCGGTGCGGTGGTCATAAGGCCCTGGCAAAAAACCCTTGAGGCTGGCGTAAATGATCTTGGGGTTGTGGGCCGACAGGCTGGCGTAGTCCAGGCCGTACTTCGCCATCGAGCCGGGTTTGAAGTTTTCGGCCACCACATCGGCCGTGGCGCACAAGCGCCGCGCCATCTCGGCACCTTCGGGGCTTTGCAGATTGATCTGGATGCTTTTCTTGTTGCGGTTGAACATCGGGAAAAAGCCCGCGCCCGAACCGAGCAAATGCCGTGTGCGGTCGCCCTCGATGGGCTCGACCTTGATGACTTCGGCCCCCATGTCGGCCAGCACCATGCCGCAAGTGGGCCCCATGACCATGTGGGTGAACTCGACGACGCGCAGGCCTTCGAGCGGGAGTTTCTTGTCGGACGTGTTCATGCAGTCATTTCTGGCATTTGCAAGATTTTAGGCAAGCCCGCTTGCGCGATCGAACCATGCAGGCACTCGCCTGCGAGCCACTGCGCCGCTTGGGTGCGCAAAGCCATGAGCTTAGCGAAATCGATGCCGGTGTTGATGCCCATGCTGGCCATCAAATACGTCAGGTCTTCGGTGGCCACATTGCCGCTGGCCCCGGGGGCATGCGGGCAACCGCCGATGCCGGCCAGGCAGGCGTCAAAACGGGTCTCACCCACTTGCAGCGCAGCCATGACGTTGGCCAAGCCAAGACCACGGGTGTCGTGAAAGTGGCCGCAGCCCAGTTGGTCACCCGCCACTTCGCGGGCCTTGGCAAACAAGTCGCCCACCTGACGCGGGTCGGCATAGCCCACCGTGTCGGCCAAGCCCACACGGTCAACACCCAAGTCCAGCACGGCCTTGACCAGACGCAGCACTTCACCGATTTCTACCCGGCCTTGCAAGGTGCAGCCAAAAGCGGTGCTGATGCCCACTTCGATGCGGATGGTCGAAGCGCGTGCGCGGCGTGCCTCGACCATGGCGGCGATCTCGGTCAACACCTGGTCGGGGGTCTTGCGCAAATTGGCCAAGCTGTGCGCGTGGCTGGCCGACAGGGGCAGCAGCATCCAATCGGCACCGCTGTCCATGGCGCGCTCGGCCCCCTTGAGGTTGGGCACCAAAACCGACACGACCAGGCCCGGAAGGGTTTTGGCAAAGGCCACCAGTTCGGCGGTGTCGGCCAGCTGGGGCAAGAGTTTGGGCGGTACAAACGAGCCGACTTCGATCTCACGGATGCCGGCGTTGTAAGCGCCCTGAATCCATTGCAATTTTTGCGCAGTGGGCAAGGTTCGAGCGATGCTTTGCAACCCGTCACGCAGGCCCACTTCACGAATCGTCACGCGCTGGGGCCAATGAAATGTGCTCACGTCAGGTGTCCTTTGCTGGGGTGTTCGAGGAGTTTAATGGCTCGGATCGCTCATAGAATTGAGACTGACCTCTGCCAAAGGGGCGAAGCATTCCCCACGCACACGCCCTGACATGAACACCTCCGACTGGAAGATCCTTTACCTCAGCCAAGACCCTGGTCTGATCAGCCGCCAGCTGTCGGGAGAGGTCATGGACCGCGCACAGGCCGGGCCGCTGCGTGACGATGTCTCGACCGACGAAATCACGCCGGTGCACATCCTGAGCCATTACGACAACACCTTGGGCGAGTTTGCCCACACCGGGCTGAGCTGCCAAGGAGAAAACCCCATCGCTCGCCAAGCCCTGCGTCAAGCCGGTTTTCAGGTGCTGGTGGCGGGCCGCCGCTATGGCAAGGGCTCCTCGCGCGAGCACAGCCCCACCGCCGAAAAGCTGGCGGGCGTGCAACTGGTGATTGCCGAAAGTTTTGAGCGCATCTACCGCCAAAACGCCGACAACATTGGCTTGTTCACCTCGACCGATTTTGGTTTGTTGGACCGCATGGCGCGCGGTGAGACGTTGACGCTGGACGATCTGGTGCAGGGGCGCGAGGCGCTGGCGGCCTCGATCCTGTCGGCGGGTGGGCTGCTGCGTTGGGGGCAGCGGTTTCTGGCAAGGGTTCATTCGCCCACGGGGTGGGCTCCCACAAAAGAAACCAGGGCGCTGGGCGGTGGGAGCACACCCCTGCCTGCGGCGGCCGTCCCTCAAACCCTGTTTGAAAAAATCCTGAAGCGCCACCGCCTGACAGCCCCGCACACACCCGATCGGCCGCAAACCGGCGACGGGCTTTTCGTACGGGCCGACTGGCGCTTTATTCACGAGTACTACACCGGCATGGCCGACACCTTGATGAAAAATGCACTGGGGCAAGATTTCACCTTGCAAAGCCCAGCGCAGATTGTGGTGTTTGAAGACCACACCTCCTACGTCGAAGAAAGCCCGGCCCATGTGCGGGGGGGCCTGATCGCCAACATGCACGCCATGAGCCAAGCACAGCGCAACTTTGCCGCACGCCACGGCCTGCGCATGCACCGCACCCTGACCGATGCCGAAGTGCTTCAAGACGACGGGCGAAATGTGGCGGGCATTTCACACGCCATGGTGGCCGAACACTACGCCCTGCCCGGCCAGGTGGTGGTGGGCACCGATTCGCACACCCCGCACAGTGGCGCTTTGGGTTGCGTGGCTTTTGGCGTGGGCACCACCGACATGGCCAATGCCTTTGTGACCGGCGCGGTGCGTGTGCGCTGGCCCGAATGCGTGCGCGTCGAACTGCAGGGCCATTTGCAGCCGGGCGTGACCGCCAAAGACCTGATGCTGCACCTGCTGGCCACCCCCTACATCCGCGAGGGGCACGGGGTGGGCAAGGTGTTCGAATTTGCGGGTGAAGGCATCGCCCACCTGCGCACCGACGAACGCGCGACGCTCACAAACATGTGCGCCGAGCTGGGTGGGCTCAGCGGCATCGTGGCGCCCGATGCCGAAACCCTGCGCTTTATCCGCGAACGACGGGGTGTAGAAGCGGTGATCGACGACTGGATGCACAGCGACGATGGCGCGCATTACGCCCACGACATGACGGTCGATCTGAACACCCTCTGCCCCATGGTGGCGCGGCCCGGTGACCCGGGTCAGGGGCTGGCGCTGTCAGACCTGCAAGAACGCGTGCGCATCGACATCGCCTATGGCGGCTCCTGTACAGCAGGCAAGCGCGAAGACTTTGACCATTACCACGCGGTGCTGGCCTGGGGTCTGAACAACCATCTCAAGCTGCCTGTGGGGGTGCAGGTGTTTCTGCAATACGGCACGACCGCTGTGCGTGACTACTGTGTGGCGCAGGGTTACGACCAGACATTCACCGCTTTGGGCGTGCGCATCTTGCAGCCCTCTTGCGGGGCTTGCGCCAACTGCGGGCCGGGTTCGTCCACAGACTCGGCGCAGGTCACGGTCAGCGCCATCAACCGCAATTTTCCGGGCCGCTCAGGCCCGGGCCAAGTCTGGCTGGCCAGTCCGCCCACGGTGATGGCCAGTGCGCTGGCCGGAGAATTGATCTCTTTTGAAGCATTGCAGCGGCGCATCGGCGGCTAAGCGCCACCGGAGGTGTCAGCGGTAAAACGCTTCGACCTTGCCCTTGAGCTTGATCAGCAAGGGCTGGCCTTTGCGGTCCAAGGTCTTGCCCGCAGGCACGCGCACCCAGCCTTCGCTGATGCAGTATTCCTCGACGTCGTTGCGGTCCTTGCCATTGAAGCGGATGCCAATGTCGTGCTCGAACACGGCGCGCACATGGTGCGGGCTGCGGGTGTCGATGGCCAGGCGGTCAGGAAGTGCTGGACGAGATGCGGCGTCAGTGGAAGGTTCGGTCATGGGTTTGAACTTGTAAAAAACCTACCGAATCTATACCAAAACCCGAGGGGCATGGCTGTTTTCATGTTCCTGGAGCACCAGGTGCGCCTTCAATTGACAAATTGGATGCGCACACACAGCTGGTAACCAACACCCCACACCGATTTGATGGCCGGCTCATCGCCATCCACCTGTGCGCTTTTGAATTTTTTGCGCAAACGGGCGATCAGCTCCTCCAAGGCATGCTTGCTCATCAAGGCGTCGCTGTCCTCTTCGGCAAACAAATCGCACAGTACGCCGGATTCCAGCGTGTTGTCTTTGGCCTGGACGAGCGCCAACAAAATGGTTTTTTCCTTGCTGGTCAACCTCAGTTTTTTATCGTGATCTGGCGGGAGCAAGGTGCGATCGCGCAAACTCAAAGACCACTCTTGAGCCGTTTGCGTCTGCTTGAGGCGTCGCCCCAAACTCAACAACACCAACACCAGCTCGTCTGGCGCCACCGGCTTGGTCAGGTACACATCGGCCCCGCCCTGTTTGTAGCCTGCAATCCGGTCGTTCAGCGCCACTCGGGCGGTCATGATCACAATGCCTGCATCGGGGCGTGATTGCCGCACGCGCCGGCAAAGGCTCAAGCCGTTTTCACCCGGTAGATTCAAGTCAATCAGATACAGGTCAAAGGCAATGCGGGCATTGAGATCGTCCAGACCCATGGCACTGTTGGCCGCATGAACCTCAAAGCCGTGAGCCTTCAAATGCACTTCGATTTCTTCACGCAGCAAGCGATCGTCTTCCACCAAAGCCAGCACCAAAGGCCAAGGCGTGTCTCTGGTGCCATGTTGTAAATCATTCAACGGGGAAACCTCACTTCAAAGACCACGTCTTGGTCTATTTTTTGGTACTGCACCTGCGCACCCATTTTTTGCGCGGCCGAATGAACCAAGCTCAAGCCAATGCCCATGCCCGGGCTGTTCTGGAAACTGGGATGGCGGTAATACCGCTCAAACAAACGCGCCTCGTCTGGATGGTGATCGTCCGCCACCTTGTTGCTGATGCGAAAACAAGTGGTCTTCGCATCTTCATTTTGGATGCTGATCCTGATTTTGCCGTCCTGCGCATATTTAACAGCATTGCTCACCAAGTTCTCGATGATCAAAGCCAAGAAATGGGGAGCAGCTCGGAAAAAAACACCCTCTTGAATGTCAAGCTCAAAGCGCTCAGGCTCACGGTACTCCTGCATCACCACGTTCATCAGTTCGAGTGCCGAAACGCTCTCTTCCGCACCCAGCGCCTCCATGCGTTCAATTTTGTTGGAGAGTGCGACATGCTCAATCATGGCGTCCATGCGCTCCACCGAGGCATTGATGTGCTGCATCCTGTCGAAAGACTCTCCCTGAGCCAAGGCCGTTCTTTTGAGCGAAGCCATGGCAAACTTGATGGTGCTCAAAGGCGTCTTCAACTCATGGGTCAGCATGTCAATCAGATCGCGACGCTCTTTCAAACCTTCTTCATGGGCTTTGGACGCTGCCGCCTGAATTTTCAAAGCCTGCAACTCCAAGAATTTATTCCGATTGCGGCTGGCTTTTTCCGTGGCAACCAACCAAAAAACCACGATCCCAATCGGGATGCCATTGAGTCGCAAGTCACCACTGTTTTGCACCAAGTTGTATTGGTCCCGCCAGTCTTGTTCACCCAAATTGAGAGGAAATCCTAAAACAAAGAAAATCAAAACGATCAACCATCCTGCGACGAAAATCCATCGTCCAGGCATGTTTGTACTGACCGAACGCGCACCCCAGATTTGGATGAACGGGCTTATAAAACCCAGTCCGTAGTTCAACAGGGCTGCCTCGGTTTCGTACCCCAACAAAACAAGCAGGACATTGACAGCGCACACCACAAGAACAGCGGCGACCCATTTGTTGTACGCCCTGTGGGGCTTGTAAGTGGCAAGAATGACCCATGCCAGAAGAACCGTCATCGCCATCCGCATCACCAGCGCCAATCCGGTCATGGTGTTGGGTGGAACCGCCGACATGAAACCCCACCACTGCTGCAGGGCACCTGAAAACGCACAAATCGACATCACCACCGTCGTTTGAAATCCACAAAACACCAGCAATATGCGTGAACGTTCAAAGAACAGGAATGTCACCGAAAGAAGCCACAATGCCATGGAAAGGTTCAAAGCGGTGTTCACGCTTTTGATCACACCAATCGATGACTGGAAAGCCTTGTCAGCCGTCATCACATCTGTGCGCACAATGCGAACACCGGTCGTTTGCACTTTCAAATAGGCATAGTGATGGCCGGTATTTGACGCATTGAATTCAAAACAATGCTGCAGCTCGATGCAAAAATTGTTTTTTTGCAACTGCAACTCGCCCCCACGTTGGTGCGTCCAGTTGCCAGCGGTTTGTTGGTAGAAATCCAATCGGTCCAGCGAGTAAGACTCCACTCTGAAAACCAAAGAAGGTATCGGGTCTGACGGTGCGCTGGCTGGGTGGTCCTTCAGCCGAATCCGGATCCAAGTTTCACCTCCAGTGAATCCGAGGCGAAGATGCCCTTGATAGGGCTTGAATGCCTGCGCTTGGGCGCTCTCCAGCGTGTGTGTTTGCCGGTCGTCGTGGAAAAAAGCCGTATCGACTTCATAGCGTGCCTGCCCTGCATGCAAGGACAGTTGGAACAACAACAGCAACAGCAGACAACACAAGCGTTTCATGGATGCATCCCATCATAGAAGTTTGAGATGACATAAACCACATGGCTGTGAATACAAGCGAAATGAGTGGTTGAAAGTGAGAGCAACTGTGAGCATGTGCAGCCCCCGCACAACGCTGAAGCCTTCCGGCGTGAGCATCTGTGTGTTTTCATGATCTTTGGTGTGAGGTCACGCCAGCGTGACGGTTAGATTGCAAGCATCTTCTTCACTCACTCTTCGGGACCTTCACCATGCCTTCACTGAAACAGCTTGAGCAGCAAAAAGCAGAGCTTGATTTCAAAATCACGCAGTCGCTGGAAATCTTGAAAAAGATGGACGTTGATTTGGAGCAAGCACGCTTGCGGCAAGAAGAGGTGGACCAGGGCACCGCTCAGATCATGGCGGTGATGGAAAAGTACAACTTAAGCATAGAAGACGTTTTTCCGGGCAGTGCGGCCAAAGTCGTTGCGGTCAAACCCAAGGAGTCTCAAACCCTCGCTGAAATGCGGCAGTATTTCAACCGTCGCTGAGCGCGATAAGACTTCCATGAACGCGCAGTTTGCAAGCTGTGCGACGCTTGCACTGCGGCTCAGAACAATACCAAACTGAGCGCGGCACTGCGGCCATCACCGTGCCGCTTGGTGGCAAAATGCCCGGTCTTCAAGGTCTGCCCGCTATGGCAGGCACCTGCACTGTGACTGTCGGCTTTTGTCTACCCTCTCCATGAACTCTTCTCCCGTCGGCACGCTTGGCATTGATTTCGGCACTTCCAACTCGGCCATGGCTTGGCGAGGACCCCAAGGCAGCGCACGCCTGGTGGCACTGGAGGGCGACGCCTTGGCCATGCCCACAGCGGTGTTTTACAACGCTGAAGACAACAGCACCCACTTCGGTCGCGACGCCATCCGGCATTATTTGGAAGGCACCGAAGGCCGCTTGATGCGCTCGCTCAAAAGCCTGCTGGGCAGCCCCCTGCTGCTGGAGACCACGCAGATCGGCCATCAGCACATCAGCTTTCAGGACATCATTGCCACCTTTTTGGCGACCCTGCGGGAGCGCGCCACCCAAAGCTTGGGCAGCGCCCCGCGCCGCGTGGTGATGGGCCGGCCCGTTCATTTTGTGGACGACGACGCTGAGCGCGATGCACAAGCAGAAGCCTCTTTGCGCCAGGCGGTGTTGTCGGTGGGCTTTGACGAAGTGTCGTTTCAGCTCGAACCCATTGCCGCAGCCCTCGACTACGAGCAGCGCTTGACGAAAGAAAGCACGGTGTTGGTGGTGGACTTGGGAGGCGGCACCTCAGACTTCACGGTGGTGCGCTTGGGGCCCGAACGCGTGCGGCACGCTGACCGCAGTCGAGACATTTTGGCCACCACGGGTGTGCACATCGGCGGCACCGATTACGACCGGCAACTGCATTTGGCGCAGTTGATGCCTTTGCTGGGCTACAAACACATCGGCCCCGAACAGCGCGAAGTGCCCAGCCGCGTGTTTTTTGACCTGGCCACCTGGCACCTGATCCACTGGCAATACCAACCCAAAGCCATTGCCCACGCCAAAACCCTGCGCAGCAATTACAGCGACCCCTGCCTGCATGCGCGTCTGATGCGCGTGCTGACCGAGCGGCATGGCCACCTGATGGCCCATGAGGTGGAACAGGCAAAAATTCGTTGCTCTGTGAGCCGAGCTGACACGGGCATTGACCTGTCGGTGTTAGAGCAGGGTTTACAAGCGCAGCTCAGCGTGTACGACATGCAAGCGCAATTGCACGATTTGCTGAGCCGCACCGTGGCCTGCGCGCGCGAATGCGTGCACAACGCTGGCCTGAGCGATGCATCACTGGATGCGATTTACCTCACGGGTGGGTCGTCGGCTTTGAGCACGTTCCAGCAGACCCTGCAAGCCGCCTTTGCGGGTGTGCCCGTGGTGGAAGGCGATTTGTTTGGCGGCGTGGCGCTGGGCTTGGCCTACAGCCGCTGAATCACCGGCTGAAACTGCCGCTGAATCTGCCGCTGAAGGAGGCGCTTGAACTCAGGTCCAGTCGTCGCCCAAGTCCCACAGACCGTCGCCCGCATCCGGTTCAGCCGCAGACAAGCCCCCAGCAGGGCCTTGGGCCAAATTGGGCGAAGCGGCATCATCGCCCCACAAGGCTTGCAGACCTTGCAACACAGCGCCGCCCGCCACCACGCCCGCAGCCACGCCCAACGCCGTGCCGCCCACTTGCCCCACCAAGCCACGCATCCACAGGCTGGGTTGCGCCGTTGGGGCGCCACCATTCGGCATGGGCGCTGGCGTCTGAGCGGGCGCAGCGTTGGCGTCAGGGTTGGAAGCTTGCAGCGCCGCAGCCGATGAGGCTTGCAATTGCTTCAATCGGTTTTGCGTGGCTTCCAGTGCCAAGCCCATGGCCATGACCCGTTGCACCAGCAGGTAAGTGGCATCGGCTTGCGAGGCCAAGGCATCGCGGATGAGGCCATCGGCCACCGGGTCTTTGGCCTGAACACGCTGTTGCCGCAAGGTGGCCAAGAATTGCTGAAGTTGGTCGCGTTCCTGTGCGTTCATGAGCGAGGTTCTCCTGGCGGGGCCATGGCTGGGGATTCCCCATTGTCAGGTTTTTTGCAAATAAACATAAGCACCCATGAGCGGCTGGGCTTGGTCCAGTCGCAAGGGCGCGCGGTGCACCTTGGCCCATTGCCAGCCGTGCGCTGCGGCCAGTTTTTGCAAATAGCTCAGGGCGTGTGCGTAACGCAAGCTGCTGTGCAGCTGCACTTCAAAACCCGGGTCGGCCTCTTCAACGGTCAGGGCCAGCCAGCCGCCCGAACGCACGCGGGGGCTCAGGGCCGCAAAAACCGCCTCCAGCCAACCCACATAAATGAACACATCGGCCGCCAGCACCAAGTCGGCTGGCTCGGTGGTTTGCTGCATGAAAGCCACCAACTCCTGCGCATGCAGGCTGTCGTAAACCCCCAGCGCACGCGACTTGGCCACCATGGCCGATGACAAATCCACGCCGATCAAACGGTCGGCACGGGGACGGATCAGCGTACCGCACAAACCGGTGCCGCAGCCCAGGTCCCATACCCGTTCAAAACGGGCACCCGGCTCGGCCGGCAGGTGCTGCAAAAGCACGTTGTGCCCTTGGTAACCCAGTTGCCCGACCAGGTGCGCCTCGAAGTCGTCGGCGTATTGGTCAAAGAGTTTTTCAACATACGCCGCTGGCGCGTTCACCAAGGGCTGATCCGGGCTCAAGGCGGCCAAGTAGTAACGGTGCAGCTCCGGGTCGGCCCCCAGCGCCAGCGCACGTTGGTAGTCCGCGATCGCTGCCGCGGTTTGCCCCATGTCACGCTGGGCATGGGCACGTTGGCTAAAAGCCTCGGCCAAGTTGGGGTCGTGCGCCAGCGCTTGGTCAAACGCCTGCACGGCTTGGGGCAGGC
This sequence comes from Limnohabitans sp. Rim28, assembly GCF_000293865.2. GTDB lineage: Bacteria > Pseudomonadota > Gammaproteobacteria > Burkholderiales > Burkholderiaceae_C > Limnohabitans_A. Next base: position 35,630 of record NZ_ALKN02000007.1, on the reverse strand, counting down.
GGCCTGCATGGGCCAGGCATTGGCCCCAGCGCAAACAAAAATCGGCGCCATCCGCGCCCAAAGCACGGGCTTTCTCATGGCTGTGCAGGGCCTGTGGCCATTGGCCCAACGCCATCTGCGTGACCCCCCAAGCGACCCAGGCATCGCTCTGCTGGTCATCGGCCGCCAAGGCTTGGCGCAGGCACGCGTCGGCCTGCTCAAAGCGACCCAGCTGCACGCAGCTGGCGCCCAGGTTCATCAACACCGACGGCCTGCCCGGTGCCAGCTGCAATGCCCGTTCAAAGAGGGATGCCGCCGCCTCAAATTGGTGGCGTTCAAACTGTTCAACGCCATCCAGAAAGGCCTGGCGGGCTTGTTCGAGTGAGGAGTCCATGCGCGCCAGTGTGACACAGGCTTTGTGGCCCCAGGGGTGCGCCCATCCCGTGCAAGGCACAATGCTTTGCAACATGCGAACACCGGAGACACCATGAAAGAAACCCCCTACGCCTGGGTGGTGGTTTGGGCCACATTCGTGTGCCTGGCTGTGATCTTTGGGGTGTCGTATTCGTTTGCGGCGTTTTTTGAATCGTTCGCCGTCGAGTTCTCGGCGCAGCGGGCCGATGTGTCCTGGATCTTTGGCCTCTCGGGCTTTGTTTATTTTGTGTTGGGCGCAGGCGGCGGCATGCTGGCCGACCGCTTCGGCCCGCGCATCGTGTGCTCGGCAGGCATGGCCCTCATTGCGCTGGGCTTGCTGGCCACCAGCTGGGCCACGTCTTTGCTGGCGGTGTATGTGAGTTACGGCTTGTTGGTGGGCCTGGGCATCGCGCTGGTGTACACGCCATCCATTGCCAGCGTGCAACCTTGGTTCACCACCCGGCGCGGCTTGGCCGGAGGCATCGCCAGCTCGGGCGTGGGGGCGGGCACCTTGCTGGTGCCCGTGCTGGTGGCCATGGCCATTGGCCCCATGCCCTGGCGCGAGGCGATGCAGGTTTTGGCGCTGGGCGTGTTGGTGCTGGGCCTGCTGGCTGCGGCTTTGTTGCGGCGCGCACCTGCGGCAGCGGCTTCAGGTGGCCCGGGTGCAGGCGAATCGGCCACAGGGCTGAGCTTGCGCGAGACCTTGCGCAGCCCCACGTTTCGTTGGCTGTACCTGGCCACGGTGTTGGCCTCACCGGTGATGTTCATCCCGTTCGCGCACGTGTCGGCTTCGGCACGCGATCTGGGCCTGGGTGAAGCCTTTGCCGTGGGCTTGGTGGGGCTGATTGGCGTGGGCAGTCTGGTGGGGCGCTTTGCCATTGGTCTGGTGGCCGACCGCTTGGGCCGGGCGCAGACGCTGGTGCTGATGCAGCTGTCCATGGGCGCATCGTATGTGCTGTGGGGCGCTGCCGGGGGGCAAGGGCTGTTGGTGGTGTTTGCGCTGTGGTTTGGCCTGAGTTACGGCAGCATCGTGTCGCTTTTGCCCGCCATCTGCATGGATTACTTTGGCGGGAAATCGGTGGCCAGCGTGGTGGGCACGCTCTACAGCGGCGCGGCCTTGGGCAACTTGCTGGGCCCGGTGCTGGCGGGCGCCGCATTTGATTGGAACGGCCATTATTTGGGCGTGATGGCGGTGTGCGGCGTGCTGTCGCTGTGCGCCACATGGGCATCACGGCAAATGAAGCGCAGTGGCTTGGCGCAGTATTGAAGAAAAAGAAGGACTTGCATGCACAACGATTTGCACGCGCTGCGGCGCATCCTCAAAACTTGCCACACCATCGCCGTGGTGGGCCTGTCGGCGGAGTGGCACCGGCCCAGCTATTTCGCGGCCAAGTACATGCAGTCGCATGGCTTCAAGATCGTGCCGGTCAACCCGCGCTATGCGGGCGGCGAGATCCTCGGTGAGACCTGTTACGCCAACCTGGGCGACATCCCTTTCAAAGTGGACATGGTCGATGTGTTTCGCCGCAGCCAAGACGTATTGCCGATGGCCGAGCAAGCGGTTCAGATCGGTGCCCAGTGTCTTTGGCAACAACTGGGTGTCGCCAACCCTGAAGCCGACGCCATGGCCCAGAAGGCGGGCATGGATTCGGTCACCAACCGCTGCGTGAAGATTGAGCACGCCCGGCTGTTTGGCGGCCTGAACTGGGTGGGCGTGAACACCGGGATCATCTCGGCGCGGCGGCTGGTATAAAAAGACCATGACCGATCGCACATTCCACCCCGAGACCCTGGCCATCCACGCCGGGCAAATTCCCGATGCGGCCACCGGCGCACGCGCCTTGCCCATCTACCAAACCAGCAGCTTTGTGTTTGACAGCGCCGAGCACGCGGCCTCGCTGTTCAACCTGCAGACCTTTGGCAATGTGTATTCGCGCCTGAGCAACCCCACGGTGGCGGTGCTCGAAGAACGTGTGGCGGCCCTGGAAGGCGGGCGCGCTGGGGTGGCCAGCGCCTCGGGCATGGCGGCCGAAACCATGGCGCTCATGACCATCTTGCAATCGGGCGACCATGTGGTGACCGCTGGGGCTTTGTACGGCGGCTCGGTGACGATGCTGGCCGTGAGCCTGGCCAAGTTCGGCATTGAGACCACCTTTGTGGACGCGACCAAGCCCGAAGCCTTTGCCGCCGCCATGCGCCCCCATACCCGAGCCGTGTATGCCGAGAGTCTGGGCAACCCGAGCATGGTGGTGCTGGACATCGCCGCCGTGGCCGAGGTGGCCCACGCACACGGCGTGCCGCTCATCATCGACAACACCGTGCCCAGCCCGCTGCTGTGCAACCCGCTCGCGCTGGGCGCCGACATCGTGGTGCATTCGGCCACCAAATACCTGGCGGGCCACGGCACCACGCTGGGTGGCGTGGTGGTGGAGGGCGGCAAATTCCCTTGGGACAACGGCAAGTTCCCGGGCATGACCGAGCCGTCCAAGGGCTACCACGGCGTGAAGTTTTACGAGACCTTTGGCGACTTCGGCTTCACCATGCGCTGCCGCATGGAAAGCCTGCGCGTGTTCGGCGCCGCGCTCAGCCCCATGAGCGCTTGGCAAATTCTGCAAGGCGTCGAAACCCTGCCCCTGCGCATGCACAAGCACTGCGACAACGCTTTGGGCGTAGCGAAGTTTTTGCAGGCCGACCCGCGTGTGGCCTGGGTCAACTACCCCGGCCTGCCCGACCACCCGCAGCATGCCTTGATGCAGCGCCAGATGCGCGGTGCCTCGGGCCTGCTGTCCTTTGGCGTCAAAGGCGGGCTGGCCCAGGGCGTGACCTTCATTGAGTCGGCCCAATTCATGAGCCACCTGGTCAACATCGGCGACACCCGCACCCTGATCAGCCACCCGGCCAGCACCACGCACCGCCAGCTCGACGAGGCCCAGCAACTCGCGGCGGGTGTCCCACCCGACATGGTGCGCATCTCGGTGGGCCTGGAACATCTGGACGACATCCTGTGGGACATCGACCAAGCGCTGGACAAAGCCAGCCGCTGAGCCTCCGCATTGGGGCTGAAGCTGCCGACCTACAGACCTCCCGCAGCCTGCCGGCGCAGGCGCTCGGCCTGCAGCAAGCCCAGTCCAGCCGCCACCACCAGCGCAATGCCGCACCAGGCCAGCGGGTTGGGTACATCGCCCCACATCCAGTAGCCCAGCACCAGCGCCACCAACAGGCCGCTGTAGCGGAATGGCCCGATCACGCTCATGTCGCCCAAACGCATGCTGAGCGTGAGCAAGTGGTACCCCGCCGCCAGACACAGCGATGCGCCAAACAGCTGCCACAGGTGCTGCGTCGCCATGGGCTTCCAGGGCTCGAACAAACTCCACACACCGGCCAGAACCGTGACCATCACCGCCGTCGACAAGGTGATCAACAGCGAAGGCACTTGCGCGGGCACCAGGCGCGTCAGAAAATCGCGCCCTGCGTGCAGCACCGCTGCGAACAGGCAGAGCAAGGCATAGGCATTGAAGTCGCCCATGCGCGGCTGCACCACCAACAGCACACCCGCAAAGCCCAGCAAGATCAGCGCCCAGCGGCCCAGCGTGACCCGCTCGTGCAAAAAGAACACCGCCATCAGGGTCAGGAACAAGGGCCCCGCGAGGTTGATGGCCGTGGCGTTGCCCAAAGGGATGTGAAACACCGCGGTGAGGTAGGTAAAGGATGCCAGGCTGTCGAGCACGGCGCGGGCAGGCACAGAGCGGGTCAACGTGGTGCGCCACATCGCCAACTGGCCCATCCAACCCGCCAGGGCCAGCAGCAATGTGGTGGTCATCACGCCGCGCACAAAAATCAGTTGCGGTGTAGACAGGTCGGCGCTGACCCATTTGACCAGCGCATCGTTGACGACAAAGAACACCATGGCACCGGTCATGGTGACGATGCCTCGGCGGTTGTGCTGGCTCATGCAGGCGTTGGCTTCAAAAAGGGCAGCACCTGCGCCAGCAAGGCGTCGGGCGCTTCTTCGGCGATGTAGTGGCCGCAGGGCAGGGCCTGGCCGCTGACTTGGGTGGCCACTTTTTGCCACGCCTTGAGCGGGTCAAAACAGCGTTGCACCACGCCCTGCGCGCCCCACAGCACCTGGATCGGCATCTGCAAGTGTCGCCCTTGGGCGATGTCCTCCCGGTCATGCACCAGGTCAATGCCTGCTGAGGCCCGGTAGTCTTCACACAAGCCATGGGCTGCGCCCGGCAGGGCCAGGCAGCGCTGGTATTCGGCCAGGGCGCGCGGATCGAATGGCGCCAGTCCGGCGCTGCGGTTGCCCATGACCTCGGTGACATAAGCCGCCGGATTGGCCTCGATCAGGCGCTCGGGCATGGGCTGCGGCTGGATCAAAAAGAACCAATGCCAATAGGCGCGGGCAAAGGCCTCGGTGGTCTGCGCGTACATGGCCAAGGTGGGCGCGATGTCGAGCAGGGCCATGCGGCTGACCGCTTGAGAATGGTCCAAGCCCAGTCGGTGCGCCACCCGGGCGCCGCGGTCATGCGCCAACACCGCAAATCGCGCAAAGCCCAAATGCCGCATCAAAGCCACCATGTCTTGCGCCATGTTGCGTTTGGCATAGGCCGCATGGTCGGGTCCCCCTTCAGGTTTGGACGAATCGCCATAGCCGCGCAAATCGGCCGCCACCACCGTGAAGTGTTGGGCCAGCATCGGGGCCACCTTGTGCCAGATGGCCAAGGTTTGCGGATGGCCGTGCAGCAAGAGCAAGGCCGGGCCCTGCCCACCCACCATGGCCGAAATCGACATGCCAGGGCTGACCGCCACCAGGTGGTGGGCAAAACTGGGAAACAAAGGCAAAGCAGGGTGGTTCATGGGCCGTGTTGAATTTGAAAGAGCATTATTGCCCTGCCAGGCCCTGACGCCTGTGACCTGTGAGACCCGCCTTGGACCCGCAATGGGCGAGCGAGCGCTTAAACTTCCAGCTTTGACCCCAACACAAGGAAGACCCCATGGGCGCGCAATGGAAAGCCAAAGGCAAAGCACAAGCCGCAGACGCCAGAGGCAAATTGTTTGGCCGATTGGCCAAGGACATCATGATTGCCGCCCGCAACGGCGCCGATCCGGCCGCCAACTCGCGCCTGCGCTTGGTGGTCGAGCAGGCCCGCAAGGTGTCCATGCCCAAAGAAACGCTGGAGCGCGCCATCAAGAAAGGCGCCGGCCTGTTGGGCGATGCCGTGAGCTTTGAACGCGTGATTTACGAAGGTTTTGCCCCGCACCAAGTGCCGGTGATGATCGAAGTGCTGACCGACAACGTGAACCGCAGCGCGTCTGAAATGCGCGTGTTGTTCCGCAAGGGCCAGCAAGGCACTTCGGGCTCGGTCTCGTGGGACTTTGACCATGTGGGTTTCATCGAAGCCGAACCCACCCAGGCCGGTGCCGACCCGGAGTTGGCCGCCATCGAAGCCGGTGCACAAGACTTTGAGCCTGCCGACGAAGACGGTGTTTCGATTTTCATCACCGAAGCGACCGACCTGGACCTGGTCAGCCGCGCCCTGCCCGAACACGGCTTCACCGTGGTGTCGGCCAAACTGGGCTACAAACCCAAGAACCCGGTCGACCCGGCCAACCTGAGCGCCGAACAGCTCGAAGAAGTCGAAGCCTTTTTGGGCGCGATCGACAACAACGACGACGTGCAAAACGTGTTTGTGGGGCTGGCGGGTTAAACACCCTGCAGGGCCTTCGGGTCTTGCAGGCGACAGCTGAACGCCGCGCTTCAGGGTTTTCAAGGTGAGCGTTCTGGGAGCGCTTCGATAGCATGTCCTGATCCTTCAGGAGTTCAACATGCCGTTTTTTGTTTCAGCCCCCCTTGCCTTTGCGCCCAGAGCCCGGGGTTTGTCCCTCATCGCCGCTTTGCTGGTCGTGTGTGCCAGCAGCACCGCCCTGGCCCAAGCCTGGCCACAGCGCCCCATCAAAGTGGTCATTCCCTTCCCGCCCGGTGGGCCCAGTGACCTGGTCATGCGCACAGTGGCCGAAAGAATTTTGGCCAACCTCAAGCAACCCATCGTGATCGAGAACCAGCCTGGTGCGGGTGGCAACATCGGCGCCGCCAACGTGGCGCGTGCCACGCCCGATGGCTACACCTTTTTGTTCGCGACCGACACCCTGCTCACCGTCAACCCGCATGTGTACAAAACCATCCCTTTCAAGCTCGACGACTTGAAGCCCATCAGCGTGTTGTCTTCGTTCAGCCAAACCTTGGTGTGCAACCCTTCGCTGGGCGTCAAGACAGTGTCCGAGCTGATCGCCAAATCCAAAACCACGCCTTTGAGCTATGCCTCGGGCGGCGCGGGTGTGCCGGGGCATTTGTCCACCGAGTTGCTGCTGAGCATGACCGGCATGCAAATGACGCACATCCCGTACAAAGGCCCAGCGCCCGCCATGCAAGACGTGCTGGCCAACCAGGTGCCTTGCGGTTTGCTGGCCGGGCCCACGGTGCTGCCGCATGTGCGCTCGGGCAAATTGACGGCGCTGGCCGTGTCGGGCCAGGCGCGCGCGCCCTCCTTGCCTGAAGTGCCCACCATCGAAGAAGCCGGGGTGAAAGGCTACGAGGCCGATTTCAGCCTGATCTTGATCGCCCCCAAACAAGTGCCCGATGACATCGTGGCCAAATTCCGCCAGGCGGTGGTCGACGCGCTGCGCACCCCAGAGGCCACCGAGCGGCTCAGGGCCTCCGACCAGATCGTGATCGGCAGCACGCCGGAGCAGGCGGTCGCCAAAGTGGCCAAGGACTTTGCCAAGTGGGGCGCCGTGTCGCGCAAAATTGGTCTGAGTCTGGACTGAGCCCAAGGCGACCTGCGCACTGCGCGGGCGCTTTCAGGCGCGACCTCGGCGCCTTTGAACAGCCAGCGCCAGCGCGTCCAGCACCGGCGTGGTCTGCGCAAAGCTGATGCAGGCGTCGGTGATGGACACGCCGTGTGCCAGCGGCTGACCTTCTTTCAGATCTTGTCGGCCCTCGTTCAAGTGGCTCTCGATCATCAGGCCCATGATGCGGCGGTCCCCGCCTGCCACTTGAGCGGCCACGTCCTGCGCCACCTCGATCTGCTTGGCGTGCTGTTTGCTGCTGTTGGCGTGCGACACGTCCACCATGACCTGCGGTGCAATGCCTGAAGACTCCAGCGCTTTGCATGCGGCGTCCACATCGGCGGCCGAATAATTGGGCGCTTTGCCGCCGCGCAAGATGATGTGCACGTCTTGGTTGCCGCGTGTCTCGAAGATCGCGGCCTGGCCCATCTTGGTCATGCCCATGAAGGCGTGCGCGGCTTTGGCCGCCACCACCGCATCTGCGGCCACTTTGACACCGCCGTCGGTGCCGTTTTTGAAGCCCACCGGGCACGACAGGCCACTGGCCAGCTGGCGGTGGCTTTGGCTCTCCGTCGTGCGGGCGCCGATCGCGCCCCAGGTGACCAGGTCGCTGATGTACTGCGGGCTGAGCAAGTCCAGGAATTCGGTGGCCACGGGCAGGCCGACATCGAGGATGTCCAGCAACAGTTTGCGGGCCATCTCCAGCCCTTGGTTCATGGCAAAACTGCCGTCCAAGTGCGGGTCGTTGATGTAGCCCTTCCAACCCACCGTGGTGCGTGGCTTTTCAAAATACACACGCATCACGATCTGCAGGTCCTTCGCGTGCTTGTCGGCCTCGGCTTTGAGCAGACGGGCATAAGCGATGGCCTGATCGTGGTCGTGAATCGAGCAGGGCCCAACCACCACGACCAAGCGGTCGTCTTGACCCTGCAACACGTTCGAGATGTCTTGCCGCGAACGCTCCACCAAAGCCAAGTGGGCAGGCGAAGCGGGCAGCCGCTCCTCCAAAAGGGCCGGTGTCATGAGGGGGCGCACCGAGGCAATGCGGGTGTCGTCGATGCGGGTTTTGTCTTGGGTGGAAAGCATGGGGTGGATGAAAAGCAAAGTTTCGTGGGCCAGAAAAGCAAGCCCGTATTAAAACGCAGGCCCGCTTTCTGGGCCGCGCATGGGCCGGCAAGCCCACTTTCCCCCGCCAATTTCGGTCCATTGGCGTGCGGTCACAATGGACCGCATGAAACGCCTTTACGCCTATTTTTTCCGTGGCCTCATCAGCTTTTTGCCTGTCGGCCTGACGGTTTATGTGTTGTATTTGTTTGTGACCTGGGTCGAAGGTTTGGCCATGCAGGTGCTGCGCCCGTTCACGGGTGAGTTTTACCTGCCCGGCTTGGGCATCGTCCTGGGCACAGGCTTGATTTTGGTGCTGGGTTTTGTGGTCTCGCAGCCCTTCATGACCCGCATGCTCAGCTGGGTGGAGCTGCCCTTCACCAACCTGCCCTTGGTCAAAAGCATCTACTCCTCGCTCAAGAGTTTTGCGGATTATTTTTCGCCACACGAACGCGATGCACAACAAGTGGTGCTTTTGAAGAAGCCCGGCAGCGACATCTCGATCATCGGTTTGGTCACACGCCAAAACCTGACGGACCTGCCACTGGACGCACACACCCGCCAACACGTGGCGGTGTATTTGCCCATGGGCTACATGATCGGCGGCTACACCGTGTTTGTGCCGCGTGAATGGGTGCAGGTGCTGGACATGTCGGTCGAAGAAGCCATGCGCTCTTCATTGACCGCCTGGATGGGCAACACCAAACCGACCCACTCAGACTGAAGCTTGAAGTTGTGGCCGACAAGCCCCATCCAAGCGATAAAGGTCTGGTCTAAAAATGGCCGCTCAGCTTTTCCAGGCTTTGGTTGCGAAAATCGCTGGGGCTGGCACCGGTGTGCTCTTTGAACAGTCGGCTGAAGTGAGAGGGGTTGCCAAACCCCCATGAGACCGCGATGTCGGTGATGGGACGGGCTTTGGGTGTGCTGGCTTGCAGGTCTTTGATGCAAGCCTCCAGGCGCATGCGCTGGATGTAAGCCGCCACCGACTCGCCCTCGCCCTCAAAGGCGTTGTACAAATGCCTGCGGCTGCAATTGAGGGCGCGCGCGATGCCGTCCACACTCAAGTCAGGATCTCTGAGGTACTTGTGAACATGGTGCCTGATCCTGTCGCGCAAAGCCTCGCGCTGGGTCATGGCGGTTTCTTGGCCTGCCAGCTCGGACAAAGAAAGTTTGACCAGGTCAATGATCAGGTCGCCGGCACCCTGCGCGGCGCTGTCACTCATGTAAGGCAACTCCAGGTAGGTGTTGCGCATCGCCTCCAAGGCGACCCGCGAGATCCCCCCCGCGCCCAAACGCCGGGCCATCAAACCATCCAAGCGCAAGCCTCTTTGGGCCGCTTGGTCTTTGGGGACCATGACGATCAAATGCTCGACGCGGCTGGGATTGGCCACTTCATAGGCGGTGGTGGTGTCGTAAATCACCCAGCCACCCACGTCGGCCTTGGCTTCGCGTTGCATTTGGTGCACTTGCGCTTGGCCCTGCCAGGGGGCCACGATTTTCAGGTAGGGCACCTCGCTGGTTCGGGCCATCTGTGGGGTTCTGACCACCCGGTGCCTGGAAGCCTCCAGCTTGGTCAAGATGACCTGACCCGCACGGGAGGTTTGCATGTGGCCATCGAAAACCGTGTCGCCGTACAGGTCGGATTGCAAACCGCCGAATTGCTGCGTGATCCATTCCGACCACTGGCCCATCCTGTCTTTGACAGGGAGTGCATCGGTGGAAAGGGACAGGGTCTTGGACATGGGAGTTGGGCTGACAAAACGATTATGGACAAGCACCAAATCCCCCTCAACGGCCAAGATTGAGGGATTACCCGTATGTCAAGACGCCTGTTGAGGTGGAAACAGTGCACAAATTGCACAGCAAGCTGGGCATTTTGCTAGTAAGTTACGAGTTGGTTTTCTTTCACTCAACAGGGTCTGAGCAGATCCATCACCAGGAGACACAACATGACGACACGTCGACAAATGATTCAAGGTGCCGCAGCCTTGGGTGCTGCTTCGCTGGCACCCGCCCTGCGTGCTCAGGTCAAGCCTGTGCGCATCGGTTACGCCATGGCCAGGACCGGCCCATGGACCGGGGGCGCTCAAGTCAGTCAAGAGCCGAACTATCTGCTCTGGGCCGAACAAGTCAATGCGGCAGGCGGTTTGGATGTCAAAGGCGTCAAACGCCCCATCGAGTTGATCAGCTCGGATGACCGCAGCGATGTGGAAACCTGTGTCAGAACTTATGAAAAGCTGATGGGATCGGACAAAGTCGATCTGGTCTTGCCTCCTTGGGGCAGCAATGCCAACTTTGCCGTGGCCCCTTTGGCCAACCGTTTCGGTTATCCCTTCTTGGCACCTACAGCTTTGAGTCGCAAATTGGTGGAGATGAAGTTGCCCTACTTCTTCTTGCTGCTGCAGCAACCTGCACCCATGACCAATGCCTTGGTCGAGATGTTCAAGGCCAACGGCGTCAAAACCATTGCCTGCATTTATGTGGACGATCTGTTTGGCCTTGAGAACTACGCCGCCTTGAAAGTGGCCTTGCAAGGCAGTGGCATCCAAATGGTGGAAGAAAAAAGCTACCCCGGCGGTGTGAAAGACTTGTCGCCTGTTTTGCGCTCCATCAAGGACAAAAACCCAGATGCGTTCGTGGGCTTCACCTACCCACCGGACACGATTTTGGCCAGCCGCCAGTCCAAAGAAGTGGGTTTCAACCCCAAGTTTTTCTACGCCTCGGTGGGCACGGCCTTCCAGCTGTACCGCAACGTCATGACCCCTGCCGGCGCCGAAGGCGTGATGGGCATGGGCTCTTGGAACGCCAAGACCAGCCCCGGTGCCAAGGCTTACTTTGACGCACACACCAAGAAATTTGCGGGCAAAGAACCCGATCGCTGGGCCAGCGGCCACACATGGGCTGGCTTGGAGATCCTGACCGCAGGCGTCAAGCAAGTGGGCCTCGATAAAAAGGCCTTGCGCGATTACATCGCCAACACCAACCACAAGACCATCATTGGTGACGTGAAGTTCACAGGCAGTGAAAACACGGCCACGCCAGGAACGGTCAGCCAATGGCAGAACGGTGAGTTTGAAGTGGTCTGGCCGCCCAAATTGGCCACGGCCAAGATCAACACCAACAAACCTGTCTGGAAGTAAGCCGTGTCGATCACCGCCTGGATGGAGCTCATTGCCAGTGGCTTGATCACTGGCGGTATCTACGCATTGGTGGCGCTGGGGCTGAATTTGCAATACGGCCTCATGCGCATCCTCAACATTGCGCACGGTGAATTTTTGATGGTGGGGGCTTACCTCACCTGGATGGTTCAGACCCAGTTTGGCTTGTCGCCTCTGCTCATGCTGCCCGTGTCCTTTGGGGTGCTGATGCTGCTGGGCTTGGTGATCCACTGGCTGTGCTTCAGGCGGCTCAATGCGACATCGCCGACCCTGGACATCTTCGAGGCGCGCGGCCTGATGGTGGCCTTTGGCCTGATGTTCCTGATCCAAAACATGGTCTCGGCCATTTGGGGGGGAGAGCTTCGGGGCTACGACTTCATGACCGACCCGGTGGCCATGGGGGGCGCCCAGTTCGCAGGCAACAAATTGTTGGTCTTTGCCATGGCCTTGGTGTTCAGCCTGGGCTTGATGATCGTTTTGCGCAAAACGTTGTTGGGCAAAGGCGTCAGGGCGCTCATGCAGTCGCAAGTGGGTGCGCAATTGGTGGGCATCAACACGCGCACCTTGCACCCCTTGATGTTTGGCATTGGCCTGGGCCTGTCCGGTTTGGCCGGGTGTTTGCTGTCGATGGCTTACACCATTTCGCCAGCGATGGGCGAACCCTACACCGTGACGGCTTTGATCGTCATCACCCTGGGCGGTTTTGGCAGCATGGGCGGCGCACTGGCAGGCGGCCTGATGTTGGGCGTGATTGAAGCACTGGGCATGCACTTCACCAACCCGTCGCTCAAGGCGCTGCTGTCCTATGTCGTCTTCATTGGCGTGTTGTTGTTTCGTCCAAGAGGGCTTTTTGCAAAATGAACTCCAAGAACTTGTTGTGGCGTGACGTGCTGGTGCTGTTTGGCCTGACCGGCTGGGCATTGGCACTGCCCGGGTATGGGAGCGAATTTGCGCTGTCGATGGCGCTGACGTGCTTGATGTACGTGGCCCTGTCGACCAGCTGGGGCTTCTTCTGTGGTGCCTCGCGCTATTTGTCCTTGGCCACCTCGGCTTTTTTTGGTCTGGGCGCTTACACCACGGCCATGAACTTGGACACCTTGCCTTGGGCCAGTGCCATCGCCTTGGGTTCTGGCGTGGCTGCGGCCGTGGCGGTGGTCATGGGTTTGGGGGTGTTGCACCTGCGCGGCACTTACTTTGCCGTGCTGACCTTTGGCATGGCCGAGTTGATTCGCCACGCCATCAGTTATTACGAAAAATCGGTGCATGGCACCGTGGGCCGGGTGCTGACCACCGTGCCTGACATGAGCACGATTTACCACACGGTTTTGTTGCTGGCCGTGATCTCGGTGGGCCTGTCGATCGGATTGCGTCGCACCCGCTTTGGTTTGGCGTTGCTGGGCATTGGCGGGGACGAGCAACGGGCGCAAACCTTGGGGGTCAACACGCGGTGGATCAAGGTGGCCGGTTTTGCCTTTACCGCGGCGGTGGCGGGGGGCGTGGGGGCCGCCATGGCGGTGCGTTGGACCTACATTGACCCGCACACGGCGTTCAACCCCTTCATCGGGTTTCAGACCGTGTTGATTGCCCTGATCGGCGGCGCCATGACCATCTGGGGGCCCTTGATTGCGGCGATTGTGTTCAGCATTTTGGCCGAGACCTTGCGCCTGCAAGCCCCTCAGATTTACATGATGACGCTCGGCTTTTTGCTGATCCTCAGTGTGCTGTATTTGCCCGGGGGCTTGGCTTCGCTGCGTTGGCAAACCTTCAAAGACTGGCGCACTGACACCCGCCAATGGTGGAAAGACCTTCGCTACGACCTGAGCGGGGACAAAGCGCGCGACAAAAAGCGCGCCAAGGAGAGACGCAGTGTCGGCACCTAAAAACATCCTGCTGCGTGCCCAAGACATCACCGTGCGTTTTGGCGGGCTGACCGCCGTGGATGCGGTGAGTGTGGACATCCAAGCCGGTGAATTGGTGGGCATCATGGGGCCCAATGGCGCTGGCAAAACCACGTTCTTCAATGCCATCTCGGGGGTCACGCCTCTGACCAGCGGACAGCTGGCCATCGAGGGCAAATCTTTGGCCGGTGCCGCTCCGCACAGCTTTGCTGCGCGTGGGCTGGCCCGAACCTTTCAGACACCGCGCGTGTTTGCCGACTTGAGCGTCAGTGAAAACATCCGTTTTGGCTTGCAGTTTGCAGGCCGCAGACCGCGCAAATACATTTTTTGGGGCGAAGAAATCGGTGTGCCATGGGCACTGCGCGACGTCAGCAGCATTTTGTCGGTGATTGGTTTGTCACAGCTGGCCGATTTGCCGGCTGCGGCCATCACCCCATCGCAGCAGCGCATCTTGGAGATCGGCATGGCCTTGTCGACACGTCCGCGCATTTTGCTGCTCGACGAGGTGGCCGCCGGACTGACCGAGATTGAAGTGGAAGAAATGGCCCGGCTGATTCGCCGGCTGCGTGACGAACTCGATTTGTCGGTCATCTGGATCGAGCATGCCGTGAAGATATTGCTCAAGCATGTCGAGCGGGTGATCGTGCTTCACCAGGGCAAAAAGATCGCCGACGGCCGGCCCTCAGAGGTGGTTCGGGACAAGGACGTCATCGAGGCTTATTTGGGTGACGAAATGGTCAACGCTTCGGAGGGATTGGCATGATGTGGTATCGCCCTCAGCCCTTTGTTTTGGGTGGATCCGGAAAAGCCCAACTCAAGGTGCGCGGTTTGTCTGCAGGGTACGGGCCCTTTGAAGTGGTTCGCAATTTGAACTTTGACGTTTTGCCCGGATTGACGGTCATTTTGGGTCCGAATGGCGCCGGCAAAACCACGCTTTTGCGCGCCCTGTCCGGTCAAATACCGATGCGCGGCGAGGTCTTGTTCAATGGCGATGACTTGCCCGAAAAAGCCCATGAGATCGTTCAGGCCGGCATGGCCTTGGTCCCTGAAGGTCGGCAACTGTTCCCCCAAATGACCGTTCAAGAAAATCTTGAACTGGGCGGTTGGCTGCAGTCCGCTGCAGACCGGCAGGCCCGCATGAATGCGGTGATGGATGACTTTCCCAAACTGCGTGAACGCTTCAACCAACTGGCCGGCACGATGAGTGGCGGCGAACAACAAATGGTGGCCATTGCCCGCGCCATGATGTCCGCGCCCAAGCTCTTGATGTTGGACGAACCCTCTTTGGGCTTGGCGCCTCGCATGGTCGATGAATTGCTGCAAATGACGCGGCGCATCGCCGACAGCGGCACCACGGTTTTGATGGTGGAGCAAAACGTCAGAAAAGCACTGGCCGTCGCAGACCGGGGTTATGTCATCGAGCGTGGCAATTTGGTGGCGCACGGTTCATCGCAGTTGCTGGTGCGCTCCAGTGTCATTCGCGAAGCTTATTTGGGCGCCGCATCCAGCGATACACGCTCCGCATCTCAAGCGCTAGAAAAAACGGTTCGATCCATTTGATTTTTCATTTTCCAGGAGTGCAATTCCATGTCCGACATGTCCATGCTCATCAATGGCCTCAAGGTCACTGCCGAAAACAACGCCACCTTTGAGAGGCGCAACCCTTTGGATGGCACGGTGGCCACACGCGCCCCCGCTGCATCGACCGCGGACGCGATCATGGCGGTCGAAGCGGCTGCCGAAGCTTTTAAAACCTGGAGTGAGACAGGCCCCAACGAGAGAAGAGCCCTGTTGCTCAAAGCCGCCGAAAAACTGGAAGCCAAAACACCGGACTTCATCGAAGCGGTTCCTGCCGAAACGGGGGCCACAGGCATGTGGGCGGGCTTCAATGTGTTCTTGGCTGCGGGCATGATCCGCGAAGCCGCGTCACTGACCACACAAGTCTCGGGTGAAGTGATTCCTTCGGATGTGCCGGGCAGCTTGGCCATGGGCATTCGTCAACCTGCGGGCGTGGTGCTGGGCATTGCACCTTGGAATGCCCCGGTCATTTTGGGCGTCCGTGCCATCGCCACCCCCTTGGCTTGCGGCAACACGGTCATCCTCAAGGGGTCTGAAAATTGCCCCAAAACACACCAGCTGATTGTGGAAGCTTTTCAAGAGGCCGGCTTTCCTGCAGGCGTGGTGAACTACATCACCAACGCGCCTGCAGATGCCGGTGCCGTGGTGGAGGCCATGGTCGCTCACCCAGCGGTTCGCCGTGTGAATTTCACGGGCTCGACCAAAGTGGGGAAAATCATTGCGCAAACCTGCGCCAAATACCTCAAGCCCGTGATCCTGGAGCTGGGGGGCAAGGCGCCCATGGTGATCTTGGATGACGCCGACATCGACGACGCGGTGAATGGTGCGACCTTTGGCAGTTTTGCCAACAGCGGTCAAATTTGCATGAGCACCGAGCGCATCATCGTGGACGAAAAAATTGCCGATGAATTTGTCAAGCGCTTTGCCAACAAAGCCAGCAACCTGCCCTTGGGCGACCCACGCAAGCCCGAGCCTGTGGTCTTGGGCAGCGTGATTGGCATGAGCACGGTCGAGCATTGCAACGGCCTGATCGACGACGCATTGGCCAAGGGCGCCAAGTTGCTCTGCGGTGGCAAGTCCACCGACACGCTGATGCCCGCCACGCTGCTCGATCATGTGACGCCGGCCATGCGCATCTACCGCGAAGAGAGCTTTGCACCCGTCAAAGCGATCGTGCGCGTTCAAGGTGTTGAAGAAGCCATCGCTTGCGCCAACGACAACGAATATGGCCTGTCTTCATCGGTGTTTGGCAAAGACATTGCCCGCGCCTTCAACGTGGCCCGAAAGATCGACTCCGGCATTTGCCATGTCAACGGCCCCACCGTGCACGATGAGGCACAAATGCCTTTTGGCGGTGTCAAAGGCAGTGGCTACGGTCGATTTGGCGGCAAAGCCGGCATCCACGAATTCACCGAGTTGCGCTGGATCACCATCCAGACGACGCCGCGCCACTACCCCTTCTGATCGGGTTCGGTGAAAACAGTGTGACGCCTTGAACCCTCAAGGCGTCCATTTTTTGGATGACCATGAACTTGACCTTGCCACCCCCCACACTTGAACACCTGTGCGATCTGGCCGTGACCATCGCTGCCCCCGTGGAAGTGGGTCAAACCGCTGCCGGCTTGCGCCGCATGATCCCCATCACGGGCGGCACCGTGACGGGCCCCCGGGTGAACGGCAAAGTGTTGGCCGGTGGGGCCGACTTTCAACTGATTTTGGGCGGCGGCACGCAGGCACACCTGGATGCGCGCTATGTCATCGAGCTCGACGACGGCAGCCGGGTGTTTGTGCAAAACACCGCTTTGCGCGTGGCCTCGCTGGAAAACTCTCAACGCATCATGAACGGCCAACCCGTCAACCCGGACGAGGTGTACTTCCGCTGCCAACCCAAGCTTGAAGCCACCACACCCCAGTGGGCTTGGCTGAGCGAAAGCCAGTTCATCGGCGTTGGCCGCCGCGCACCCGATGGGGTGTTCATGAGCTTTTACCGGGTGTGCTGAGGCCTTGGGCTGGCCTTGATCACCCAAACCGCGCGGGCGAATAGGGCGTCGGGTCGACGCAAATTGGCTCGCCACACACCATTTCGGCCAGCAAGCGGCCTGACACCGGGCCCATGGTGAAGCCTTGGTGCGCATGACCAAAGTTGAACCACAGCCCAGGGTGGCGCGGCGCCGGGCCGATCACGGGCAGCATGTCGGCGACGCAAGGACGCGCGCCGAGCCAAGGTGGCTCGGGCAGGGGCTGGCCCAAATCCATCAATTCACGCGCCAAGGCGTCGGCCTTGGCCAGTTGCACCGGCGTGGACGGGGCATCGATGGGCGCAAACTCGGCACCGGTGGTCAGGCGCAAGCCACGCTGCATGGGCGCCAGCACGTAGCCACGCTCGGCATCGAGCAGGGGTTGCCTCAAGGGGGCGGGTGGTGTGTAGTGCTGGTGATAACCGCGCTTGATGAACAGAGGAAATCGGTAGCCCAGTGTGCGGATCAAGCCATCGGACCAAGGGCCCAGGGCCAGCACAGCGTGCTGGGCGTGCACCGGGCCATCGGTGGTGTTGACCGACCAGCCCGCGCCTTGCGCCTGCAAACTGGCCGCGTCGCCCACCATCAGACAGCCGCCACGCGCCTCCAACAAATCGGCATAACGCTGCACCAAAGCACCCGGGTCATTCACAGCCCAGGTGTCCAGCCAGTGGACGGCGCCCGCCAGCGGCCTGTGCAAAGCAGGCTCGGCCTGCGCGAGTTGGGCAGCGTTTTCTGCTTGGAAGCGCACACCGAAACGTGTCAGCAAATCTTCGGCCCGCTGTGCCGCTTTGTCGAAGGCCTCGGGCGTGCGAAAAACATAGCGGTAACCTTCATGCCCCACCAACTCCTGTGCGCCTGCGGCCGCGATCAATGGGGCATGCTCATTGTTGGAATGGGCAATCAGGCGGCTGTAGGCCGCAGTGGCCACGGCATGGCGCAAAGGATGCGAATGGTGCAGATAGCCCATCAGCTCTTTGCCCATGTGCCACAGCCCTTGAGCGTGCCAATGCACCTTGGCACCGCGCCCCAAAGCCACATCCAGCAAAAAGCCGGGCTCCCTTGGGAAAGGGTAGGGCTCAACCGCTTCGCGCTGGATCAAACCGGCATTGCCCATGGACGTTTCTTGGCCCGGCGCACGCCGGTCCACCAGCACCACATCGAACCCGCGTTGCTGCAAATGCAAGGCGGTGCTGATGCCGACCATGCCCGCGCCCAAAATAAGAACCGATGAAGCCATACCGATGAATACCGCTTGTGCAACGAAGTTGGAAGCGCGCTGACATGAGCCGAAAAGCGCCGCTTTGGATCAGTATAGAGACGGTGACAGCCCCGTCTATTAGCAACAACCAGACCTCAAAAAACCGCAGGCAAGGGCAACGCAAGCGACTGCAGCCTGGGGTCTGGCCTGTTAGGCTTATGGCTCTATGGATTGGAGCTTGAACATGAAATACCTCAGATTGGATACCACAGCCGCAGGGCAGACAGCGCGGCGTTCATGGCTTTTGGCCTGCGCTGGATTGCTGGCAGGTGTTTGGGGCTTGCAGGCCAACCCAGCCCATGCCCAAGAGTTTCCACCCAAAAAGAACGTGACCATGGTCGTGGGCTTTGTCGCGGGCGGTGCGGCCGACATGGGTGCGCGCATCATCGCCAAACGTTTGGGCGAAAACCTGGGCATTTCGGTCACCGTGGAGAACAAAGCCGGCGCTGGCGGCAACATCGCGCACCAGTTCACCGCCAGCGGCCCAGCCGACGGCAGTGTTTTGTTGTTGGGTTCGGTGGGACCCTTGGCCATTGCGCCACACATGATGAAACTGCCTTACGACCCCGTCAAGGACCTGGCGCCTCTGACCATGGCCGTTAATTTTCCGAACGTCCTGGTGGTCCATGCCGGTGCGGGCATCAAGACCTTTGCAGAATTTTTGGCCAGTGCCCGCAAGAACCCAGGCACGATCACTTTTGCCTCCACCGGACCCGGCTCTGCGTCGCACCTGGCGGGTGAATTGGTCAATGACATGGCCAATCTGGACACCGTGCACGTCCCTTACAAAGGGGGTGCCGCTGCACTTCAAGACGTACTGGGTGGCCGGGTGACCGGTTGGTACGCCACCATGGCCACCGCAGCCCCGCACATTGAGGCGGGCAAGTTGATTCCGCTGGCCAGCACAGGCGCGCAACGCGTGGCCAGCTTGCCCAAGGTGCCGACGATTGCCGAGTCGGGCTTAGCGGGTTTTAACGCCACCAACTGGTACGCGTTTGTGGCCTCCTCCAAAGTGCCCAAGCCGCTGCTCGACCGATGGAACACCGAGCTGGTCAAAGTTCTGACCACGCCCGAAGTGGTCGACCAGCTCAACAAACACGGATTGACGCCCATGCCTGGCAGCCGAGATGAATTGGCACGCTACATGGCCGCCGACACGGCCATGTGGGGCCGGGTCATCCGTGAACGCAAGATCGTGGCCGAGTGAGTGCGTCCATCAACCCGTCAGCCTTGTGAAAAGAATGCCATGAGCGCTTGGCTACAATATGTGCATTCTTGTTTCGGGGTACCCCATGTCTGCTCACAACGACTCTCATACATCTGACGATCCCGTGGAAAACGTGGTCAAGCACATTCCCGTGGTCATTCCAGCCGCCGGTGCGGTGCTGATTTTCTTGCTGGCTTTCATTGCCATCTTCATGGCCTGAAGCTTCTTGAAGTCGCAGGTGCGCTGATCGCTCAACCGCACCCTTCACAACAAAACCCGCAACAGCGCAAGCTTTGCGGGTTTTGCTTTGTGCGCTCCGGCGTGATGCACACCGCCCCGGCACGGCCAGCGGCGGGTCTGGGGCGGTGGCTTGGCTACAAGGGCCGCCGCCGTGCGAAACGCACCACGGTCACGCCCGCCCGGGCCTGTCGCACCGAGGGCATGACCAGCACGCAGTCGTCATAAGGCGTGGTGACAGGCTCGCCATCGTTGTCGCCAATCACCGTACCCGCCTGAGCGATGCATTCCAGTCCCTTGAACGGCTCGGTGAAACGGAATTTCTCGCTGCGCGCCACCACCGGTCCGGTCACTTCGAGGGCCCACTGTTGCTGGGCGTCGGCCTGTCTCCAGCCGGGCAATGCCGCTTGCAAGGCGGAGGCCGAGAGCACACCCGACACCTCAAGGAAACGGATGCTCAGGTCACGCGCCACATCGCGGCTGGCCGGGTCGCCATGGAAGCCACATTCGATCAGCAGCGAACGCGTCCCGGGCGCCTCGTCATCGGGCAGGCCAAAGCGCCCGTAGTCGCGCATGCGCACGCCGTCCTTGTGACCGGCATCGACCACGATGTGAACCGGGTTGGCCAGCTGGCGTGCCAGTTGCAGGTTGCGTGGCTGCACACCGGTCAGCAGCAGCGGCGCGCCAGGTTCGTGCATGGAATGCAGGTCCAGCACCCAGTCGGCCTGTTGCACCCAAGGGGCGAGCGCGGCCACGCGCTGGCGCTCGAGCGTGCGGGGTTCAGCGATGCGATCGTCCATCCATTGGCGGTTCATGTCTTCGTCGACAAAACGCGATGCATCGTGGTTCGCCTCGTCAAAGCGCTCGAATGCCCTCAGGTTCGCGAACATCAAGGTGAGCTGACCCACCGCGGGGCGAACGCCCGCCTCCAGCAGGCCCTTGAGCGCCCAGGCGCCACACAGTTCGTTGCCGTGGATGAGGGCGCTGATCAGGACATGCCGGCCGGGTTGTCCCGAATCGAAATGCCAGACGCCTTCGGTGCCGGTGTTGCCCTGGCGCCACATCGAGATGTCGGGGCAGGGCAGATCAAATGGAAGGGGTGTCATTCGCGGATCTTGGCAAAGTCAACGATGCGCTGGTACTTGGCGGTCTCTTCGCGCAGGAACTTGTTCATGTCCACCGCGCCTTGGGCCACGGCCGAGCCGGAGGCTTCAAGCTTGCTGCGCAATTCGGGGTTTTGCAGGGCATCGGCCAGACCTTTTTTCAATTTGGCGGCAATCGGCTCTGGCAGCTTGCCAGGGCCCATCAGCACAAACCAGGTGCTGATGTCGGTGTTCTTCAGGAGCGGATGCTCGGCCAATGCGGGAATCTCCGGAGTGACCTTCGACCGGTTCTTTTCGGTGGTGCCCAGGGCCACCACCTTGCCGCTGCGGATATGGGGCAGACCACTGGAGAGCACGAACACGCCAACCTCCAAGTTGTTGCCGATCACGTCGGTGGCCAACGGGGCCACACCGCGGTAAGGAATGTGCGTCATGAAGATGCCCGCTTGCTCCTTGACCATTTCACCGGCCAGGTGCAATGAAGTGCCCACGCCCGAGCTGCCATAGCTGAAGCGACCCGGGTTGGACTTGGCCAGCTTGAGGAACTCATCGGTGTTTTTCACGCCCATCTTGGGCGATGTCACCAGCACCAAGGGCTGCGAGGCGATCAGCCCAATGGGGGTGAAGTCCTGCCAGCTGTACTTGATGGTGGACGAAACCAGCCGGTTGATGGCCACTTCGTTGTTGGCGCCCACCAACAGGGTGTAACCGTCAGGCGCCGCACCGAGCACCTTTTGCGCACCGATGGCGCCGCCGGCACCCCCGATGTTCTCGACCACGACCGTGGCGTTCAGGCTTTTGGCCAGGGCTGCGGCCACCACGCGCCCGGTCAGGTCGGTGCTGCCGCCCGGCGGATAACCGACCACGATGGTGATGGGCTTGGCGGGGTAGTTGTCGGTCTGGGCATGGGCCAAGGGGCTGACGGCAGCCATTGCGCAGGCCAGGAGACCGAGGATGCGTCGCACGGCGTGGGTATTCATTGCAGGCTCTTTCATGAATGGAACAAAAGGCCATTGTCTCTGAGTCAGGCCCTCTGGCATGTCAAGTGGAGCAACATGGCTTGCTTTTTTGGCACCTCAGACCGGGCAAGCTGCCAGACCTGTTAGTTTGTGCGCACCGGCATGATGTGCAAGGCGCCAGGCGCGATCTGGAGTTGAACCCAGCCTCCAGAACCCACCTGCAAACGCTGCAGCAGGCGGCTGGTCAGGTTCAAGGTGATGGTTTGGCTGGGCAAGGCTTCGGGCATGAGTGTGCACAGGCTGATTTCGCCCAGCGACAAGACCTCCAGCAGCTGGCAGCGCAAGCGGGTGTGACCCGGCTCTTCCAGGCTGGGCAAATCGCCATCGCCCAGCACATCGACTTGTTCGCCGTTCATCACCCAAGTCACCGGCATGCCGTCGTCAATCTTGTTTTTATCGGGCACTGGCAACTCGACATGGCATTCAGGATGGCTTGCATCGGTCCAGCGCAAGCGGCCCCAACCCGGCCTGTCCTTGAAAAAGCATCCTTCAAAATGGTTTTGAATGCCGACCAACTCGGCCACACGCGCGTTGCGCGGGCTGGCGAACACACGGGCGGGCTCACCGGTTTGGAGGGTCTGGCCCGCGTCCACAATCACCACCCGATCGGCCAGGCGACGGGCCTCGGCCAAATCGTGCGTGACCAGCACCATGGGCACCGACACCTTTTGACGCAATGCGGCCAACTCGCGGTAAAGCGTCTGCCGTGTGGGTGCATCCACCGCAGAAAACGGCTCGTCCAACAACAAAACACCGGGCAAGTGGGCGGGGCTTGAAGCCGATGCGTCCATGGGCGTGGGCATGACCCGCACCAAGGCACGCGCCAAAGCCACGCGCTGCTGCTGACCGCCAGACAGTTGCGCGGGCCTGCGCGCACTCAGTTCGGCCAAGCCCAGTCGCGACAGCAAGGCCTGCACATCCGCACGGGTCCAACCTGCGCCAGCTGCCAGCGAGACATTGGCGTGGGCGGTCATGTGCGGAAACAAAGCGTACTGCTGGAACACCAAGCCCGCCCGACGCGCCTGCGGACTGAGCTGCACGCCCGCTGCCGTGTCCAGCCAAGCCTGTTCCCCCACCCGAATATGGCCTTGCACATCGGCCGGCGTCCACAGCCCGGCAATGGCGCGCAACATGCTGGTTTTGCCACTGCCGGACGGCCCAACCAAGGCCACCAACTCGCCCGCGCCGCATTCAAATTCAGCGGCCAGCCGGATTGGGCTGGCCGAGCGCAATTGCACTTGCAGGCCGGTCATCAGCGCTCCTGCAGGGCGCGGCCGCGTTGGCCCACCCGGTCAAAGGCCAACACCACGGTCAGCGCCAACAAGGACACACTCACCAGCGCCAGCGCCATCACATGGGCCGACTGCAAATCCATGCCCTGCACCTTGTCGTAGAGCGATACCGACAGGGTGCGGGTCTCGCCCTCGATGTTGCCACCCACCATGAGCACCACGCCAAATTCACCCAGTGTGTGGGCCACGGTGAGGGCCATGCCCGCCAGCAAACCGGGCCAGGCCAGCGGCAACTCAATGCGCCAAAAGGTCTGCCAGCTCGACAGGCCCGAGACCCACGCCGCCTCGCGCAGGCTGTGGGGCACCGCGGCAAACGCGCGTTGAATCGGTTGCACCATGAAGGGCAAATTGACCAACACACTGACCAAGAGCAGGCCTTCGAGCGTGAAAACCAAACGCACACCCGAGGCCGCGAGCCAGGCGCCCAAAGCGCCACCTTGGCCAAAGGCCACCAAAAAGTAAAAACCAATGACGGTGGGCGGCAACAGCAAAGGCAACAACAACAAGGCCTCGACCACGGGCCGCCCTGCCCAAGCGGTCACCGCCAGCCAACGGGCCAGCGCCAAGCCCACGGGCAGCAAAACCAAGGTGGTCAAAACGGCCAATGTCAGCGAAACGTGAAGGGCGGACCAATCCATGGGGTGAAGAAGGCGTATGCGGGGTTCTGATTATTGCGGCAAGGCATAGCCGTGGCGCACCAAGACCGTCTGGGCTGGCGGGCTGAGCAAAAACCGGTGCCAATTCACAGCGGCCGCACTGGCGCCTTGTAACAACACCATGCGCTGGTGCAGGGGTGAATGCAGATGCACGGGCAAGGGCAAGACCTGCAATGCGCTGGCGATTTCGGGCGCACTTGCCAGTGCCAAAGCCGTGATGCCGGCTTGCGCTGCACCCGTGGCGACAAACTGGGTGGCTTGGCCAATGTTGTCGCCCAACACTTTTTTCGGCGCCGGTAAGGGCCCAACGCCTGCGCGCAGCAAGGCCTCCTCGGCGGCCACGCCATAGGGGGCCAGCGCTGGGTTGGCGATGGCGAATTTGTCGCCCGTCTTCATCGCTCGGACCACTGCGGCCAAGCCTTGGCTCAGTGGCAATGCTGAATTTTGAGGGACCACCAAGGCCAATTGGCCCGTGGCGTAGCGCTGCCCGGCGTCCAGCGTCCGGCCTGCTTTGACCAGCTCGGCCACCCATGCTTCGTCCGCCGAAATGAACTGTTCAACGGGCAGCCCTTGCAAAATTTGCCGCGCCAAATTGCCCGAAGCGCCCAAGTTAACATCCACTTGAACGCCTGTTTGTTGCCTGTAAAGAGCCGTCAAGTCAGCAAGTACAAACTTCAGATTGCTGGCGGCCGCCACCTTGATTCGGGTTGGCGCCAAAGCCCAGGATGGCCCCAGCAAAGCCCCCGACAGGGCCCCCATGAAGCCGAGCCAACGCCGCCGCTGGCGCGCCATGGGCCAGCGAGCACCTCGCATACTTTCATGATTATTTTGCATAGATATAAAGGGGTTTTCGGCCAATCTGACAAGCAAGAAACAGGCGGTCTCCCTAAAATCGAGACCCTGCTGGCGACCCGTCCATGTCCAGCGCTCAGTATCTCAGCCTGCAAGCCGTTTTTCCAAAATCCCCTCCCTGGGCTTTTGGAAAAACGATTTTTAAACTTTGGAGCTTTCCCCATGAATTCACCCGCGATGCAGGGCCTGAACCTCAACACGCCCGCCTATGTGAAGAACGCCAAATTGATCGCCTGGGTCGCAGAAATGGCCGCCCTGTGCAAACCCGCGAACATTTACTGGTGCGACGGCTCCCAAGAAGAATACGATCGCCTGTGCGCCGAACTGGTGGCTGCCGGCACCTTCAAAAAACTCAACCCCGCCAAGCGCACCAACTCTTTCTTGGCTTGGTCCGACCCGTCGGACGTGGCCCGCGTGGAAGACCGCACCTACATTTGCTCTGCCCAAAAAGAAGACGCCGGCCCCACCAACAACTGGATGGATCCCGCGCAAATGCGCGCCACCCTGAACCCCTTGTTTGACGGTTGCATGGCCGGCCGCACCCTGTATGTGGTGCCTTTCTCGATGGGCCCCTTGGGGTCGCACATCAGCCACATCGGCATCGAATTGAGCGACAGCGCTTATGTGGCCGTCAACCAAAAAATCATGACGCGCATGGGCAAAGCCGTGTACGACGTGCTGGGCACCGATGGTGAGTTTGTGCCTTGCATGCACACCGTGGGCGCGCCTTTGGCCGCTGGCGAAAAAGACAAAACCTCTTGGCCTTGCAACCCCAGCACCAAGTACATCGTGCACTTCCCAGAGACCCGCGAAATCTGGTCTTATGGCTCAGGCTACGGCGGCAACGCATTGCTGGGCAAAAAGTGCTTTGCGCTGCGCATTGCCTCCAACATGGGCAAAGACCAAGGTTGGTTGGCCGAGCACATGCTCATCTTGGGCGTGACCAATCCTGAAGGCAAGAAGTACCACGTGGCAGCGGCTTTCCCCAGCGCTTGCGGCAAAACCAACTTCTCGATGCTGGTACCGCCTGCTGCGTTTGACGGCTGGAAAGTCACCACCATTGGTGATGACATTGCCTGGGTCAAGCCGCACACCGACGGCAAGATGTACGCCATCAACCCCGAAGCGGGTTACTTTGGCGTGGCCCCCGGCACCAACATGAAAACCAACCCCAACTGCATGTTGAGTCTGAACAAAGACGTGATCTTCACCAACGTGGCCCTGACCGACGACGGCGACGTGTGGTGGGAAGGCATGGAAAAAGACACCGGCAAGTTGCCCGACCATTTGATCGACTGGCAAGGCAAGGACTGGACCCCCCAGATCGCCAAAGAGACCGGCGCCAAAGCCGCCCACCCCAACGCCCGCTTCACCGTGTCCGCGACCAACAACCCCGCGCTCGACCCCGCTTGGGACGACGCTGCAGGCGTGCCGATCGATGCCTTCATGTTCGGTGGCCGCCGCTCAAGCACTGTGCCATTGGTCACCGAAGCGCGCAGCTGGGCCGAAGGTGTTTACATGGCTGCGACCATGGGCTCTGAGACGACTGCCGCAGCCTTTGGCGCGCAAGGCGTGGTGCGCCGCGACCCCTTCGCCATGCTGCCCTTCTGTGGCTACAACATGAGCGACTACTTCCAGCACTGGCTCAACACCGGCGCCAAGGCCCAAGCCGCTGGCCACAAACTGCCCGCCATGTACTGCGTCAACTGGTTCCGCAAGGGCGAAGACGGCTCGTTTGTCTGGCCCGGCTATGGCGACAACATGCGCGTCCTCAAGTGGATGATCGACCGCCTGGAGGGCAAAGCCCAGGGCGAAGAAACCATGTTTGGCATTGCGCCCACTTACGCTGAAATCAACTGGAACGGCATCGCGTTCAGCGCCGAACAGTTCAAGTCGGTCACCAACATCGACAAGGCCTCTTGGCAGGCCGAGTTCAAACTGCACGACGAGCACTTTGCGCAATTGAGCTACCACCTGCCCCAAGCTTTGCTGGACACCAAGGCCGCATTGCAAGCGCGTCTGGCTTAAAGCTCCGGCTCTGCGCCCATTCGGCGTCTGAGTCTCCAACCGCCCCGGCCACAAACCGGGGCGGTTTTTTCTGGCCTGCACAATCGGTGTCATGTCTTTGTTTCAAACCGCTGAATCCCGAACCCGCATCGCCTTATGGCTGATATGGGTCACGCCCGCCTTGTGGTCCGTCAACTACATCGTGGCGCGCTCAGCGCCGGGCGTGGTAGAGCCCCACATGCTGGCCTTGGGCCGCTGGGCTTTGGCAGGCGTGATCCTGGCCTTTATCGCACGCAGTGAGCTGTGGCGAGAAAGGCGCAGCACTCTGGCAGACGGTGGCAGGTATCTGCTGCTGGGGGCCTTGGGCATGCTGATTTGCGGGGCCTGGGTCTACCAAGGGGGCAAGACCACCACGGCCATGAACATCGCCCTGATTTATGCCGCCTCGCCCGTTTTGATTGCGCTGGGCGCCGTCCTGTGGCTGGGCGAGCGCTTTTCATGGCGCCAAGGACTGGGCGTTGTCGTGGCCATGGCCGGGGTATTCCATGTGGTGGTCAAAGGGCAGTGGTTGGTTTTGGCTCAGGTGCAATGGGTGGCCGGGGACGGCTGGATTGTGCTGGCCATGGCGGCCTGGGCGGCTTTTGCCTTGTTGCAAAAAAAGTGGCCCACGCCTCTGGGTTCGACGGCGCGACTGGCCGCCATTTGCATGGGTGGTGTGATCGTGCTGCTGCCCTTCAGCCTGTGGGAATTCCTTCAACCTGAGCGCCCGGCCTGGACAGTGCAAGCCACGCTGCTCGTTGTGGCCGCTGGGCTGTTGCCCGGCCTCGGGGCTTATTGGGCCTATGGCTTTTGCCAAAAGGTGCTGGGCGCCAGCCGTGTGGCCGCCAGTTTGTACCTGGGGCCTTTGTATGGTGGTTTGGCAGGATGGGTCGTTTTGGGAGAAGCCATGGGCTGGCACCACGTCATGGGCGCTGCGTTGATCTTGCCGGGCATCTACCTGGCCTCCAAGCGCTGAAAGCGCCGGTGCTCAGATGTAATAAAGACGATCGCGCACCAAACGGGCGGCACGGCGGGACATGCGGTCTTCAAACCCCTGCAATGCGCTGCGCTGCTCAGGGGCGCGGTCCATGGCCACTTCCAAGTCACGCATCAGACGCGGGTCGTTTTGAGCCATGGCCCACAGACGCTCGTCTGCACGGCGACGGGCCAACTGCGCTGACCATGTGTCAAAGAATGTCATCAAGTTTTGCGCCAAAACGCGGGTCAGCCCACGCAACAGCACAATGGCCAAAACAGCCACGGCCCACAAAGCCAGCCAAGCGGCCAACAGATGAGACTCGGCCCAGCCATCCAAAAGCCGGTAGGTCAGCACCAGCAAAGCGGAAACGCCGGCGGCAAGCAAGACCGTGGCCAAGCGTTGGGTGAGCGCCAGAGGCGCTTCAGCGGCAGTGGGCAGCAGCGTTGGCTGACCCAATATGGTTTTGGTGGCGGTGTTCATTGTGTTTTCCCTAGAATTGATTCTGTGCAATTTGGCATTGCTAATCATTAAAATCAGAACTCATCATAGGGTTTACGTGTATATTGTTCAACTTTATATTCATGATGCCCATCATTCATAATGGTGATAGATAGGTCTGCCAACATGAACACCCCCATTCCTGCCGCCTTTCGCACGCTGGACCTGAATTTGCTGCGGGTCTTTGACGAAGTCATGGCCGAACGCAGTCTGACCCGGGCCGCCAACAACCTGTCTTTGACCCAGCCCGCCGTGAGCAATGCCTTGCGGCGGTTGCGCGATGCCTTGGGCGATGAACTGGTGCGCCGGCAGGGCCACGGCATTGAACCCACGCCTCGGGCCTTGGCTTTGTGGCCGAGCGTGCGCGAAGCCTTGCGACAGCTGCAAGCGGCCATCGTGCCCAGTGCTTTTGAGCCGCAGCAGGCCAACAGCACTTTTGTGCTGGCCATGGCCGACGCCACCGCGGCCGAACTCATGGGCGGCTTGGCCAAGCAAATGGAAGAGCAAGCGCCCGACGTGTCACTGCGTGTGGTGCCTTTGACCACCCGAGACCCCCGCAAACTGTTGGGCGAAGATGCCGCAGACATCGCACTGGGCTACTTTCCGGCCGTGTTGGCTGACTTGACGGCCCGGGCCCAATCAGGCGAAGCCATTCCCTATGCGCACCAACGCCTGTATTCGGGCGAATACGTGTGTGTGATGCGCAAAGACCACCCTTTGGCCAAACGCCCCATCACCCTGCAGGACTATTGCAACGCACGCCATTTGCTGGTGAGCTTTTCGGGGCGAGCCTATGGCTTTGTGGACGAGGCCTTGGCTGTGATCGGTCAACAAAGGCGCATCGTGCTCACGGTGAATCAGTTCTTCACGGCTGGGCGGGTGGTGGTGAACTCCGACTTGCTCACCGTGCTGCCGCGCCACTTCGTGCCCACCACCGGCATGGCCAAAGAATTGGCATTGCACGACTTGCCCTTTGACGTACCGCCCGTTCAGGTGCACGCCCTGTGGCACCGGAAACGCGAACACGACAGCGCGCACCAGTGGCTGCGCGCCCAATTGCAACAAGCGGCGCAACAAGCCTTTCGCGCCGAGGACTGCGCATGAAGATCCAACTGCTTTCTGACCTGCACCTGGAATCCAACCCCGGTTTCATGCCCAGCCCCGCACCCGGTACGGATGTGCTGGTGCTGGCGGGTGACATTGGCTCCTACCAAGCGGGTTCGGCCTTGAGCAAAACCGGCGATACCGACTTTGGCTTGGCGCGATTTTCACCCCTGCACGGCTGGCCCACACCGGTGCTGTTTGTGCCGGGCAACCACGAGTACGACGGCTTGGACTTTGACGAGGCCCACGCCCGGCTGCAAGACAGTTGCGCCCGGCTGGGCATCACCTGGCTAGAACGAGAAGTGGTGCAAATGGGCCAAGTGCGTTTTGTGGGCACCACGCTGTGGACCGACTTTGACGCGCTGGGGCCATTGGCGGGGCAGAAGATACCCGACCCACTGGTGGACAAAATTCCGGCGCACTTCAGCCACCCCAACAGCCAGTTCACTCGCCAAATCAAAGCCCGCGACAAGGCTTTCAGGGCCGCCAACTATTACCTGCGCAAAGCCATGACCACGCGTCAGGGCGAAGCTTGGTTGGCCGAAGGGCTGCGCGCGCAAGCGCTGCAATGCCAAGAATGGTTAAGCCAGGCACTGAACACCCCCTTTGATGGGCGCACCGTGGTCATCACACACTTTGCGCCCAGCTTGCACAGTGCCGATCCACGCTACGGCCGGGTTCCAGGCACCGCCGGGTTTTGCAATGCGCTGGACGCACTGCTGCCGCAGGCGCAACTTTGGCTGCATGGGCATTTGCATTGCCCCAGCGACTACACCTTGAATGGCTGCCGCGTGGTGGCCAACCCTTTGGGCTATGCCCACAAAAACGAGCAAAAGACCTTCAAACCCATTGAGCTGATCAGCCTTTGAAAGCGCGGCACAAGGCTTGCCACATTGGGCCAAGGCCCCCCGTTGCCAAACAGCGCGTTTCATGACCCAAGTCAAGGCCGCACGGTCAGACAAGTCTTATGGTCAAGCCTTGTTTGATTTGCAACAGGAGACCCTCATGAAAATCTTATTGGCCATCGACGGCAGCGAATTCACCAAAAAAATGCTGGCTTACCTGACCACGCACGACGAGCTCTTCAGCGCCAAAAACAGCTACACACTGCTGACCGTGAACCCCCAATTGCCCCCCCGCGCGCGCGCCGCCGTGGGCAAAGAGATGGTGGATGCTTACCACCGCGAAGAAGCTGAAAAAGTGTTGGCCCCGGTCACCAAGTTCTTGCTGCGCCACAACATCGACGCCAAAACCATGAGCAAAGTCGGGCACGCTGGCGAAACCATCTCCAAAACAGCCGACAGCGGCAAGTTTGATTTGGTGGTGATGGGCTCACACGGCCACGGCACCTTGGGCAACCTGGTCATGGGCTCGGTCGCCACCCAAGTGCTGGCCAACAGCAAAGTGCCCGTATTGCTGGTGCGCTGAAGACCGCTGCTTACCCGGCTGGGCGGGCCTTGTATCGATGGGCTTGCCCTTCTGGGTATAACCTTAGGGAATACCGCTGCCCTTGGAATTTCAATTTATTTGACCGACTCCTGCGCATACAGTCCAATCTGGCTGCTTTCGCAGCTCCAAAGGAGTTATAGGTCATGGACATGGATACCCCGCAACAGGCCCCCGCAACGGCGGCTTCCTCGGCATTGGAAATTCGCCGTGCCGGCGTTTTTCTGGGCGCCCGCATTACCGGCATCGACCTCAAGCAGACGCTGGACGACGCCACGGTCGAGGCCCTCAAACTGGCCCACGCCCAGCATGGCGTGTTGGTCTTTCCGGATCAGGTGATTTCCTCAGAAGACCTGCGCCGGTTTGGCCGCTATTTCGGGACCCTGAGCGTTCACCCCTTTTCCACCAGCAGCAACGACGCCCCCGAGTTGATCGTCTATGACAACAAGGAGGGCAATCCCCCCGCGCCCACAGACATCTGGCACACCGACGAAACCTTTCGAGAGGCGCCGCCCATGGGTACGGCGCTGTGCTCCAAAATCATTCCTGAACACGGCGGCAACACCGCATTTGCCAGCATGTCGGCGGTGTACGAAGGATTGTCCGACCGCTGGCAGCGCTTTTTATCGGGTCTGGAAGCCGTCCACGACTTCAAGCCTTTTCGCAGCCTTTTCCCCACCGACGCCGATGGCATCGAAAAGTTGCGCCGCTTTGAAGACCGCTACCCTGCCGTCACCCATCCGGTGGTGTCGGTGCACCCCATCACGGGCAAAAGGGTTATTTTTGTCAACCCCCAGTTCACGCTTTACATCAAGGGCATGGCGGAAGATGAGAGCCGCATGATCCTGGACATGCTGTACCGCAAGACCCTGATTCATGAATACCAGTACCGGCACTGCTGGGAACCGAACATGGTGGTGTTCTGGGACAACCGCCATGTACAGCATTCCGCCTTGCACGATTACTACCCGCAGCGTCGCCTGATGGAGCGCGTGACCATCGCCGGTACCCGCCCTGTGGCTGCCGACCCGGCCGCCGACCCCAAAGACCTGCGACGGTATCTGATGCCTCCTTTGTCGCAATTTCGCCAGGCGGGTACCGCCCAAAAGAGACAACTCGACCTTTGAGCTTGTTGGCGCATCAACGCCTTTTGTGATAAACCCCAAGCAATCTGTTGGCCATTCAAATGAGGAGACTGCCATGTTCCGTTTTTCACGACGTGCCATTTTTGCTGCGCTGGCACTGAGTGCCTGCACAGGTGTTTTCAGCCAAACCGCCTACCCCGACAAACCCATCCGTTTGGTGGTGCCGTACCCGCCCGGCGGGTTCACGGACATTCTGGGCCGCCTGCTCTCCGCCCAACTTCAGACCCGACTTGGGCAGACCGTGATCGTGGACAACAAAGGCGGTGGCGGCAGCACCATTGGCAGTGCCCTGGTCGCGCGCGCGCCTGCCGATGGCTACACACTGCTGTTGGTCGCACCCGATTTGGCGATCAATGAAAGTTTGATGGCGACTCGGCTCAGCTATGACGCTCGCAAGGACTTCAGCCCTGTGATCCGAGCGGCTTGGTCGCCCATGGTTCTGGTCACCCACCCCTCTGTCCCTGCTAAAAACGTGAGTGAGTTTCTGGCCCTGGCCAAGGCCCGACCCGGCAAAATCAACTTCGCCTCGGGTGGCATCGGAACGGGTGCACACCTGGCATTGGAGTTGTTCAAAACCCGTGCTGGTGTCGACGTGACGCATGTCCCCTACAAGGGCAATGGCCCGGCCACTTCCGACCTTCTGGGCGGCCAAGTTTCGGCCATGTTTTTGCAATACGCCGTCGCGAAACCGCATATAGCCGGCGGCAAGCTGGTCATGCTGGCAACGCCCAGCGGGAAACGATCGGCAGCCATACCGGATGTGCCCACCATTGCGGAGAGCGGCCTGCCCGGATTTGACGTTGAGCCTTGGTTCGGCATTGTGGCGCCCGCAGGCACACCAGCAGCCATCGTCAACCGGCTGAACGCCGAGATCGGCAAAATCATGCAGCAAAACGACGTCAAAGAGATGCTGGCCAGCGTCGGTGCTGCGCCCTCGATCTCATCACCGCAGGAGTTCGGCAAATTCATTGACAGCGAAGTCACACGTTGGGCTGAAGTCGTCAAAGCGTCTGGCGCCAAAGCGGAGTGATCATGGGCGCCCAGGCCATCGACATGCATGCGCACTGGGTGCCCCCGCAGGTGGCCCATGCGCTGCGCCAGCGTCAAGGTCAGGTGCCACGCCTAGAGGTGCTTACCGATGGGGCCGAGCGCTTGGTCATGCCGATTGGCACCCTGGGTTTCAGCGAGGCTCACACCGACCCGTCACAGCGACTTCAGCACATGGTGCAACAAGGCGTGGCCAAACAAATGCTGTCATTGCCCGGTCTGTTTGGCATCGACAGTTTGCCTTTTGACCAGTCAGCGCCGCTGGTGCGCGCCTTCAATGATGCTTGTGGGCAGTTGTGCCAGACCCACCCCGACCGATTTTGCGGACTCGCCGCGCTGCCCTTGGCCGATATGGACGCGGCCGTGGCAGAACTGCGCCGAGCGCGACGGGAGCTGGGGCTGCTGGGGGCCATTTTGCCGGTGGACGCCTTTCGCAGCGAAGCCGCCAGCGCTCGCATCCGACCCTTGTTTGAAGCGGCCGAGGCGCTGGGGGCGCACTTCTTTGTACACCCCGGACGCATGCCCGACAGCGGTGCCTTGCCCGATGCGCCTCCTGACCACGATCTGGCACGCCGTGCGCTGGCCGTTCAGCACGAGGTCGGTCAAGCCATGGTGACCCTGCTGCTGTCGGACTTTTTGCAACCGTGGCGCAACATCACCGTTCAGGTGGCCAACCTGGGTGGCACCTTTCCTGCTGTGGTCGAACGCATGGACCACATGCTGGCCCTGCGCGACCCGGCCCGCGCCATGCCATCGAGCCGGGCGCGCGCCGTGTGGGTGGATTGCGCATCGCTGGGCCCTCAGGCCTTGGAACAAGCTGTGGCGGTATTCGGTGCCGATCGGGTTGTGCTGGGCACGGATTGCCCCATTTTCGATACCGCCAGAACTCTGGCGGGCATTCAACAATCTCGACTGTCGGCGGCCGATCAGGCCCAGGTCATGTCTGGCAACGCCGCCAGTTTGTTGGCACGACTGACCTGAATGCCAACAGGGCATACGGTCTGTGCCCACATCGACCGCGTTTTTTGCAGGTTATGCTTGTCTGATGTCATTGAAAGACCGCCTCAAAATGCGTCACCTGCGCACCTTGGTGGCGATTGCCGAACACGGCTCACTGGTTCGCGCCGCCAAAGCCTTGAGCATTTCGCAACCCGCTGTCACCAAAACCCTGGCCGAGCTCGAAGACATTGCAGGCCATCGACTTTTTGAACGCTCACCCAAAGGCGTCACATTGACCGGGGCGGGTCAAATTTTGGTCAGGCACACGGGATCCGGCTTGCGGGCGATCCACGATGGGCTGTCCAGCCTGTCTGCCGAAGAAGAGGGCGAGGCCCCTGCCCTTGTGATTGGCGCCTTGCCCAATGTCGGTGCCACGGTGCTGGCGCCCGCTCTGGTGCGCTTTGCCGCCGCGGCGCCACGGGCCCGCGTAGCCGTGCGAACAGGCAGCAATGCACAGCTGATTGCCGCCTTGAAACAAGGGGTTCTGGACATGGTGATTGGTCGCCTCGCAGAGCCATCGGACATGCAAGGTTTGACCTTTGAACACCTGTACACCGAGCCTTTGCTGCTCGTCGTTCGCCCGGGGCATGATCTGTCTTTGCGACAGAAAATCGATCCCGCCCTTTTGGACGGCTACCGTTTGGTTCTGCCCGATGCAGGGACGCGGGCCAGAGAAGCTGCAGACCGCTTTTTCATGGCCGTGGGCACGGGGCTGCCTTTGAAAGTCATTGAAACCATAGACCTGTCATTCGGCCGCAGCTATGTGCTGCACAGCGACGCTGTGTGGTTTGTTCCACTGGGCGCCATAGAAAATGATTTGCTTCAAGGTTCGCTGGTGCGCCTACAGATCGATACGAGCGCCACAGAGGGACCCGTCGGTTTGACCCTCCGCGTTGACACCCAATCTTCCGAATCCATACAAAGGGTGTCGGATGAGATACGTCAAAGCGCTTATGAACGGTTTGGGGCTTTGTCAAAATCCCCGAATGCCAACGCCTGACCTCAGCGGGCGTTCAGTCCATCAAAGCAGGTGCTCATGACCAAATCGAGGATCTGCTCATCGGTGTGCTGCTCACCCATCTTGAGGAATTCCAGCACCGGGTCGCAGGCGCGGGCAAACAAGGTGTAGAGCACGGCCACGGCTGGCAAGGCTTTGTTGATCTGGCCCTGCGCTTGGGCCTCTTCGATCCAACCGCCCAAAGCGTCGCTGACCTCCATCAAACCGTCCATGTAATCTTTGCTGCCCATGAGGGTCGAGCGAAGGCTGGAGTTTTGGCTGGGCAATGAGGGCATCAAGCCTTGCAGCTTGAGCGTCATGGTCCAGCGGGTCACGAATTTGAGTTTTTCCAGCGGGGCCAAGCTGGCATCGGTGCTTTGGATGACTTCTTGCGCCCGGCGCATGGCGGTGACCATGGCGGCGCAGGCCAGCTCTTCTTTGCTGGTGAAGTGCTTGTACAGGCTGGCCTTGGCGATACCCACCTCCGCCGCGACCTCGTCCACCGTCATCGCATCAAAGCCTTTTTCAGCCAACAAACGGTTGACCGACTGGATGATCGCGACCTCGCGGGCAGCGAGCATCTGAACTTTGAATGATTTTTTGGGCGCGGACGGGGTTTCTATTTGCATCGGTTCATTTTAGCCGTGCAACCCCAAAAAATGACTCAAGGGTTACCCTTGTATACCGGCGGGTCTTTTCAACTGCCGGGCACCACCCCCGCCACACCTTGGCGCACGGTCCAAC
>NZ_ALKN02000006.1 GCF_000293865.2 Limnohabitans sp. Rim28 | reverse complement strand
CCTGCGGCAGCTGAGTCTGCCGCAGGCACCTGCCAGACTAAAAGCAGATCACTTCTTCTTGTTGACGACCCGCACCATCTCCAGGCACTGCTTGGCGTAACCCCATTCGTTGTCGTACCAGGCCACGATCTTGACGAAGGTTTTGTCCAGTGCAATGCCGGCGGTGGCGTCAAACACGCTGGCGCAGGGTTCGCCACGGAAGTCGGTGGACACCACCTTTTCGTCGGTGTAGCCCAGCACGCCTTTGAGCGCGCCTTCGCTTTGCGCTTTCATTTCGGCGCAAATGTCGGCGTAACTCGCATCGCTGCTCAGCTCCACGGTCAAGTCAATCACCGACACGTCCGATGTGGGCACGCGGAAGGCCATGCCGGTGATCTTGCCCTTGATCTCGGGGATCACCACCCCCACGGCCTTGGCCGCACCGGTGCTGCTGGGGATGATGTTTTCAAGGATGCCGCGTCCGCCGCGCCAGTCTTTGCGCGAGGAGCCGTCCACCGTCATTTGGCTGGCGGTGGCGGCATGCACGGTGGTCATCAGGCCGCGCTTGATGCCCCATTTGTCGTTGAGCACTTTCACCACGGGGGCCAGGCAGTTGGTGGTGCAGCTCGCGTTCGACACGATGGCTTCGCCAGCGTACTTCTTGTGGTTCACGCCATACACAAACATGGGGATGCTGTCTTTGGACGGGGCTGAGATCACCACCTTTTTCGCACCGGCTGCGATGTGCATCTGGCTGGTGGGCTCGGTCAGGTAGTGGCCGGTGCACTCGAGCACGGTGTGCACACCCATCTCGCCCCAGCGCAGGTTGTGTGCGTCACGCTCATGCGAGAGCTTGATCTTTTTGCCGTTGACGATCAGGGTGTCTTCGGTGAAGTCCACCGTGCCATCAAAGCGGCCGTGCACGCTGTCGTACTTGAGCATGTAGGCCAGGTAGTCGGCGGGCTTGGGGTCGTTGATGCCGACGACCTGGATGTCGTCAAAACCGTGTTTGAGGGCGGCGCGCAGGGCCAGGCGGCCAATGCGGCCGAATCCGTTGATACCCAACTTGATGGTCATGGTGAGAGCCTCGGGAGAGAAGTTACTAAACCGTTACGTCACCGGATTGGAAACCAGGATCCTTGCGAGAACCTGATCCCCTGTGCCGGTCAGTGGGCCTTGTCAGGCCTTGAGCAATGCAGCGTGGACCGTGTCGGCCACGTTCTCGGCAGTGAAGCCGAAGTGTTTGAACAGCACAGGCGCAGGCGCCGATTCGCCGTAAGTGTCGATGCCGACCACGGCGGCGCAGCCGTATTTCCACCAACCGTCGGTGGAGCCCATTTCCACCGCGACGCGGGGCAGGCCTTTGGGCAGCACGCTTTGCTTGTAGTCGGTGTCTTGGCGGTCAAACACGTTGGTGCTGGGCATGGAGACCACGCGCACACCGATCTTGCGTTCGGCCAGCAACTTTTGCGCGGCCATGGCCAGTTGCACTTCAGAGCCGGTGGCGATGATCACGCCATGGGTTTTCTTCATGCCGACTTCGCTGGGCTCTGCCAGCACATACGCGCCGCGGCTGATGTCGCCCAGATCGCTCTTGGGTGAGTAAGTCAGGTTCTGGCGGCTCAGCAACAGGGCCGATGGGCGGTGGGCGTTTTGCAGGGCCACGGCCCAGGCCACGGTGGTTTCGGCCGTGTCGGCGGGGCGCCATACATCGAGACCCGGGATCAGGCGCAGGCTGGCGGCGTGCTCGATGGACTGGTGGGTCGGGCCGTCTTCGCCCAGGCCGATGGAGTCGTGGGTGAAGACGTGGATCACGCGCTGCTTCATCAGCGCGGCCATGCGGATGGCGTTGCGCGAGTAGTCAGAGAAAGTGAGGAAGGTGCCGCCGTAAGGGATGTAACCACCGTGTAACGCCACGCCGTTCATGATGGCGGCCATGCCGAATTCGCGCACACCGTAGTTGATGTGACGGCCGATCTGTCCCTCAGCGGTCTTGACCACGTCACCGGCCAAGTCCACGCGGAAGGCGGGCGTGCTCTTGGTGTTGGTCAGGTTCGAGCCGGTCAGGTCGGCCGAGCCGCCCAGCATTTCAGGCAGGGCAGCGGTGAAGGCTTCGAGGGCCAGTTGGCTCGCCTTGCGGCTGGCCACGGTCTCGCCCTTGGTGTGGGCGGCCACGATGGCGTCAAACGCCACTTGGTTGAAGTTCTTGGGCAGGTCGCCCTTCATGCGGCGCACAAACTCTTTGGCCAGCGCGGGATGGGCGGCTTTGTAAGCGGCAAAGACCTTGTTCCACTCGGCTTCGCGGGCTTTTCCGGCCACTTTGGCATCCCAGTCGGCATAGACCGCTTTGGGGATTTTGAAGGGCTCAGCGGTCCAGCCCAGGGCTTCGCGGGTGAGTTTGATTTCTTCCGCACCCAATGGCTCGCCGTGGGCTTTGGAGGTGCCCGCGCGGTTGGGCGAGCCTTTGCCGATGGCGGTTTTGCAGACGATCAAAGTAGGCTTGTCGGCGCTGTGCTTGGCCGCAGCGATGGCCTTTGAAACAGCGGCCGCGTTGTGGCCGTCCACCGCATCGATCACATTCCAGCCACAGGCGGCAAAACGCTGGGGCGTGTTGTCGATGAACCAAGGGGCCACTTGGCCGTCGATCGAGATGCCGTTGTCGTCGTACAGGGCCACCAGTTTGTTCAGCTTCCAGGCGCCTGCCAGCGCCACGGCTTCGTGGCTGATGCCTTCCATCAGGCAGCCGTCCCCCAGGAACACGTAGGTGTGATGGTTGACGATCTGGTGGCCGTCCTTGTTGAACTCGGCGGCCAGCATTTTTTCGGCCAGGGCCATGCCCACGGCGTTGGTGATGCCTTGGCCCAGCGGGCCGGTGGTGGTTTCCACGCCAGGGGTCACGCCCACTTCGGGGTGGCCGGCGGTTTTGCTGTGCAGGGTACGGAAGTTCTTCAGCTCGTCAATCGGCAGCTTGTAGCCCGTCAGGTGCAGCACCGAATAGATCAGCATGGAGCCGTGGCCGTTGGACAGCACAAAGCGGTCACGGTTGGCCCAATGCGGGTTGGTGGGGTTGTGTTGCAGGTGATCGCCCCACAGCGCGACGGCCATGTCGGCCATGCCCATGGGGGCGCCGGGGTGTCCGGAGTTGGCTTGTTGAACAGCGTCCATTGCGAGGGCGCGGATGGCATTGGCCATTTGCTGTGTGTTTGCCATGTGGGCAGCTCCGGGAAGGTATTCTGGAAAACCCGTGATTTTAGCGGTTGTCCATCGGCTGACCCGGCTCTCGCAGTCCGGCATGGGCCCTGCAAGCGGTGATCAGGACTGACTTTCTTTTTGCTGCCGGGCCAGCACATATCGCCGCATGGCCACGGCCGGCGCATCGGCGGCCACCGAAAATTCGTACAAATCCTCGGCGGGCGTGTTGGCCAGGGCCTGTTCTTGCAGCGCCAGACCGTCCACGTCTTCTTGAAAAGCCACGAAGAGTTGATCGTGCATGAAGCGCGTGGTGCCGGGATCGTCCAGCCCAAAGTCTCGCCCGTGCACGATGAAGTAGTGCGTCGTGGTGGCGGTCTCGGGCGTGGGCATGTGCGCGGTGCGGATGCGGAACTGCGGGCGGTCTGTTTCGGGCAGATGGCAGTCGTAGAACAGCACCGACACTTCGTGCAGGCCCAAGCTGCGGAACTCGGAGCGCACGATGCGGGCGGCCTGGCCTGGCCCGGTCAGGCCGGTGGGCACACCCCACACCGGGGGCAGCGTGGTTGGCACCACCTGGCGCAGCAAGGCGAACTGGCCATCGCCGATTTCGGTTTCAAATGCGGCTTTGGCGTAATCGGGCGTGCCAAAGCTTTTGGCGTGCAAAAAGCTCAAATGCGTCAAGTCCAGCAGGTTCTCGTGCAGGCGCACATAGCTCGCTTGCAGGCTCAAATAGCCTTGTGAGCGTTCCCAATCAGGGCGCTCCATCCAGTCTTGCGCGGGCAGCTTGCTCAGGTCGGCTTGGCTCTCCTCGCCCATCCAGATCCAGACCACCGCACCGCGTTCGTGGGTCCGGTAAGCCCTGATGCCCATGTTGTGGGGGCAATTGGCTTGCGAGGGCACTTCGATGCAGTCGCCTTCGCGGTTGAAACGCAGGCCGTGGTAGCCACACACGATGGTGTCTTGTTCAAGGGTGCCGGCCGACAGGGGCATGGAGCGGTGGGGGCAGCGATCTTCCAATGCCACCACGCGGCCGTCGCTGGTTCTGTAAAAAACCAATCGGCGGCCCAGCAAGGTGCGGGCCAAAAGTTGGTCTTTGATTTCCTCGCCCAATGCGGCCACATACCAGTCGTTCATGACAAAAGGGGTGTGGCGGTCGGCCATGCGTTGAGAGGCATTTTGTGCGGCGGCAATCACGGCGGGCAGGGGGCGTGTCATGGCGGTGCTCTTTCGGGTCCAACTTATCGGGCATTGAACGGCTTGTATGAAAGAGTTTAGAACGCGCGGGCGATGCATGGATGTCCCATGAGCGCCTTTAGCCATCAGCATCTGAGGCATGGCAATATCCGGGGCATGTTGTCACCATTTGATGCTCAAGCCATGGTGCTGGCCGCTGGACGCGGCGAGCGCATGCGCCCCTTGACCGACCTTGCCCCCAAACCGATGTTGCAGGTGCGCGGCCAGCCCCTCATGCAGTGGCCCATGCAGGCGCTGGCCCGGGGTGGCTGTGTCCGCCAGTTGGTCAATACCGCGTGGTTGGGCGAACAGATACCTGCCCACTTTGGCAAGTGCATCACGTGGGCGGGCTTGCCCGAAGTAGAGATCGCCTATTCGCACGAAGGGCAAGATTTTGGCCATGCGCTTGAAACTGCGGGCGGGATTGTGCGCGCCTTGCCGCACTTGGCCGAGGTGTTCTGGGTGGTGGCTGGCGATGTGTTCGCGCCGGATTTTGTCTTCGCCCCAGAGTCTGTTCGGCGTTTTGCCGCCAGCACGGCTTTGGCCCACCTGTGGTTGGTGCCCAACCCTGCACACAACCCGGGCGGCGATTTTGGCTTGTCGCCCACAGGGCAAGTGCTCAACCTGCCCAAAGGCGCTGAGGCTTGCCAATACACTTTCAGCACCATCGCGCTGTACAAAAAATCTTTTTTTGCCGCTTCTGGCCTGCCGCCGGGTAACCCAGAGGGCATCGCCCTGGCGCTGGCCCCCTTGCTGCGCGACGCCATGGACCGGGGGCAGGTCACGGGCGAGGTGTACGCCGGCGCCTGGGCCGATGTGGGCACCCCCGAGCGGCTGGCGCAATTGAATGCCTCCGATGTGACCTGAATTTGGCCCCGCCGCATTAAGCCCCATTAAGCTTGCACCATTCTTGACCTAACCCAATACCCTAACTGCCATGAACACGTCCAAACTCTACGCCGACCGCCGCGCTCGCCTGGCTGCCCAACTGGGCTCGGGCGGCATTGCCATCATCCCTACCGCGCCCGAGCGCCAGCGCAACCGGGACAGCGATTACCTGTACCGGCACGACAGTTACTTTTATTACCTGACCGGTTTCACCGAGCCGCATGCCACGCTGGTGATCACAGCCGAAGGCGAGTGCACTTTGTTTTGCCAGCCCAAAGACCTCGAGCGCGAAATTTGGGACGGCATCCGCTTGGGGCCAGAGGCTGCGCCCGCTGCTTTGGGCGTGAACAGAGCTTTGCCCATCGGCGAGATGGCCGCGCACATGCCCAAGTTGCTTGAAAACCGCAGCACCGTTTGGTACCCGTTTGCCATCCACGCTGGGCTGGAAAGTCTGGTGGCCGGTTGCTTGCAGTCGGTGCGCGCACGGGTGCGCTATGGCGCACTGTGTCCTGAGCAGCAGCGCGATTTGTGCAGCCTGCTCGACGAGATGCGCTTGGTCAAAGACGCGCACGAGCAGGACATCATGCGCCGGGCCAGCGCCATCAGCGCCCGCGCCCACATCCGCGCCATGCAGCGCAGCGCGGCCATGCTGCGTGCGGGCCAAGACGTGCGCGAATACCACCTGGATGCCGAGTTGTTGCACGAATTTCGCCAAAACGGCTCGCAATACCCCGCTTACGGCTCCATCGTCGCTGGCGGCGCCAATGCCTGTGTGCTGCATTACCGCGCCGACACCGCCTTGATCCGCGATGGCGATTTGGTGTTGATCGACGCGGGTTGCGAGTTGGACGGCTACGCCAGCGACATCACCCGCACCTTCCCGGCCAACGGCCAATTCACCGGTCCGCAACGTACTCTGTATGACCTGGTGCTGGCTTCACAAGACGCAGCCGTGGCCGCCACCAAAGCAGGTGCCCGCTTTGTCGATCCGCACGAGGCCACCGTGGCCGTGCTGGCGCAGGGGCTCTTGGATGTTGGCTTGCTCGACAAGAACAAGGTCGGCAATGCGCAAGACGTGATCGCCAACCGCAGTTATTTCCAGTTTTACATGCACCGCACTGGCCACTGGCTGGGCATGGACGTGCACGACTGCGGCAGCTATGTCGAACCTTCGCAGGTGGGCCAGTTCAGTGAGCGCAAAGACCCGCTGAGCGGCGAGCTGATCAAGGACCGCCCCAGCCGCATCTTGCAGCCGGGTATGGTGTTGACCATCGAGCCGGGCTTGTATGTGCGCCCCGCCCCGGGCGTGCCTGAGAAGTTCCACAACATCGGCATCCGCATCGAGGACGATGCCATCGTCACCGCCACGGGGTGCGAGCTGATCACGCGCGGCGTACCCGTCAAGGCCGACGAGATCGAAGCCTTGATGCGAGGCTGAAGCGCCCATGCCGCCGAGTTCCCCGCACGTTTTGTCGGGCACGGTGCTCTCCATTCAGACCGGCCAAGTGCGCCCGCTGATGGTGGGTGGGCGCAAACGGGTGTCGGCCATTGGCAAAACCCTTGTTTATGGCCCTGTCGAGGTGGGGACTTTGGGGCTGGCGGGTGACGATCAGGCCGACTTGTCGGTGCATGGCGGCTTGAGCAAAGCGGTTTACGCCCTGCCTTCTGAACATCTGGTTTGGTGGCAGGCGCAACGCCAAATCCATGGCGCGACGATGTTTGAGGAAACCTTGTCACCTGGTTATCTGGGTGAAAACCTGAGCTTGCAAGGCGTGCTGGAACAAGACCTTTTCGTGGGCGACTGCCTGGACTTTGGCGATGTGGTTTTGCGTGTGACACAGCCTCGCGAGCCTTGCGGCAAGTTCAACGCGGTCATGGGTTACGCTGGCGCTGCCAAAGACATGGTGGACAGTGGGCGTAGCGGGTTTTATTTGGCGGTGGACAAGCCGGGAACGCTGAAGGCGGGCGATCCGTTTCAGGTGGTACAGGGCCACCGATCGGTCAGCATCGCCCAGGCTTTGCAACACAAAGCCTGGAAACACAGGCGTTGATCTGCGCCATTTGTGCCCAAAAGTCAAAAGCCAACTCACTTGCTACGCAGATTTACGCAGTCTTAACCCCCTAATCCGGGGCCTACAATGAAAAGACCACCGTACAGACACGCACACCCATGTGTTCTAACGGACAGACGAAGGCTGCTGAACCCCAGCAGTCCACTGGCAAATTATCAAAGCGGAGCACATCCATGACCAACAAGGTTCAAGCCGAAGAAAAGCGCGCACAACTGCGCAAAGCGGCGCTCGAATACCATGAGTTTCCGACCCCCGGTAAGGTGGCCATTGCCGCCACCAAACAACTGGTCAACCAGCACGATTTGGCTTTGGCCTATTCGCCAGGCGTTGCTGCGCCTTGTGAAGAAATCGTCAAAGACCCGGCCAACGCTTTCAAATACACCAGCCGTGGCAACCTGGTGGGTGTGGTGACCAACGGTACCGC
The DNA here is from genome assembly GCF_000293865.2 of Limnohabitans sp. Rim28. Lineage (GTDB taxonomy): Bacteria > Pseudomonadota > Gammaproteobacteria > Burkholderiales > Burkholderiaceae_C > Limnohabitans_A. The sequence continues at coordinate 222,868 of NZ_ALKN02000006.1, read as the reverse complement.
CGTGCTGGGTTTGGGCGACATCGGCCCGCTGGCCAGCAAGCCCGTCATGGAAGGCAAAGGGGTTTTGTTCAAGAAGTTTTCCGGCATCGATGTGTTTGACATTGAAATCAACGAAAAAGACCCGGACAAGTTGGTCGAGATCATCGCTTCGTTGGAGCCCACCTTTGGAGGCATCAACCTCGAAGACATCAAGGCGCCCGACTGCTTCTACATTGAGCGCAAGTTGCGTGAGCGCATGAAGATCCCGGTCTTTCACGATGACCAGCATGGCACCGCCATTGTGGTGGGCGCCGCCATCTTGAACGGCCTCAAGGTCGTTGGCAAAGACCCCAAACAAATCAAACTGGTGACTTCGGGCGCGGGCGCTGCGGCACTGGCTTGCTTGGGCCTTTTGGTCAAGCTGGGCATTCCGCGCGAAAACATCTGGGTGACCGACTTGGCCGGCGTGGTCTATGAAGGCCGCACCGAGCTGATGGACGAAGACAAAATTCAGTTTGTGCAAAAAACCGAGCACCGCACTTTGGCGCAAGTCATTGCGGGCGCCGACGTGTTCTTGGGGCTGTCCGCGGGTGGCGTTCTCAAGCAAGACATGGTCAAGTCCATGGCCGCCAAACCCTTGATTTTTGCGCTGGCCAACCCCAACCCCGAGATCAATCCCGAAGACGTCAAGGCCGTGCGCGATGACGCCATCATGGCCACGGGCCGCACCGATTACCCTAATCAGGTCAACAACGTCCTGTGTTTCCCCTACATCTTCAGGGGCGCTCTGGATGCGGGTGCTTCGACCATCACCCTGGAGATGGAAATCGCCGCTGTCCACGCGATCGCGGAACTGGCCCAAGCCGAGCAAAGCGAAGTGGTGGCTGCGGCCTACGTGGGCGAGCCCTTGGCGTTTGGCCCCGAGTACTTGATCCCCAAGCCGTTTGATCCGCGCTTGATGATCAAAATCGCCCCTGCCGTCGCGCAGGCCGCGGCCGACAGCGGTGTGGCTTTGCGGCCCATCAAAGACATGGACGCTTACCGGGAGAGCCTGCAAGGTTTTGTTTATGCCTCGGGCACCATGATGAAGCCGATCTTCACGGCGGCTAAGCGCGCCTTGAAAAAGCGCATTGCTTACAGCGAAGGCGAAGAAGAGCGGGTTTTGCGTGCCTCGCAGATCGTGGTGGACGAGGGCATTGCGCGCCCCACTTTGATTGGCCGGCCTGCCGTGATTGCCGAGCGCATTGAAAAATTTGGTCTGCGCTTGCGGGAGGAGCTGGATTACGACGTGGTCAACGTTGAAGATGACCACCGGTACCGTGATTTTTGGCAGACTTACCACCGCATGACCGAACGCAAGGGCATCACCCAGCAAATGGCCAAGATCGAAATGCGTCGCCGTTTGTCGCTCATTGGCGCCATGTTGCTGCAAAAAGGCGATGTGGACGGCATGATCTGCGGGACATGGGGCACCAACCCGATGCACCTGAACTACATCGACCAAGTCATCGGCAAACGTTCAGGCGTCCATACTTTTGCCTGTATGAACGGTTTGATGTTGCCTGGGCGTCAAGTCTTCATGGTCGACACCCACGTCAATTACGACCCTACTGCTGAGCAATTGACCGAATTCACCATCATGGCGGCCGAAGAAATGCGCCGTTTTGGCATTCAACCCAAAGCAGCCTTGTTGTCGCATTCCAATTTTGGGTCGTCTAACCAACCCAGCGCCGTCAAAATGCGCGATGTGTTGGAGCTGTTGCGCCAGAAGGCCCCGTGGCTTGAAGTGGACGGTGAAATGCATGGCGATGTGGCGCTTGACGCCGCGGCACGCCATGCCATCATGCCCAACAGCACCTTGATTGGGGATGCCAACTTGTTGGTTTTGCCGAATATTGACGCCGCCAACATCGCCTACAACTTGCTCAAAACCGCTGCGGGCGGCAACATTGCAGTGGGCCCCGTTTTGCTGGGTGCAGCCAAACCTGTTCATATTTTGACGCCCAGCACGACCGTGCGCCGGATTGTGAACATGACCGCTTTGACCGTGGCAGACGCCAACGCCGCCAGATAAGAGCCTGAATGGGAGTGTGTCCTCACATGCGGTAAAAATACCCAAGATACTTTGGCCTGATTATTGGGCTTTCGCTTGCATTTTTGTCGCACTTGTCGCACACTAGCGCCTTCGAGTTTTCGGGTAAACCCGGAGGTTCCTGAAAGGTGTACTCATGAAGGTGGCCCAACAATGGGTGTTCCGCCAGCACTGGTTGGCAGTGCTGATGGGCCTTGTTTGGATGGCTTGCACTGTTTTGGTGCACGCCAAACAGCCTGTAGAGGTGACGAGCTTGGCCACCGTGTTGGTGGCCGATCTGCCCCGCGAAGCGCAAGAAACTTACCAAACCATTCGAAAGGGTGGTCCTTTTCCCTACGAAAAGGACGGGACTGTTTTTGGCAACCGTGAGCGGCTTTTGCCTCGTCAAGATCGCGGTTTTTACCGCGAGTACACCGTCAAGACCCCTGGAGAGCGCAGCCGTGGTGCCCGTCGCATTGTTTGCGGCGGACCCGTGCCGGCAGAGCCGAAAGCCTGTTATTACACACAAGACCATTACGCGAGTTTTCGCATGATGGTTGACCGACCTTGATTTTTGCTTGAGAAAGACCACGGAGATGGACACGCTGACACGCCATGACCAAGAGGCGCCCCTGAAGGGCGTGCGGTCAAACATCGTGCAGTCGATTCGCGCTTACCGCGTGAGCGACTTGCAGGAAGCCGCCCAAGGATTGGGGCATCACTTTTTGTACGCCAACTTGGCAGAAGCCCAGAGCAAACAAGATGTGCTGGATTTGATCGGTGCGCAATTCACTTTGCCATCGCATTTCGGCAAAAACTTTGATGCGCTTTACGACTGCATGACGGACCCATTGCACAAATCGGGCCCACAGCCTGGTTTCATTGTGGTGTTGGAGCAGATTCCGGCCCACGTGAAATTCGACAAAGAAGCCCGCGAGCAATTGCTGGACATCTTCCGCGACACAGCCGATTTTTGGGGAGACAGGAAGGTACCCTTCCGATGCTTCTATTCTTTTCTGTAGCCCGTTCTGCGCAAAACAGCCAAGCAGGACGGGCGATTGAGGCACAAACCGAGGACGCCGCCATGGCCGAGTCGGTCGAAGAAGGCGAAAAGATGCCCACCGACAAGTTGGTGGATGTCTCGCCTTTGGCGCTGCGCATGAGCAGCCCTTTCAATGCAGGATATTGGCTCGCAGCAGCCTGATTTCCTTCAGCAGGCCTGATCAAGGTCTTGCAACCCTCAAAAAACCCGCTTTTCAGCGGGTTTTTTGATGCCGCTGGCTCAATGCATACGGCGCATGTACCGGGTGTTCAGGCCGTTCGCGAGGGTAGCCTGAGCAGGAGCCCTTGCAATCCCCATGCAACAGTGGCTTGGCGCACACTTTGGCGATCGCCCGCAAAGTTCTGCCGTTCAGCGTGAACCTGGCCGTCGATGCACCAAGCCAGCCAGACGGTGCCCACGGGTTTGTCGGGGCTTCCACCATCAGGGCCGGCAATGCCTGTGACGGCCACCGAGACTCGGGCGGGTGTTCTGTAAACAGCGCCCAGTGCCATGGCGCGGGCAACGGCCTCGCTGACAGCGCCTTCGGCAGCGATGACTTCCGGACGGACGCCCAGTAAATCGGTCTTGGCCGCATTCGAGTAGGTCACAAAACCGCGTTCAAACCACCGGCTGGAGCCCGGCAAATCGGTGCAGTGGGCCGCCATCAAACCGCCTGTGCAGCTTTCGGCGGTGGACATCATCCATTTCAATGAAGTCAGTCGGTCCGCTAAAAGAGAAGTCACATCCGTCATACAAATGACCTCCAAAGGGCGATGACAAAAAGGGTGCAAAAGGCAGCGACCAGGTCGTCAAAGACGATGCCCCAGCCGCCGCGCCATCCCAAGCCCTTGAACAAGCCGTCGGCCCAAGCCACCGGACCTGGTTTCACGGCATCGAAAAAACGAAACAACACAAACGCCACCAGTTGTCCTGTGAAGCTGGAGGGGGCGAGGATGAAAAAAATCAGCCACATGGCCACAATTTCATCCCAGACAATCGCGCCAGGGTCGCTCACGCGCAGGTTTCTGGCTGTGACCGTGCAGGCCCACCAGCCCAAAAGGATGGCGGTGCCGATCAAAGCAGCCTTCAAAGGCAAAGACAAGCTGTGTTGAATGAGCAACCACGAAGCCCACCCCCACAAACTGCCCACAGTGCCTGGGGCTTTGGGCGACAGGCCCGAGCCAAAACCCAAAGCGATCGCATGGGCCGGGTGCTTGAGCATGAATGCAGCCGTCGCGCGCACGGGCGCCAGCTGGACCGTGTCGTCCGTGGTGATCGTGGGTCCGCTCATCGTCATGCGAAATGGTCAAAAGAACGGAAGTCATGGGGCACAACATCCCCGTTGTCATCCACCAGCAGCAAATGGGGGTCTTCGGTGACGCGGCCGATGCGCGTCACGCGTGTCCCAGTGCTCAATGCTGCCGCTTCAACGGCGTGCTGCGCATTCGGAGAGGCTGTGAACACCAGTTCGTAATCGTCACCGCCAGAAAGCACCCAGCGCAGCCCGCATTCACGGGGGCAGTCCCAGTCGTCGCGGGTGAGCATCAGCCCCGAAAGCTGCTGCAAACTCAGCTGAGCGCCAACACCGCTGGCTTTCAGGATATGTCCCAAATCACCCAGCAGCCCATCGCTGACATCGGCCATGGCACTGGCGATGCCGCGCAAGGAGGCACCTAAGGCAGTCCGCGGCGTGGGTTTTTCCATGCGGGCCCTGGCCACTTCAAACACAGCCTGCGGGACGTTCAAGTTGCCCCGAAAAACTTCCAGAGCCAAGCGGGCATCGCCCAAATGACCGCTGACATAAACATCGTCCCCTGCTTGCGCTGTCCTGCGCAAAATGGCTTGCCCTAGCGGCGTTTCGCCCATGACGGTGATGGCGATGTTCAAAGGGCCTTGAGTGGTGTCGCCACCGATCAACTCACAGGCCTGCGCATCGGCCAAAGCCAGCAGGCCCTGAGAGAACCCCGATAGCCAAGCTTCATCGGCGCGGGGCAATGACAACGACAGCAAAAAAGCGCGAGGTGTCGCACCGCACGCGGCCAAATCGCTCAGGTTCACGGCCAAAGCTTTGTGACCTAAAAGCTGCGGGTTCACGGTCGGTAAAAAGTGACGGCCCTCCACCAGCATGTCGGCAGAAAAAGCCAATTGGTAGCCAGGGCGGGGCGTCCAAATCGCGCAGTCGTCGCCAATGCCAACAGCGGCTTGCCGCGAAGGCCGTTTGAAGTAGCGCTCAATCAGCTCAAATTCACCCATGCCCATGAGCTTAACCGCAACTTCAGAGGGAAGGCTCAGTGCAGCGTACGGCCCGCAGGCATCGAGTTGGACGATTCCAAAACGAAGGTGCCGATCGCCGCATCGAAGCGGTGACCATCTTCTGCTACAAAGAAATAACTGCCGCCCATGGTCCCACTGGGCGCGCGCAAACGGCAACCGCTGCTGTATTGAAAGGATTCACCCGGCCGCAGCAGAGGCTGCTGACCCACAACGCCCAAACCTTTGACCTCTTCAGAGTGCCCGCGCTCGTCTTGAATGACCCAGTGACGGGAGATCAATTGCACCGGCACTTGGCCGGTGTTGGTTACCGTGACGGTGTAAGCAAAGGCAAAAACCTCTTGCAAGGGCTTGCTTTGATCGGCCACATATTGGGGCACGACATCGATTTGAACGTTGTAAGCAGACATGGGGCGATGTTAACTGCGACAATTCTGAAATGACGACGACCTACCGAATTGCCCCTTCCATTCTCTCGGCTGATTTCGCGCGCTTGGGCGACGAAGTCAAAAGCGTCATCGACGCTGGCGCCGACTGGATCCATTTCGACGTGATGGACAACCATTACGTGCCCAACCTCACCTTCGGGCCCATGATCTGCCAAGCGCTCAAGCCCCACGCCAAAACGGCTGCGGGTGTGGCCGTGCCGATTGATGTGCATTTGATGATCTCGCCAGTGGATGCCCTGGCCGCGTCTTTTGCCGAAGCCGGAGCGGACCTCATCAGTTTCCACCCCGACGCCAGCGGGCATGTTCACCGCAGCATCCAAGCCATCCAATCCAAGGGCGTGAAGGCGGGATTGGTATTCAATCCGGCCGAGCCGCTCGACGTGTTGGAGTGGACCATCGACGAGATCGACCTGATCCTGATCATGAGCGTGAACCCCGGCTTTGGCGGTCAGAGTTTCATCGATTCGGCCTTGCGCAAAGTGGCGTTGGCGCGCCAATGGATCGAGCGCAGCGGCCGAGACATTCGCCTAGAAGTGGACGGTGGCATCAAAACCGACAACATCCGCCGCGTGGCCGACGCAGGGGCCGACACCTTTGTGGCGGGCAGTGCCATTTTCGGCAAGCCCGATTACAAGGCCGTGATCGACCAGATGCGCGTGGCTTTGGGTTGAATGGGCTTGGGTGCGATGCAAACTTTGCAGGATTTGACGCAGATTGACGCCGTTATTTTTGACCTGGACGGCACCTTGGTGCACACCTTGGGTGATTTTCAGGTGGCCCTGCACCGGACCATGGCCGATCTGGATTTACCCCCAGTATCGGATGCGCTGATTGCGCAAACCATTGGCAAAGGGTCGGAGCACCTGATTCGCAGCCTGCTGGCGCATCAAATCGCCAGGCCTGAAGTCAAAGGGGTGGGGCAAGCCTGTGCCGCTTTGACGGTAGACGCCTTGTTTGACCGCGCTTGGCTGCGTTACCAGCACCACTACTTGGCCATCAATGGCCAATTCGCTGACGTCTACCCCGGCGTGCTGGAGGTCCTCAACCATTTGGCGACTCAAAACGTGCCGATGGCGTGCCTGACCAACAAGCCCTTGGCTTTTGCGCAAGCCTTGTTGAAAGACAAGGGTTTAACGCACTACTTTGGCCCCGTGTTTGGTGGCGACAGTTTTGAGCGCAAAAAGCCCGACCCTTTGCCCATCTTGAAAACCTGTGAAGCCTTGGGCAGCCCCGTGGCGCGCACCTTGATGGTGGGCGACTCCAGCAACGATGCCCAAGCCGCACACGCCGCAGGCTGCCCGGTGGTGCTGGTGACTTATGGTTACAACCATGGCCAACCCGTTCAAGACACACCAGCTGTGGCCTGGTTGGACAGCTTGGCCGACCTGCCTGCACTTTTGACCGTCTGAGCGTTCGCAGAAAGGGGTTGTCCTCGAGGCATCCAAGGGTCCTCAAGGCTTTGCTACACTTCCAACACCATGCGTACCCTCCATCGTCATTCCAGCGCAGCCTGCCTGCCGAGCCATTCCCCTGCGGAAGGCCGGGGAGCCTGGCCCTGGCGTCGGCCAGCCTGACCCCATCGACCGTGCGGCCTTGCCCGCCACCCGCGCCCAGCGTCATCCGCAAGATGACGGGGCAACTGGATGAATGAAAAGCACCTCGCACGAGGTTGCTGAGCGCTTTGGAGGCTTAAGCCTGTGATCACCGAACTTGAATTCAAAAGCCTGGCCAGCCAAGGCTACAACCGCATTCCCCTCATGCTGGAGGCCTTTGCGGACCTGGAAACCCCCCTGTCGCTTTACCTGAAGCTGGCCCACACCAAGGACAACGGCCAATACAGCTTCTTGCTCGAATCGGTGGTGGGCGGCGAGCGTTTTGGGCGCTACAGCTTCATCGGCTTGCCCGCCCGCACTTTGCTGCGCGCCAGCGGATTTGGCGCTGAGGCCAAGACCGAGGTGGTGCGAGACGGGGTCATCACCGAGACCGCTACCGGCAACCCGCTGGATTTCATCGACCAGTACCAAAAGCGTTTCAAGGTGGCCTTGAGACCCGGTTTGCCACGCTTTTGCGGTGGTTTGGCAGGCTATTTCGGTTATGACGCGGTGCGGTACATCGAGAAAAAACTCGAAAAAACCTGTCCGCCAGACACTTTGGGCACGCCCGACATCTTGCTGCTGCAGTGCGAAGAGCTGGCGGTGATCGACAACCTTTCGGGCAAGCTTTACCTCATCGTCTACGCGGACCCGGGTACGCCCGAGGCTTATGTGGGTGCCAAAAAGCGCCTGCGCGATCTGAAAGAGCAGCTCAAATACTCGGTCAGTGCGCCGGTGGTCAAACCCAGCCAGTCTTACCCGGCTGAGCGCGACTTTGCCAAGGCCGATTACATCGCTGCCGTAGAAAAAGCCAAGGAGCTGATTGCCGGGGGCGACTTCATGCAGGTGCAGGTCGGTCAGCGCATCAAGAAGCGCTACACAGAAAGCCCCTTGTCTTTGTACCGTGCGCTGCGGTCGCTCAATCCCAGCCCCTACATGTATTTCTACAACTTCGGCGACTTCCATGTCGTTGGGGCCAGCCCCGAAATTTTGGTGCGCCAAGAGCAGACCGAAGAAGGCGCCAAAGTCATCATCCGCCCTTTGGCGGGCACACGCCCACGCGGCGCTACCCCCGAAAAAGACAAGGCCGCCGAGCAAGAGTTGATCACCGACCCCAAAGAGCGGGCCGAGCATGTGATGCTGATCGACCTGGCGCGCAACGACATTGGCCGCATCGCCCAGATCGGCTCGGTCAAAGTGACCGAGGCCTTTGTGGTCGAGCGCTACAGCCACGTCATGCACATCGTGAGCAACGTCGAAGGCCTGCTCAACAAAGGCATGAGCAACATGGACGTGCTCAAAGCCACCTTCCCGGCGGGCACCTTGACGGGCGCGCCCAAAGTCCACGCCATGGAGTTGATCGACCAGTTCGAGCCCGTCAAGCGCGGCATTTACGGTGGGGCCTGCGGTTACATCAGTTATGCCGGTGACATGGACGTGGCCATTGCGATTCGCACTGCGGTCATCAAGGACCAAATGCTTTACGTGCAGGCCGCAGCCGGGGTGGTGGCCGATTCGGTGCCCGAAATGGAGTGGCGCGAAACCGAGCACAAGGCGCGTGCCTTGTTGCGGGCCAGCGAATTGGTCGAAGAAGGCTTGGAGTGATCATGGCGAAAAAAATCAAACTCCTGATGGTCGACAACTACGACTCTTTCACCTTCAACATCGTGCAGTATTTCGGTGAGCTGGGGGCTGAAGTTGAAGTCTTTCGCAACGACGAGATCACTTTGGCGGGCATCGCTGCACGTCAGCCGGACCGTTTGGTGATCTCGCCCGGGCCGTGTTCGCCGGCTGAGGCTGGCATTTCGGTGGCAGCCATTCAACATTTTTCGGGGCAATTGCCTATTTTGGGCGTTTGCCTGGGGCACCAAAGCATTGGCGCAGCCTTCGGCGGCAAGATCGTTCGGGCGCAGGAATTGATGCACGGCAAGACCAGTGTCATCCGCACCACGCAAGACGGCGTATTCGCGGGCCTGCCCCAGCAGTTCACCGTGAACCGCTACCACTCTCTGGCCATTGAGCGGGCCACTTGCCCGCCTTGTCTGAAAGTCACCGCCTGGACCGACGACGGCGAGATCATGGGTGTGCGCCACACCGAACTGGACATCGAAGGCGTGCAGTTTCACCCAGAATCCATCTTGACCGAGCACGGCCATGCCATGCTCAAGAACTTTTTGGAGCGGCCATGATTGACCTGCGCAGCGACACCGTAACCCAGCCCACCGCCGCCATGCGGCAGGCCATGTTGAGCGCGCCTCTGGGCGACGATGTGTTTGGCGATGACCCCACGGTCAACGCTTTGCAAGAACGCATCGCGCAGATCACTGGCAAAGAAGCGGCCCTCTTCATGCCCACGGGCACGCAGAGCAACCTTTGCGCTTTGATGGCGCATTGCGACCGGGGCGACGAGTACATCGTGGGCCAAAACGCCCACACCTACCGCTACGAAGGCGGGGGGGCGGCCGTGCTGGGCAGCATCCAGCCGCAGCCCCTGGCGCAAAACAGCGTGGGCGAAATGTCGCTGGCCGACATCGCTGCAGCCATCAAACCGATGGACTGCCACTTTGCACGAACCCGCCTGCTGGCGCTGGAAAACACCTGGAACGGCCATCCCATGTCGCAGGCTTATTTGGCACAAGCCACAGCCTTGGCCCGGCAGCACGGCTTGGCTGTGCATCTGGACGGGGCACGGCTGTTCAACGCAGCCGTGGCTCAGGCCGAGGGGGATCCGGTCACGGCCAGCGTGCGCCGCATCGTGGACCACTTCGACAGCGTGTCCGTGTGCTTCAGCAAGGGCTTGGGCGCACCGGTGGGCTCCGCCTTGTGTGGCTCTCGTGAACTGATTGAAAAAGCACTTCGTTGGCGCAAGGTGTTGGGTGGCGGTATGCGCCAGTCTGGCATTTTGGCCGCTGCCGCTTTGCACGCCTTGGACCACCACATCGACCGATTGGCCGATGACCATGTTTTAGCCCAGCGGCTGGCTCAGGGCTTGCAAGGCTTGCCGGGCCTGAGCGTGCGTTCTGCGCAAACCAACATCGTGTTTGTGGACGTGGCCGATGGCCGAGGCCCTGCTTTGTTGGCCGAACTCAAGGCCCAAGGTGTTTTGGCCACAGGTTTGATCGGTCTGCGTTTTGTGACGCACCTGGATGTGGACGCTGAAGGCGTCGACTTCGCCATCGCTTGCATTCGCCGTTTCATGGCCCAGCCTTTGGCGGCCAATGGCACGGGATCATCCCCGTCAGGAATTTACTGAATACCCATCTCCACCAGGACGAAGCCATGCCCATCACCCCCCAGGAAGCGCTGCAGCGCACCATCGAGCACCGTGAAATTTTTCATGACGAAATGCTGCACATCATGCGCATGATCATGAATGGCGAGTTGTCACCTGTCATGATGGCTTCATTGCTGACAGGTTTGCGCGTTAAAAAAGAGACCATTGGCGAAATCACCGCCGCTGCGCAGGTGATGCGCGAATTTTCCACCAAGGTGCATGTGGCCGACCCCACCCACTTGGTGGACATCGTGGGCACAGGCGGAGACGGTGCCCACACCTTCAACATCTCGACTTGCGCCATGTTTGTGGCCGCTGCCGCGGGCGCCAAAACGGCCAAACACGGTGGCCGCAGCGTCAGCAGCAAATCCGGCAGCGCCGATGTGGTGGAGGCTTTGGGTGGCAACATCCATTTGTCGCCTGAGCAAATTGCCCGCTCGATTGAAGAGGTGGGCATTGGCTTCATGTTCGCGCCCAACCACCACCCTGCCATGAAAAACGTGGCGCCTGTGCGCAAGGAACTTGGCGTGCGCACGATGTTCAACATCCTGGGGCCGCTGACCAATCCCGCCAGCGCGCCCAATATTCTGATGGGCGTGTTCCACTCCGATTTGGTGGGCATTCAGGTGCGCGCCCTGCAACGTTTGGGCGCTGAACACGCGGTGGTGGTCTATGGGCGCGATGGCATGGACGAGATCAGCTTAGGTGCGACCACTTTGGTGGGCGAATTGAAAAACGGCCAGATCACCGAATACGAAATCCATCCCGAAGACTTTGGGTTGACCATGGCCAGCAACCGTGCGCTGAAGGTCGATACACCTGAGCAGTCGATGGCCATGCTGCGCAGCGTGTTGGACAATCAGCCTGGCGCGGCGCGTGACATCGTCATGATCAATGCCGGCGCAGCCTTGTATGCGGCCAATGTGGCCAGCAGCATCGCCGACGGACTCGCACGCGCCAAGATGGCCATTGAATCGGGCGCGGCCAAGGCCAAGCTGGCGCAGTTTGTGGCCTTTGGCCAGAAGACGGCTTGAGCCATTTTGAATTCCCCCCTCGGAGCCTCGGAGCTCGGACAGAAAGCAAATCATGAGTGACATCTTGGACAAAATTGTGGCGGTCAAGCGCGAAGAAGTGGCTGCTGCGCTCAGGCACAAGCCCTTGGATGTGGTCCGAGCCGATGCCGAAAGCCGTGTGTTGACCCGAGACTTTGAAGGCGCCATGCGCGCCAAGATCGCCGCTGGGCAAGCTGCCGTGATCGCAGAAATCAAAAAAGCCAGTCCTTCTAAAGGCGTTTTGCGGGCCGAGTTCATTCCGGCCGATATCGCTCAGAGCTATGCCGAATTCGGTGCAGCCTGCTTGTCGGTGTTGACCGACAAGCAATTTTTTCAGGGCAGCGTCGATTTCTTGAAGCAGGCCCGCGCCAGTTGCGACCTGCCTGTGTTGCGCAAAGACTTCATGATCGATGCCTACCAAATCTATGAAGCCCGCGCCATGGGGGCCGATGCGATTTTGCTCATTGCAGCCTGCTTGGACGATGCCCAGATGGCCGACATGGAGGCCGTAGCCCGCAGCTTGGACATGGCGGTCTTGGTCGAAGTGCATGACCGCGCCGAACTTGAGCGTGCACTGAAACTCAAAACGCGCCTTGTCGGCATCAACAACCGCAACTTGAAAACATTTGAGGTGTCATTGCAGACCACCTTGGACATGTTGCCCGATGTGCCTGCCGATCGCCTGTTGGTCACCGAAAGCGGGATTCAAACGCCCGACGATGTTCGCCGCATGCGCGAGGCCAAGGTCCATGCCTTTTTGGTGGGCGAGGCCTTCATGCGTGCGGACGAGCCGGGTGAGGCCTTGGCCAAGCTCTTTGCCTGATGCCCATCGGCGTGGCCCAGCAATCGCTGGATCTGGGGGATTCCCCCTTGGCCCCCCTGGGGGGCGATCGATTGGCCCACTGGCCGCCAGACCTCTCGGCGTTGGATGCGGGCTGGGGCCCGCTCGTGCAGGGCTTCTTGGGCAGTGAGTCTGGACGGGCTTTGTCCTCGCGCCTTCTCCAGGCTTTGTCGGCGGGGCAAACCATTTACCCCGCAGAGCCTTTCAAGGCCTTGAGCTTGACGCCCCTGGACCAAGTCCGTGTCGTCATACTGGGACAAGACCCTTACCATGGTCCGGGCCAGGCGCATGGCTTGGCTTTTTCGGTGGCACCCGGGGTGCGCATTCCCCCCAGTTTGCGCAACATCTTCAAGGAGCTTCAGCAGAGCCTTGGTGTGCCACCCTCCGCTGACGGGTCGCTGGTGCGCTGGGCCCAGCAGGGCGTTTTGCTGCTCAACACCTGTTTGACTGTGGAGGCGGGCCAGGCGGGCAGCCACGCCGGTTGGGGCTGGGAGGTGTTGACCGATGCCTTGACCACCGCTGTGGCCCAAAGCCCCAGGCCCGTCGTGTTCATGTTGTGGGGCGCCCATGCGCAAGCCAAGAAAAAAATACTGGATGCGGTCCCGGGCTCGTCAAAACATTTGATCCTTCAGGCCAATCACCCCTCGCCACTGTCGGCCATGCGCCAGCCCTTGCCATTTATAGGTTGCGGGCATTTCGCCAGCGCCCAGCTTTTTGCAGCGCAAATCGGTAGAAACGCCATCGCTTGGTGAAAAGTTCGGCGTGATCTTGCGCTCAGTCACAAAAAGATGGCATAATCTAAGACTCGCTTCTGGAGGGGTGCCCGAGTGGCTAAAGGGGGCAGACTGTAAATCTGTTGGCTTACGCCTACACTGGTTCGAATCCAGTCTCCTCCACCAGCAAACTGGCGAAAGTCGGCTTGATTGAGCAATTGGAAATGGTTCCAAGCATTGGCATCGCATCCACTCGTGCGGTGCAATCAGTGCGGGAGTAGTTTAATGGTAGAACCTTAGCCTTCCAAGCTAATGACACGGGTTCGATTCCCGTTTCCCGCTCCAATTTGCCGGTGAGTTTGTCAGAAGTTTCGCCCTTGTGGCTCAGTGGTAGAGCACTCCCTTGGTAAGGGAGAGGTCGCGGGTCCGATTCCCGCCAAGGGCACCAGTTTTGGGGCGCGCAATGCAAGTTGTGCGCCCTCTGTCTTGGTTGTTGACCACTACTTTTCGGAGTTGAAGATATGGCAAAAGAGAAATTCGAACGGACCAAACCCCACGTGAACGTGGGCACCATCGGTCACGTTGACCACGGTAAGACCACCCTGACTGCTGCCATCACGACCGTGTTGGCTCAGAAGTTCGGCGGTTCTGCCAAGGCGTACGACCAGATCGACGCTGCCCCCGAAGAAAAAGCCCGTGGTATCACGATCAACACCGCCCACGTGGAGTACGAGACGGCCAACCGTCACTACGCCCACGTGGACTGCCCTGGCCACGCTGACTATGTGAAGAACATGATCACGGGTGCTGCCCAGATGGACGGCGCCATTTTGGTGTGCTCTGCTGCTGACGGCCCTATGCCCCAGACCCGTGAGCACATCTTGTTGGCCCGTCAAGTGGGCGTGCCTTACATCATCGTGTTCCTGAACAAGTGCGACATGGTGGACGACGCTGAGTTGTTGGAACTGGTCGAGATGGAAGTGCGCGAGTTGCTGTCCAAGTACGACTTCCCAGGCGACGACACCCCGATCATCCAAGGTTCAGCCAAGCTGGCCCTCGAGGGCGACAAGGGCCCATTGGGTGAAGAAGCCATCATGAAGCTGGCCGATGCCCTTGACAACTACATCCCTACACCTGAGCGTGCAGTGGACGGCGCATTCTTGATGCCCGTGGAAGACGTGTTCTCCATCTCGGGTCGCGGCACTGTGGTGACCGGCCGTATCGAGCGCGGTATCGTCAAAGTCGGCGAAGAAATCGAAATCGTGGGTATCAAAGACACCGTCAAGACCACTTGCACGGGCGTTGAGATGTTCCGCAAGCTGCTGGACCAAGGTCAAGCCGGTGACAACGTCGGTATCTTGCTGCGCGGCACCAAGCGCGAAGACGTCGAGCGCGGCCAAGTGCTGTGCAAGCCCGGCTCGATCAAGCCGCACACCCACTTCACGGGCGAGATCTATGTTTTGTCCAAAGACGAAGGTGGCCGTCACACGCCTTTCTTCAACAACTACCGTCCTCAGTTTTACTTCCGTACGACGGACGTGACAGGCGCGATCGAATTGCCAGAAGGCAAAGAGATGGTGATGCCGGGTGACAACGTGTCGATCACTGTGAAGTTGATCAACCCCATTGCGATGGAAGAAGGCTTGCGCTTTGCCATCCGCGAAGGTGGCCGCACGGTTGGCGCTGGCGTTGTTGCCAAGATTCTTGCTTAATTCTTTTGTGGCGCAGCAGCGCAAAGGCTTCGCCTTTGCGTTGCAGCAAGCAGAAACTCACCACAAGGAATTGACATGTCATCCAAGCAAAAAATCCGCATCCGCCTGAAAGCGTTTGACTACAAACTGATCGACCAGTCCGCTGCCGAGATCGTTGACACCGCCAAGCGCACCGGCGCGATTGTCAAGGGCCCCGTGCCTTTGCCAACGCGCATGAAGCGTTTTGACATCCTGCGTTCACCGCACGTCAACAAGACCAGCCGTGATCAGCTCGAAATCCGCACGCACCAGCGTTTGATGGACATCGTGGACCCCACAGACAAGACTGTGGACGCCCTGATGAAACTCGATCTGCCCGCTGGCGTGGACGTCGAAATCAAACTGCAGTAATGCATTTTGGGGTGGTTGAAAAGCCATCCAAACACTTGAAACAAGGCCTGATTTGCCAGAAATGGCGAGTCGGGCTATAATTTCAGGCTCACCTCAATTTGGGGTGAGATTTATTAACAGTCTTTCACACACCAAACGTGGCTGCCAATTGAAGTGGGCACGGTGGAAGTTTTGGAGAAAACAATGAGTCTGAGCAACTCCCTCGGGTTGCTGGGTCGCAAGGTGGGCATGATGCGTCTGTTCACTGATGATGGGGATTCCGTTCCTGTCACAGTGCTGGATGTTTCTAACAACCGTGTATCCCAGGTCAAAACCCAAGAGAACGACGGCTATGTCGCCCTGCAGGTGACATTTGGTGCCCGTAAGGCATCGCGCGTGACCAAGCCCATCGCTGGTCACCTGGCCAAAGCCGGTGTTGAAGCCGGTGAAATCATTCAAGAATTCCGCGTGACCGCCGACACGGCCGCCCAGTACGCCGCAGGCGCTGCTGTGCCCGTGGCTGCCGTGTTCGCAGTGGGCCAAAAAGTGGACGTGCAAGGCACCTCCATCGGTAAAGGCTTCACCGGCACGATCAAGCGTCACAACTTCAAATCGCAGCGCGCATCGCACGGTAACAGCCGTTCGCACAACGTGCCCGGTTCGATTTCGATGGCCCAGGATCCTGGCCGCGTGTTCCCTGGCAAGAAAATGTCCGGCCACCGTGGTGATGTGACCTGCACCACGCAGAACCTCGCCGTTGTCCGTGTTGACGAAGCCCGTGGCCTGTTGATGGTCAAAGGTGCCATTCCTGGCTCCAAGGGTGGCTTCGTGACTGTGCGTCCCGCCATCAAAGTCAAAGGAGTGAACTGATGCAGCTCGAACTCCTGAACGACCAAGGTCAAGCCGCTTCCAAAGTGGATGCGCCCGAGACAGTCTTCGGTCGTGAATACAACGAAGCCCTGATCCACCAAATCGTGGTGGCTTATCAGGCCAATGCACGTCAAGGTACCCGCGCCCAAAAGGACCGTGAACAAGTTCACCACTCCACCAAGAAGCCTTTCAAACAAAAAGGCACTGGTCGCGCTCGTGCCGGTATGACCTCTTCGCCTTTGTGGCGTGGCGGTGGTCGGATTTTCCCGAACATGCCCGACGAAAACTTCACACAGAAGATCAACAAGAAGATGTACCGCGCTGGTATGGCTTCGATCTTCTCTCAGTTGGCCCGCGAAGGCCGTCTGGCGGTGGTGGATTCCTTCAAAGTTGAGACGCCCAAAACCAAGCAGCTCGCTGCCAAGTTCAAGGCCATGAGTCTCGACAACGTGCTGGTGATCGCCGACGAAGTCGACGAAAACCTGTACTTGGCATCGCGCAACCTGATCAACATTCTGATTGTTGAGCCGCGTTACGCCGATCCCGTGTCTTTGGTGAACTTCAAGAAAGTCCTCGTGACCAAAGGTGCCATGGACAAACTCAAGGAGATGTTTGCATGAGCGCCGTGAAGTTCGACGAAGGTCGTCTGATGTCCGTGTTGGTGGCTCCCATCGTGTCCGAAAAGGCCACCATGGTTGCTGAAAAGTCCAATGCTGTGACATTCAAAGTGCTGCAGGACGCGACCAAGCCTGAAATCAAAGCCGCCGTGGAGTTGATGTTCAAGGTTGAGGTCAAGGGCGTTTCTGTGGTGAATACCAAGGGCAAGACCAAGCGTTTTGGCAAAAACATCGGCCGTCGCGACAACATTCGCAAAGCCTATGTCACGCTGCAACCAGGTCAAGAGCTGAACCTGTCTGGGGAGGCCGCGTAATCATGGCTGTCATCAAGATCAAACCGACATCACCAGGCCGTCGTGGCGTGGTGAAAGTCACGCGTGACCACCTGCACAAAGGTGAAGGCTACGCGCCCTTGCTGGAACCCCAGCACCAAAAATCTGGCCGCAACAACAACGGTCACATCACAACACGCCACAAAGGCGGTGGTCACAAGCACCACTACCGCGTGGTCGATTTCAAGCGCAACAAAGACGCGATCCCGGCGAAAGTCGAGCGCATCGAGTACGACCCCAACCGTACTGCGCACATTGCTTTGCTGTGCTACGCCGATGGCGAGCGCCGTTACATCATTGCCCCCCGTGGCATTGAAGCCGGTGCCACCTTGATGTCGGGTGCAGAAGCCCCGATCCGTGCTGGTAACACCTTGCCGATCCGCAACATCCCCGTGGGTTCGACCATCCATTGCATCGAGCTCAAGCCCGGTGCTGGTGCTCAGATCGCTCGCTCGGCAGGTGCTTCGGCAACCTTGCTGGCTCGTGAAGGCATCTACGCTCAGGTGCGCATGCGCTCGGGTGAAGTTCGCAAGATCCACATCGAGTGCCGCGCAACCATTGGTGAAGTCGCCAACGAAGAGCACAGCCTGCGCCAGTTGGGCAAGGCCGGTGTCAAACGCTGGATGGGTATCCGCCCAACGGTCCGTGGCGTGGCCATGAACCCTGTGGATCACCCGCACGGTGGTGGCGAAGGCCGTACCGGCGAAGGCCGTCATGCAGTAGACCCGTGGGGCAACCTCACCAAGGGCTACCGTACCCGTAACAACAAGCGCACACAGGTCATGATCGTGTCGCGTCGCAAGAAGTAAGGGTTAGACAATGACACGCTCTCTCAAAAAGGGTCCATTCGTTGACCACCATTTGTTGGCCAAGGTTGAAAAAGCCGTTGCCACCAAAGATAAAAAGCCCGTCAAGACATGGTCGCGTCGCTCCATGGTTTTGCCCGATTTCATCGGCCTGACCATCGCTGTTCACAACGGCAAGCAACACGTTCCTGTTTATGTGACCGACCAAATGGTTGGCCACAAATTGGGCGAATTCGCACTGACCCGGACATTCAAGGGTCACCCTGCGGACAAAAAAGTCCAAAAGAAATAAGGAAAGACCATGGAAACACGTGCAGTCCTCCGGGGCGTCCGTTTGTCGGTCGATAAAGGCCGCTTGGTCGCCGATTTGATTCGCGGTAAAAAAGTGGATCAAGCTCTGAACATCTTGACATTCACGCAGAAAAAAGCTGCGGGCATCGTCAAGAAGGTTCTCGAGTCCGCCATCGCCAACGCTGAGCACAACGACGGCGCCGACATCGACGAGTTGAAGGTGAAAACCATCTACGTCGAGCAAGGCACCACGCTCAAGCGTTTCACTGCCCGCGCCAAAGGCCGCGGCAACCGTATCAGCAAACCCACATGCCATGTGTATGTGACGGTCGGCAACTAAGCCAGGGAAGAAACATGGGACAAAAAATCCATCCTACCGGCTTCCGTTTGGCCGTCAGCCGTAACTGGTCCAGCCGTTGGTACGCCAGCAACAAAGACTTCGCCGGCATGCTGGCCGAAGACATCAAGGTGCGTGAGTACCTAAAGGCCAAGCTCAAGAATGCAGCGGTTTCCCGCGTGCTGATCGAGCGTCCAGCCAAGAGCGCCCGCATCACCATTTTCTCGGCGCGTCCGGGCGTGGTGATCGGTAAGAAGGGCGAAGACATCGAGTTGCTCAAGAAGGAACTCGCTGTTCGCATGGGCGTGCCTGTGGCCGTCAACATCGAAGAAGTGCGCAAGCCCGAAATCGATGCCCAACTGATTGCAGACAGCATCACCCAGCAGCTCGAAAAGCGCATCATGTTCCGTCGTGCCATGAAGCGCGCCATGCAAAACGCCATGCGTCTGGGTGCCCAAGGCATCAAGATCATGTCGGCTGGCCGCTTGAACGGCATCGAAATTGCGCGTACTGAGTGGTATCGCGAAGGCCGTGTGCCCTTGCACACCCTGCGCGCTGACATCGACTACGCCACTTCAGAAGCCAAGACCACCTACGGTGTCATTGGCGTGAAGGTCTGGGTCTACAAGGGTGACACTTTGGGTCGCAACGATGCACCAGCTTTGGCTGAGCCTCGTGCCGAAGAAGAGCGCCGTCCACGTGGCCCACGCCGTGATGCCCGTCCTGGTGAGCGCCCCGCAGGCGATCGCCGTGGTGGCCCACGTCGTCCCGCAGGCACCAACACAGCACCCACCGACGGCAGCGACAAGCCTGCCGGCGCGGGTGGTGATGCCAAACCCGCCGTTAAGCGCGTACGCACAGTCGCCGCGCCAGCTGCAGCAGCTGACGGTCAATAAGGAGTAATTACATGCTGCAACCTGCTCGCAGAAAGTTCCGCAAGGAACAGAAAGGCCGCAACACCGGCGTCGCAACCCGTGGCAACACGGTGGCGTTTGGTGATTTTGGCCTCAAGTCCACAGACCGTGGTCGTTTGACGGCCCGTCAGATCGAAGCCGCACGTCGTGCGATTTCCCGTCACGTCAAACGTGGCGGCCGTATCTGGATTCGCGTGTTCCCCGATAAGCCGATTTCCACCAAGCCTGCTGAAGTGCGTATGGGTAACGGTAAAGGTAACCCCGAGTACTACGTGGCCGAAATCCAACCCGGTAAGGTGCTCTACGAAATCGTGGGCGTTCCCGAAGAGTTGGCCCGTGAAGCCTTCAAATTGGCCGCTGCCAAGCTGCCCTTGCGCACCACGTTTGTGGCACGCATGATTGGCCAATAATTCAGGAGAAATAAGAAATGAATGCTGCTGAATTGCGCCAAAAAGACATTGCTGGTGTGAAAGACGAGATCAAAGCGCTGCAAAAAGCCCACTTTGGTCTGCGTATGCAAAAAGCCACGCAACAACTCGGCAACACTGGAACGATGAGCCAGACTCGCCGTGCCATCGCCCGTGCCAAAACCATCCTTGCCCAAAAGCAAGCCGCCAAGTAAGGAGTGACCATGACGGAAGCTAAAACATCCCTCAAGCGCACCTTGATTGGCAAGGTGGTCAGCGACAAGCGCGCCAAAACCGTGACCGTGCTGGTCGAGCGTCGTGTGAAACACGCCCTCTACGGCAAGATCGTGGCCAAGTCGAGCAAGTACCATGCACACGACGAGACGGGTGAATTCCACCTCGGTGACACCATCGAGATCACGGAAAGCCGTCCGATTTCGAAGACCAAAAACTGGGTGGCCACTCGCCTGGTCCAAAAGGCTGCTGCCGTCTAAGCCCAAAAGCAAGACCTCAGCAAACTTATCGGAAACGACCCACAATAGTGGGTCGTTTTTTTTGACTTGGCCATTTGGCCTTTAAACCCCTCAGGAGATTCAGATGATCAAAGTTGGAGACAAATTGCCTGCCGTGACATTGACGGAATTTGTAGAAGTTGAAGGCAATGGTTGCAGCATTGGCCCCAACCCGGTGGATGTTGCAAAAGCGGCTGCCGGCAAAACCATCGCCATTTTTGCCTTGCCAGGTGCATTCACCCCGACTTGCTCTGCCAAGCACGTCCCCGGTTATGTCGAACACCATGACGCTTTGAAGGCCGCCGGTGTCGATGAAATCTGGTGCGTCAGCGTGAACGATGCTTTTGTGATGGGTGCCTGGGCACGCGAGCAAAAGACCGGCGCCAAAGTGCGCATGTTGGGCGACGGCAGCGCTGATTTCAGCAAAGGCACAGGATTGACTTTGGACCTGACCGCTCGTGGCATGGGCCTGCGCAGCAACCGTTATTCGATGCTGGTAAAAGACGGCGCCGTTTCTGTGTTGAACGTGGAAGGCCCCGGAAAATTTGAAGTCAGCGATGCGGCCACATTGTTGGCACAAGCCAAAGCTTGATCGGGCTTTCAATCAAAAAAAGGGACCTTGGGTCCCTTTTTTGTTGAGTGCAAGAATGGCTCAAAACACTTCAGCGTTCAGCAAAACGGTCATTCGATCTCAACTTTGAGGTAATGCGCACCCGCATAGGGGTTGTGATAGAAAGGTGGGATCTCTTCAAATCCAAGGTCTTCATAGAGCGCACGGGCTGACTCCATGTCGTCCAAAGTGTCGAGCAGAACGCAGCTGTAGTCGGCATGCCGAGCGGCATCCAAAATGGCTTCGGTCAACAAACGACCAAGACCTTGGCCGCGAAAAGCAGGGCGAACATACAAGCGCTTCATCTCGGCCGCATTGGCGTAGTCCGAGCTATCAAGGGGGCGCAAAGCACAACAACCCGCAGGTTCACCATCGACAAAAGCCAACACCAAGGCACCGCGCGGCGATGTGTAATCGCCTGGCAGTTCAGCCAGCTCTTTCTCAAAATCTTGAAAAGCCAAATCCACTTGGAGAGAAGCGGCATAGTCCACGAAAAGGGCCCGGGTCTGCACCCAGTCCTGTGGGGACGCTGGCGGACGCAGCAAAATGGAAGGCAATTCAGAAGGCAAGGGCTTCATCCAAAGTCAAAAAATGACAGTGTAAAGCCGATTTCAAGGCCTGATGGTGACCAGAAAATAGACGGCTAAAGCAGACAAGACCAATAGCGCAAGTGCCAAGAGCCGCTGCGCAACGTGGTCTTTCGATGGGGTGACGGGTTCAGGCAAGGACTTGTCGCCATGCAGCATGGCGGGCACCAAGAAGACCTTCTTTTTGAAGTGGTACCAAGCCACTGCTGACAGGTGCAAAATCACCAAGGCCAACACCAGCGATTGGCCCCAGTCTTTGTGCCAAGACGTGGCCCATGACACCCAGCGTCCAGAGGCCAAAAAAGACAATGGACCGACATTCGCAATCTCATCATCGCTGATCAATCCAGTGCCCACTTGCAGGGTCAAAACCAGCATCAAGAAAATGACAGACCATGAACCCAAGGGGTTGTGTCCTGCCCAAAGAAGCAGGGAGCGACCTTGTAAATACGCCGCCACAGAAGCTGGGCGAAGGGGAAACTGAGCCCAGCGAGACCAATGGCCGCCCACCAAGCCCCAAGCCAATCTGAAAAGCAAAAGCGTCAAAACTGCGAAACCAAAACGGAAATGCCAAACCATGGCATTGCCGCCCAACTCGGCCGAGACAAACAAGCCCAACACACACAGGGCCAGAGCCCCATGGAAAAGGCGTGTGGGCAAATCCCAAATGCGGACAGTGACCATGGACACTTTCAAAGGTGCAAAGAGGAAGGAATTATGCGAGACTGCGTCAGCATAAACCTTATGCAGCCGTTTCAACTGATCGGAGTCAAACATGAAACACACATTGAGCATCATTGGCACATTGCTGGCCATCACCATGGCCGTTCCAGCACAGGCGCAGTTTGCCAAGCCTGAGGACGCCATCAAATACCGCAAAGCCAGCTTCAACGTGATGGCGGCGCACTTCGGCCGCGTGGGCGCCATGGCCAATGGCCGGATCCCCTTCGATGCCAAGATGGCTCAGGAGAACGCCGAAATCGCCGCTGTCATGGCCAAACTGCCATGGGCGGCATTTGGTGAAGGCACAGACAAAGGCGACACACGCGCCAAGCCTGAAATCTGGAAAGAAGCGGCCAAATACAAAGAAGCTTCAGACAAGATGCAAGCCGAAATGGCCAAGCTCAACACCGCCGCTAAAGCAGGCAACATCGACGCGCTCAAAGTCGCATTTGGCCCCGCTGCTGCATCGTGCAAGGCCTGTCACGACGTATTCCGCAAGGACTGACAGCGTTCAAAGGCTCGGGTGCGGCTCAAAAAGGGCTCATAAGCCATCCCTGGGCCATGCCAAGCGAGACAGCCGCCTCGGCGAACTGCATCAAGATTCGGCCAACAATTTGTCGATGAGTTGATGCAGCTCGACAAAGTCGGGTGTACCGACAAAACGCTTGACGATCTGGCCACGCTTGTTCACCAAAAAGGTGGTCGGCGTGAGCTTCACATCGCCCCAGGCACGAGCTACCGCACCGGTGTTGTCAATGGCCACCTTGAAGGGCAACTGCCGTGATTGTGCAAAGTTCACCACATAGCTCGGTGGGTCGTAGCTCATGGCCACAGCCACGGTGTCGAAACCTCGAGATTTGAATTTTTCGTGGGTTGCGATCAGATCGGGCATTTCGGCCACGCACGAGGTGCAACTGGTGGCCCAGAAGTTGATCAATGCCACTTGACCTTGCAGCTGCTGCGAGCTGAGGGTGGAGCCATCGAGCAACACGAAAGAAGATTCAGGGGCGCGTTCTGCCGCGCACCCCCACAGCACCCAACTCAAACCCAAAGCGCCCAATCCGTTGAGTAAGCGGCGGTACAAAGGGGTGCAAGCGCGCAAGCTGATCGTTCTCATGGATGAAAGTTTAAACCGTTAGGCCTGTCTGTGGTCCGTCAAAGGACCGACAACAGGTGTGCCAAAAGGCCTTCCGGGTCGCTGATCATCGGGTCGTGTCCGGTCGTCATGTTCACAACATGTGAGCCCGGAAGCCAAGCACCCTCCCAGAATTTTGGATCCACCATGCGTTGCCGGCTGACATCGATGGTGCCTAAAGGGGGCATGGTGCAGTTGATGAAGGTGCGCGGTACGCTGGCGACACGCTGGGGATCAAACGCCAGCGCTTGGGTGTAGGGGCCACCGGGGTGAGGCGTTTGACGCCGCATCACCCAGGCGTGGTCGTCAGCGCTCAGGCCAAACACGGAAGGGTCGGGTGCAGGGAAAGCATGCAAAGGATCGGCAAGAGCTGCCGCTATGCGGGCATTGCGCGTGGCGCTGGCGTGGGTGCTGCTCCAGCTTTCGCCGGGCTTGGGCAACACCGCATCAACGTAAACCAGATGGCGCAGGCGCTCAGGTCGGCGGTCTGCCACGGCGGTGCCCAGCATGCCAGCATACGAGTGAACCACCAACACCAGGTCATTCAGCTCTTCGGCGTCCATGGCTGCCATCACGTCTGTGATGTGACTCTCAAGATCGATGCCCGGGTGCAGCAAATGCGCTCGTTCGCCCACCCCGGTGAGGGTGACCGCGTGGGCGCGGTGCCCAGCGGTCATCAGACCCGGTAAGACACGTTGCCAACACCAAGCCCCGTGCCAAGCACCATGCACCAATAAAAAGTTCGCCATCAAATGACCCCTTTGCCGCGCAGCGCACCTTGCCGTTCAGCGTCCCAACCCAAAACTTCTTGCAAGACCTCTGCGGTGTGTTGGCCCAGCATGGGCGGTGGAAAGTCTTGACGAACGGGGGTGAGGCTCATCTTGATGGGGCTGGCCACCAACTGAAGATTGTTTTTGACAGGGTGTTGCCATGTCTGAACCATGTCGCGCGCCTGAATTTGGGGGTCAACAAATACCTCACCCAGGGTGTTGATGGCGCCGCAGGGCACTTTGGCCGCTTCCAGGGCCGCCAGCCAATCGGCTTTGGTGCGGGTTTTCATGATGCCCTCCAGCAAGGGCACCAACACGTCGCGGTGTCGCACGCGCTCGGTGTTGAGGGCATAGCGCGGGTCTTTGGCCAAATCTGGCTGACCTGCTACAGCGCAAAACTTGGCGAACTGACCGTCGTTGCCCACAGCCAAAATCAAATGGTCGCGACCACCTGGTGGCGCATCGGCAGGTGGCATCACTTCAAACACTTGGTAGGGCACGATGTTTTGGTGTGCATTGCCAGCTCGGCCTGGCACTTTGCCGCTGACCAGGTAGTTGGAGCCCAAATTGGCCAGCATGGCGACCTGGGTGTCCAGCAAGGCCATGTCGACTTGTTGGCCTTGGCCTGTGCGCTCGACGTGCCGAAGCGCTGCCAAGATGGCCACGGTGGCATACATGCCGGTGAACAAATCGGCCACCGCGACACCCACTTTTTGGGGGCCGCCGCCCAGATCGTCTCGCTCACCCGTGACGCTCATCAGGCCACCGATGCCTTGCACCGCATAGTCGTAACCTGCCCGTTCACTGTAAGGCCCGGTTTGGCCAAACCCGGTCACACTGCAATACACCAGCTTGGGGTTCAAGGCGCTCATGCTGGCATAGTCCAAACCATACCGGGCCATGTCGCCCACCTTGAAGTTTTCTACAAAGACATCGCAATGGCGAACCAGTTCGCGGATCAGGGCTTGCCCCTCAGGCTGGGCGATGTCACAGGTCACCGAACGCTTGTTGCGGTTGGCGCCCAAGTAATAGGCCGCTTCGGCCGTGTCCCGGCCTTGTGCATCTTTCAAAAAAGGTGGACCCCAGGTGCGGGTGTCATCGCCCGAGCCGGGTCGCTCGATCTTGATCACATCGGCCCCCAAGTCGGCCAAAGTTTGGGTACACCAAGGGCCCGCAAGGACGCGGGACAGGTCGAGAACGCGGATGCCATCAAGTGAATTCATGGGTCCCATTGTCGCCAAAAGACGATACCGCCGCTGATCACGATAATCACCCTATGCGAAAACATTCACCGGCCCGAATGGCCACCTTGGCATTGACCTTGATTTTGAGCGCCTGCAGTCCTGCGCAAAACTGGCGGGACATTGCTTTTGAAGGGAGCACGCTCAAGGCGCAGTTGCCCTGCAAACCCGACCGGACCACGCGCACGGTTCCCCTCGGAGGCTTGTCGGTGGACCTGCAGGTGGCCGGCTGCGAAAGCGGAACGGCCATGGTGGCCGTGATGACTGCGGCATTGCCTGCTGGCTCCGATGCCGTGGCCGTGTTGTCAGGCTGGCAAAAAGCCACGCTGGACAACGCCCGTGTGAACCCAGCTTCGACAATGGGACAACAACAGGTCTGGCACCGTCCGGGTCATTTGCCCCTCACATCCTCGCAACGTGTCCAGGCGATGGGGCTCAAAAACAAGGGTGAACCCGTGGCCATGGATGCCGTTTGGGGCGCAGTGACTGAGGGAGAGCGGCTGCGCGTGGTTCATGCCGTGGTGTATGACCGAAAAATTCAGCCTGAGATGGCCAACACTTTGTTTGAAAGCATCAAGCCATGAGCGCCGTCAACATGCCCTTGCCGCCCATGCCGCACCCCGACCATTTGCCACGCCGCATGGCGGTGGTGGTGTTTTTGGCTTTTGCCCTGGCGTACTTTTTCTCGGCCTTGGTGCGGGCCATCACGGCCACCTTGTCTCCGACCCTGACCACCGAATTCAATCTGAGTGCGCAAGACCTCGGTCTGTTGGCGGGGGGGTATTTTTTGGGTTTTTCTCTGACCCAACTGCCCTTGGGGCGCTGGTTGGACCGACATGGCCCCAAAAAAGTCATTCTCGCTTTCTTGAGCTTTGCGGTGCTGGGTTGTTTGGCTTTTTCCTGGGCCGACAACTTTCATGGCCTGTTGGCCGCGCGCGTGTTGTGTGGCATGGGCGTCA
Source organism: Limnohabitans sp. Rim28 (assembly GCF_000293865.2). GTDB lineage: Bacteria > Pseudomonadota > Gammaproteobacteria > Burkholderiales > Burkholderiaceae_C > Limnohabitans_A. The sequence goes on along the minus strand of NZ_ALKN02000006.1, from coordinate 196,392 downwards.
GTGCTTGCCTGATGGCCCCATTGACGGCCTACCGTCGCTGGTTTGATGTCAGCACCCAGCTGCGCACCAACTCGTGGATGCTGATGACGGGCTCTTTGGGCATGTTGGCTGCGACATTGCCTGTGCAGTGGCTCATGCCCATCTGGGGCTGGCGCGCGCTGTTTGTCATGCTGGGCGTGATGATCGCCATGGCCATGCTGCTGATTGCCCTGCTGGTGCCGGTTTGGCAAAAAGCCACCCCCACGGCCGACACCCCCAAAGCCCCGGCCGACGACGACGGTAGTTACCGCGAGATCTGGCGCAGCGCTTATTTTTGGCGCATGGCACCCATCGGATTTTTCAGCTATGGCGGCATGGTGGCCATTCAGACTTTGTGGGCGGGTCCCTGGATGACCCAGGTGGCCGGCTGGAGCGCGACCGAGGCAGCGTCCGGCTTGTTCCTGATCAACTTGGCCATGCTGGTGACATTTTGGTTGTGGGGCCTGATCACCCCAGGCTTAGCACGCCGCGGCATCCCGGTTGAGCGTTTGATTGCTTGGGGTTTGCCGCTCAGCTTTGCCGTCATCGGCACTTTGGTTTGGCTGGGTGCCGCCATCGGGTCGGCTGCGGCTGTGGGCATGGCTTTGTTGTGCGTCAGCAGCACTTTTGTGGCTTTGGCGCAACCAGCCGTGGGCATGGCTTTCCCATCTCATTTGGCGGGACGGGCTTTGTCGGCCTACAACCTGGTGATCTTTGCAGGCATCTTTGTGGTGCAGTGGGGCATTGGTTTGTTGGTGGACGCCGGGCGAGGCCTGGGCTTGGCCAATGTGCAGGCCTACCAAATGGCTTTGGGCTGTTTTGGCCTCAGCTCCATCGCTTCATGGGTGTTTTTCATGCTTAAAAATTCGTCCCAAGGTCGATAAACTGTCTCCATCATGATTGGTATCCTCATCATCGCCCACGCCCCATTGGCCAGCGCTTTGCGCGAATGTGCCTTGCACGTTTTTCCAGACTGTGTGGACGGTGTGCAGGCGCTGGACATCCAGCCCGAAGACGCACCTGAAGACAGCTTGTTGCGAGCCCGTGCCTTGCTGGCCGCCATGGCTACGCCCGAAGTCTTGTTGCTCAGTGACGTCTTTGGCGCCACACCCTGCAATGTGGCCCAGCAGTTGGGCGATGGCCTGAACACCCGTTTGGTGGCGGGCGCCAACTTGCCCATGTTGCTGCGCAGTGTGTGTTATCGGCATGAAGGCCTTGAAGCGCTGGCCGCACGCGCCCACGCCGGTGGCACACAAGGCGTGATGCCTGTGGGCAGCACCGCACCCCAAAACCAAAACGGACAGAGACATGCCCCAAGCCAACGTGACCATCAGCAATAAACTGGGTTTGCACGCCCGTGCGTCCGCCAAACTGACCAAACTGGCGGGCAGTTTTCCGTGCGAGGTTTGGCTCAGCAAAGGCGAGCGCCGTATCAATGCCAAAAGCATCATGGGCGTCATGATGTTGGCAGCCGGCTTGGGCAGCGAGGTGGTGGTCGAAACGATCGGTGAGCGCAGCGATGAAGCGCTTTCGGCCTTGCTGGCCCTGATCAACGATAAATTTGGCGAAGGCGAGTAAGCCATGACCTTCAGCATCCATGGTTTGGCGGTGGCGCGTGGCATCGCTATTGGGCGCGCTGTTTTGGTGGCCTCCAGCCGGGTCGATGTGGCGCATTATTTTGTGAGCCCCGAACAAGTGGGTGCCGAAATCATGCGTTTGCGCGTAGCCCGCGATGCCGTGGTCGATGAGCTGCAGCGACTGCAAAAAGCCATGCCCAAAGACGCGCCGCATGAACTCGTGGCGCTGTTGGATGTGCACCTGATGCTGCTGCAAGACGAAGAGCTGACTTCGGGTGTGGTGCATTGGATCAAGACGCGCCTCTACAACGCAGAGTGGGCACTGACCAGCCAGTTGGAAATCATCGTTCGCCAGTTTGAGGAGATGGAAGACCCCTATTTGCGCGAACGCAAAGCCGACATGGAGCAAGTGGGAGAGCGGGTGCTGCATTGCCTCAAAGGCACGGGGCCGCTGGTGGCGCAAGCCAAACGGCCTCAGCGCCCCCAACAAGAACTTCAATTGGGCGACACCGATGTGCCTCTGGTGTTGGTGGCGCACGACCTGTCGCCCGCCGACATGTTGCAATTCAAGCAAAGTGTTTTCACCGGCTTTGTGACCGATGTGGGTGGTAAAACTTCGCACACTGCGATCGTGGCCCGCAGCTTGGGCATTCCGGCGGTAGTGGGTGCTCGCACTGCGAGCCAGCTTGTCAAACAAGACGACTGGGTGATCATTGACGGGGATGCGGGCGTGGTCATCGTTGACCCTTCGCCCATCATCCTGGCCGACTATGGTTTCAAGCAACGCCAGGGCGACCTGGAACGCGAGCGTTTGGTGCGCCTGAGGCACACGCCGTCGGTTTCCTTGGACGGACAAAAGATCGAGTTGTTGGCGAACATCGAAATGCCCGAAGACACCCAAGCGGCCATCTCCGCCGGGGCTGTGGGTGTGGGTTTGTTTCGCAGCGAATTTTTATTCATGGGTCGGCAAGGTCACCTGCCCGATGAAGAGGAGCAATACCAAGCCTATCGACGAGCGGTCGATGGTATGAACGGTTTGCCAGTCACCATCCGAACGGTGGACGTTGGGGCCGACAAGCCGCTGGACGAGACCCGCCACGACGCGGCTCACCTGAATCCGGCGCTGGGCCTGCGCGCCATACGCTGGAGTCTGGCTGACCCCGCCATGTTCCTCACCCAGCTGCGCGCCATCTTGCGCGCTGCAGCGCATGGGCAAGTGCACCTGCTCATTCCCATGCTGGCGCATGGCAGCGAGATTCGCCAGACCCTGGCCCTGATCGACCAGGCCAGGCACGAGTTGGACCGCCGAGGCGCAGCCCATGGCCCGGTCAAGCTGGGCGCGATGATCGAGATTCCTGCGGCCGCGTTATCGCTGCGCTTGTTCCTCAAACACTTCGACTTTTTGTCGATCGGAACCAACGACCTGATCCAGTACACCCTGGCCATTGACCGGGCCGATGAGTCGGTGGCGCACCTGTACGACCCCTTGCACCCGGCGGTGCTGCGTTTGATTGCAGACACCATCGCCGAATGTCACCGGCAAGGCAAGGGCGTGTCGGTGTGCGGTGAGATGGCGGGCGATGTGACCATGACCCGTTTGCTGCTGGGCCTGGGTTTGCGCAGTTTTTCGATGCACCCCTCGCAGATTTTGGCGGTCAAACAGCAGGTGCTGCGGTCTGATTGCGCCAAGCTGGTCTCTTGGGCTGGCCAGGTGCTGGACAGCGAAGATCCCGCGCTCAGCATGAACGCATAGCCTCCATCAGACCGCTCAGCGGGCGATGCCAGCCCTTTGCAGGTCTTAGGCCTGTTTGATTTTGTCTTGCGTGCGGGTATCGAAGTCGCTGGCGTGATGGCGTTCGTGCAACTGTGACTCTGGCGCCCCCATCACGCGGTTGACCATGCGGCCGCGTTGCACCGCAGGGCGTTGGGCCAGTTCTTCGGCCCAACGTTGCACATGGGTGTATTCGTGCACTTGTAAAAACTCGCCGGCTTCGTAGAGGATGCCTTTGGCCAGCGCGCCGTACCAAGGCCAGATGGCGATATCGGCGATCGTGTAGTCGTCACCCGCCATGAAACGGCTTTGTGCCAAGCGCTTGTCGAGCACGTCCATTTCGCGTTTGACCTCCATGGCAAAGCGGTCGATGGCGTATTCAATCTTGATGGGGGCGTAGGCGTAAAAATGCCCAAAGCCGCCACCTAAATAAGGCGCGCTGCCCATTTGCCAAAACAGCCACGACAGGCACTCGGCCCGAAGCGCTGGGTCGGTGGGCACCAAGGCGCCAAACTTTTCGGCCAAGTACAACAAAATCGCGCCCGACTCGAAAACGCGCACAGCTTGGTCGCCACTGCAGTCCAGCATCGCCGGGATTTTGGAGTTGGGGTTCACGCTGACAAAGCCGCTGCTGAACTGCTGGCCTTCGTTGATGCGGATCAGCCAAGCATCGTATTCGGCACCTGCATGCCCCAAAGCGAGCAGTTCTTCGAGCATCACGGTGACTTTGACGCCGTTGGGCGTGCCCAGCGAGTAAAGCTGCAGTGGGTGCTGGCCACGCGGCAGGTCTTGTTCATGGGTGGCGCCCGAGATGGGGCGGTTGATGTTGGCAAAGCGTCCGCCGTTGGCTTTGTTCCAAGTCCAGACAGAGGGTGGGGTGTAAGCGCTGGTGTCGGTCATGGTGCGATGTCCGTGTCAACGGGTCTTGAAAGGGGCGGCTTCATGCCTTGTCTGCCAAGCTCATGTGCGCCGAATGCGCCTGCTGGTCGGCGTGGTAGCTGCTGCGCACCATGGCGCCTACAGCCGCGTGAGAAAAGCCCATTTCATAGGCTTTGGCCTCGAACATTTTGAAGGTGTCGGGGTGCACGTAGCGGCGCACCGGCAGGTGGCTGTTGCTGGGGGCGAGGTACTGGCCAATGGTCAGCATCTCGATGTTGTGCGCGCGCATGTCACGCATGACCTCGAGAATCTCTTCGTCGGTCTCGCCCAGGCCCACCATCAGGCCGCTCTTGGTGGGCACATTCGGGAACAGGGCCTTGAACTTTTTCAGCAGGTTCAGCGAGAACTGGTAATCCGAGCCGGGGCGCGCTTCCTTGTACAGGCGCGGCACAGTTTCCATGTTGTGGTTCATCACATCAGGCGGTGCGGCTTTCAGGATTTCCAGGGCGCGGTCATCGCGGCCTCGGAAATCGGGCACCAGCACCTCAATCTGGGTGGTGGGTGACCACTCGCGCGTCTTGCGGATGCAATCCACAAAGTGGCCAGCACCACCGTCACGCAGGTCATCGCGGTCCACGCTGGTGATGACCACGTATTGCAGTTGGAGTTGCGCAATCGTTTTGGCCAAGTTGTCGGGTTCGTTCACATCCAGAGGATCGGGGCGACCGTGGCCCACGTCGCAAAACGGGCAGCGCCGTGTGCACTTGTCGCCCATGATCATGAAGGTGGCCGTGCCCTTGCCAAAGCACTCGCCGATGTTGGGGCAACTGGCTTCTTCGCACACCGTCACCAGTTTATTGGTGCGCAGGATGTCCTTGATCTCGTAGAAGCGGGTGGAGGGCGAGCCGGCCTTGACGCGGATCCATTCGGGCTTTTTCAGCACCTCGGCCTGTTCGACCTTGACCGGAATGCGCGAGAGTTTGGCCGCTGCTTTTTGCTTGGCCATGGGGTCATAGTTTTCAACGCTTTGCGCTTCGCGAACCACGTTGCGTTCGGTGGGGGTGTTGCTCATCAGTTTCTTTCGGTCGCCGCACGGCGGCGGGTCAGGTGCGTCCATTGGGGGCGGTGTTTCACAGACGGGCGGCGAGTTGGCCGGCCAGCACCCGGGCGGCTTCTTCCCAAGTGGTTTCTACACCGATTGTAAAAAGGTCCACGGTTTTCAAGCCGGCATGGCCACAGGGGTTGATGCGCTCAAAGGGTTGAAGGTCCATGGCCACGTTCAGGGCTACACCGTGGTAAGTGCAGTGGCGGCTGACCTTGATGCCCAGCGCGCTGATTTTGCCCAGGCCCTTGAACGGGTCGGCCGCCGGGGTTGGGCCGATCAGGGCCGCGTGGCTGAAGGGGTCGTCCAGACGCACATAGATGCCGGGCGCACCCGCCACCCGGTGGCCCGTCACGCCAAAGTGCGCCAAGGTCCGGATGATGGACTCCTCCAACTTGAAGACATATTCCTTGACGAAATAGCCCGCGCGTTGCAAGTTGACCAAGGGGTAAGCCATGACTTGGCCGGGGCCATGAAAAGTGACTTGTCCTCCCCGGTTGGTCTGGACCACCGGAATGTCGCCGGGTACCAACAAGTGCGAGGCCAAGCCAGCCAGCCCTTGGGTGAAAACGGGCGGATGTTCACACAGCCAAAGTTCATCGGGGCTGCTGGGTGTGCGAGCGGCCGTGAAAGCCTGCATGGCTTCGTAGGTGGGCAAGTACGCCACCTGCCCAAGAAGCCGAACGTCCATGCTCACAGCACAATCTTGACCATCGGGTGCGAGGTCAGGGCGCGGTAGAGGTCGTCCAGCTGTTCGCGGCTGGTGGCCGTGATGTTGAGCGTCACGCCCAAGTAATTGCCGCCTTTGCTGGGGCGCAACTCGATGGTTCGTGCGTCAAACCCCGGGTCAAATTGCAGGGCCACTTGGCACATGGCTTCGGCAAAACCGTCGACCATGGCGCCCATGACCTTGATGGGAAAGACCGAGGGGTATTCGATCAGGGTGTCTTTGCGCGGGTCGGTGCCTGCGGGCGGTGTCATGGATGCGCTCATGGTGGGTATGGATGGTGAACTGCAAGCTTAACGCCAGACCGCCACCGCCAGAATCGCCAGCCACCCAAGGACAAAGTTGGTCAGTACCAGTGGATGGATTTGACCGAGGGCTTTGCCTGCCTTGGGCCAGTCAGCAGCGGAAACAGCGGCTTTGAGTCGGCGAAATGGCGCAAACCAGATGTGCGTAAAGATCAAGCTCATCAACAGACCCAAAACCGACATGGCGTACCAACCTTTAGGCGCCAAATGGGTGTCGGTCATGGACCACATCCACAGGCCCGAGCCCAGCAAGAGTGCGATCGATACCCAGACCATCCAAAAAAAACGGGACAAGACGGCGGTCATCAGCGTTAAACGCTCAGGTGCTGCCATTTGGGCAATGGCCACAGGCCGCAAAGCGAAAATAACCAATGCCATACCGCCAAGCCACACGATGCCTGCGCTCAAGTGAACCAATCCAATCCATTCGTACATAAAACTCCCCCGGCATCTCTTGCCAGATGAACGATTCACCCAGCAATCCATTGGACATTGTCGCTCTTGGGCTCAGAAGCTTACAATTCAAAGGGATTTGTCGACATGCTTTTGTTGGTCAGGCACTGGTTTCTACGTATAATCTAGAGCTTTGCAGGAATTACCGTGTTCTGTGTAACTTCGGTGTAATTTGTCATGGTCAAAATCGCCTCATTGTCAAAAAAAGGCACTTCGGCCGACACGACAGGTCCTGCGGAAGAAGGTCTTGACACTGAATTCAAGCCATTGACAGCGGAACAAGCGCAAGCTTGGAGGCAACAAAACCAGGCGGTCTCGCCTTGGCATGTATTGGCTTTGCAGGTGGCTGTCGGTGTCATGACGGCAGCCCTGATCGGGTTGATCGGCGGTCAGTTTCGACTGGCCTTGTCGGCTGCATGGGGGACTTTGGCGGTGGTGTTGCCGGCGGTCGTATTTGTTCGGGCCATGAGCAGGCAAATGCGGGTTGCGCCATCGACTTCTGCATTGGTGGGGTTTTTTGTGTGGGAGTTGGTCAAGATCATCTTGACGGTGGCGTTGCTTTTGGTGGCGCCCATTGTGATTTCGGAATTGAACTGGTTCGCCTTGGTGGCCGGTTTTGTGGTGACGATGAAGGTTTACTGGCTGGCCATGTGGCTGGGTTGGATGAAGCCCAAATCGAAGTCAAACGTTTAATGAATGGATTGAAGATCTATGTCTGCTGAAAACGCTGGCGCAAATGCCCCAACGGCTGGAGAGTACATCCAGCACCACCTGCAACACTTGCAAATGAACTTTTCATTCGAAGGTGTCAAGCAGACAAGCATTGTTGACTTCAGTCTGTTCAATCTGGACTCGGTCTTTTTCTCTGTCGTTCTGGGTGTGTTTGGCTGTTTCTTTTTGTGGTCGGCCGCCCGCAAAGCGACTTCTGGTGTTCCTGGTCGATTCCAGGCAGCGGTCGAGATCTTGTCCGAAATGGTGGAAAACCAGGCCAAGGGTGTGATCCGGAACGAAAAGAGCCGCAAACTGATCTCGCCTTTGGCATTGACCGTCTTCGTTTGGATCTTCTTGATGAACGCCATGGACATGTTGCCTGTCGATCTGCTCCCTGCAGCTTGGCATGCCGCCGGTCCGGCTTTGGGTTTCAAGGATTACATGCGCGTGGTGCCCACGGCTGATTTGTCGACGACGCTGGGCCTTTCATGTTCCGTGCTGCTCATCTGCCTTTTCTACAACATCAAGATCAAGGGCTTGGGCGGATGGTCCCATGAGCTGGTGGCTGCGCCTTTTGGAGACCATTGGATTCTTTATCCGATCAACTTTTTGATGCAGATGATCGAATATCTGGCCAAGACTGTTTCGCATGGCATGCGATTGTTTGGCAACATGTTTGCGGGTGAGTTGGTGTTCATGTTGATCGCCCTGATGGGTGGTGGCTGGGCATTGTCAACCACTGGCGTGGGACTGGCCATCGGTCATGTCATTGCCGGTACTGTGTGGACGCTGTTCCACATCTTGGTGATCACCTTGCAAGCCTTCATCTTTATGATGTTGACCTTGGTCTACACAGGCCAGGCGCACGACGCACATTGATGACACTTTTTCCCTTGTTTTTTCTTTCTATTTCCACTCACTTTTAGGAGCTTCTCATGGAAAACATTCTCGGCCTGGTGGCATTGGCTTGCGGTTTGATCGTTGGCTTGGGTGCCTTGGGCGCCTCAATTGGCATCGGCATGATGGGTGGCAAATTCCTCGAATCTGGTGCACGTCAGCCAGAGTTGATGAACGAATTGCAGACCAAAATGTTCTTGTTGGCAGGTCTGATCGACGCTGCTTTCCTGATTGGTGTGGCCATCGCTTTGCTGTTTGCCTTCGCCAACCCCTTCGTCCTGAAGTAATCCACGTACCTCTTCCAACAGAAGAAGGACTGAACCGTGAACATTAACGCTACTCTGTTCATTCAGATGATCGTTTTTGCGATTCTGGTGTGGTTCACGATGAAATTCGTGTGGCCCCCGATCACAAAAGCGCTCGACGAACGGGCACTGAAAATCGCTGACGGCCTCGCTGCAGCAGACAAAGCCAAAGCCGAACTCTCCAGCGCCAATGCGCGTGTAGAGGCCGAGTTGGCCCAGTCTCGCAATGAGACGGCTTCGCGCTTGGCTGACGCCGAGCGCCGTGCAAATGGCATCGTTGAAGAAGCCAAAGTTCGTGCCACCGAAGAAGGCAACAAGATCATTGCCGCTGCAAAGGCTGAAGCCGAGCAGCAGGCAGTCAAGGCCCGCGAAGCCCTGCGTGAGCAAGTCGCTGCCTTGGCTGTGAAGGGCGCTGAGCAGATTCTCCGCAAGGAAGTCAACGCCGGTGTCCACGCTGATCTGCTGAGCCGCCTCAAGACCGAGCTGTAAAAAGCTCCAGCCAGAGAAGACCATGGCAGAACTTGCTACCATCGCCCGCCCTTATGCCGAAGCGCTTTTCAAGGCGCAGGCATCCGATCTTGCTGGCACGGCCGCTTGGCTGGACGAACTCGCTGCGGTTGCCGACAACGCGCAACTTCAGCAGTTCATCGACAGCCCCAAAGTGTCCGACGAGCAGGCATTTGAGCTGATCTCTGGCGTGGTGCGTACACCACTGTCCGAGGCTGGCAAAAATTTCCTGCGCCTGGTGATCGAAAACCGCCGTCTCAGTGCGCTGCCTGTCGTCGCACAGCAGTACCGGGCCCTCATGAATGCGCAAGGTGGCACCGCTGACGCGGTGGTTTACAGCGCATTTCCCATCGACGCTTCGGCCTTGGCTGATTTGTCGTCCACGCTCGAAAAACGATTTGCGCGCAAGCTCAACGTGAGCGTCGAATTGGATGCAGCCTTGATTGGCGGCATCCGTGTGGTGGTGGGTGACGAGGTGCTCGATACCTCTGTCAAGGCCCGACTGGAACAAATGAAATCGGCCCTCACCGCTTGATGCGGATTGAGACCGGACATATTTAAAGAAAGAAGGAAAGAGTCATGCAACTCAATCCCGCAGAAATTTCTGAACTGATCAAGAGCCGCATTGAAGGGCTGTCCGCCAGCGCCGATATCCGCAACCAAGGCACTGTGGTGTCTGTGACCGACGGTATCGTTCGTGTGCACGGCCTGTCCGATGTGATGCAGGGCGAAATGCTCGAATTCCCATCCACAGCCGATGGCGCTGCCACTTTTGGTCTGGCACTGAACCTCGAGCGTGACTCGGTGGGCGCCGTGATCTTGGGTGAATACGAGCACATCTCTGAAGGCGACACGGTCAAGTGCACCGGCCGCATTTTGGAAGTCCCCGTCGGTCCCGAATTGATTGGCCGCGTGGTGAACGCTTTGGGTCAGCCGATCGACGGCAAAGGCCCCATCGACGCCAAGATGACCGACGTGATCGAAAAAGTCGCCCCTGGCGTGATCGCTCGTAAATCGGTGGACCAGCCCATGCAAACGGGTCTGAAGTCGATCGACTCCATGGTGCCCGTGGGTCGTGGTCAGCGCGAATTGATCATTGGTGACCGTCAGACTGGCAAAACTGCCGTCGCGATCGATGCCATCATCAACCAAAAAGGTCAGAACATGACCTGCGTTTACGTCGCGATCGGCCAAAAGGCGTCGTCGATCAAAAACGTGGTGCGCGCTTTGGAGCAAGCTGGCGCGATGGAATACACCATCGTCGTGGCTGCCTCTGCCTCTGAATCCGCTGCCATGCAGTACGTGTCGGCCTACTCTGGCTGCACCATGGGCGAATACTTCCGTGACCGTGGCGAAGATGCTTTGATCGTTTATGACGATCTGTCCAAGCAAGCTGTGGCTTACCGTCAAGTCTCTTTGCTCTTGCGCCGCCCACCAGGCCGCGAAGCCTACCCTGGCGACGTGTTCTATTTGCACAGCCGTCTGCTCGAGCGCGCAGCCCGCGTGAACGCCGACTATGTCGAAGCCTTCACCAAGGGCGCAGTGACTGGCAAGACAGGTTCTTTGACGGCTCTGCCCATCATTGAAACCCAAGCCGGTGACGTGTCAGCTTTCGTGCCTACCAACGTGATTTCGATCACTGACGGTCAGATCTTCTTGGAAACCTCCTTGTTCAACGCCGGTATCCGCCCTGCGATCAACGCCGGTATTTCGGTGTCTCGTGTGGGTAGCTCGGCGCAAACCAAGATCATCAAAGGTCAGTCCGGTGGTATCCGTACCGACTTGGCCCAGTACCGTGAATTGGCGGCTTTCGCTCAGTTCGCCTCCGATCTGGACGAGTCCACACGCAAGCAACTCGACCGCGGTGCCCGCGTGACCGAATTGCTCAAGCAAGCCCAGTACAGCCCTCTGTCGATCAGCTTGATGGGTGCCAGCTTGTTCGCGGTCAACAAAGGTTTCATGGACGACATCGACGTCAAGAAAGTCTTGGCATTCGAACACGGCTTGCATGCTTACCTCAAGGACTCGTGCGCAGCACTGTTGGCCAAAATTGAAAGCTCCAAAGCTTTGGACAAAGAGGCGGAAGCCGAATTGACCACAGCTGTCGCAGCGTTCAAGAAAAGCTTTGCTTAATTTCCACCTGATCAAAAGGAGCCACTGATGGCATCGGGCAAGGAACTACGCACCAAGATCAAATCGGTGGAAAACACCAAGAAGATCACCAAGGCCATGGAGATGATTTCCGTCTCCAAAATGCGCAAAGCGCAGGAGCGTATGCGCACGGCCCGGCCTTACAGCGAGAAGATTCGCACCATTGCGACGCATCTCGGCCAGGCCAACCCTGAGTATGTGCACCCCTTCATGAAGCGCAACGACGGCAAGTCGGTGGGCTTCATTGTGGTCACCACGGACAAGGGTTTGTGTGGCGGTTTGAACACCAACTTGTTGCGTGCTGTGACCGTTCAATTGCGCGAAACGCAGGCACAAGGCAAAACACCCGCGGCCGTGGCGATTGGCGGCAAGGGGCTGGGTTTTCTCAACCGGGTCAATGCCAAAGTGGTTTCTCACGTGACCCAATTGGGTGACAAGCCGCACCTCGACAAGTTGATTGGCCCTGTTAAGGTGCTGCTCGACGCTTATGCTGCAGGCGAAGTGAGCGCTGTTTATCTGTGCTACAACAAGTTTGTCAGCACCATGGTTCAGCAACCGACCATCGACATGCTGTTGCCATTGTCAACGGCCGATATGCAGGCCGAAACCAAAGCATCCGGCCACACGCACGCTTGGGATTACATCTACGAGCCCGATGCCCAAACGGTCATTGACGAGTTGTTGGTTCGTTATGCAGAAGCTTTGGCGTACCAAGCCGTGGCCGAAAACATGGCGTCCGAGCACGCAGCACGGATGGTGGCCATGAAGGCTGCAACCGACAACGCAGGCAATGTGATTGGCGAACTCAAGTTGGTCTACAACAAGACACGTCAAGCGGCCATCACCAAAGAACTGTCGGAAATCGTCTCTGGCGCAGCCGCGATCAGCGGTTGATTCCCAGTTCAGCAAATTCAAATTATTTGGAGCGAAAAATGCAAGCCCAAGGAAAAATTGTTCAGTGTATTGGTGCTGTGGTCGACGTGGAATTTCCACGCAACCAGATGCCCAAGGTTTATGACGCACTCAAAATGGAAGGCTCCGCGCTGACCCTGGAAGTGCAGCAACAACTCGGCGACGGCATCGTGCGTACCATTGCGCTCGGTTCTTCTGACGGTCTGCGCCGCGGTCTGATGGTGTCCAACACCGGCAAAGCGATCACAGTGCCCGTGGGCAAAGCCACATTGGGCCGCATCATGGACGTGTTGGGCTCGCCCATCGACGAGCGTGGTCCTGTGAGCCAAGAACTCACCGCTTCTATTCACCGCAAAGCCCCGGCTTATGACGAATTGAGCCCTTCGCAAGAACTGCTCGAAACCGGTATCAAGGTGATTGACTTGGTTTGCCCCTTTGCCAAAGGCGGTAAGGTCGGTTTGTTCGGTGGCGCCGGTGTGGGCAAGACCGTGAACATGATGGAACTCATCAACAACATCGCCAAGGCGCACAGCGGTTTGTCCGTGTTCGCTGGTGTGGGTGAGCGTACCCGTGAAGGCAACGACTTCTACCACGAGATGGCCGATTCCGGCGTCGTGAACCTCGAGAACCTGCCCGAGTCCAAAGTGGCCATGGTGTACGGTCAGATGAACGAGCCACCAGGCAACCGTTTGCGCGTCGCCTTGACGGGTTTGACCATTGCCGAATCCTTCCGTGACGAAGGCAAAGACGTGTTGTTCTTCGTGGACAACATCTACCGCTACACACTGGCCGGTACCGAAGTGTCCGCCTTGTTGGGCCGTATGCCATCTGCTGTGGGTTACCAACCTACGCTGGCCGAAGAAATGGGCCGTTTGCAAGAACGTATCACGTCGACCAAAGTGGGTTCGATCACCTCCATCCAGGCCGTTTACGTGCCCGCCGATGACTTGACCGACCCATCACCTGCCACCACCTTTGCCCACTTGGACTCCACTGTGGTGTTGTCTCGTGACATCGCTTCGCTCGGTATCTACCCTGCTGTGGATCCTTTGGACTCCACCAGCCGCCAGCTCGATCCATTGGTGGTGGGTCAAGACCACTACGAAACAGCTCGCGCAGTGCAGGGCACTCTGCAGCGCTACCGCGAACTGCGCGACATCATCGCGATCATGGGCATGGACGACTTGGCCCCTGAAGACAAGTTGGCTGTGGCCCGTGCCCGCAAGATCCAGCGTTTCCTGTCGCAGCCCTTCCACGTGGCTGAAGTGTTCACGGGCTCTCCTGGCAAATACGTCACCTTGGCCGAAACTATCCGTGGTTTCAAGATGATTGTGGCTGGCGAGTGCGATCACCTGCCAGAGCAAGCCTTCTACATGGTCGGCACCATCGACGAAGCTTTCGAAAAGGCCAAAAAGGCAGCTTAAGCCCGCATGGGGGATGCTGACAAGCTCCCCCCAAGCCCGCTTGAAAGCACCTTTTTAAGGAGTAAACATGAACACCATCCACGTTGATGTGGTCAGTGCAGAAGAGACCATCTGGTCGGGCAAAGCCCGATTTGTGGCCTTGCCGGGTGAGTCTGGCGAATTGGGTATTTACCCACGCCACACCCCCCTGATCACCCGCATCAAAGCCGGCTCGGTTCGCATCGAAAAAGCCGACGGCGGCGAGGAATTTGTTTTCGTGGCCGGTGGCATTTTGGAAGTGCAGCCTGACTGCGTGACCGTGCTGTCCGACACCGCGATCCGCGGCAAAGACCTCGACGAAGAAAAGGCCAACGCCGCCAAGCAATTGGCAGAAGAGGCCATGCGCAATGCCAAAAGCGAAATCGATTTGGCTGTGGCCCAATCTGAGTTGGCTGTTTTGGCCGCACAGTTGTCTGCGCTGCGCAAGTACCGTAAAAAGTAAGCGGCTTGAACGACCATGCCTGTCCCCTTGGGTACGGCAACACACACAACCCGGTGCAGCAGTGCAACCGGGTTTTTTGTTGGCAAAATGACAGCACGCCCACAAGAAAACATGAGTATGAAACGCGAAAAAATGAATGCTGCTTTATTGGGTGGTACGCCTGATGATGTGGAGCAGGCTTTCTATGAAGCCTTGCACAACGCCGATCTGGACAAACTCATGGCGTGTTGGGCAGAAGAGGACGACATTGTGTGTGTCCATCCAGGAGGAGGCCGCATGATTGGCGTCGGTGCCATCAGGGCCACATTTGAAAACATGTTCAACAACGGGAGCGTTCAAGCTTACCCAGAACGCATCCACAAAATTGAATCTTTGGCGTCTTCAGTGCACCATCTTGTGGAGCGTGTAGAAATCATCACGCCTCAAGGCGCCAAGCATGCGTATGTGATTGCCACCAACGTGTACCACAAGACGGCGCAGGGCTGGCGCATGGTCGCGCACCACACCAGCCCCGGAACAGCCAATGACACTGCAGATACCGGCGCCAAACCGACGGTGTTGCACTGACCCGATGAAATATGCTGCACCCGTTTGGCTGCCGGGCGGCCATGCCCAAACCATCTGGTCTGCGCTGTGTGCCAAGAAAAGAGATCGAGCAGCATTGCCACTGCAGCGGACCCGATGGAACACCCCAGATGGTGACTTCATGGATGTCGATCACCAAAGCGCAAGTTCTGGCAGCAGACCGATGTTGGTGTTGTTTCATGGTCTTGAAGGCTCTTCGGCCAGCCATTACGCGCAGGCCTTCGCCGATTGGTCGGCCGAGCAAGACATCCATCTGGCGATGCCCCATTTCAGGGGCTGCAGTGGCCAGATCAACCTCGCACCGCGGGCTTACCATTCAGGCGATCACACCGAGATCGATTGGGTCCTCAAACGCTTGAACCAAGAGCATCGGCAAAGAGGAGGAAGCGTGTTGGTGGCCGCCGGCGTATCACTGGGTGGGAATGCGTTGATGCGCTGGGCAGCCGAACACGGACAGCAGGCACGTCAAACCGCCGATGCCATAGCATCCGTCTGCTCACCCTTGGACCTGGCCCAAAGTGGGGCAGCGATAGGACAAGGTCTGAACCGGTACATCTACACCCCGATGTTCTTGCGAAGCATGAAGCCCAAAGCCCTGGCCAAATGGGCGCAGTTTCCGGGCTTGTTCGATAAAAAAGCCATGTTGAATGCATCGGATCTCTATGAATTTGACAATGTCTTCACAGCCCCATTGCATGGTTTCAAAGACACCCAGGATTACTGGTCCCGCGCATCGGCCAAGCCGTTGATGAGCGAGATCCGATTGCCCGCATTGGCTTTGAACGCCTGCAACGATCCCTTTGTGCCCTTGCGGAGCTTGCCTCAAAAAAACGAGGTCTCCCAAAGTGTCACCCTGTGGCAACCGCAGCAAGGAGGCCACGTGGGATTCGCATCGGGTGCCTGGCCGGGCCATGTTTTGGACTTGCCGAAAGCGGTGGGCAGTTGGCTCTTGTCTGCAGCAGGTCAGAGCCTATTGCGGCCGCAGTCGTGAAAGGGGTGAAGAATGGATGACCTGGTTCGACAAGCTATGGCGAAGTGGCCCAACGTGCCGGATTGCTTTGGCTGGCTTGGACTCGATGCGCGCGGCCAATGGTGGATGCGCGATGACCGCGTTCAGGCATTGGGCGCTTTTCAGGAGGGATCGAGCGCTGCAAAAGGCTCGTTGTTGCAGCATGAAAAGCTCATTGCCTTCATCGAGCGCAATTACGCGTGCAACGAACAGGGGTGGTGGTATTTCCAAAATGGCCCGCAAAGGGTCTACATCGAGTTGGCTGTGACGCCTTTCATTTGGCGCTTGGACGACACATTTGCGGTGCACTCGCACACGGGCATGCTGGCCAAGCCTAAAGCTTGCTGGTTGGATGAAACAGGGCGAGCCTATCTCGACACCGACTTGGGCTTTGGACTGGTGCACACCATGGATGTCCCTAGGCTGGCAAAAGCACTTGAACAAGGACTTTGGGATTGCCAAGAATGCCCATTCGGTGAGCTGCCCAAAACATTTGCTTTTGAGCGTAGCCCCCAGATGGCAAATCTCAAATAAAACGACAAGACATAAAAAAACCGACCGTCAACGATCGGTTTTTGAAGCAAGGCTGAAATTACTTGGCCGCTTCAGCAACGGGTGCTTTAGGGGCTTCGAACTTGCCGCCAGCACTGTTGGCCAAGTAAACCACTGCACGAGCGATTTCAGTGTCGTTGAAGTCGCCGCCAGCTTGAGCACCCATAGCGCCCTTGCCTTTCAAGGCGGAATTGACCAATCCGTCAAGACCCTGGCCTAACCGGGCGCTCCAAGCGCTTGCCACGGCGAACTTAGGGGCGCCAGCTGCGCCGGCGTCGTGACATGCGGCACACTGCGCTTTGTAAACCTCATCGCCATTTTTCAGGGGGCGATTGGCATCACGAACTTCAACGGTGCCAACTTTCTGGATGCGAAGTGCGGTGGCTTTCTCAACGTCTACAGCGCCAGCGGCCGGTTTGTTCTCTGAGGTGACATAAAACACCAAGCCGATGATGATGAACACGGGAATGACAAATGATGCAAAACTCAGCATCAGCATTTGCATGGGGGTTTTGACGGGGCCGGTATGGGCTTCGTGTTGATCGTGGCTGTTGTCGCTCATGAAATCCTCGTTGGGGGGTGGCCGTAAGGGCTGTCTTGGTGGTCAAAATCAACTGCGGATTATAGCGGCCCACCCTTCACGGTTCTTTCAAATGACCTGAGTCAACGAACAAGCCGTGTGATAATCGGTCAGTCAAAAAGTGCGGCTGTAGCTCAGTGGATAGAGTATTGGCCTCCGAAGCCAAGGGTCGTGGGTTCGATCCCCGCCAGCCGCACCAATTGAACCTGGCCAGGGGGCTTGACTTGGACGCGTTTCAAAGCCTGCTGGAGGCCACGATGCCGATCAAATAAGCATGCAGCCAAATCGGTGAAATTGGGCCAGGCACCAATTGGATGGTCGAAGCAGACGGATAGGGCACAGAAGACAACAAGCTTTTTTCTTGTGTGACGATCACCACCGGCAAAGGTGATTTGCCCCGCTTGTTGAAGTTCTCCAGAGCTTGTAAGGTTTTCTCCTGCTGCACCAGAGGCGCAGACAGTTCCATAACAAGCATGTCTGGGCGGTGCGTAGACAGGTCCAAAATCGCTTCTGTCACCGATTCAAAAAAACTCACATCAATGGGCAATTGCCACTGAGCCAGATCATTTTTGAAAGCCGGAATCCATTCCGAATTTTCAACCATGACACTGATGTGTTGGCGGTTCTCCGTTTTGACTTTGCGTTGCAAAGCCATGTGGACATGGCTTTGGTATTCGGAAATCGAATCGAATGCAATTCGGCGGTGACCACCACGGGTCTTCCAGCCCTTCAGCTCGCCTTGATCCACCAGAGTTTGTACCAGCGTTGTTGAAAGCCCCAGCACTTTCGCAGCACGGGCCGTGCTCAAAAATTGAGACCGACTTGCTTTGGATTGGGGTGCTTCCAATTCGGAGGCGTTCAACATTCGAACATCCTCAAGCGGGAGAAAATCGGCAACGTTTTTGTCGTGCACGGCACATGCTCACAATGCGCAACAAAAGCCGGTGGGGTGATGGGAGAGACAGGACGTTGCTTCATTTAAAAATGCCATTAGTGGCAAAAATGGCATTATCGATACACGGCAGCCAAAGCGAATCACCCCAAAGGATTGGCCCGTAAAAAATCAGGAATAAAAATTCAGGTCATTGACCATGGAGACCACCGCGAGCCCAGGGCTCGCCGGTGGTGCATCACACGCCGTAACGGTCTCTGTAAGCTTGCACAACAGGCAGGTGCTCGCCCAATGGGCTTTGAGTGTGTTGGGCCAAAAAATCAAGCAAGTCTGACAGCTGTGCAATGCAGCAAACCTGCATGCCTAACGTGTTGCGCACATACTGAACGGCGCTGTGCGGGACGTCCTTGACCGAACCGTCGGCTTGTTTCTCGGTGGCCATCTCTTGACGGTCAAGGGCGATGGCAATGCCATGAGGAATGGCCCCGGCTGCTTGAATCAGGGCGATGGATTCCCGTGCAGCGGTGCCTGCGCTCATCACATCGTCCACGATCAGTACCCGGCCCTGCAAGGGGGCGCCCACCAATGATCCGCCTTCGCCATGGTCCTTGACCTCTTTGCGGTTGTAGGCGAACGGCACATTCTTGCCCAAACGCGATAACTCAATGGCGACAGCAGCGCCAAGTGGGATGCCCTTGTAGGCCGGACCAAAAATCATGTCGAAATCGATCTCGCTGGCCAGCAAGGCTTTTGCATAAAATTGTGCCAATCGACTGAGCTTGGCGCCGTCGTCAAACAGTCCGGCGTTAAAGAAGTACGGGCTCATGCGTCCGGCTTTGGTCTTGAATTGCCCAAAACGCAAAACGCCAGCATCGACTGAAAACTGCACAAATTCCTGAGCAAGCGCCTGCATTTCGGCGCTGCTTGCCTGTCCTGTCACCATGGGGAAATCCTTGTTCAAACTCACCAGCCTCAACCTCAACGGCATCCGCTCGGCCACCACCAAAGGCGTTGAAGCCTGGTTGGCGCAAGAAAAACCTGATTGTATTGGCGTGCAAGAGGTCAAAGCGCAGGGCCCCGATGTGGTGGGCAAGTTTGATGAGTTGGCCGGTTTGAAGGGCTATTTCCACTTTGCACAGAAAAAAGGTTACTCCGGCGTGGCCCTTTACACCCGACATGAGCCCAGCGATGTGGTGGCAGGTTTTGACGGCGGTGAGTTTGATGCCGAAGGCCGTTATGTTGAATTGCGCTTTGACACCCCGTCGCGCAAGCTGTCCATCATCAGTTGCTACTTTCCCAGTGGCTCCTCCGGGCCAGAGCGGCAAGAGGCCAAGTTTCGATTTTTGGACAAGATGTACCCGCACCTGATGGCCCTCAAGGCTGAGCGTGACTTCATTGTGTGCAGCGACGTGAACATCGCCCACCAACAGGCTGATCTGAAAAACTGGAAGGGCAATCTCAAGAACAGCGGCTTTTTGCCGCAAGAGCGCGAGTGGATGACCCAGCTGACCACTCAAGGGGGTGTGGTCGATGTGTACCGCCACCTGCAGCCACACACCACCGACGACTGTTACACCTGGTGGAGCAACCGCGGGCAAGCCTATGCCAAGAATGTGGGTTGGCGACTGGACTACCACTTGGCCACGCCCGCGCTGGCTGAAAAAGCCCGCAAGGAATCGATTTACAAAGCCGAGAAGTTTTCAGACCATGCGCCCTTCACCGTGGAATACGATTTCAGTCTGTAAGTGCGGGCTTTTTCGTCAAGCGCGGGTGTACGTCAGCATGCGGCCCTTGTAGGCGAGTGAATTCCCTTTGGCGGGGCACGCCAACAGCTGCTCATGCAGGTCAAAGCCGGCCAGTGTCATGTGCTTGTGAAAGGCTGCGCGGTTGCCACGGTTCGGGTCCACCACCCAGACTTCGGATCGGGCAGCGGCATGGGCACCGATGAATCCGGCCAACGCACCTTCGTCGTCGCGCTCATACAAAATGTCGCTGCCCACAATCAAATCAAACAAGCCGAGGACTTGCGCGTCCTTGGCCGCTGTCAGCACCGGCAGACCGTCCTCGCGTTGCGCTGCACGTCCCCACAGCCCATGCCGGTAGCGCAGTGGCGGCAGGTCATTGAGGCGAATGTTTTCGTCTAAAAATGCTCGCGCCAAGGGATGGCAGTCGCTGGCCGTCACCTGTGCGCCTCGGCGATGCGCCACCAAACTCGCCAAACCCAAGCCGCAACCAATTTCAAGGATGCGTTCGCCAGTGACTGGCCGCAAAGCCATGCGCTCAGCCAAACGCATCCCGGAGGGCCAAAGCAGGCCAAACAAAGGCCAAGTGGCCGAGGAAATGCCCAAATTCAGGGCCTCGTCCAAAGGGTCGTGAAATTGATTTTTGTCGAGCAAGGCCCGGATGATCAAGTCGTCCGTACCTGCAACCGCGATGCTGTCCTGACGCGTCAGATAGCCGGGTGAAGAGGGGTGCAAAAAGACAATCATTGCAGCGCAAGTGCAAATACCAAAAGGCGCTGGCTTGCTCGACTGTACACCGTGCTTGTGGGCGACCACTGTGCTGCACACATGCGCTGATGCGAGGCAGACTTTGCTGCCAACTTCAACGCATGTGATGGTTTGGTGCCTCAGCGAACTGACTGCGCCCATCAAAGCCTGCATCCTCCAAGGTGTCATCCCTTTTGGAAAAAGGGGATTTACCTTTGAAAGAATGCCAATGCTCAAAAAAAAATGGTCACCGTATTGGATCCTCTTGTTGGCTCAAGGGGCATGGGCGCAAACACTGCCCAGTGCCGGGGGGCAGATGCAGCAACTCCCTACCGTGCCGATGGCGCCCGGGTCGCTCGCGCCCATAGAGTTGAGATCTGCACCCACGCCCACCGTTTCAGAGGCCTCTGGTGCGGTTTTCAAAGTGCATCGCTTGCAGGTCAACGGTGCCAGCGTGTACCCCGAAGCCGATTTGTTGAAGCGGGTTGGTTTTGTGCCCGACCGTGATCTCAGTTTGCAAACCTTGCAGGCGATGGCCGACCGCATCACACAGCATTACCGTGAGAATGGCTACCTGTTGGCTCGCGCGTATCTGCCAGCACAAGAGATTCGTGAGGGCGTTGTGACCTTGGTTGTGCTCGAGGGGCAATACGGCCAAATCAAGTTGAACAACACCAGCACCCTGAACAGCCAAGTGCCCAAAGATGTCTTGGCAGGGCTGAATTACGGCGATGTGATCGCACTGCAGCCCTTAGAGGAGCGGTTGCTGTTGCTGTCGGATATGCCAGGTGTGGGCATCCGGTCTTCATTGGTTCCGGGCAGCGCTTTGGGGTTGTCCGATTTGCTGGTCGATGTCTTGCCCGGTGCGCGCATCAGTGGCAGCGTGGATGCCGACAACGCAGGCAACCGTTACACCGGTGAAGAGCGCATTGGCGGCACGGTCAATTTGAACAACCCCACCGGCAGGGGCGACATGGCCAGTTTGCGTGTGCTCACCTCAGGCCACGGATTGCGCTACGGGCGCGCGGCTTACCAATGGCCCATGGGCCGGGGCCGAGTGGGCGTGGCGTACAGCGACTTGGCCTACAGACTGGGGCGAGAGTTTGCTGACTTGCAAGCCAACGGCCATGCGCGCACGGCCACATTGTTTGGCACCTATCCTTTGGTGCGGTCCCGGCAAAACAATCTGAGTGCAGGGCTGTCCTTGGAGGCCAAGTCTTTTCAGGACCGGCTAGATGCAGAACCCTCTCAAACCGACAAACGCGCGCATGTGGCGGTCGCATCCCTGTACGGCGATCGACGTGACAGCTTGGGTGGTGGTGGCTTGAGCACCTACTGGGTGGCTTTGTCGGCGGGGTCTTTGGACATCAAAACCCCTGCGGCTTTGGCGCGCGACAGCGCCTCTGCGCGCACCGATGGGTCATTCTCCAAGTTGGGCTTTGCCGTTTCCCGTTTGCAGCGTGCCAGTCCCAGCATTTCATTTTTTGCGGGTTTGAGTGGACAAGTGGCGGCTCAAAATTTGGACATCTCCGAAAAGATGGAGTTGGGCGGCATGAATGGCGTGCGGGCCTATCCGGAAGGCGAGGCCTATGCCGATGAAGGCGCCCTCTTGACGCTGGAGGTCAGAAAGCAGCTGGACGTGTCTGCACAGTCTGTGGGCCAAGTGCACCTGGCTGCGTTCATGGACGCTGGCACCGTCAAATTGCATCACCAAGCATGGGCTGCTGGCGAACAACGCCGCCACTTGAGCGGCGCAGGCTTAGGCATCTATTGGACGCAAGTCCGTGATTTTTCTGTCCGGGCCTTTTATGCCCGCAAATTGGGCAGCGAAGACGCCACATCCGCACCCGACAAGTCGGGGCGCTTATGGGTTCAAGGCGTGAAGTATTTCTGACTCTCCTTCATGGGGGGCAGCCTGTTCGCTTTGTGCGGACGCAGTCGAGAACAAGGACAGATTCATGAACCACATTTACCGATCCATCTGGAGCCCTGCTGTGGGCACTTGCGTGGCCACTTCTGAACATGTCGCCGGACTTGGGAAAACCACGACCTCAAGGGTCAACACGGGTTCAGTCCATTCAGGCCAACGTGCATGGGGCCCATTCGATGGCGTCAGAATGCGCCGAGCTGGATCGACTGGCCGCCGATTGCCTGTGGCCTTGATGCTGGCATGGGGCGGACTGGTCATGGCCAACCCCACGGGTGGGGTGGTCAGCGCAGGCCAAGCCACCATCGCTCAAACACCAGGGCAAATGACCATCACCCAAACCACGCCCAACGTGGCGATCAATTGGCAAAGCTTTGGCATTGGGGTGGGGCAATCGGTTCAATTTGTTCAGCCGGGCAGACAGGCTATTGCCCTTAACCGGGTCGTGGGTGCAGACCCCTCTGTGCTCATGGGCAGCCTCTCAGCCAACGGCCAAGTGTTCCTCATCAACCCCAATGGGATCATGTTTGGCCTGGGCTCTTCGGTCAATGTGGGTGGATTGGTGGCGTCGACGCTGAACACCACCGATGTCGACTTCATGGCTGGGCGTTATCGGTTTTCGGGTCCGAGCACAGCAGAGTTGGTCAACCAAGGTGCCTTGCGTGCTGCAGACGGCGGTTATGTGGCTTTGCTCGGTGCGCATGTGAATAACAGGGGCACTGTGACGGCACATCGGGGCAGTGTGGCGTTGGCCGCTGGACAGGCCATGACGCTGGACGTGCTGGGTGACCAGTTGCTGAATGTCCACCTGGACCAAGGCGTCGCACAGGCGTTGTTGCGCAATGGGGGTTTGTTGCAAGCCGATGGTGGTCAAGTGCTCATGAGCACGCAAGTGGCAGGCAACTTGTTGGCCAATGCCGTGAACAACACCGGTGTCGTGCAAGCGCAGACTGTGGAAAACCGCCAAGGCACCATCGTGCTGTTGGGCAGCATGGGTGCGGGCACCGTGTCCCTCGGGGGCACCTTGGATGTGAGTGCGGGGCCTGGACAAAAAGCCGGCCGCGTGCTGGCCACAGGTCACCAGGTGGGCCTGTTTGATGCGCACATCTTGGCCTCGGGCGGCGCAGGCGGTGGACAGGTCTTGATCGGTGGCGGTTACCAGGGCCGTGATGCGGCTCTCCCCCATGCCCAATCGGTTTACATGAGCGCTGGCGCCACCATCGAGGCCAATGCACGCGATATGGGCCATGGTGGGCAGGTGGTGTTGTGGGCCGATGGCAGCACGAGGGCGCAGGGCCAGGTGTCAGCGCGTGGAGGCGCCCAAGGTGGCTATGGCGGCTTGATCGAAACCTCGGGTCAATGGTTGGATGTGGGTGGGTTGCGGGTGGACTCGCGCGCACCGCGTGGTCAAATCGGCACTTGGCTGCTGGACCCGGCGGACATCACCATTTCAAGCGCGGCGACCACCGATGCCACGGCAACAGGTGGTGTTTTTGCGCCGAACGCAGGGGTCGGTGCTGCCATCGTCAACGTGGCCGACTTGGTCAGCGCTTTAGGGGGCAGTAACGTCACACTGACCACCGCAAACACGGGCGCCAGCGGTGCAGGCCTCGGCGATATCGGTGTCAACGCAGCCATCACTTGGACAGCAACGACCACGCTCACCCTGAACGCTGCCCGCAATGTGAATGTGAACGAAGCCATCACTGGCACCAACGGCAGCTTGGCGTTGAACGCCGGGGGCGACGTGACGGTGGGCGCAGCCATTAAAACGACCACAGGCCAACTGGGCTTTACCGCAGCACAAGACGTCAACATCAACGCGGCGACCACCATCACCACGGGCAACTTGCAAGCGGTGGCGGGGCGCAACGTGACCGTCAGCGCTGCGTCTACGGTCACGACAGGAAATATGGTGCTGCGCGCCGACAACGACGGCACAGGTCCCGGTGCAGCAGCAGGTACTGTGGCCATTACCTGCGGGAGCAATTGCCTGACCGTGACCACAGGCGAGTTGATCATCCGATTCAACCCGGTGAATTACGCCAGCACCGGCAGTGAGATCGTGGCCTACGATGCCAATTTGACGGGTGCTGGCACGCTCGATGCCAAAGCGTGGGTGTTTGGCTTGGGCGACAACAAGGTGTACGACGGCACCACCACGGCCACGGTGAGCGGCTTGTTGCCCGATGTGACGGCCGCGCCGCCTCCGGTGACCTTGGGCCCGGTCAGTCTGGCCAACTTTGACACCCGACATGTGGGCACGGACAAAGCCATCACCTATGCGTCGACTTTTTCGAATGCCACCTACGATTTGTTTGCCACAGCCGCCGCGCCTGTGGGCACCTACCAAGCCCGCGCTGACATCACGCCACGCGCCTTGACAGTCAACGCGGTGACCGATGCGCGCGCGTACAACGGCACCACAAGTTCGGTGGGCGTGCCCACGGTCACAGGCTTGCAAACCAGTGACACCTTGAATGGTGCTTTGACCCAATCGTTTGCCAGCAAAGATGTGTTGGGGGATGGTGCCAGTACCTTGGCTGCCAACGGCAGCTTCAGTGTCAGCGATGGCAATGGCGGTAGCAATTACAGCGTGAGTGTGCTGACTGTACCCGGCACCATCATGCCCGCACCCTTGACGATCACGGCCCAAGACGTGAGCAAGGTGTACGGACAAGCACCCGCCTTGACAGGTTTTGATGCGAGCGCTTTGGTCAATGGCGAGACGGTGGGCAGCGTGACACTGACCAGCGCAGGCCAAGCAGCAACTGCCGCTGTGCCGGGCAGCCCGTATGCGATTGTGCCCAGCAGCGCCACTGGCGGCACGTTCACCCCAAGCAACTACAGCATCAGCTATGTGAGCGGCGTGTTGACCGTGACGCCTGCGCCGGTGGCGCCGCCCGATGTACCACCGCCTGCAGTGGTGGTGCCTGAAGTGCCACCGATTCAGGTGGAGCCCGAGGTGGTGGTCCCTCCGGTCCAACCGCCGATTGTTGGAGAGCCTGAAGTGGTCGTGCCTGTCCCGGTGCCGCCTGTTGTGGTGTTGCCAGAAGTGCCGTCTACAGAAACGCCAGTGATCACGCCACCTGTTCAAGAGGCCTTGTCGCCCAGCGGTGAGAGACAGGCCTTGCCGAAAGTTCCGGGTCGTGACAGAGCCGTGGTCCTTCTGCGGGTCTTGCCTGGCAAAGTGCCCGTGCAAGGACCGGTGACCTTGGCGGCCACGGTGGTTCCAGAGCCATTACCGGTACCTGAGCCGGTTGACAAGCCCCTGACTGCTGAACCCATGCCAGCAGCTCAGTCGCTCATGCCAATACCCACGCCAGTACCCGCTGTACAACCTGCAGTCAAGCGCATGCTGCCCCCTCTTTTGCCACGACGACCTAAACAAGACCGAAACTGAGTTCGAACGCTGGACTGCCATGCGTTTGTTGCGTGCTGCTTCGGCTCCCAAATGTTGGGCCGTGATCGGGACATGGCTCTTGGGGAGCGCCATGCCATTCATGACTTGGCAAGCCACCGCTCAAAGCGCACCCGATGCTGGATCCATCCAAGCTGCACTCGTTCAGCGGGGTGCGTCGGTGCCTGCACAAGATTTGACGCATTGGATCATGCGCTCTTTAGACCACCAGGGCTTGCCCTTTGTGGTGGTCGACAAGCGCGAGGCGCGGGTATTTGTTTTCGACCGCGATGGCCGCATGTTGGGGACGGCACCCGCCTTGTTGGGCTTGGCCAAAGGTGATGATGGCATTAAAGACTTGGGCGACAGACCCTTGGCGCAAATCAAACCTGAAGAACGCACCACGCCTGCGGGCCGCTATCTGGCGCAATTGGATCGCAATAGCCTTGGGCAAACCATCATATGGGTCGACTATGAGCAGGCCATATCCATGCATCCCGTTCGCAGCTTGAATCCCCGTGAGCAGCGTTTGGAGAGGCTGGCTTCTCCTTCTGTGCACGACAACCGCATCTCCTATGGTTGCATCAATGTCCCAGTTCAGTTTTGGCGATCGGTGGTGTTGCCCGCATTTCGGGGCACTCCAGGCCTTGTGTATGTCATGCCAGAAGTTCAAGCCTTGGCATCTGTTTTTATCGGCCTGAAAGTTCAAAAAGAAGCGGCGGCGAAATGAATCAACCGCCGTAGCGTGGGCTGTGAAGCGCCGAATCCGACGGGAACGCCGGATTCGGCCCTGCTTCAGATCAAGGACGCACAGCGACCTCGTTGCGAACAGATGTGACGCCCCTTACACCGCGAGCGATGGTCTCGGCTTTGTTGCGCTCTAAAGTGCTTTTGGCAAAACCCGAAAGCATCACCGTGCCGTTCAGTGTTTCCACACTGATGGATGAGCCTGCCACGTCTTTGTCTTCAAAAAATCGTGACTTCACCAAAGTGGTGATGCCCGTGTCGTCGATGTAGGCACCCACAGATTCCTGGCCACGCGTGACCGCGCAACCAGATGCAAGCACCAGAACCAGAGAAGCGGCCAATGTGGCCCAAGTCGTTTTTCGAATCATGTTGTAGTCCTATCGTGCAGTCGGTCGAAACAGCCAAGCCAAGGCTTGACCCCTTGCTTGAAGCCACACCCCATGGGATGGCTGTTCAAGACAATTCATCGTATGCAGGAACTGGTGATGAGTCGGTGCGCCAGAGCGCACAAGCTGCGTCTTATTTCATAACTGCACCCTTGGTGTGACAGCCCACAGACATGGCGTTGCGCGGATCCTAAAGTGAATGTCTCTCTTTTCATTCACTTCAAAGGCCAATATGTCCGATCTCAAATCCGCCACCGAAAAAATGTCCTCTTTGGGCGCCAGTGTCAACAGCAATGTGGATGAATTACTCAACGAAGCACGACCTGTGTTGAGCCGCATGACACACCGTGTCAAAGATGAGCTGCACGATCTGAGTGAATCCGGCAAAGATGCCATGTCCGACGTCAAGCACAAGTTGGAAAAAGAAGCCCGCCATGTGCGCGTGACAACCGAGCACTTCATCCAACACGAACCGATGACTTCCGTGCTGATTGCGGCCGGCACCGGGGCTGCAGCGGCTTTGGCGGTGTCCTGGTTGATGCGTTCACGTCAACGCTGATGCTCAAGCTGCTGCTGAAAATGATGTTGCTGCCGCCCGAGCTGATCAAGTCGCATGCCCAAGGCTATGTGGACTTGGCCAGCGAGGTGGGTTCGCATTACATGTGCACGCTCAAAAACAGATGGGTGATGTTTGCACTGAGTGCGGTGACCATGGTGCTGGCCTTGATCTTCGGTGGTGTGGCCTTGATGCTGTGGAGCACAGCCACTCAACTGGTCGCATCGCAAGCGGCGGTTTTGTGGGGCTTGCCCAGCAGCTTTTTGGTCATCAGTGTGCTGCTGGGGTGGCGCGCAAAAAGTTTGCGTCTGCCGTCCTTGTGGCAAGACATTCAGTCGCAGCTGCAATTGGACCTCGAAGTCATTCGAACGGCTGACGCGCCATGAGTGCCGAGTTGACGCCCCTTCAGCGTCTGGCCATTTCACGAAGCCAGTTGGCGCACGCTTTGCGTGATCCTGTTTGGCTGATGCTGCTGCAGCGCTTTTTGAAAGAAAAACCGCCTTCTTAGTTGCAGATCGGTTCAAAGGCATCGGACCCCTTCACCCTTTTCATCCGTTCATTCTTCTCTTTGATCTGGAAATTTTCAAATGAAACAAACTACATTCAAACCCCGTCTCTCGCTTTTGGCTTTGTTGATTTTGGCAGCGCCTGGTGCTTATGCACAATCGGGCATCGACAACACCGGCATGTACATGGGCATTGGGGCGGGCGAGTCCAAAGCCAAGTTCAACCACGACGCTGCCGCCCAAAATGCACTGGGTGCGGGCGTCGCGGCAGGCCCTCTGGCCATAGATCAGAATGGCAACGCTTACAAAGCCTATCTGGGCTTCCCCATCTCGCCCAATTGGGCGGTCGAGGCGGGTTACTTCAACCTGGGGCGCTTTGGTTTTGACGCCAGCACCACCCCAGCGGGCACTGTGAGCGGTACAGCCAAAGTCCAAGGTCTGAATTTGGACCTGGTCGGTACCCTGCCCATCACGGACCGTTGGTCGTTGCTGGGCCGTGTGGGCGCCGCTTACGCCGAAACCAAAGGCGGCATCGATGGCACTGGTGCCGGTGCGGTCGCAGCGTCTTCGACCAACAAACGTGACACCCATTACAAGTTTGGTTTTGGCACGCAGTATGCGTTCACACCTGCATTGACGGCTCGTTTGGAAGGTGAGCGTTACCAGGTCAATGATTTGGTGGCGCAAAAGGCCTTCGTCGACTTGATTTCTGTCGGTCTGGTGTACCGTTTTGGCGCGCCTGCCGCTGCAGCCAGTCCGATGCGTACGGCTTATGTTCCGCCTGCACCCACCTACCGCCCAGAGCCTGTTATCCAGGCAGCCCCTGCGCCCGCGCCAGCACCGGTAGTCGCGGCTGCGCCAGCCCCGCAGCCCTCACCTGTTCCGATGGCGACGCCAGCACCTGTTGCCCCCAAGCCTTGGGTGAAGGTGAAGTTGCAAGCCGACTCCTTGTTCGGTTTCGATCAAGACAGTTTGCAAGCCGATGGCAAAAAAGCGCTGGACAAATTGGTCGAGGAATTGCAAGGTGTGAACGTGGATGCGGTTCAGGTCACGGGCCATACCGACCGCCTGGGTGCCAAGGCCTACAACGCCAAGCTTTCAACGCGCCGTGCCGAGGCGGTCCGCAACTACTTGGTGCAAGTGGGCGGCATGCCCGCCAACAAAGTGACGGCTGTGGGCGTGGGTGCAACGCAGCCTGAAACCAGCTTCGGCCAGTGCCAAGGCGTCAAAGCCAGTCAGGCCTTGATCACTTGTTTGCGAGTGGATCGCCGTGTTGAAGTGGAAGTGACCGGTACGCAGCAGCCACGCTGAACCCTCAAAACTTGAAAGCCTGCACCACGTGGCGTGGTGCAGGCTTTTTTGTGGGACGATTTTTTGAAGTCAATGGCCCATCATGGCCTCCGACCTTGGATGACGCGCACCAAGACCACCACCAAGGCGATCACCAGCAGAAGATGGATCAGCCCCCCCAACGTGACCGACGAGACCCAGCCCAGTAGCCACAAGAGCACAAGTGCGATGGCTACACTTTCAAGCATGGTGGGTGCTCACTTTTTAGACTTATCAATTTCGTGGCCAATCACACCACCTACCGCAGCCCCGCCCAGCGTCCCTGTGGTGCTCCCACCCGTCAGGATCGCCCCCCCAATGGCCCCCACCCCCGCCCCAATGGCGGTGCTTTTCTCTTGTTGAGTCATGCCTGCACAGGCGGTCAATGCCAGCGAGGTCATGGCGAGCAGGGATGTTCCTGCTATTCGAATCAGTGGATGTGCGGTGTACATAGATGAACTCCTGGTGTTTGCAAGCGAAGACTTGACGGTGAGCTGTGCCAATCAGGCAAAAGCTGGTCAAGCGTTTTCAGGATAAGGATGGCTTTCCTCAGCGTCTGTGGGGTGGCGTACACGCGTTGGTGCCAAACCCCGAGACCTGACATTCCTATAATTTGCGGATGCTGCAATACCAAACCATTCCCGTCACGCCCTTCCAGCAAAATTGCTCTCTTGTGTGGGACGACCAAAGCCGCCAAGCGGCGGTGGTAGACCCTGGGGGTGATTTGGATTTGATTTTGGCCGCCGTTCGCCAACACAGTTTGAATCTGGAGCAGATTTGGATCACGCACGGTCACTTGGACCACGCATCGGGTACGGCCGATTTGGCCGAACAATTGGGCGGCCTCCCCATCATCGGGCCGCACCCGGCCGACAAATTTTGGATCGACGGTTTGCCGCAGGCTGCCGCAGCTTATGGCTTTCCACCTGCGCGGGTGTTCAAGCCCACGCGGTGGCTTGCAGATGGTGACACCGTGACGCTGGGCGCTCACACTTTGCAGGTTCGCCATTGCCCAGGACACACGCCTGGGCATGTGGTGTTTTATTCGCCGGAGATCAAGCGTGCCTTTGTGGGCGATGTGCTGTTTGCGGGCAGCATTGGGCGCACTGATTTTCCGCAAGGCAACCACGATGATTTGATCGCCAGCATCACCCAGCGCCTGTGGCCTATGGGCAACGACACGGTGTTCATTCCTGGCCATGGCCCCGAAAGCACATTCGGGCGTGAGCGGCAAAGCAACCCTTATGTGGGCGGCACCTGAAGCGCGCCGGGCTGTTCAGCCCTTGCGGGCTTGCTCGTACAAGTGCTGAACTTTGGGCAGGTTGGCCTGAAGCTCTTCGATGCGGTTACTGCCGCTGGGGTGCGTGGATAAAAAAGACGGCCCGCCATTGCCGCTGGCAGACTGCATCTTTTCCCAAAGTGTCACGCTGGCTTCGGGCTTGTAGCCACCGCGTGCTGCAATCTCAAGGCCTACCAAATCGGATTCGGTTTCGTCATCGCGGCTGTATTTCAGGGTGAGCAGCTGGGTGCCCAGGTTGGCTGCGGCATCGCCCAATGCGCCCAAGCCCAAAAGTTGGGAGGCGACTGAGAGGCCAAAGCTGGTGGCTTGGCTTTTGGCCAAACGCGCACGGGCATGCTCGCGCAGCGCATGCGCCATCTCATGCCCCATGATCATCGCGGCTTCGTCTTCGGTCAGTTTCAGCTGGTCCAGGATGCCGGTGTAAAAGGCGATCTTGCCGCCGGGCATGCACCAAGCGTTGATTTGTTTGCTGCCAATCAAGTTGACTTGCCAGCGCCAGTTGCGTGAACGTGCGTTCCAGGGGGCACTGTGCGGGATCAGTTTGTTGGCAATCGCTCTGAGGCGCAGCAATTGGGGATGGTCGTCCGGTGCCAACGCGCCTTTGGCGCGGGCTTCGGCCAAAAGCTGGGTGTACTGTTGCTGGGCTGAGATTTCGAGGGTTTCGGCAGGCACCAATTTGCGCAGGCCAGACGCCGAGCCCACATCCACTTGGGCCAATGCGCCGGTGGTGCCCACAGCGGCAGTGGCGCCCGCAGCCAACAAGAAGGCACGGCGGGCTTGCCAGCGAGGCGAGTCCGATGGCGGTGCGGCATCGGCAGAGGATGTTTTGAAATCGCAAATAAAGCACATGGTCTGCAAATCATAACGAATGCCTGAGGTTTATCGCGCTTTCAAGGTGCGTGCACAAACAAACTGCAGCAGCCGATAATCTGCCCATGTTTGAAACTGCTGCTCCCCAAAACCCCTCTACGCCCGTCATGGTGCGCACTTGGCGCGAGGCCTTGCGTCTGTACTTGCAGCCCGCCAGCTTGCGCATGTTGGCGCTGGGTTTTGCAGCCGGCCTGCCTTTGCTGCTGGTCTTGGGCACGCTCAGTTTCAGGTTGCGCGAAGCGGGCATTGACCGCAGCACCATCGGCTACCTCAGTTGGGTGGGCTTGGCCTATGGCGTGAAATGGATGTGGGCGCCTTTGGTGGACCGCATGCCCATTCCTTGGCTCACACGGCAGCTGGGGCGTCGGCGCAGCTGGTTGTTGCTGTCGCAGTTCGTCATCGCTGGGGGTTTGGTCGGCATGGCGCTCAACGACCCGTCGCAGTTGCTTGGCCCTTTGGTGGCCTGCGCCTTGGCGGTGGCGATTGCTTCGGCCACACAAGACATTGCGCTGGACGCCTACCGCATCGAGTCGGCCGAGGTGAACGCCCAAGCCGCATTGGCCGCCAGTTACCAAACGGGTTACCGCTTGGCCATGATTTGGGCCGGGGCTGGCGTTTTGTGGATCGCAGCCTGGGCCCAAGGCGAGCAAGCCACAGGCTATGCCCAGTCGGCTTGGCAAGCGGCTTACCTGGTGATGGCGCTCAGCATGTTGCCGGGCATGCTGGTGGTGCTGGGCTCTCCCGAGCCTGTGCCCGCACCCTTCAAGCCCGCGCGCAACGTCGCCGAGTGGCTCAAAGGCGCAGTGCTCGAACCCTTTGCCGATTTTTGGCTGCGCTACCGCTGGCAGGCGGTGCTGTTGCTGGCACTCATCGCGGTTTACCGCATCAGCGATGTGGTCATGGGCATCATGGCCAACCCGTTTTATGTGGACATGGGTTTCACCAAAAGCGAGGTTGCCGGGGTTACCAAGGTGTACGGGGTCATCATGACCTTGGTGGGCGCCTTTGTCGGCGGTCTGCTGTCTGCGCGGTTCGGGGTCATGCGCGTGCTCATGTTGGGCGCCGTGCTCAGTGCAGCCAGCAATTTGTTGTTCGTGTGGCTCAGCGGCGTGGGGCACGATGTGCAGGCGCTGGTGTGGGTCATCTCGGCCGACAACCTGGCCAGCGGCATTGCGACTGCCGCCTTCATCGCCTATTTGTCCTCGCTCACCAACATCAGCTATTCGGCCACCCAATACGCGTTGCTCAGCTCCATGATGCTGCTCCTGCCCAAGTTCATCGCCGGGTTTTCGGGGGACTTTGTTGACGCCTATGGTTACGCCAGTTTCTTCACCGCCACAGCTTGGTTGGGATTGCCGGTGTTGGTCTTGGTGGCCTTGGCGGCGCGGGTGCATGCGCGCAAATCGCTGAAGACAACGTCACAAGAAAATCAGGGGTTCACGCCGCTTGCTTAGGGGGGAGTTGTGACAACCAAAGGCTCAGGCTCACAAAAATCGACAGACTGGCGGTGTAGTGGTTGTGCGCAAAATTCACGTTGGTCATGCTGCTGGTCAGGTGGACAAAAGTGATGCCCGCAACGGCCAATGCGGCCGGGCCCAAATTTTTTCGTTGCAGTCGCCAAACCATCAGGACAAGGCCGAGCAAATACAAAAGCTGACTGCTGAGACCCCACAGGCCATGGTCTATCCATTGGTGCAGGAATTCGTTGTGAACATGGCCCAAACGTTTGATTTCTTGAGAGTCTGCGGCAACCGCCCAATCTTCTAAGAGCTGCCGTCGTCCGTCATGACCATGGCCGATCCATGGCGACTCGGCAATGGCGGCCAGGCTTTGCTGCCACATGTAAATCCGTGCACCCACCGAACTGTTGGATCCTTGCGCAGTCGATTGCTGCGACACACTGATTTCTTGAGCGGCGTCATGAAGGGATTGGCTTGCACGTTCAAAAACGGCTGTTTGCGCGAAAACGAGCAGAGCCATGAACAAGACCATGCCGCTGACGAAGATGTTTGTGGGTTGGGTTCGGCCCTTAAGGCTTGCCAACACCGACGGCCGCACAAAAACATGGTGCACACAAACCCCCAACCACCAAAAGACAATCGCATAAGCCCCTCGGGTTTGGCTGGCCAAGACGGCCATGACGGCGAACAGGCCACCCAAAAACCACAGGCGTCGACACCCAAGAGAAAAGTCAGATTTGAGTGACAGTGCCAGCAAAAAGGCGCTGACCATGGCCAAGCTGCCGGCCCAGGGGATGTGATGAGTGGGCAACGCGCCTCTGTCGTGCCAAGTGACCCAGAAGAGGCCCAATACACTGCTCAGCGACAAAGCATGTGCGAAGTGAACGAGGACTTTCTGGTTGAAAGGTTGCATGCACAGGAGACCGTAAACAGCCAATGCGCCCAA
Source organism: Limnohabitans sp. Rim28 (assembly GCF_000293865.2). Taxonomy (GTDB): domain Bacteria; phylum Pseudomonadota; class Gammaproteobacteria; order Burkholderiales; family Burkholderiaceae_C; genus Limnohabitans_A. The sequence continues at coordinate 162,638 of NZ_ALKN02000006.1, read as the reverse complement.
GAACAGACGCAACTCACCATGCCTCTCACCCCAGGGGTCTGACCAGTAAGCCGTTAAGCCGACCTTGAACACCAAGGCCAAGCCCGTGCAAAGTAGCCAAACGTGAAGCCAGCTTGGCGCTGTGTTTTTATGGGCTGTTCGCAGATGGTTTGATCCAGCGAAAACTCCCAAACCAGTGATGAGAATCCATGCCAAACCCATGGCCTTGGTGCTGAGCGATGAAAACACAAAAGCCGAGGTGATCAGCCCATACACAATAAGCACTGGCGAGAGGGTATTCACAAAAATTTAACCGCTGATCCAAGGCAAGCGAACGGCACTTTCTCGCATACATGGATTGTTTTGATTCAAAAAATCGCGGTCCAGTACTTGCTGGTAAACGCTCAAATAAGCGTCAGTCATCCGGTCGGCGTTAAAGAAATCGACAGATCTTGCATGACAAGCTTTCAGGTCAAAAGATTGAGTCTTAACCGACTCAACCAAAGCTTCTTCATGATTTGAGAGAACGCCGCATTCTGCAGTCACGATCTCTGGTAAAGCACCATAAGGCGTGCAAAAAACAGGACACCCAAAATAGAGGCTTTCGATCACAGCGAGACCAAACGGTTCGTGCCAGCAAGCAGGAAAAATCAGTCCTCTGGATTGTTGCAGCGCCGTCAACTTGATCTCGCCACCCACCATGCCTAAAAAAGACACATGTCGGGCCAGTGTGAGTCTAAATCCGCGTTTGATATTGAGCCTTGTTCCCCCGAGTACCTTCAATGGCACTTGCGCCTTTTTAGAAATGTCTATGGCGCCTTGAACATTTTTCACGCGCCATGACGCTTTGCCTAAAAAATGGAAATGGTGGCGTTTTGCCCCCAAATCAACGGGTCCATAAGCGCGCCAATCGAGGCCGTTATGAACATGGCATTGCGCACCATGTCGCAGGGCATGGTTGTTTGAAACAAAGACCGTATTGCGAGGCAAAAGCTCATTCAGGTCTGAGTTCCCGTGTTGGGTCATCAACCATGGCTTTGAGCATTCGAAATCAAGACCAGGATTGAATTGAAAGTGAACCATGTCAACATGGTTGGGAATTTGACTTGCCAATGGCCTCGCATCGTCAAGCTCAATCACATGTGCAAAGGGGCAGTGAGAGCCTTTGGGGACCAGCAAGCTCACTTGGTGCCCTTTGTCGACCAAGCACTTGGCCAAATCCCAAACGACCCGCTCCGTTCCACCGTAAGCAAAAACGGGGACAGGGGATTTGTTGCAAATCAAAATGTGCATGGGCTCCCAGGTCAACGGCCCACAGAGGTGTTCAGCTTGTCGCGGTCATACGCCAACGCCACGTACCTGAAAAATGACTCCAGCGCGACGAACAAGCAGTACAGAAAGCCAGGGCCACCATCCAAAATGGCGCCGCGAAGAAAATAGGTCTTCACGAAAGAACCCGTCGCCGATAAGAAACCACGAAAAATACCGCCGCGTTGGCCTGCACTGTGTCGCTTGGCTGCCCCCAACATGGCGTACTGCGTCAGTTTTTCGAGGCTTGACCGAATGCTTTGACGGGAGTGGTGGAGCAATCGGTGACGAAGGACCTTCCGTTGCACGGGTGTGTCGGACTTGATGACGGCACCTTCGTGGACAACACCCTCGTAATGGTCGATCAAGTGGGTTGTGAACAGGCGCTCCATGTTGGAGTCTGATTTGAAGTGTTTCAGAACATGCCCATAAGCCACCACAGTCCAGCGCACCTTCCAAATGCCGGTTGCGCGCGAGTCGACGATGGCCTTGATTTCATCGCGCAACTCGGGCGTCACGATTTCATCGGCATCCAGGAAAAAAATGTAATCGCCAGTGACGCGCTGCAGCAAACGATTGCGTTGAACCGCAAATCCCTGCCAATCTTCGCTGACAAAAATGGTTGCGCCCAGGCTGCGCGCAATGTCCAGCGTATTGTCTGTGCTGCCACTGTCCAACACGATGACTTCATCGGCAAATGCGGCACTTTCGATGCAAGGCCCAATGAGGGCAGCCTCATTTTTGGTCAGGATACCAATGCTCAGCCGCAGCGGTGAGGGCGTGACGTGGGGCATGGTCAATCCTGAATGAGAGATGACGGTGTTTCGGATTTCACGATGCCCAGAGGCGTCCATGTTCTGCCCGATCGGCGAACGGTTTTCATGTAGCGTTTGTTGCTGGCTGCGACCAAAGGATCGGCGTAGCCGCGAGCGTGTTCAATGTGAAGCAGCGGAGCGGTGTAACGGTTGTGTCGACCGATGATGCCGGCATTGTTCAGCCGCACGCCCATTTCCACATCTTCAGCCCCGTATTTCATGGACTCGTCGAAGCCATTGACTTTGAGCAAGTCGCTGCGCCAACCGCTGCTGTTGCAGCCATTCCAAACTTTTTTGACAGGTGAAATCCGCTCCAAAAAGTCAGACATCGGCAAGGGCAAGTTGGCAGTTTTTAGCCATGAGCCAAGTCTGCGTATCGAGCCATGGGACTTCAGCCACTTCGTTTGAAAAATAGCCTTCGTGGTGATGAGCCCGTCCGTCAGCAGTTCATTCACCTCCAGGGGCATTCGAATCAAACTGCCACTGACAAATTGTCCTGGCCGGCGTAAATCAAGGTGTCTTTGGACGTAGCCGGGTGAAGCAATGCAGTCACCATCAATGAAAATCAAGTAATCGGCTTGCGACGAGACAATCGCTTTGTTCAAAATTTCATTTTTGGCAAAGCCCTTGTCGGGGTGCCAAACATGGCGAAACCGTTCTTGTCCAAAGCGATGCTGCCACAGTGACACCACTTCTTGCGTATCGCTTCCCGAGCCGTCGTCTGCCACGCACACCTTGAACGCTTGTGTGCTTTGGCCCTCCAAACCCAACAAGGCGAAATGAAGCGCTTGTGGGTTGTTGTAGGTGGTGACGATGACTTCGGTCGAAACCATGCCGGTTGATCAGTGGTGGTGCCCCACCACCTCCCCGGCTTTGAGTTGGTAAACCGTGCCGCAATAAGGGCACTTGGCTTGGCCGGTTTTGGCCACGTCCAAGTACACCTTGGGGTGGCTGTTCCAGATTTTCATGTCGGCTTTGGGGCTGGGGCAAAACACACCACCTTGGGGATTCAGGTCGGAGGCCAGCAGTTCAACGGATGCGTTGCTCATGGTTCAAACCTTGGTCAGCCAGTGGGCGTACTTGGGGTTGCGGCCGTTGACGATGTCAAAGAACGCGCTTTGGATTTTTTCGGTGATCGGCCCACGGCTGCCCACATAGCCCTCTTTGCCCAACTCGATGCGGTCGAGTTCGCGAATCGGCGTGACTTCAGCGGCAGTGCCGGTAAAGAAAGCCTCGTCGGCAATGTAGACCTCGTCTCGGGTGATGCGCTTTTGCACGATCTCAAGCCCCAAGTCTTTGGCGATGTGGAACACCGTGTTGCGGGTGATGCCGTTCAAGGCGCCAGCCGACAAGTCGGGGGTGTAAATCACACCGTTCTTGACCACAAAGATGTTTTCGCCCGCGCCTTCGGACACAAAGCCCGAGGTGTCCAGCAACAAGGCTTCGTCGTAACCTTCGTCAGTCACTTCCATATTGGCCAAAATGCTGTTGGTGTAGTTGCTCACCGCCTTGGCTTGCGTCATGGTGATGTTGACATGGTGGCGGGTGTAGCTGCTGGTTTTCACGCGGATGCCGCGCTTCATGCCTTCTTCGCCCAAGTAGGCCCCCCAAGTCCAGGCGGCCACCATCAAGTGGATGGTGTTGCCTTTGGGGCTGACGCCCAGTTTTTTGTCGCCAATCCAGGTCAATGGGCGGATGTAGCCTGACTCCAGCTTGTTTTCGCGCACCACATCGCGCTGGGCTTCGTTGACTTGCGCCTGGGTAAATGGGATGTTCATGCGCAAGATCTTGGCGCTGTTGAACAGGCGTTCGGTGTGCTCTTGCAGACGGAAGATGGCGGTGCCTTGTTCGGTTTTGTAGGCGCGCACACCCTCAAAAGCGCCGCAGCCATAGTGCAGGGTGTGGCTCAGTACATGGATCTTGGCATCGCGCCAGTCGACCATCTGGCCGTCCATCCAGATTTTGCCGTCACGGTCTGACATGGAGGGAATGACTACGCTCATGAAAGTGTCCTTTGAAGAAACTGCATTAAATAGGGTTGATCGGGATTTTAAGGGTTTGACTCTTCTGAGCCTACTTCGGGGCGCACCAAAGCCCACTCGGTCAACTTGCCGCCCACAAAAGTGCAGGTCACCACCGAATCACTGGAATCGGTCCAGGTGAAGATCTCGGGCTGGGCGTCTTTTTCCGTCAAAAGCTGGCCCAAAGAGCGTGTCATGGCGATCACATGCATCAAATTAACGCCTTTTTTCAGTTTGGCATTGAGCATGACGGCGCTGGCCACATGGCCAATAGGTCGGTCGGCAGCTTTTTTGAGGATGGTGACCATGCGCGTGAAGTGCAGCAACACCCACATGACCACGCCGCCAGCCGCCAAAGCGATGCCGGCCCACTGAAAAGCCTGCCAAGCCCCGATGGTGAAAACAAGGATGGCCAGAGGCGCGAGTATTTTGGTGAAATTCATGGGGGCAGATTGTGCCTTGCTTGAGCGGCGCTCAGTCCAGCCCCCGCACCACTTGCATGGCTTCTTCGATGCGATCGACTGGGTAAATCGTCAGGCCCTCGAACGCCTTGTCGTTTTTCTTCGGGGCATTGGCCTTGGGCACCACCGCCACCTTGAAGCCGAGTTTGGCGGCTTCTTTCAAGCGGTCTTGGCCGCGCGGTGCGGGGCGCACTTCGCCCGCCAATCCCACTTCGCCAAAGGCCAAAAAGCCTTTGGGCAGGGCTTTGCCACGCAAGCTGCTGGTGATGGCCAACATCACGGCCAGGTCGGCTGCCGGCTCGCTGATGCGCACGCCGCCGACGGCGTTCACAAACACGTCTTGGTCCATGCAGGCCACGCCTGCATGGCGGTGCAGCACCGCCAGCAGCATGGCCAGGCGGTCGCGGTCCAAGCCCACAGAAAGGCGCCGGGGCGATGGGCCGCCGCTGTCGACCAAGGCTTGAATTTCCACCAGCAGCGGTCGCGTGCCTTCCAGTGTGACCATCACGCAGCTGCCGGGCACCGGCTCGGCGTGCTGGCTTAAAAAGATGGCGCTGGGGTTACTCACCCCTTTCAGGCCTTTCTCGGTCATGGCGAACACGCCAATCTCGTTGACCGCACCAAAGCGGTTTTTGATGGCGCGGATCAGCCGGAAGTTGGAATGCGTGTCGCCTTCAAAATAAAGCACCGTGTCCACCATGTGCTCCAGCACCCGGGGACCAGCGAGCGCGCCCTCTTTGGTGACGTGACCGACCAGCACGATGGTGGTCCCGGTGGATTTGGCGGTGCGTGTCAGGTGCGCCGCGCATTCGCGCACCTGGGCGACCGATCCGGGGGCGCTGGTGAGTTGGTCCGAATACACCGTCTGAATGGAGTCGATGATGGCAATGCCCGGCTGGCGTGCTTGCAGGGTGTGCAGAATTTTTTCGAGCTGAATTTCGGGCAGGACGGGCACTTGCGAATCTGGCAGGCCCAGTCGGCGCGAGCGCATGGCCACTTGTGCACCACTTTCTTCGCCTGTCACATACAGGGTGTTCATGCCGCTGCGCTGCAACGCGTCCACGGCTTGCAACAACAGGGTCGATTTGCCAATGCCCGGGTCGCCGCCAATCAGCACCACCCCGCCCTCGACCATGCCGCCGCCCAACACGCGGTCAAGTTCGTCGATGCCGGTGGGGTGGCGTTCAAAGTCGGCGGCTTGAATCTGTGCCAGGGGCAGCACTTCGGACGTGGGGGCTAAAGATGCATGCACCGAACCAAAGCGGTTTTTGCCTGCAGCGGGCTCGCTCGAACCCTCGATCAAGGTGTTCCAGGCGTTACAGCTGGGGCATTTGCCCATCCAGCGGGCGCTCGTGCCGCCGCATTCGGTGCAGGTGAAAATCGATTTGTCTTTGGCCATGGGGCGATTGTGCCTTCGAGGTCAAACCACGCACCGCCAGGCCTTGACCATTTCACGGGTGATGTCGGCAGCGCTCAGGCTGCGAGCGCTGGCGGCGTTTTGGCCGGACCACAGGGGCGTGAAGTCACTCAAGCCCTGAGTTTCAGCTGCGGCGCGCAAAGGCGCAATGCCTGCGGTGGCCAAAGGAAAGGCCGGCGCAGCGGGGTTCAGTGGGCCGAGCTCGCGCATCAGGCGGTTAACGATGCCACGCGCTGGGCGGCCGCTGAACAGGCGGGTCAATGCGGTGTGCTGCCCCTCGGGCGATTGCAAGGCCGCGCGGTGCAGGGCGCTGGTGGTGGCCTCGTGGCTGCACAGGTAAGCCGTGCCAACTTGCACACCCGCCGCCCCCAGCGCTTGTGCTGCAGCCACGCCTTGGGCAGAACCAATGCCCCCGGCGGCGATCACGGGCAACTGCACAGCCTGAACAATTTGGGGCAACAAGGCAAACGTGCCCATTTGGGTGGTCAAGTCATCCGTTAAAAACATGCCGCGGTGCCCACCCGCCTCTAAGCCTTGGGCGATCACGGCATCTGCGCCATGGGCTTGGAGCCACATGGCTTCTTGCACGGTGGTGGCCGATGACAGCACCAGACTGCCCCAACTTTTGACACGGGCCAGCAAATCCGGCGCTGGCAGGCCAAAGTGAAAACTCACCACTGCTGGGCGAAAGGCCTCCAGCACATCGGCACTGTCGTGACCAAAGGGTACGCGGCCTGCACCGCTGGGCATGCTGGCGGGGTCCAGGCCCATGCCGGCGTAATAGGGCGACAAAGTCTGCTGCCAGGCGGCTTGCTGCACAGGGTCTGCCACCGGCGGGGTGTGGCAGAAAAAGTTGACGTTGTAAGGCCGGTCAGTTGCGCTGCTCAAGGCTTGGAGCTCGGCCCTCAGCCCCTCAGGGCTGAGCATGGCGGCTGCCAAAGACCCTAATCCGCCAGCCTCACAGACGGCGGCTGTCAGCCGGTGGTCTTGCACGCCGGCCATGGGTGCTTGGATCACGGGTCCTGCAAGGCCCAACAGCAATTCGGCAAATGACATGGGCAGCTCTCTATCTGGGGGGGCTTCAAAACAGCCTTGCATCTTATGAGAAGAAAGCAGGGGTTCAACTTGCAGCAGGGGGATGTCGAGCGCAGAAGGCGTCGTGTGCTGGTGAAAACCCTCGTGACGGCGTCGCTTTATTCATTTAACATGTTAAATAAATGACTGCCAACACCGCTTTTGCCCACCGCAACCTGCCGCGCCTTTTGCTCGAAGCGCGCGAAGCCGTGATGCTGCACACCCGACCGAGTTTGCGAGAGCATGGGCTGTCAGACCAACAATGGCGCGTGTTGCGCGTTTTGGGTGAGCATGCGCACGAGCCTGGCGGCGTCGAAACCGGCCGTGTGGCCACCGAAGCCTTTTTGCTGGGCCCCAGCTTGACCGGGGTGTTGACCCGAATGGCCCGCGATGGCTTGATTGAACGCCAGCGCTGTCCGCAAGATGCCCGACGCACCGTGGTGCGGGCCACGCCAGCAGGACTGGCCAAAGTGCAGGCCTTGTCGCAAACCATCGAGGCGCATTACACCTGGATGGCCCAGCATTTGGGGCCAACGCAACTGACGGCCTTGTACCACCTGCTGGACCAGCTGATTGCACTGGAAGTGCCCGGCGCACAAACCCAAGAACCCGATACCGCGACGGTCGAGGAATAAGCGATGTCTACAAGCCCCATCTCTCTCAACACGGCCCGTGCAAACCCAGCTTGGCAGCCTCAAGGCACGGTGTATGGCACCTTGCTCAACTTCCGTCGTGAGTGGGACCTTTGGGCCCCGCGCATGACGCAAGACCCGCACAAGGCCGCGCCCCAAGCGCCCGTGCTCTACGTCAAATCGGCCAATACCTTCTCCCCAGCCGGACAAAACCTGTGGCTGCAAGACGGCGTCACAGAGGTCGACATCGGCGCAACCCTGGGCTTGGTCATGGGTCAGGGCGGCCAAGTGGCGAGTGCTGCGCTTTTGTGCGATTGGTCGGTACCGCACGCCAGCTATTACCGCCCACCGGTCAAGTTCCGTTGCCGCGATGGCTTTTTGGCGTTGCCGGAGCAACCCACGTTCGGCGCAGTGTCTGAATGGACTGCGCTGCACATGGATGTGCACCGCAATGGCGATCTGGTGCAAACAGTGGACCTTCGGGCGTTGGTGCGTGACCTGCCCACCCTGCTGGTCGATGTGGGTGAGTTCATGACGCTGCAACCGGGCGATGTGCTGATGGTGGGTACCGATTGCCTGATCGATGGCACACGTCCGCGTGCCAAACCAGGGGATCGTGTGGTCATTTCTGCGCCCGGTTTTGCGTCTGTGTCTGTCCAAGTCGGAGGTGCCGCATGAAGCACGCACGCATTGCCTGGTCGGGTGCCATCCAGCAAGCCGTGGAAGAACATGGCCGGTTGCACATCACCCAAGGCCCGCACAAAGGCCATCGCGTGGCCTTTGACGACGTCGTCTGGTTGCCCCCCCTCTCGCCCGTGCCGCAGGCCCGCACCGTGATCGCACTGGGCCTGAACTACGCGGACCACGCCAAGGAATTGGCTTTCAAAGCCCCGGAAGAGCCCCTCGCGTTCATGAAAGGCGAGGCCTCGCTGATCGGGCACAAAGCCTTCACCAAGCGACCTGAGCAAGTGGCCTACATGCACTACGAATGCGAGCTGGCCGTGGTCATTGGCCGCACCGCGCGGCGTGTCAAGAAGGCCGATGCCTACGGCTTTGTGGGCGGTTACAGCGTGGCCAACGACTACGCCATCCGCGACTACCTGGAGAACTGGTACCGCCCCAATCTGCGGGTGAAGAACCGCGACACCTGCACACCCATCGGCCCCTGGTTGGTGAATGCGGCCGACATTCCAAATCCGATGGCCCTGAAGCTGCAGACCACCGTGAACGGCCAGGTCACGCAAAGCGGCAGCACCGCCGACATGATTTTCGATGTGCCCACGCTGATCGAGTACTTCAGCAGCTTCATGACGCTCAACCCCGGCGACCTGATCCTGACCGGCACGCCCGATGGCATCGTGAACGTGAACCCCGGCGATGTGGTGGTCACCGAGATCGAAGGCATCGGGGCGCTCACCAACACCCTTGTGAAAGCATGAACATGAGAATCAACCACCTGATCAATGGCCAAAGCGTGGCCGGCAGCGATTATTTCGAGACCATCAACCCGGCCACGCAAGAAGTGCTGGCCGAGGTCGCATCGGGGGGCGAGGCAGAAGTGAACGCCGCTGTGGCCGCCGCCAAGGCCGCCTTCCCCAAATGGGCGAACACACCGGCCACTGAGCGCGCCAAGATCATGCGCAAGCTGGGCGACCTGATCACGAAACACGTGCCCGAGATTTCAGAGACGGAAACGAAGGACTGCGGCCAGACCATCAGCCAGACCGGCAAGCAGCTGGTGCCGCGTGCGGCCGATAACTTCCATTACTTCGCCGAAATGTGCACCCGCGTGGACGGCCACACTTACCCCACGCCCACGCACCTGAACTACACCCTGTTCCACCCGGTGGGCGTGTGCGCGCTCATCAGCCCCTGGAACGTGCCCTTCATGACCGCCACCTGGAAGGTCGCGCCGTGCCTGGCTTTTGGCAACACCGCCGTGCTTAAGATGAGCGAGTTGTCACCCCTGAGCGCTGCGCGTTTGGGCGAGCTGGCGCTGGAGGCGGGGGTGCCCGCTGGCGTGCTCAACCTGGTGCACGGTTACGGCAAGCAAGCGGGCGAGCCGCTGGTCTCGCACCGCGATGTGCGCGCCATCAGCTTCACCGGTTCTACCGTCACGGGCAACCGCATCGTGCAGAGCGCGGGCCTCAAGAAGTTCAGCATGGAACTCGGTGGTAAGAGCCCCTTCGTGATCTTTGAAGACGCCGATTTAGACCGCGCCCTGGATGCTGCCATCTTCATGATCTTCAGCAACAACGGCGAGCGCTGCACCGCCGGCAGCCGCATCCTGGTGCAACAAAGCATTTATGCCGACTTTGCGGCCAGGTTTGCCGAGCGGGCCAAGCGCATCACCGTGGGCGACCCGCTCGATGAAAAAACCATCGTCGGCCCGATGATCTCCAGAGCCCACCTGGCCAAGGTTCGCAGCTACATCGAACTCGGCCCCCAAGAGGGCGCCACGATGCTGTGCGGCGGTCTGAACCAACCCGGCTACGCTGCCGACTTGCCCGCGCATGTGAAGAACGGCAACTTCGTTTGGCCCACGGTGTTCGCCGATGTCGACAACCGCATGCGCATCGCACAAGAGGAAATCTTCGGCCCTGTGGCTTGCCTGATCCCGTTCAAGGACGAGCAGGATGCGATTGAAAAAGCCAACGACATCGAATATGGACTCTCCAGCTACGTCTGGACCGAAAACCTGGGCCGTGCCCACCGCGTGGCCGCTGCGCTCGAGGCCGGCATGTGCTTTGTCAACAGCCAGAACGTGCGCGATCTGCGCCAACCCTTTGGTGGCACCAAAGCCAGCGGCACCGGCCGCGAGGGCGGCACCTGGAGCTACGAAGTGTTCTGCGAGCCCAAAAACGTGGCGGTGTCGCTGGGCGGCCACCACATTCCGCATTGGGGGGTCTGACCATGGGCCAACTTGCACTCGCTGCCAAAATCACCCACGTGCCCAGCATGTACTTGAGTGAGATCCCTGGCCCGCGTTTTGGCACGCGCCAAAGCGCCATCGACGGTCATCAGGAAATCAGCCGCCGCTGCCGCGCCCTGGGGGTGGACACGCTGGTGGTGTTTGACACGCACTGGCTGGTCAATGCGAACTACCACATCAACTGTGCGCCGCATTTCAAAGGTGAGTACACCAGCAACGAGTTGCCGCACTTCATCCACCACATGGCGTTTGAGTCACCGGGCAACCCCGAGTTGGGGCATTTGCTCGCCAAAGTGGCGAACGCGCATGGCGTGGAAACGCTGGCGCACGACAACACCACACTCGACCCCGAGTACGGCACCCTGGTGCCGTTGCGCTACATGAACGAAGACCAGCACTTCAAGGTGGTCTCGGTCTCGGCGCTGTGCATGGTGCATTACCTGAATGACAGCGCCCGCCTGGGCTGGGCCATGCGCGAAGCGGTGGAAAAGCACTACGACGGCAAGGTGGCGTTTTTGGCCAGCGGCTCGCTCTCACACCGCTTTGCGCAAAACGGTCTGGCGCCCGAATTTGCCCACAAGATCTGGAGCCCGTTTTTGGAGCAGCTCGACAAGCAAGTCCTGCAGATGTGGGGCAAGCGCGAATGGAAAGCCTTTTGCGAGATGCTGCCCGAGTACGCCAGCAAAGGCCACGGCGAAGGCTTCATGCACGACACCGCCATGCTCATGGGCGCTTTGGGCTGGACCGGCTATGACGGCGCGGTGGACATGGTGACGCCGTACTTCGGCGCCAGTGGTACGGGCCAGCTCAATGCCATTTTCGAAGTGACGCCGCAGGACGGTGCACTGGTGCCCGCCGCGGTGGCCAGCGCGGCCGAGGGCTACACCGCCATCAGCACCCGGCTTTGAGGAGAAAGACACATGCCCCACCTCGTGATTCTCTACACTGGCCAGCTGGACCATGAGCTCAGCATGACCGCCCTGTGCCGTCAGATGGCCGATGCCATGCTCACCGTCAAAGACGAAGACGGCAAACAAGTTTTCCCCACTGGCGGCACGCGTGTGTTGGCTTACCCCGCGCCGCATTACGCGGTGGCCGATGGGGGTGCGGCGGGACGGGCGGCTGGGGGCACGGGCGATTACGCATTTGTGTACCTGAACGTGCGCATGGGCCGTGGCCGCAGCGAGGCCACGCAGCAACGCGCAGGTCAAACCCTGCTCGAAGTGGCCCAGGCTTTTTTCGCGCCCGTGATGGCGCAGCGCCACATCGGCATCACGCTGCAGATCGACGTTGGTCCCGAGGTGTTTGACGCCAAGCACAGCAACCTCCATCCACTTTTCAACAAAGTTTGAGCCATGTCCGTGTTCACCGAAGACCAGATCCAGCAGCTCGCGCACGAGCTCAACCAGTCCGAAAAATCCCGCGTGCAGATCGAGCACTTTTCCAAGCGCTTTCCAGGCATGACCATCGAAGACGGTTACCGCATCAACCGCGCCTGGATGCAGCTCAAGTTCGCCGAAGGGCGCACCATGATCGGCCACAAGATTGGCCTGACCAGCCGCGCCATGCAGGTCTCCAGTCAGATCGACGAGCCCGACTACGGCACGCTGCTGGATGACATGCGCTACGACTGCACGCCTGGTCAGGTGCTGGACATTCCGTTCACCGATTTCATCGCCCCGCGTGTCGAGGTGGAGCTGGCTTTCATCCTCCAACAAGAACTGCGCGGCCCCAACGTGACGGTGCAGCAAGTCTTGGAGGCCACCGAGTACGTCACGCCCGCGATTGAGATCATCGACTCGCGCATCGAACAGTTCGACCGCCACACCAAGTTGATGCGCAAGGTCTACGACACCATCAGCGACAACGCCGCCAATGCGGGCATCGTGCTCGGGGCCAAACGCGTGGACCCGTTGACCACCGATTTGCCCTGGTGTGGCGCGGTGCTGCGCCAGAACGGCGTGGTCGAAGAAACAGGGCTGGCGGCGGGTGTGCAAGGGCATCCTGCCGTGGGCATTGCTTGGTTGGCCAACAAGCTCGCGCCCTGGGGTGAGCATTTGCAAGCGGGCGAGATCGTGTTGGCGGGCTCGTTCACAAAACCGGCGCTGGCCAAAGTGGGTGATGTGTTCGAGGCGGACTACGGGCCTTTGGGCAAACTGGAGTTCCGGTTTGTTTGATGCCGAGTCTTCGTCATGCGTGTGCGGGAGGCTGCTGGCCCCGAGGTGGCGGCCCGGGCTCAGAGGCGCTTCGCTTTGCCACATCGCCCAGACCGCCACCCCGGCACCAGCAGCCTGTAAGCCTTGTGGCCTTTAACGAGAGGAACTGATCCATGAACACCCCCGTGAATACATTCAAACAAGCCCTGCACAACAAACAGCCCCAGATCGGTCTGTGGATGGGTTTGGCCAATGCCTACACCGCCGAAATCTGCGCCCTGGCCGGGTTCGACTGGCTGGTGATCGACGGCGAGCACGCGCCCAATGACCTGCGCAGCATCCAGGCCCAATTGCAGACCCTGGCCGCTTACCCCGGCAGCCACCCGGTGTGCCGTGTGCCCGTGGGCGAGACGGCGCTCATCAAACAATACCTGGACCTGGGTGCGCAAAACATCCTGGTGCCCATGGTCGACACGCCTGAGCAGGCCGCACAACTGGTGCAGGCCATGCGCTACCCGCAAGACGATGGGCAAGGCGGCGTGCGCGGCATGGCCGGTGCGCGGGCCTCGCGCTGGGGCCACTACCCGGATTACTTCAAACGCGCCAACCAGGAAGTGTGTCTGCTGGTGCAGGTGGAGTCGCGCTTGGCCCTGCAGAACCTGGATGCGATTGCCGCCACGCCCGGCGTGGACGGTGTCTTCATTGGGCCGGCTGATCTGTCCGCTTCCATGGGCCATGTGGGCAACGCCGCCCACCCCGAGGTGCAAGCGGCCATCGAGGACGCCATCGCCCGCATCCTGAAGGCGGGCAAGGCGCCCGGCATCCTCTCGCCCGACCGCAATCTGGCCGCGCAATACCTCCAGCTCGGCGCGCTGTTCGTCGCGGTGGGCCTGGACACGCAACTCTTGATGCGCCACACCACGGATTTGGCGGCGCATTTCAAATCAGCCATTTCTGTTGCCGCACCCGCCAAAGGCGCGACCTATTAATTGGTATGAATTGGGGTCAGACCCCGATTCGCCGATCTTTGCGCCACCATCAGGAGACCCGCATGTTCCCCACTCCCCAACCCTTGGTGCCTTCGCTAAAAGCGCAGGTGCACCCCGATGAATGGCAGGCCCGCTTGCAGTTGGCCGCCTGCTACCGTGTGTTCGCCCTGCTCGGCTGGACCGAGATGATCTACAACCACATCACGCTGCGCCTGCCCGACAGCGTCACGGGGGGCGAGAAACACTTTTTGATCAACCCCTTTGGCCTGCACTACAGCGAAGTCACGGCCAGCAACCTGGTCAAGATCGATGTGCAGGGCCGAGTGCAGGGTGGCTCGCCCTACCCCGTCAACCCGGCAGGCTTCACCGTGCATGCGGCGGTGCACGAAGGCCTGGCCGGCGCGCATTGCGTGATGCACACGCACACCACAGCGGGGGTGGCCGTGGCTTGTTTGCAAGGCGGCTTGCAGCAGACCAATTTTTACAGTGCCCAGCTGCACAACATGGTGGCCTACCATGACTTTGAAGGCATCACCATCCACGCCGACGAAGCGCCGCGCCTGTTGCGCAGCATGGGCGACAAACAGGCGGGCATCTTGCGCAACCACGGTTTGCTGGCCTGGGGCCACACCTTGGCACAGACCTTTGCCGTGCTCTGGACCTTGCAGCGTGCCTGCGAAATCCAGATGGCCACGCTGAGCATGGGCCAGCCGATTGCGGTGCCCGAAGCGATCGCCGACAGATGCACCCGCGATGCCTTGCAGTTCAACCCGAACCATGGCGCCGGCGAGGATGTTTTCCAGGCGCTGGTGCGCCAGATTGACCGACAAGACACAGGGTGGCGCGCATGAAGGTTTGCATTTACGGCGCAGGCGCCATTGGGGGCTGGATCGGCGCGCAACTGGCGCAGCAAGGCTGCAGCTTGAGCGCGGTGGCGCGCGGGGCCACACTGGAAGCCCTGCAACAAAACGGCCTGGTGCTGCTGCAAGGCGGGCAGGAGATTCGCGCCTCTTTGGTGGCCCGCGAAAACCCGGCCGAGCTGGGTGTTCAAGACCTGGTCATCGTGGCCGTCAAGGCCCCGGCCATGGCCGATGTGGCTCGGCGCATCGGCCCTTTGCTGGGCTCGGATACCGTGGTGCTGACGGCCATGAACGGCGTGCCGTGGTGGTTTTTGCAGGGCTTCGGCGGTGCTTTGGCGGGCACACACCTGGATGCTGTGGACCCGGGTGGCGTGATCGCGCAGCACATCCCGGCCGCACACATTGTGGGCGGTGTGGTGCACGCCAGTTGTTCGGTCGATGTGCCGGGCGTGATCCGGCACCACTTTGGCAACGGCTTGATTCTGGGCGAGCCCGGCGGTGCCGACACAGCGCGTGTGCAGGCACTGACAGCCCTGCTGGTGCAGGCGGGCTTCAACGCCACGGTCTCGCCCCAGATCCAGAAAGACGTTTGGTACAAGCTCTGGGGCAATATGACCCTCAACCCCATCAGCGCCTTCACGGGGGCCACCACCGACGTGATCCTCGACGATCCGCTGGTGCGCGGCTTTGTCTCCAGCGTCATGCTCGAAGCCAAGGCCATTGGTGAACGCATGGGCATCCCGATCGCGCAAACGCCCGAAGACCGCCACGCCGTCACCCGCAAGCTGGGGGCCTTTCGCACCTCGATGCTGCAAGACGTGGACGCGGGCAAGCCGGTCGAGCTCGATGCGCTGGTGACCGCTGTGCGCGAGTTGGGGCAGCTGACAGGCGTGCAGACGCCTTTCACGGACGCTTTGCTGGGTTTGAGCCGCCTCCACGCCGCTGGTTTGGGGCTCTATCCCAAGGCATGACCTTGACTTTCAGGCCGTCACCTTGACCTCATGAGCAAAACCACTTCTGCGGGATTGACGGGCGCGGCTTTTGCGACCTTGTTGCTGACCGCCTTCATGATGGGCGCCAACCATGTGGCCGCCCGAACCGCTTTCAACCACGGCCTGGACGTGGTGACGGCGGTCACGGTGCGCAGTGTCCTCACCGCTGGCGTGGTGGCCTTGATCCTGTGGCAGCAAAAAGTGGCGTTCAGTGTGCAGCCCCAACAACGCAAATACCTGGCGGCGGTGGGGGTGCTGATCGCGGTACAAAGCGTGTGCCTGTATTCGGCCGTGGCGCGTTTGCCGGTGGCGCTGGCTTTGCTGGCGTTCAACACCTACCCCTTGACCACGGCCCTGTGGGCCCGGATTTTGTATGGACACAAGCCTGAGCGTGCCCTGCTGTGGGCCATGCCCGTGATGATGCTCGGCTTGGCCTTGGCACTGGATGTGTTGGGCGCTGCGTCGGGCTTGGGCGCGGCGCGGCATTGGGGCGAAATTGGCGCGGGGGTGGGTTTCGCTTTGATCGCCTCGGTGACGTTTGGTTTGGCCTTGGTGTTGACGCAGCACGAAACCGTGGGCGTGGACGGCCGTCTGCGCACCTTCACCTCGCTGACCACTGTCGGTGTCCTGGCAGCCCTGGTGGCCAGCACGCAAGGTGGATTTCAGTGGCCCCAGGCCGAACCGGGTTGGTGGGGCTTGGCCCTTTTGACCTTCTTGTACGGCACGGCCTTCACCATCATGTTCACCGTGTTGCCCAAATTGGGCGTGGTCGGCAATTCGGCCATCATGAATGTTGAGCCTATTTTTGCGCTGGTGTTGGCTTGGGCGCTTCTGGGCCAAGCCATCGCCCCTATGCAAGTGTTGGGGGCTGCCGTGGTGGTGGCCACTGTCATGTGGTTGGGCTTGCGCAAGCCCAAAGCCAAGCATTGAAGGCAGTGGGAGCCGGGTCTCAACCGCGCAAGCCCTTGACCAAGGGCTGTGCCAGCCGCTCGCCCTCTTGTTCCCAAAATGCAGGATCGGCCTGGCGTATGCGCCCTATCGCGTTGCCCAGGTGGGCCGCAGCAGCCTGACGGGCTTGTTCAGCGTTACCCGCCACGATGGCCGACAAAATGGCTTGGTGCTCGGCGCGCACCTCTGCCGCAAAATCCAGCCTGCGCGCTTCGTTGGCCCGCGTCACTTGGGTGGCGCCATGCAGAAATTGACTCAGGTACTGCAGCGTCTGGATCAAAAAAGGGTTGCGGGTGGCCTGCGCAATGGCCCGGTGAAAGTTCACGTCTTCGGTCACCCCATTGCCGCCCGCCAAGACCGCGTCGTTCAGGGCTTGCACCGCCCATTCAATGTCAAGAATGTCTTGGGGCGAACGGCGCTGTGCGGCGAGGGCGGCGACTTCGGCCTCCAGCGCTCGCCGCACTTCCACCATCTGAACCACGGCTTCTTGCGAGGCCGCATGCCGGGCTTCGAAGTGCAAAGCTGGAATGGGCAATGCGGGTTTGACAAATACCCCGCTGCCTTGCCTCGAATCCACCAAGCCCAAAGACTTGAGGCGAGACACCGCCTCTCGGACCACGGTGCGGCTGACCCGAAACTGCGCGGCCAAATTGGCTTCAGTGGGCAATTTGGCGCCCGGTGCCAATCGGCCCTGCTCGATCTCGGCCGTCAGTTGTGCGGCCACTTGGTCGGACAGGCGTGCGCCGCTCGAGACGGGGGTAAATTGTTGGCTCATGGGCTTGTCATACAAAAAACAAGCTCCAGCATACAGACCTCCACCGTGAGGCACGGTCGATTCAGTGTATGGCTGCGTTTCCTTGCCCCGTAGAAACCCGAAAATTACGTTTAGGTAAACTGATTTATCAATGGTAAATTACCGACTGGGCACCTCAGGGTGCTTTTTGACCCTTCTGGAGCGCATCACATGGGTGCTTACGTCAACCCGATTTATCCCTACAAGTCGCCCGCCGACCTGATCGCCACGCCACCGCAGCGCAAGCCCTTGATCGTCATTGGTGCCGGCCCCG
Organism: Limnohabitans sp. Rim28; assembly: GCF_000293865.2. Classification (GTDB taxonomy): domain Bacteria; phylum Pseudomonadota; class Gammaproteobacteria; order Burkholderiales; family Burkholderiaceae_C; genus Limnohabitans_A. The sequence goes on along the minus strand of NZ_ALKN02000006.1, from coordinate 144,987 downwards.
TAGGCTTGGCCGCTGCCATAGACGCCCGCTTGCAGGGCCTTGATGTGCTCGTGCTGGACGACGACAAAACCGTCTCGATCGGCTCGCGGGCGGTTTGTTATGCCAAGCGTTCGCTTGAAATCCTGGACCGTCTGGGCATTGCCAACGAGGCCTGCGACTTGGGGGTGAGCTGGAACATCGGCCGCACCTTTTTGGAAGAAGACGAGGTTTACCAGTTCAATTTGGTGCCGGATGCGGGCCACAAGCGCCCCGGCATGATCAATTTGCAGCAGTACCACGTCGAGGAAATGCTGATTGCCCGCGCACTCGAATTGGGGGCCGACATCCGCTGGCAGCACAAGGTGACTGCGGTCACGCCCCACGACACGCACGCCACGCTGACGGTGGAAACGCCCGAAGGCACGTTCGACATCGAGGCCGACTGGCTGGTGGTGGCCGACGGTGCACGCAGCCCCGTTCGCCGCCACCTGGGGCTGGACATCGAAGGCCGTGTGTTCCAGGACCGCTTTTTGATCGCCGATGTGATCATGAAGGCCGACTATCCCGCAGAGCGCTGGTTCTGGTTTGACCCGCCTTTTCACCCCAACCAAAGCGTGCTGCTGCACAAGCAAAGCAACAACGTCTGGCGCATTGACTTTCAGCTTGGTTGGGATGCCGACCCCGAAGAAGAAAAGAAGCCCGAAAAAGTCATCCCGCGCTTGCAGGCCATGCTGGGCGACGAGCGCCCGTTTGAGCTGGAATGGGTCAGCATCTACACCTTCCAGTGCCGGCGCATGACCGATTTTCGGCATGGTCGCGTGCTGTTTGCAGGCGATGCGGCGCACCAGGTCTCGCCCTTCGGCGCACGCGGTGCCAACTCGGGCTTTCAGGATGTGGACGATCTGTTGTGGAAGCTGGCGCTGGTGATCCAAGGCCAGGCCAGCGAGAAGTTGCTCGACACCTACGCAATGGACCGCCAGTTTGCGGCCGACGAAAACATCATGAACTCGACCCGCTCGACCGACTTCATCACCCCCAAGAGCCGCACCAGCAAGACCTTCCGCAACCAGGTGCTGGCGCTGGCCAAACACCACCCGTTTGCGCGCAAGCTGGTCAACTCGGGCCGCTTGTCGGTGCCCTCTTTCCTCACTGGCTCGATGCTCAACACGCCCGATGCCGAAGCGTTTGCAGGCAACATGGTGCCCGGTGCACCGATGGACGATGCACCGGTGCAAGTGGATGGACAAGACGCTTGGCTGCTCGACCAGGTGGGCAAGGGTTTTCAGCTGCTGTTGTTTGTGGATGCGCCGCCGACGCCCGATGTGCTGGCGCAACTTGCATTCAGTGGGAACGCACCCCTGTGCGCGAATGCGGCCGTCCAGGTTACCCCCCTCATCGTCTCCCCAAGCCCCCTGAACATCCCCGGCATCCAAGTCATCGTTGACGCCCAAGGCCTGGTGGCCAAGCGCTACGACGCCCAACCTGGCACCGCCTATTTGCTGCGCCCCGATCAACATGTGCTGGCCCGTTGGCGCAGCCTCGACAGCGCCCGCTTGCAAGCGGCCCTGGCCCGTGCATTGGGCCAATTCAGTCCCCAAGCCTGAACCGCACACAGGACCAACATGAACAGCCCCCTGAAAACCGATCCCAATTTCCACGAAGCTGGCCGCCGCTTTTTTCGAGACTTTTCGCCCGGTGACGAGTTCTATGAACACCTGATCGACGCGCACAACGGCCTGAGCGACGAACAAAGCGAGGCGCTCAACGCCCGATTGATCTTGCTGTTGGCCAACCACATTGGCGACTTGCGCGTGTTGCGCGAGGCACTGCAGGCCGCCCGCCAAACCGACTGAGTCCCCCTAGGAGAACCGCATGAAAATCGACCGCATTCACCACGCCGCTTACCGCTGCAAAGACGCCAAAGCCACTGTCGAGTGGTATGTGAAAAACTTGAACATGGACTTTGTTTTGGCCATCGCCGAAGACCTGGTGCCTTCCACCAAAGCCCCTGACCCCTACATGCATGTGTTCATGGATGCAGGTGGCGGCAACGTGCTGGCGTTTTTTGAGTTGCCCAACTCCCCCGAAATGGGCCGCGACACCAACACCCCTGAATGGGTACAGCACATCGCCTTCAAGGTGGACAGCTTGCAAGCGCTGGAAGACGCCAAGGCCCGCCTACAAGCCAATGGCGTGGACGTGCTGGGCCCGACCAACCACACGATTTTCAAGAGCATTTACTTCTTTGATCCCAACGGCCACCGTCTGGAACTGGCCGCCGATGTGGGCACGCCCGAGATGTACGCCAAGTTGGACGCCTGCAAATGGGACATGCTCAACGAGTGGGCCCAAACCAAGCGTGCGCCCAAACACGCCGCTTGGATGCACGAAGGCTAGGCGTGAGTCTGCAGCGGCTCAGGGTCTGAGGTTGAGGTTCAGAGCCTTTTGCTGCGGTGCAAGCCCCATTGCGCAGCGGTCGCGATCAACGCGAATGAAAGCATCATCCAGCCCAGATTGACGGCGCCCTCGTGCGGCACCAGCCCCACCAGATAACCGCCGGTAGCTCCGGTCAGTTGCTGCATGAGGCCAGCCACCGCAGCGGCTGAACCGGCCAGTGCGGGCATGACGCCCACCGTGCCTGCCAGTGCAGGCGGATTGATCAGGCCATGACCCAAGCCCAACAAAATCAAAGGCAAAGCCACGGCCAGTGCCGTTTGCACACCCCCCAGGCCCAGCGCCAACATGATGAGCAAACCCGTCACCGTGAGCACTTGGCCCCAGGCCATCACACGCAATTCGCCCGCTTGCGCAATGAGCCTTGAGGTCATGAAGTTGCCCAAGATGTAGGACACGGGCACGGCCATGATGAACCAGCCAATGCCGTCCGGGCCGATGCCGTAACCCTTGAGCACGATGGGTGCGCCGGCCAGAAAGGCATAAAACGTGGCGGTGGTCGCGGCGAGGATGGCGACGTAGAGCAAAAAGCGCGGCTCGCGCAGCAAACGGGCATAAGCGTGCAGCATGGCCCGCAGCCAGTGGCCTTGAGCGGGTGCGGGTCGGGTCACTTGCGGCAAACCAAGCCATGCCGCGACCAAGAGCAGCCCCGCCAAAATGGCCAGCAACACAAAGTTGGTCTGCCAGCCGAAGCGCACATGCATTTGCCCACCGATCAGCGTGGCCAGCGGCGGGCACAGGCCCAGCGCCATGCCGATATAGGCCATGACCCGCGTGCGCAGTGGCCCGGTGAACAGGTCTTGCACCATGGAGCGGCCCACCACCATGCTGGCGGCACTGCCTGCACCTTGCAGTACGCGCGCAGCGGTGAGTGTGGCGATGTCGGTAGCCAGCGCAGCCATCACCGAGGCCAGCCCCGCCACCACCAGTCCGATCATCAGGATGGGCTTGCGCCCATGGCGGTCCGACAAGGGGCCGTACACCAGCTGCAAGGCGCCATAGGCGACCACATAGCCGCTGAAGGTCAGCTGCACATCGGCTTGGCGGGTGTCAAAGATGGCGCCCCATTCCTGCATAGACGGCAGGCACAGGGTCATGGCCAAGAGGCCAAACGAGATTTGTGCCAGCACGTTGGCTATCAGCCAAGGGCTGTGGGCGCCCGGGCCTGGGGTGCCTGGCGCAGCCGACATTTCAGCTGCGCTGCAGTTTGTAAACCGCCGTACCCGCCATCAGGTTGGGCAGGGTGCGCACTTCTTGGCCGCGCTGCAGGCCAAAGGCGTCCACCACCTGCAGCTGGTTTTTGTAGGCCAAGTCGCCAAAGTCGGCAAATGTGCCCACGCGGATGTTGGGCGTGTCGTACCACTGGTAGGGCAGGCGTTTGGTCACCGGCATGCGGCCTTGCAGCACGCTCAGGCGGTTGAACCAATGGCCAAAGTTGGGAAAGGCCACGATGCCCACCCGGCCAACGCGCACCGTCTCTTGCAGCATGGTCTCAGCGTTACGCAGGTGTTGCAGGGTGTCGATTTGCAGCACCACATCAAACGATTGGTCGGCAAACAAGCTCAGGCCTTCGTCCAGGTTCAGCTGCAGCACATTCACGCCGCGCTGTACGCAGGCGTGCACATTGGCATCGCTGAGTTCCACGCCATAGCCGGTGCAGCCTTGGTGTTGCTGCAGGTGCGCCAGCAAGGCGCCATCACCACAACCCAGATCCAGCACGCGAGCGCCTTGCGGCACGAGCCGTGCAATGGCTTGGATCATCAAGGCATCGCTCATGCGGTACCTCCTTCGTTCAAGGACTTCGCCATGTTGGCAAAGTAAGAGCGCACCACATTCATGTAGCGCGCATCGTCCAGCAAGAAAGCGTCGTGCCCGTGTGGCGCGTCGATTTCAGCGTAGCTCACGTCACGCCGGTTGTCCAAAAGGGCCTTGACCATTTCGCGACTGCGGGCAGGCGAGAAGCGCCAGTCGGTGCTGAAGCTGACCAGTAAAAATTTGCAACTGGCGCGGGCCAGCGCTTGGGACAGGTCACCGCCAAAAGCGCGCGCCGGATCGAAGTAATCCAGCGCCCGGGTGATGAGCAAATAGGTATTGGCGTCAAAGTACTCGCTGAACTTGTCGCCCTGGTAGCGCAGATAGCTCTCGATCTGGAACTCGACTTCTTGCGTGGAGTATTTGTACCCGGTCGCATTGTTTGTCACGGCTTCGCGCAGCTCACGGCCGAACTTTTCGTTCATCACGTCGTCGCTCAAATACGTGATGTGGCCGATCATGCGGGCGATGCGCAGGCCGCGCTTGGGCACCACGCCTTGCGCGTAAAAATGCCCATCATGAAAGTCCGGGTCGGTCACGATGGCGCGGCGGGCCACTTCGTTGAAGGCGATGTTTTCGGCGTTCAGGTTGGGGGCGCTGGCCACCACCACGGCGTGCTTGACGCGCTCGGGGTATTGCAGCGTCCAAGAAAGCGCCTGCATGCCACCCAAGCTGCCGCCCATCACGGCGGCCAGTTGTTCAATGCCCAAAGCATCGAGCAAGCGGGCTTGGGCATTGACCCAGTCTTCCACCGTCACCACTGGGAAGTCCGCGCCGTACACGCGGCCCGTGTCGGGGTTCACATGCATGGGGCCAGTGGAGCCAAAGCAAGAGCCCAGGTTGTTCACGCCAATCACATAGAACTGGTCGGTGTCGAGCGACTTGCCGGGGCCGATCATGTTGTCCCACCAGCCCAGGTTTTTGGGTTGGTCGGCGTACACACCCGCCACATGGTGCGAGGCATTGAGCGCGTGGCAAACCAGCACCGCGTTCGACTTGTCAGCGTTGAGCGTGCCGTAGGTTTCGTAGCTCAGCGAATAGCCACGGATGGACGCCCCGCTTTGCAAAGGCAAAGGGGCTTCAAACAACATGCTTTGGGATTCGGCGATCAGCATCGAATGTGTTCAGGTGTACAAAAAACCAAACCCGGCTTCGCTGTCAGCTGGGCCGGGCTTCAAGTCTTGAAACACACGCCATTTAGCTGAATTTCGAAACCCTGAGGTTTCGGCGCCCGCAATTGGGTTCAAATCGGCGCATGGCGTGAGTATAAGGGCGATGAATCAAGGCCCCGAGCGGGCGCTGAACAAGGCCTCGCCCAGCCAAGGTGTCCGATGACCCGTGGGTTTGTTCAGCTGCCCCAGCCTGACAACGCGATCACACCCAGTACGGCAAAGATGCCCGCTGAAATGATGTGCACCATTCTCAGTGGCACCCGCTTGGTGATGGCGTCGCCAAACCACACCACGGGGGCGTTGGCCAGCATCATGCCCAGGGTGGTGCCCGCCACCACAGCAAACCAAGCGTTGTATTGCGCCGCCAGCATGATGGTGGCAATTTGGGTCTTGTCGCCCATCTCGGCCAAAAAGAAAACCACCACGGTGGTGACAAACACGCCCATGCGCGGGGCGCTATCGCCTTCTTCATCGTCCAGCTTGTCGGGAATCAGCATCCAAGCTGCCATGGCGATGAAGGACGCGCCCAGCACCCAGCGCAGCACATCGGGGCCCATCACGGTGGTGACCCAACTGCCCACGGCGCCAGCCAAGCCATGGTTGGCCAAGGTTGCCACCAAAATGCCCAACACGATGGGCCAGGGTTTGCGAAAACGGGCGGCCAGCACGAGTGACAAAAGCTGGGTTTTGTCACCCATTTCGGCCAGGGCCACGATGCCGGTGGAGACGAGGAATGCTTCCATGGAAAACCGGGCCTGAGCCCGTCAAGACTGTGTGAGCGGTGATCTTAAGTGACCCAAGCTGGGGCTTTGATGCAGCCTGCTTCTTTTTGGGTGCGTTTCTTGCTTGGATTTGGTGCGTTGAGGGTTTGAAATCCTCAAATGCACCAAACAAGGGCAAAAATAATCAAAGGACGATCGTGGAAGCACTGAAACAGGGCGCGGATGCGCTATTTATTTTGTTGGGCGGCATCATGGTATTGGCCATGCACGCCGGATTTGCCTTCTTGGAGTTGGGCACGGTTCGCAAAAAAAACCAAGTCAACGCCTTGGTCAAGATCCTGGTGGACTTCTCGGTCTCGACCGTGGTTTATTTTGTGGTCGGTTACAGCGTGGCTTATGGCACCACTTTCTTTGTGGGGGCCGAGCAGCTGGCGGCTAAAAATGGCTACGACCTGGTCAAGTTCTTCTTTTTACTGACCTTTGCAGCGGCCATTCCCGCCATCATTTCGGGCGGCATCGCCGAGCGTGCCAAATTTTGGCCCCAGTTGATCGCCACGGCAGTGATTGTGGGTTTTGTTTACCCGTTCTTTGAGGGCATTGCCTGGAACCAGCACTTTGGCGTGCAAGCCTGGATCAAAGCGGTCACGGGCGACGAGTTCCATGATTTCGCCGGCTCGGTGGTGGTGCATGCCATGGGCGGCTGGATCGCGCTGCCTGCTGTGGTGCTCTTGGGTGCCCGCTACAACCGCTACCGCAAGGACGGCGTGGTGTCGGCGCATCCACCCTCGAGCATCCCTTTTCTGGCCCTGGGTTCGTGGATCCTGATCGTCGGCTGGTTTGGCTTCAATGTGATGAGTGCCCAGACCTTGGACAAAATGTCTGGCTTGGTGGCGGTCAATTCGCTGATGGCCATGGTGGGCGGGACTTTGGCGGCCTTGGTCTTGGGCAAGAACGACCCGGGCTTTGTGCACAACGGGCCCTTGGCCGGCTTGGTGGCGGTGTGTGCGGGCTCTGACTTGATGCACCCATTTGGTGCGTTGGCGGTGGGCGCTGTGGCCGGAGGCCTGTTTGTGGTCATGTTCACTTTGACCCAAAACAAATGGAAGATCGACGACGTGCTGGGTGTTTGGCCCCTGCACGGCATTTGCGGTGCTTGGGGCGGCATCGCGGCGGGTATTTTTGGCGCGACCAGCCTGGGCGGCTTGGGCGGTGTCAATGTGACGGCCCAGCTGATCGGCACCTTCTTGGGTGTGGCTTGGGCTTTATTGGGCGGTTTGGTGATCTATGGTGTTTTGAAAATCACCATGGGCCTGAAACTCAGCCAAGAAGAGGAATACGACGGTGCCGATTTGAGCATCCACAAAATCAGCGCTAGCCCTGATCGCGAGGTGAGTTGGTAAAACAACAAAAAACCAGTGAAAGCCCCGTTTTTAACAGGTATTGGGGGGTTTCCCCCTTGCCTTTTGGTTTGTTTTCACTCTCATAATTCGATGACTTTGGGGCATGTCGCCTCCGGGTCTTGTTTGCGGTGACCCCATCAGTTTCGCTTTCCTTACGATGTTTTCAGGTATGTCGAATGCGTTGTCGAAGCTCCATCGCTTTTATCTTTGTGTTTTGAGGAGTCCCTTTCATGGGCAACAAACTTTACGTCGGCAACCTGCCTTACTCGGTTCGTGACAGCGATCTGGAACAAGCCTTCGGTGAATTCGGTGCGGTGACCAGCGCCAAAGTCATGATGGAACGTGACACCGGCCGCTCCAAAGGCTTCGGCTTTGTGGAAATGGGCAGCGACGATGAGGCGCAAGCGGCCATCAACGGCATGAATGGTCAGCCATTGGGCGGCCGAAACGTGGTGGTCAACGAAGCCCGTCCCATGGAAGCACGTCCTCCCCGCACGGGTGGTGGTGGTTTTGGTGGCGGTGGCGGCTATGGCGGCGGCCGTCGTGAAGGCGGTGGCGGTTACGGCGGTCCCCGTGAAGGCGGTGGCGGTGGTGGCTACGGCGGCGCGCGCGAAGGTGGCGGCGGCTACGGTGGTGGCCGTGAAGGGGGTGGCGGCTATGGTGGCGGTGGTCGCCGTGAAGGCGGCGGCGGTTATGGCGGTGGCGGCGAAGGCGGCGGCGGTGGTTTCCGCAGCCCCTATGGCGCAGGCCCTCGGGGTGGCGGCGGTCGCCGCGAAGGCGGTGGTGGCCGTGAAGGTGGCGGCGGCTACGGCGGCGGTTACTGATCCTGGCCATGGCTGATACTCAGCCACGCGCCCCCATCAAGCCCTGCTTTGCAGGGCTTTTTCTTTCAGGGTTTGCGGTCGGGAGACAGAACCGATTTCACCCGACCCTGTAATTCGTAGTGCCCATTGCGAATGTCAAAGTCCATGTTCTCAGAAGTGAACACGTCACCGCCACGGACGATTTCAACCGGCACTGAAGAGACCAAGCGCTCCTCGTCCATGAGGGCCGTCACCGCTTCACCTTTGAGCGTCACGCGCGGCCCCTTTTTGTCAGCAGCGCGGACCGCTAACACATCACCGCTCAATTCGACCCGTTGCTCGGGTTCTTTCGATACGCCTAAACGGGCCTGTGCTTGGAGGCGTGCGCCCAGCTCGTTTTCAGCAAAGATCCGGATGTTCTGAATGTGCAGCTCTTGCTTGGCCGGAAAGTGCGTGGCACTTTGCCCACTGATTTCACGGGTCATGCGGCCCGATAGGTCAAAGGACTTGACGGTGAATTTTTCGAGTCGGTAATCGGGTTCAACGCGCAGCAGCTTGTCGGTTCCTGGTGGCAGCAACTCGGGCATGCTGCGCACCAACCACCAGCTCCCCAAGGCCAGCAAGCCAAACAAAATCAATGGCAGGTAAATGGTGAGTCTGTCCAGCGTGCGGCGCAGCCGCATCCAGGCGCTCATGCAGAGGCACCCTTGTGGTCACTCAGGCCGACCTGTGCCAACAAGCCGGCGTAATGCCCACCTGCAACCAGCAGCAAGTCACAAAATGCTCGCGCTGCACCTTCGCCACCGCGCTCGGCCGTGGTGTGGTGGGCCAGTGCTTTGGCCTGGGCGTGGGCATTGGCAGGGGCGCAAGCAAAGGCCACCCCTTGCATCACCGGCAGGTCTGGCCAATCGTCGCCCATGGCGGCGGCTTGCGACCAGTTCAGGCCCAGTTGTTCTAAAAATGCTTCGGCTGCAGGCCGCTTGTCTTCGGTCCCAAAGCGGGCGTGGGTGATGCCCAAGGCTTGAAGTCGCAAGCGCAAAGGGGCGGAGTCACGCCCTGTGATGACGACCGGCGTGATGCCCGCCTTTTGCAAAAGCTTCAGGCCTTGACCATCCAGCGTGTTGAAGCGCTTGAGGGTTTCGCCAGATTCTGAAAAATACAGCCCGCCATCGGTCAGCACCCCGTCGATGTCAAAAAACGCGACACGAATCCCCTGGGCTTGCAGCAGCAACTCGGGTGGGTAATGCAGGGCGGGGGTCAGTGCTTGCATGTCAGATCACCTTGGCCCGCATGAGGTCGTTGGAGTTGATGGCGCCGCACAAAACGCCTTCGGCGTCGACCACCAAAATGCTGGTGATGCGGTGCAGCTCCATCATTTCGGCCGCCTCGACCGCCAGGGCGTCGTGCCGAAGCGTGCGCGGCTTGGGATGCATCACCTCGTGCGCCTTCAGGTTGCGCAGGTCCACGCCTTTTTCAATCAATCGGCGCAAGTCGCCGTCGGTGAACACGCCCAATACTTGGCCGCCGCCATCGGTGACAGCGGTGGCGCCCAAACCTTTGCTGCTCATCTCTCGCATCAATGCTGTGAATTCGGCATCTGGCGCCACGTGCGGCACATCGTTGCCTTTGCGCATGACATCGCCCACATGCGTGAGCAGCTTGCGCCCCAAAGAGCCGCCAGGGTGAGAGCGTGCAAAGTCTTCCGGCTTGAAGCCCCGTGCATCCAGCAAGGCGACGGCCAAAGCGTCGCCCATGGCCAGCTGGGCCGTGGTGCTGGCCGTGGGGGCCAGGTTCAAGGGGCAGGCTTCTTTGCTCACGGAGCAGTCAATCACGACATCGGCATGACGCGCCAAAGAGGACTGCATGCCGCCGGTCATGGCAATCAAGGGCACACCTTGACGCTTGAGCACCGGCAAGATGGCCACCAGTTCGTCACTCTCACCGCTGTTGGAGATGGCCAAGACCACATCCACAGTTTTGATCATGCCCAGGTCTCCGTGGCTGGCTTCACCGGGGTGCACAAACATGGCCGGTGTGCCGGTGGAGGCCAGCGTGGCGGCGATCTTGCGCCCGATGTGACCGCTTTTGCCCATGCCCGTGACCACCACACGGCCTTGGACGGCCAGCACCATGTTGACCGCTTTGACGAAGCGCTCGTCCAAACGATCCTTGAGTTGAAGCAGCGCAGCCGCTTCAATGTCGAGGGTCTCGCGGGCGAGTTGCAGGGTGGTGGTGGTGTGGGCAAGCATGCAGCTCATTTTATCGGCTTGAGGGCTTGGCGGCTTGTTAACATCAGACCCCGCTGGCCAAGTCGATTGGCAGGCTCGGCAAGCCTTCCAGCCGGTTTTTTCAAAGACACCCATTGCGGACCCAAGACATGGACGATCTGAACGTCAACGAATACCTGAAGCGCCATATCCGCACCGTGCCGGATTGGCCGGCACCGGGCGTGCAGTTCCGTGACATCACCCCGTTGTTGCAAGATCCCCGGGTGTTCCGGGTTTTGATCGATGCGTTTGTGCACCGGTACATGGCGCCCGATTTGCGCCCCGATGTGGTGGCCGGCTTGGATGCGCGTGGTTTCATACTGGGCTCGGTGGTGGCTTATGAGTTGGGTTTGGGCTTTGTGCCCATCCGCAAAAAGGGCAAGTTGCCCTTCACCACCGTCGAAGAGACCTACGAGCTGGAGTACGGCAGCGCCACTGTCGAACTGCACACCGACGCCGTCAAGCCAGGCCAGCGCGTCTTGCTGATTGATGACCTGATCGCCACGGGCGGCACCATGATGGCGGGCAAAAAATTGTTGGAAAAACTGGGGGCCAGCGTGATCGAGGGCGCCGCCATCGTGGACCTGCCCGAATTGGGCGGGTCGGAGCGCATTGAGGCCACCGGCCTGAAGCTGTTCACCTTGGTGTCTTTTGCAGGGCATTGAAGGCGGCGGCCGTTGCTTCATGGCGCAGATGGCGCTGAAGGCTGTCACACATGGCGCAGGCCAGCGCGGCGCGCCGTTTTAAGCTGTGCGTTTTCACCTGTTCACAGCCTACCCATGAGCTCCAACCACACGCCACCAGCGGCCGCTGACGACCGCGTTCCCTATGCCAAACCCCAGCCTTGGGGCATGTCGCCCGACATGGTGGTGCTGGATGTGCAAACCGAAGACGAGCGCTTGTGGGCCCCCATCGCCCCGGGCATTTGGTCGCGCCCTTTGCACCTGAATGTGAGCGGTGGTTTTTATGTCCACCTGCTCAAGGTCAAGCGCTCGGGTTTGCTCCAGCGTCACCGCCACTCAGGCATGGTGCACGCCCATGTTTTGCGTGGCAAATGGCTGTACCTGGAGCACGACTGGGTGGCCGAAGAAGGCAGCTATGTGTACGAGCCGCCGGGTGAAACCCACACCTTGGTGGTGCCCGACGATTGCCAAGACATGGTGACGATGTTCACGGTGCACGGGGCGCTGATGTACGTGGACACACAAGGCAATGCCACGGGCTATGACGACGTGTTCACACGCATCGAAAAATACCGGACCCACTTTGAGGCTATGGGCTTGGGCGCGGACTACGTGAAGAATTTCATGCGCTGATTGGGTCACACACCTTGGGTTATGGCCCACAAAAAAACCGCCTGTCAGGGCGGTTTTTTTGTGGGTGTTGAGTGGGTGTTTAGCGCAGCGTCACAGGGGTTTCTTGATCCAGTTGGCAATTTCGCCAATGATGCCGCGCCGGAAGGCCAACACACACACCACGAAGATCACACCCTGAATGATGGTGACCCAGGCACCCAGTTGGGCCAGGTAGTTTTGCATGCTGACGATCACAGCGGCGCCGACCACGGGGCCAAACAAAGTGCCCATGCCGCCCACCAGTGTCATCAGGACCACTTCCCCCGACATCGACCAGTGCACGTCGGTCAAAGACGCCAACTGGAACACCAGAGATTTGGTCGCGCCCGCTGTGCCCGCGATGGCACCCGAGATGACGAAGGCCAGCAGTTTGAATTTGTCGGTGTCGTAGCCCAAAGACGTCGCACGGTCTTGGTGCTCGCGGATGGCCTTCAGAATTTGACCGAACGGTGAGTGGATGACGCGCCAGACGAACAAGAAACCCAGGATGAAAATCGCGAACACAAACATGTACATGTTTGTGTTGTCGGCCAGATCAAACAGGCCAAACAGGTGACCGCGTGGCACGTTTTGGATGCCGTCTTCACCGCCGGTGAAAGGGGCTTGCAAGGCGAAGAAGAAGATCATCTGGGCCAAAGCCAGGGTGATCATCGCAAAGTAAATGCCTTGGCGGCGAATCGCCAGAGAGCCCACCACATAGGCCAACACGGTGGAGCACAGCGTGCCAAAAAGTACAGCCAACTCGGGCGTTAAGCCCCAGACTTTGGCAGCATGCGCCGACGCATAACCGGCTGTGCCCAAAAACATGGCGTGGCCAAAAGACAGCAGGCCACCAAAGCCCAGCAACAAGTTGAAGGCGCAAGCAAACAGCGCAAAGCACATCACCTTCATCAAGAAGATCGGGTAGACCCAGATCGGGGCAATGGCAAGGGCCAGCACCATGATGGCAAATGCTACCCAGTGCGAGCGGGAGGAACCAGAGGTCACAGTGGTCATTGCAGAGTTCGACATGGCTTTACTTCTGGGTGCCGAACAGGCCGGCGGGCTTGATGAGCAGAACGATGGTCATGATCACAAAGATCACGGTGGCCGAGGCCTCGGGGTAGAAGACCTTGGTCAGGCCTTCGACAAGGCCCAAACCAAATCCAGTGACGATGGCGCCCATGATCGAGCCCATGCCGCCAATCACCACCACAGCGAAGACCACGATGATGAGGTCGGCGCCCATGGTGGGGTTGACTTGGTAAATGGGCGCGGCCATGACGCCGGCCAAAGCAGCCAAGCCCACGCCGAAGCCATAGGTCAAGGTGATCATGCGTGGCACGTTGATGCCAAAGGATTGCACCAGGCTGGGGTTTTCGGTGGCGGCGCGCAAATAGGCGCCCAACTTGGTGCGTTCAATCACGTACCAAGTGGCCAGACACACCACCAAAGAGGCGACGATGACCCAAGCCCGATATTTGGGCAAGAACATGAAACCGGTATCGATCGCGCCCCTGAAGACTTCGGGCACGGGGTAAGGCATACCCGAGGAGCCAAATTCGTGTCGGAACAAGCCCTGGATGATCAGTGCCAATCCGAATGTGAGGAGCAGACCATACAGGTGGTCCAGCTTGTAGAGTTGCTTGAGCATGGTGCGCTCAATGAGCATGCCCGTGGCCCCCACCACAAGGGGTGTGACCACCAGAGCGACCCAGTAATTCATCCCCAGTTTTTGCAGGCCCAGGTAGGCCACAAAGGCGCCCAGCATGTACTGGGCGCCATGGGTGAAGTTGATGATGTTGAGCAGGCCGAAGATCACCGCCAGGCCCAGCGAGAGCAGCGCATAAAACGAACCGTTGATCAGTCCGATCAGCAATTGCCCAAAGAGGGCTTGGGAGGGAATGCCAAAAATTTCCATGGCGGTGACTTTGGTTAGCTCAGAACAGTGGGATTACTTCTTGACGAGTGGGCACTCGCTCTCGGACAAGGGGCGGAATGCCTCGTTGGCCGGGATGGTGGCTGCCAGCTTGTAATAGTCGTAAGGGCCTTTGGACTCCGAAGGCTTCTTGACTTCAAACAGGTAGGCAGGGTGAATCTTGCGGCCATCGGCACGGACAACGCCCTTGCCAAACAAGGGATCATCAGTGGGCAGCTCTTTCATCTTGGCGGCCACTTTGGTGCCGTCATCGGTCTTGGCGGCTTCAACGGCCTTCAAGTAGTGGATCACGCTGGAATAAACACCCGCTTGCACCATGGAAGGCATCTTGCCGCTGTTGGCAGTGGCAAAGCGGCGTGACCATGCGCGAGTCTGGTCGTTCAAGTCCCAATAGAAGGTCTCGGTCAACATCAGGCCTTGGGCCACATTCAAACCCAGGGAGTGGACGTCAGGCAAAAACACCAACAGACCCGCCAGGTTTTGACCACCACGAACGATGCCGAATTCGGCGGCTTGCTTGATCGAGTTGGTGGTGTCACCACCGGCGTTGGCCAAGCCAATGATCTTGGCTTTGGAGGCTTGCGCTTGCAGCAAGAACGAGGAGAAATCTTGTGTCGGGAAAGGCGTGCGCACTTTGCCCACCACTTTGCCACCGTTCTTGGTCACAACAGCTTCGGTATCGCGCTCCAGGGCGTGGCCGAAAGCATAGTCAGCGGTCAAGAAGAACCAGGTGTTGCCACCGTTTTTGACGATCGCCTTGCCGGTGCCGTTGGCCAGCATGTACGTGTCATAGGCCCAGTGGATGGTGTTGGCATTGCAAGCCTTGCCAGTCAGATCAGATGTGGCCGATCCGGCATTCACGTGCAACTTGCCTTTTTCGCGGGCGATGGCTGCCACAGCCAAACCCACGGAAGACGTGGGCACGTCGGCGATCATGTCGACCTTGTCGGTGTCAAACCACTGGCGGGCAATGTTGGAGCCCACATCGGGCTTGTTTTGGTGGTCAGCACCGATGACCTCAATTTTGAGTTTGGAGCCGGTGGCCTTGACATAGTCTTCGACCGCCATGCGGGCCGCCAGCAAAGAGCCGGGGCCAGTGATGTCGGAGTACAGGCCGGACATGTCGTTCAACACGCCGATCTTGACCGTGCCGTCAGAGATCTGGGCTTGGGCGGCTCCGCCGAAGGCGCAGGCCGCGGCTGCGGCGATGGTGAGAAGTTTGCGTTTCATGGTGTTATCTCCTGGTTTAAAAATAAAAAATCAGACGCCGAGGTACTCACTGAGCATGCTCATCTTGTTGGGCAACTCGGCCGAGGTGAAGCCCTCAACGATTTGCCCATGCTCCATCACATAAAAACGGTCGGCCAGCGGTGCTGCAAAGCGGAAGTTTTGCTCCACCATGATGATGGTGTAGCCCTTGGCCTTGAGTGAACGGATCATGCGGGCCAAAGCCTGCACGATGACCGGGGCCAAGCCCTCTGAGATTTCGTCCAGCAGCAAAAAGCGGGCGCCGGTGCGCAAGATGCGCCCCACAGCCAACATCTGCTGCTCGCCGCCCGACAGGCGCGTGCCGGGGCTGTTTTTGCGCTCTGCCAAGTTGGGGAACATCTCGTAAATTTCGTCCAGACCCATGCCACCTTCAGCGATGACGGGTGGCAGCATCAGGTTTTCTTCGCAGGTCAGGGACGCAAAAATGCCGCGCTCTTCAGGGCAGTAACCAATGCCCAGTTTGGCAATTTGGTGCGGCGCCATGTTGACCGACTCGGTGCCGTTGATGGTGATCTGGCCGGTGCGCCTGCCCACCAAACCCAAGATGGATTTGATGGTGGTGGTGCGCCCCGCACCGTTGCGGCCCAGCAGGGTGACCACTTCGCCTTCGTTGACGGTCAGGTTCACACCATGCAGGATGTGTGACTCGCCATACCAGGCGTGCAGGTCGCTGATGCGCAGAAATTCTTTGGGCTCAGCCATGGGCCCCCTCCAACTGGTTTTCGGCCGTGCCCATATAGGCCTCGAGCACTTGAGGATTTTGAGAAACCACCGCGTAAGGCCCTTCGGCAATCACTTGACCGCGTTGCAAGACGCTGATGGTGTCCGCGATCTTGGAGACCACGTTCATGTTGTGTTCGACCATCAAAATGGTGCGGTTGGCGCCGACTTTTTTGATCAGCTGCGTGACGCGGTCCACATCTTCGTGGCCCATGCCCTGCGTGGGCTCGTCCAGCAGCATCAGCTCGGGCTCCATGGCCAAGGTGGTGGCAATTTCAAGGGCGCGCTTGCGGCCATAAGGGAGTTCGACCGCCATCAAATGCGACATGTCTTGCAGGTCAACTTCGGCCAGCAGTTGCATGGCGCGGTCGTTCAGGCTGTCCAAGACACGTTCTGAGCGCCAGAACTGCATGGACATGCCGGCCCCGCGTTGCAAGGCGATGCGCACGTTTTCAATCACCGAGAGATTGGGGAACGTGGCAGAGATTTGGAATGACCGCACGATGCCGCGACGGGCAATCTGTGCAGACCGTTCGCCGGTGATGTCGCGGCCGTTGAACAGGATCTGTCCACGGGTGGGAATCAAGAACTTGGTCAGCAAATTGAAGACCGTGGTCTTACCGGCACCGTTGGGGCCAATCAGTGCGTGGATTTCGCCGCGTCTAACCTTGAGATTGACGTCGTTGACAGCCACAAACCCTTTGAACTCTTTGATGAGCTCGCGGGTTTCGAGAATGATTTCATCAGCCATTGCGTCTTGCACCAGGACGGGAAAAAGAAAAATGTCTTGGTGCGCATTCTGTGACCCGTTCAAAAACCGCGTTACATGGTTATCCCGAATGCATGTCCCTTAAGCGACTGGACTTGCGTGAGCCTGACAGGCTGGCGCCATCTCCTTGCGCAAAATGCTTCAAATCAGTGCGGCGCCCTTGCGCTGTGACGGTGTGCCACCGGTATCGCCAGGGTCATTTTTTTTGCTGGTGGCCAAGCGCAGCACCTGCACATAACCGGTGGCCAGCTCCATTCGTGGCCCCAAGCCTTGCTCAATCAGCATGCGGTGGGCCGCAGGCAACTTCCAGCATGGGGTGAACACAAACAGATGGTGTTCCAGGTGGTAGTTGACCCAATAAGGTGCCAGCACCATGCGCATGCCCCAATGGGTCAGGGTGGTGCGCGTGTTGCGCAAGCGGTCATGGTTGTCGCCCACCACCGCATGCTCGGCGATGTTGCGCACCCGGCTGATCACTTGGTACCAAGTCAGTAAGGGCAGCAGCCATAAGGCAAAGTACGCCCACCACACACCGGCTGCGGCGGTGACCGCGAAGATGAGAACATTACTGACAAAAAAGTACTTTTCTGCTGCCATCAGTTTATTCAGGCGTTGCCAAGGCTTCGGGTCATCGCCCATTTCCATGCGGAAAAATTCCATGCGCCGTTGGTAGCCGGTGATGCCCAAGATGTCGCGCCGCATCTTGCGCCAAAAGCTCTGACGGGTAATGGGAAAGGGGGCCGACAAAATCAGGTCGGGGTCTTCCGGTTGCTGGGTGTGGCGGTGGTGGCTCAGGTGATAGGGCCGGTACAGCGTGAGGCTCGCTCCCACAGGCCAGCCGCACAAGAACGCCCCCAACTTGTCATTGAGCCAGGTGTTTTTGAAAAGGGCGCGGTGCGCCGCATCGTGCATCAAAATGGCCATGCCGAGCTGCCTGCCGCCGATGACGATCACGGCAACGATGAAGCTCAAGGGGTTGGGCCAAGCCACAAAAAATGCCATGGCCAGCGCAACCATGCCCCAGGCATGCAGCACCAGATATGCGCCCATCCAGTCCGAGCGTTCGCGCAAAAAAGCGTCTTGCTCGGGGGTCAGGATGGGATGAGTGGCATCACCGTTGGCCATCGTGCACAGAGACCTTGTCCACGGTCAATCCACCCAGTCTGGAATGAACACGACCGCCCGTGCCCATCACCAGCGCAAACAAAATCTCATTGGGGCGCGGCGCATCCTGAATGCCCACTTCCATGCTGTTGAAGTGGCTGCGCACATAGCAAGCGTGGATGTAATGCACGGGCACCATGATGCGGTAGCCTGCACTGGCCACGGCTTTGCTGGCCGGCACGATGGCTTTGGGGTCGCCCAGCAAAGACCGCATGGCCCAGCCACCGGCCTCATGCCAGACGGCACCGTGTTCCATTTCGCCATTGACCCCCACGATGGCCGCTTTGCTGTAAACCTCGATGTTGTCTTTGCCCAAGGTGTCAATCAACTCTTGGGCCAGCAGCGTGCCCAGCGAACGGAGTTCGGCCATGAAAGGCATGAGGTCCGGCGTGTAGGTGCCTGCGTAGGGGTTTTGAATGACGGCACACGCAGCAGCCAGTTTCAAAGGCTGATCGGTCACCGGACCCCCTTCGTGGTAAGTGGTTTCGATGGTGAGGCTTCGTTTGCGGATTTGAATCAATGACATATGGAACTTTCAAAAAAGGCGAGCAAGGGGCCTTGGGGCAGAGCATGCATCAGCGTGCAAGCCTATGCACAAGGCGACCATGACCCACCGGGAGGCTTAGTTTTTCGGGATTTTGGCGTCGTTCACCACTTGAATCCATTTTTGGGTTTGTGTGGCCACCATGCTCCGCATCTCTTCCGAGGAGCTTCCGCGGACATCGCCGCCCATGTCTTCCAGCCGCGTTTTCACCGCGGGCACCAAAAGCGCTTTTTGCAACTCGGCGTTCAGGCGGTCAACGATGGGTTTGGGTGTGCCTGCAGGCGCCATCAAACCAGCCCAAGATTGCACGTCGTAACCCGCCACCCCTTGCTCAGACACGGTGGGCACATCGGGCAGACCTTGCCAGCGCTGGGGACCGGTGGTGGCAATGGCGCGAAGCTTGCCAGATTTGATATTGGCCATCACCGCCGTGGGCGGGGCAATGATCATCGGGATTTCGCCGCCCAGCAACGATGTGAGTGAGGCCGAGTCGCCCCGGAAGGGCACATGCAGCAGCTGTGTTTTGGACATGCTGGCGAGCAACTCGCCGGCCAAATGGTGCGTGGAGCCGATACCGGCGGTGCCGTAGCTCACCTCGGTGGGGTTGGCTCTGGCTGCGGCCAACAAGGCCGACAGGCTGGGGTACTTGCTGTTGGCCGGAACGACCACCAAGAACGGGAAGTAAGTGATGGTGCTGACCATCTCAAAGTCTTGTACCGTGCGGTAAGCCAAGTTGTTGTACAAAGCGCCAGCCACTGCGTGACCGCCTGTGGCCAACAACAAGGTGTAGCCATCGGGCCTGGACTTGGCGACGGTGGTGGCCGCAATGGTGCCCCCTGCGCCGGCTTGGGCTTCGACCACGATGTTTTGACCCAAGCCCTTGCCCATTTCCAGCCCCACAGTGCGGGCGATGTTGTCGGCGTTGCCGCCTGGGGCAAAGCCCTGCATGACCTTGATGGGGCGGTCTGGATAGGCTTGTGCCAGCGCGACGCCTGGCAGCGCCAAGGCGGTGAGGGTCAAAGTGGCGAGAAGTTGTCGGCGAATCATGGTTGTCTCCTGGTTATAAAAGTATCACTGTCGAATACAGGGGTTCAGCTGAGGGTCATGGGTGCATGACCAGCTTGCCACTCACAAGTCCTTGGTCGAGCAAGCGATGGGTTTTTTGGACCTCGCTGAGCTTGAAAATTTGAGGGGGCGTCAAGCGGATGCGCTGCTGCGCCAAGAGCGCAATGGCCTCGTTCATCAGTCCGCGTCGCGTGCCTTGGTCTGCGTCAAAGGTGTGCATGGAAAAACACCGGATGGCCAAGCTTTTTTCCAGCAATTGGCGCATCACCTGGAAGGTGTCTTCGGTGGGCAAGCCTTGCACGATGTTGTAAGACACCAGCGTGCCAAACGGTGCCAAGCTCTTGAGACCATCGATCAGACTTTGCCCGCCCAAGTGGTCAAACACCAGATTCAAGCCCTGGCCATGGGTGATGTGATCAAGGCGCTCATGGGGTGCTTCGTCGTCGGTGCAAATGACGTGGTCAAAGCCATGGGTCAAAGCAAACGCAGCTTTGTCACGGCTTCTGCTGGTGCCTATCGTGACAAAGCCTTGGAGTTTGGCCACTTGGCACAGCATGCCCGCCACGCCGCCCGAAGCCCCGGTGATCAACACATGCGGCGTTTGTGAAGCGATGGGGCCTGCGATCTGCAGGAGTGCCAAAGCCAATTGCAAATTGGGCAGACTCACCGCATCGTCGAACGAGACGGTGTCGGGCAAGCGGTAGGGGGCTTCTTCGGGGACCACGATGGCTTCTGCGTAGCAGCCGCCCCGTTGTGTTAACTCTCGGGCGCTGACCAAAACGCGGTCACCAGCCCGCCACTGAGTCACCCCTTCACCCACTGCATCCACCACACCGGCCAGCTCACCGCCTGGAATGGCCGGCAGTGGCGGCATCCACTTGTAGATGCCTTTGCGCAGCAGCACATCGGGGCGGCCTACCCCAATGGTGCAGGCCTTGACGCGAACCTGCCCGCGACCAGTCACCGGCTCCGGAAGGTTCACTTCCAGCAGGTTTTCGGGTCCGCCAGTCACATGGACTTGGATCGCTTTCATGGTCAGGCTGGCCCTCAGGCTTGAGCGGCGATGGGGTTGACCAAGGTGCCGATGCCTTCGATCTCGACCTCGCACACATCGCCAGGTTTCATGAACCATTGCGGCTTGCGGCTCCAGCCCACACCCGCAGGCGTACCGGTGGCGATCACGTCGCCAGGCACCAGCGTGAAGATGGTCGAGGCATAGCTGATGAGTTTGGCGATCGGAAAGATCATGTGACCGGTGTGGCTCGATTGCACCACTTCACCATTCAAGCGCGTGATCAGCTTCAGTTCTTGGTTGGGGGCGATTTCGTCAGCGGTGACCATCCAGGGGCCAAAGCCGCCGGTGGACTCGAAGTTTTTGCCCGATGCGATTTGCTTGGCGTGAAATTGCCACTCGCGGATGCTGCCGTCGTTGTAGCAAGAGTAGCCCGCCACATGGTCAAAGGCATCGGCTTCAGCAATGTTGCGGCCCTCTTTGCCGATGATCACGGCCAACTCGCCTTCCCAGTCGAGTGAGCCAGAGACCTTGGGGCAAATGATGGGCTGACCGTGCGCCACTTGTGAGCGCCAAACGCGCAGGAAAATAGGCGGCTCTTCAGACAGTTCGCGGTGCATGCCTGCAGCCAAAACTTCTTGGTGGTGGTCCATGTAGTTGCGCACAGCACACACAATTTTTTCCGGCTTGGGAATGACCGGCAAAAACGTGATGTTGGCCATGGCAATCGACGTCTTTTGCTGGGCCGCATCGTGCTGCGCCTGCAAGTAAGCGCCCGAGGCAATGTAGTCCGTCAGTGTGGCAAATTGCGGCATGGCTTTGCCCAGATCCACCACGGTGTCGGGGCCTGTCACGGCACCCCAGGTTTCGCGGCCTTGGTGAACGAAGGAGAGTAATTTCATGGAAGTTCCTTGGGTGAAGTGATTGAGATTTTTTGGGCGAATTGCGCTTGCCATTGGTCAATGGGCATGAAACTGGGGTCACTGCGGCAAATCGCTTCGGTTTCGCGCAGGATGGTGGCGTCGTCTTGGCTCAGGTCGAGCGGATCACCGTGTGGTTGAGAGATGTAAAAGGGCATGTCGATGTAGGTTTCGACCGTGTTGCCCTCTGGGTCCGCAAAGTAAACCGACAAGGCATTGCCGTGGTTCATGGGCATCACCTTGGTGGCGCCCAAGGCCATGGCTTTGTCCCGTAAATCGCGCAGTGACTGGATGGAGGGCACCGCAAAGGACAGTTGCATCACCGTGCTGAAGGTGGCCTCTGGCGGACGCCCACCCGCGATGACCAACTGATGGTGCTGGTCGGGTGTCGAGCTCAAAAAAACCAAGGGGGCTTTGAAGGTTTTGCCGACCCCTCGGTCATTGACAACCATGCCAAAAACCGAGGTGTAAAAGTGCACCATTTTGTCGACATCCCAAACATAGATGCCGAAGTGAGAAGGGGTGGGTTTTGTGACTTGCAGCATGTGGTCTTTGGGTTGAAGGTTAAAAATCAGGTGCGATTTTTTTGCATCAATGCAAAAGCAGCCAGCACATTGGTTTGCGTGCTGGCAATGTGTTCGCTCAGCATTTGGGCGGCGGTGGCTGCATCGCGCCGCACCACGGCCTTCATCAGGGCGCGGTGCTCGGCGTCTTTCTTTTTGAGCACGGTTCGGTTGCGTGCTGCAAAGTGCCGATAGCGCTCGGCTTGGTCAAACAGGCTCATGCTCCAGGTCAGTTGGCGCTCCGAGGGGCAGGCGGCGATCAGGGACATGTGAAAGTCCCGGTGGCGCTGGCTCCATTCGGCATCGAGCACCACCGGCCCTTGCGGCAGGCGGGACTCGATTTTTTCGAGGCGGTGAAAGCTCGCCACAATGTTCGCTTCCCATGCATCATCGCCGTGTTGGATCGATTCGTGCAGCGCGGTCACGTCCAGCAGCAGGCGCATTTTGGTGATGTCGGCCAGATCCTCTGGCGACATGGCGGCCACCCGAAAGCCGCGACGCTCGTCCGCTGTGACCAACCCTTCTTGCACCAAACGGTTCAGAGCCTCGCGCAGCGGGCTGCTGGAAAAGCCGTATTGCTGCTGTAGAGCGTCCACTTTGAGCTTGCTTTCCGGGATGTGACGTCCTGACAAAACGTCCAGACGCAAAGCTTGGAAGGCTTGCTCAGAGACGGTGGTGTTGGGGGCTATTTCTTGCATGATTTTTAAATTGTGCATAAAAAATAAGTGGGACGCACCCTCGCAAACCCTAGCCCAAGGGTCGGCTGGGTGCTGGGTGGCAGTGCAGGGCGTGCCCTGGTCGCTGGGCGGCACAAGCCCTCAGGGCTTATTTGCCAATGCAGAAGCTTGAAAAAATCACGCCTAACAAATCGTCTGCGCTGAATTCGCCCGTGATTTCATTGAGTGCGTTTTGGCCCAAGCGCAGTTCTTCGGCCAGCAGGTCGAGGTTTTGCGCTTGCGCCGCCAAATGGGCATCGGCCATTTCCAAATGCTCGCGCACCCTGTGCAGGGCCTGCACATGGCGTTCCCGGGCCATGAACAGGCCTTCGCTGGCTTGTTGCCAGCCAGCTTGCTGCAGCAATTGCTGGCGCAGGGCTTGCAGGCCCTCTCCCGTGCGGGCCGACAGCGTCAAGCCCGTGCGTTTTTTTGCGCTGCTCGCTGCGTCGGCTTTGTTCCACACGTCGATCACGGTCACGCTGGTGGGCAGTCGTGTCTTCAAGGCTGCATCGATGTCGGCATCGGCTTGGTCGTAGTCGGGCTGGCCCGCGCGTGTGAGGTCGTGCAAAAACAGCACCGCATCGGCATTGTCGATTTGCCCCCAAGCGCGGGCAATGCCGATTTGCTCAACCTCGTCCACGCCCGCGCCTTCGCGCAGTCCGGCCGTGTCAATCACATGCAGCGGCACGCCTTCAATCTGAATGGTTTGCTGCACCACATCGCGCGTGGTGCCCGCAATCGGCGTGACGATGGCCAATTCAGCCCCGGCCAATGCGTTGAGCAGCGAACTCTTGCCGGCATTGGGCTGGCCTGCAATCACCACCTTGATGCCTTCGCGCAGCAGTGCGCCTTGTTGGGCTTTGCCCAGCACCGTGGCCAAGGCCGCCTGCAGTCGGTTCAGTTGTCCATGTGCATCGGCCTTTTGCAAAAAGTCGATCTCTTCTTCCGGAAAATCCAGCGTGGCCTCCACCAGCATGCGCAGGTGAATCAGCGCATCGCGCAGCACATGGATCTCTTTGGAGAAATCGCCCGCCAAAGACCGGCTGGCGCTGCGTGCCGCAGCTTCGGTGCTGGCGTCGATCAGGTCGGCAATCGCTTCGGCTTGGGCCAAGTCGATCTTGTCGTTCAAAAAAGCGCGCTCAGAAAACTCGCCGGGTTGCGCCACGCGCAAGCCGGCCAAACGCGGCCGACCTGTGGTCGGGTCCACTTCGGCCGCTGCTTGCAAACACCGCGCCACCAACAGTTGCAAAACCACAGGCCCGCCATGCGCTTGCAGCTCCAGCACGTCTTCGCCCGTGAATGAGTGCGGGGCCACAAAATACAGCGCCAAGCCATGGTCAATCGGGCTGCGATCGGCATCGGCAAAGGGCAAATACGTCGCCTCTCGCGGCTTGAGCGTGCGGCCACACAAGGCCTGAATCAAGGGGTTCAAATCGTGGCCTGATACCCGCACGATGCCCACGGCACCGCGACCGGGAGCGGTGGCGATGGCGACGATGGGTTCTTGGTGTCTGGCGAGCATGGCGGTCTTGGTGATCTTGGGCGGGGTGAAGCAAAAAAAGGCCGCTTGCGCGGCCCTTGGGGTGGGGTGGTGCTTACTTGAACTTCGGCAAGTTGAACTGTGGCGGCACGCCCATGCGGGTGTTGATCATCCACTGCTGAGCAATCGACAAGATGTTGTTCGTGATCCAGTACAGCACCAAGCCAGACGGGAAGAAGAAGAACATGACCGAGAAAATCAGCGGCATCATCCACATCAATTTGGCTTGCATCGGATCGGGTGGCGCGGGGTTCAATGCTGTTTGCAGCAAAGTTGTCAGCGTCATGATCAGCGGCAAGATGAAGTAAGGATCGGGTGCGGCCAAGTCCTGAATCCAGCCCAGCCATGGGGCATTGCGCATTTCGACGCTGGACAACAACACCCAGTACAGCGCAATGAAAACCGGAATCTGAACCATGATCGGGAAGCAGCCACCCATGGGGTTGACTTTTTCTTCGCGGTAAATCTTCATCATCTCCTGCTGCATTTGCTGCGGATTGTTTTTCAGACGCTCGCGCATTTCCATGATCTTGGGGTTGATGGCCTTCATCTTGGCCATGCTGGAGTAGGCCTTGGCATTGAGCCAATAGAACGCGATCTTGATCAACAGCACCAGGGCGACGATGGACCAGCCCCAGTTTTGCAGCACGCTGTGCAGCTGATCCAGCAACCAGTACAAAGGCTTGGACAGCATGGCCAACCAGCCATAGTCCTTCACCAAGTCCAGGCCGGGGCTCAAAGCTTCGAGGACTTTTTCTTCTTGTGGACCGCTGAACAGCTGGTTGCTGATGCTGCGGCTCTGTCCTGGGGCCAACTCTGCAAACGGCGTGATCATGCCCACGGCGTACAGGTTGGTGTCAACCTTGCGGGCAAAGTTTTCGCGCTGAATGCCTTCAGGCAACAACCAAGCGCTGGCAAAGTAGTGCTGCACCATGGCCACGTAACCATTGGGAGAGGATTTTTCGAACTCGCCCTTGTTCTTTTCGATGTCGGAAAACTCCAGCTTTTGGTATTTTTTGGCTTCGGTATAAATGGCCGGCCCGGTGAAGGTGAAGTAAAAAGCCGACTCGCCCTCGGGTTTGTTGCCATCGCGCACCAATTGCATGTACAGCTGCGGCGACACAGGCACGCTGCCTTTGTTCACCACATCGTGCTTGACGCCGATGACGTGGCTGCCGCGTTTGAGTGTGTAGGTTTTGATGAGCTGCACGCCGTTGATGTCGGCCGATTCAAAACGAACCGTTAATTCATCTTGGCCATCTTTGAGTTTGCGCTCGCCGCTGAAACTCATGGGGGTCTTGTGGGTTGGGAAGTCCCCACCAATCAAGCCGGTTTGCGCCATGTAAACGCGGCTGCTGCTTTGGTCCAGCAGCACCATGTTCTTCTTGGGATCCACCAAGTCGAGGTGCTTGGTGAACTCGTTGCGCACCAAGGAGCCGCCCTCGGTGTCAAAGCTGAGTTTGAGCACGTCGGTTTCGATCTCGATTTTTTCACGGGCAGCAGCCGTGGGGCTGGATGCCGATGTGGGCACCTGTCCTGGCGATGCCGCTGCTGGCGCCGTCGCCGTGGCCGTGGCCGTGGGCAATGCGTTGGCGCCGGTGGTGGCCGAGGCGGGCGCGGCGCCTGCAGCAGGCGCGGGAGCCGGTGCGGCTATTTCAGGCTTGGGGAAAAAGGTGGCTTTTTTCCCGTTGTGCAGTTGCCATTGGTCCCAAAGCAGAACCAGGGAAAAACCAAAAATCACCCAAAGGATGGTGCGACGGATATCGTTCATGGGGTCTTCTTTGACGACGTAGGGGGAAACAAAGCAGAGAACAAGCGAGGCGCTTGCGTGGGAACAGGGTCATGGCCGCCCTTGCACCAAGGGCTGCACCGCACCAAACGGTGCAAAGTCAGGTAGCTGCCCGCAGCGGCGCCGTGCGATGACAAGGCGTCCAAAGCATAGGCAGAACAAGTGGGCTCGAACCTGCAAGATGAGCCCAGCCAAGGGCTGAGCAGCAAGCGGTAACCGCGCACCACACCCATCAAAAGGCGCTGAACGATCATGTGGCGTCCTTTGGTGGAGTGGGCTTGAGCGCTGCGCGTTCAAAAAGCTGTTCAAGCTCAAGGCGCACCGCCAACTTGAGTTGGTCAGACGTGGCGCTGATGAACAACTTGCGGTCAAACGTGGTGCGCAAACGCACCACGTGTGCAGCCACAGGCAAGCGATCGCCAAAGCGTTCGCTCACGTTGTAGATCTGCCTTTTGATGGCGTTGCGGGTCACAGCGCGACGCGCCCAGCGCTTGGGCACCATGGCGCCTAGCCAGACGCCAGACAAGTCAAAAAGGGCCTGCTCCGGTGAGGGTGCAGGCCCGATGAGTTCGGCGGGGGCCGATGGGTTGTCTGTGGGCTTGGACAAGTTCAAGCGGTGCAAGGCAAAATGCGCTGTCCGAGAGACCGTACCACCCGCCAGGGCAGCCTGAAACTGTGGGCGTGTCTTTAAACGCTGCACGATGGCCATGCCCCGATTGCAACCGCCCGAAGTGGCGATTGGCCACGAACAGACGGCTGAACAGTCATTAGACAGCCAGGCGCTTGCGGCCCTTGGCGCGGCGTGCATTGATCACAGCGCGGCCGCCGCGTGTTTTCATGCGAACCAGAAAGCCGTGGGTACGGGCGCGACGTGTCTTGGATGGTTGGTAGGTGCGTTTCATAACTCTTCCTTTGTGCCCAATGCCATGAATCAGCTTTGGGCGAAACCCAAGATTATCGCAAACTTTCAGGCCCGCGGCAAACAAACTGTATTTTTGTCCATCAGGGTGTGTCCGGAGTGTTCAGGCTTGGATGTGGTTTATGATGAACTTTCTTTCCGATACAGCATGTGGATAAGCTCTTGATAAAGCCCGTCGTTCCGTGCATCGTGACCACTTCTGTCCACAATAAAAAAGTACGCAATGACCGAGGGAATGACTCCGGAATTTCAGGCCGATCCAAGCCCATCTTTGTGGCAAGCCTGCGTCGACGATTTGGCGCGTGAGCTGCCAGAGCAGCAATTCAACACCTGGATCAAACCGCTCACGGCACAGGTCTCCAAAGACCATCAAACAGTCACCATTTATGTGGCCAACCGTTTCAAGCTGGATTGGATTCGTGCGCAATATGCGGGCCGTTTGTCCGCTTTGCTGGAAAACCTGCAAGGCCACCCCGTCAAACTTGAGTTAGCGATCACTCAGCGTGAAGGTGGCATCAGGCCTGCAAAAGCCTCAACACCTTCCTCTATGGACATGCCGGTGACTTTGGCTGTTGCTGCCGACGATGCGGTCGCCAATCCTTTTCGCAATCGCCTCAACAGTGCCTTGAATTTCGACAACCTGGTCGAAGGTACCGCCAACCGCATGGCGCGTGCCGCGGCCATGCATGTGTCGGGTTCGCCGGGTCATCTGTACAACCCCTTGTTCATCTATGGCGGCGTGGGTTTGGGCAAGACCCACCTCATGCACGCCATCGGCAACAAACTGCTGGCCGACCGGCCTGAAGCCAAGGTTTTGTACATCCATGCTGAACAGTTTGTGTCGGATGTGGTTAAAGCCTACCAGCGCAAGACTTTTGACGAGTTCAAGCACCACTACCACTCGCTCGATTTGCTGCTGATTGACGATGTCCAGTTCTTTGCCAACAAAGACCGCACGCAAGAAGAGTTTTTCAACGCCTTTGAGGCCCTGCTGGCCAAAAAATCACACATCGTGATGACCAGCGACACCTACCCCAAGGGCTTGGCCGACATTCACGAGCGCCTGGTTTCACGCTTTGACTCGGGCCTCACGGTGGCCATGGAGCCGCCCGAGCTGGAGATGCGGGTGGCCATTTTGATCAACAAAGCCATCAGCGAAGGCAGCGAAATGCCCGAGGAAGTGGCGTTTTTTGTGGCCAAAAACGTGCGCTCTAACGTGCGCGAGCTCGAAGGCGCGCTGCGCAAAATCCTGGCCTATTCACGCTTCAACCAAAAAGACATCTCGATCCAGCTGGCCCGTGATGCTCTGCGCGATTTGCTGTCGATTCAAAACCGCCAGATCAGTGTTGAAAACATCCAGAAAACGGTGGCCGACTACTACAAGATCAAGGTCGCCGACATGTACAGCAAAAAGCGCCCCGCTAGCATTGCGCGCCCGCGCCAGATCGCCATGTACCTCGCCAAAGAAATGACGCAAAAAAGTCTGCCCGAGATCGGCGAGCTGTTTGGCGGACGCGACCACACCACGGTGTTGCACGCTGTGCGCAAAATTGGTTCGGAACGTCAGCAAATGACCGAGTTGAACCAGCAACTCCACGTTTTGGAGCAGACCCTCAAGGGTTAAACCGCCATGTCCCCGCTCCACAGGCTTGTTTTCGGTGATTTGACCCCTCTGAAGCCCGTTTTATGGGCAAAAAGCGGCGAAAATGCACCCTGTAGCGAAAATTTCGTCCAGATTTGATCTGAGACGATAAAAACCACCAAAGGTAGACAAATGATCGTCCTGAAGGCCACCCAAGACAAATTGCTGTCGGTTCTGCAATCCGTGTCCGGCATTGTGGAGCGCCGTCACACATTGCCCGTACTGGCCAACGTGCTGATCCGCAAAACCGGTCACGCATTGCAACTGACCACCAGTGACCTCGAAATCCAGATCCGCACGACGGCCGAGATGGAAGGCGACCCAGGCGACTTCACCACCACCGTGGGCGCGCGCAAACTCATCGACATCTTGCGCACCATGCCTGCCGACCAGACCGTGAGTCTGGAATCGTCGCAAGCCAAACTGATCTTGAAGGGCGGCAAGTCCAAGTTCACTTTGCAGACTTTGCCGGCCGAAGACTTTCCGCTGGTGCAAGAAGCCGCCAGCTTCGGCCCTGTGTTCAGCGTGCCGCAAAAGACCCTCAAGCAACTGCTGGGACAGGTCTCGTTTGCCATGGCCGTGCACGACATCCGTTACTACCTCAACGGCATCTTGTTTGTGGCTGAAGGCAACCGCCTGAGCCTGGTGGCCACCGACGGCCACCGCTTGGCTTTCACAGCCGCCACGCTCGATGTGGAGGTGCCCACCAAACAAGAAGTCATCTTGCCGCGCAAGACCGTGCTTGAGTTGCAACGCTTGCTGTCCGATGCCGATGGCGCGATCGAGATGCAATTCGCCAACAACCAGGCCAAGTTCAGCTTTGACGGCATGGAGTTCGTGACCAAGCTGGTCGAGGGCAAGTTCCCCGACTACAACCGCGTCATCCCCAAGGGTCACCGCAACAACCTGACGCTGGGCCGCCAGGCGCTGTTGTCCTGCTTGCAACGCACCGCCATCTTGACCAGCGACAAGTTCAAAGGCGTGCGCCTGAACCTGGAGCCAGGCACTTTGCGTGTGGCGTCGACCAATGCCGAACAAGAAGAAGCCGTGGATGAACTCGACATCGATTACGGTGGCGACGCCATCGAAATCGGTTTCAACGTGACCTACATCATCGACGTTCTGGCCAACATGGGCCAGGATATGGTTCGCATCGACTTGGCCGACGGCAACAGCTCGGCGCTGATCACGATTCCAGAAAACGACAACTTCAAATATGTGGTGATGCCCATGCGCATTTAAGGCCAGCGCCCTACGGCAATAGACCTTATCGAAACCCGCGACCCCTCGCGGGTTTCGGCCATTCAAGCGACAGAGAAAATTGAACATGACCGACGACATCAAGCCCAGCGAAGACGCTTTCACCACCGCACAACCCAAGATCGACGCCAACCAGGCGGGCGCATCCGAAGGCTATGGCGAAGGCTCCATCCAGATCCTGGAAGGCCTGGAAGCGGTGCGCAAACGCCCCGGCATGTACATCGGTGACACCTCTGACGGCACGGGCCTTCACCACTTGGTGTTCGAGGTCGTGGACAACTCGATTGACGAAGCACTGGCGGGCCACTGTGACGACATCGTCGTCACCATCCACTCCGACAACTCGATTTCCGTCACCGACAACGGCCGTGGCATCCCCACGGGCGTGAAGATGGACGACAAGCACGAGCCCAAGCGCAGCGCCTCCGAAATTGCGCTGACCGAACTGCACGCGGGTGGCAAGTTCAACCAGAACAGCTACAAAGTCTCGGGCGGCCTGCACGGCGTGGGCGTGTCTTGCGTGAACGCTTTGAGCAAATGGCTGCGCCTGACGGTGCGCCGCGAAGGCAAAGTGCACCAGATCGACTTTGCCAAAGGTTTTGTGCAAAACCGTTTGCTCGAAACCGTGGACGGCGTGGAAGTCTCGCCCATGCGCGTGACGGGCGCCACCGACAAGCGCGGCACCGAAGTCCACTTCTTGCCCGACGTGGAAATCTTCACGCAAAACACCGACTTCCATTACGAGATTTTGGCCAAGCGTTTGCGCGAACTGTCCTTCCTCAACAACGGCGTGCGCATTCGCCT
Organism: Limnohabitans sp. Rim28; assembly: GCF_000293865.2. GTDB lineage: Bacteria > Pseudomonadota > Gammaproteobacteria > Burkholderiales > Burkholderiaceae_C > Limnohabitans_A. Next base: position 114,409 of record NZ_ALKN02000006.1, on the reverse strand, counting down.
GAAAGACGAACGCAGCGGCAAAGAAGACGACTTCTCGGGCGCCGGTGGCGTCAAAGGTTTTGTCGACTTCATCAACGCTAACAAGAAAGTGTTGCACCCCAACGCCTTCCATGCCAATGGCGAGCGCCCGGCCGACAGCTACGGCGGCATCCCGGGCACCAGCATCGGTGTCGAAGTGGCCATGCAGTGGAACGACGGCTACAACGAAAACGTGCTGTGCTTCACCAACAACATCCCGCAGCGTGATGGTGGCACCCACCTCACCGGCCTGCGGGCCGCGATGACCCGCGTGATTGCCAAGTACATCGAGAAAAACGAGATCGCCAAAAAGCAAAAAGTCGAAGTCAGCGGCGACGACATGCGCGAAGGCCTGTGCTGCGTGCTGAGCGTGAAAGTGCCCGAGCCCAAGTTCTCCAGCCAGACCAAAGACAAGCTGGTGTCGAGCGAAGTGCGTGCCCCGGTGGAAGACATCGTGGCCAAAGCCCTGACCGACTTTTTGGAAGAGCGCCCGAACGACGCCAAGATCATCTGCGGCAAGATCGTGGAAGCCGCCCGTGCCCGAGAAGCCGCTCGCAAAGCCCGCGAAATGACACGCCGCAAAGGCGTGCTCGACGGCATGGGCCTGCCCGGTAAATTGGCCGACTGCCAAGAAAAAGACCCGGCCCTGTGCGAAATCTACATCGTCGAGGGTGACTCCGCTGGCGGCTCGGCCAAACAAGGCCGCGACCGTAAATTCCAGGCCATCCTGCCCCTGCGCGGCAAGATCCTGAACGTCGAAAAAGCCCGCTACGAAAAGCTGCTCACCAGCAACGAAATCGTCACGCTCATCACCGCGCTTGGCACCGGCATTGGCAAGGCCAGCGCCGAATCCGGCAAGAGCGGCACCGACGACTTCAACGTCGACAAACTGCGCTACCACCGCATCATCATCATGACCGATGCCGACGTGGACGGCGCGCACATCCGCACATTGCTGCTCACCTTCTTCTACCGTCAGATGCCTGATTTGGTGGAGCGCGGTCACATCTACATTGCCCAGCCGCCGCTCTACAAAGTCAAGGCCGGCAAAGAAGAGCTGTACCTCAAAGACGGCCCGGCGCTCGACGGCTTTTTGCTGCGCATCGCGCTCAAGGACGCCAGCATCAGCACCGGCGGCGCTGCGCCGCAAGTGCTCACGGGCGAAACCCTTGAAGCCCTGGCCCGCAAGCACCAAGTGGCCGAACACGTCATTGCACGTTTGTCCAACTTCATGGACGCCGAAGCCCTGCGCGCCATGGCCGACGGCGTGTCGCTCAACCTCGACAACATGGAGCTGGCGGCCGCTTGCGCGCCCGCACTGCAAGCCAAGCTGCGCGAACTGAACACCACCGGCATTCCTGCCGAAGTGACCGCCGAGTTTGACGTGCGCACCGACAAACCGATCCTGCGCATCAGCCGCCGCCACCACGGCAACATCAAGAGCAGCATCATCACGCAAGACTTTGTGCACGGTGCCGACTACGGCGCATTGGCCGAAGCGGCCGAGACCTTCCGCGGGTTGCTGAGCGAAGGTGCCAAAGCCACACGCGGTGAAGGCGAGCGCCAGAAAGAAGAAAAAGTGGGCGACTTCCGCCAGGCCATGCATTGGCTCATCAGCGAAGCCGAACGCACCACCAGCCGTCAGCGCTACAAAGGTCTGGGCGAGATGAACCCCGCCCAACTGTGGGAAACCACCATGGACCCCACCGTGCGCCGTCTGCTGCGCGTGCAGATCGACGACGCCATCGAAGCCGACCGCGTGTTCACCATGCTCATGGGCGACGAGGTCGAGCCACGTCGCCACTTCATCGAGAGCAACGCGCTGCGGGCGGGGAACATCGATATTTGAGTTTCAAAGCACCGTCTTGCGCACCGCGTGTTCCCACAGCGCCATTTGTTCGGCGGCGAAGTCGGGCAGGCGTTGCGGGCTGAAGCGCCGTTCCACGCGCCATTGCGCGCTCAACTCGTCTGTGCTGGCGTAGACGCCCGTCGATAAGCCTGCCAAATACGCCGCGCCCAATGCGGTGGTCTCGGTCACTTCGGGGCGCACCACATCCAGCCCCAGCAAGTCGGCCTGAAACTGCATGAGCAAGTTGTTCACGCACGCGCCGCCGTCCACACGCAGCTCTTGCATCGGGGGCACGCCCGCCTGTGCCAGATCGCGGCCCATGGCTTGCAGCAAAGCCGCGCTTTGAAAGGCGATGCTCTCCAGGGCCGCACGCGCAATGTGTGCCACGGTGCTGCCACGCGTCAGGCCTGTGATGGAGCCGCGTGCATCCGGTCTCCAATAGGGCGCACCCAGCCCGGTGAAGGCGGGCACCACCATCACGCCGCCCGAGTCGGGCACGCTTTCGGCCAAAGCTTGCACCTCGCTGCTGTGGCGGATGGCGCCCAGGCCATCGCGCAGCCACTGCACCACGGCACCGCCCACAAACACGCTGCCCTCCAAAGCAAACTGCGGCGCGCTCTTGGGTTGTGCCCTCACTTGGGCCGCGCTGGTGGTGATCAAGCCATTTTGCGAATGCATGGCCGTGTGGCCCGTGTGCATGAGCATGAAGCAGCCGGTGCCATAGGTGTTTTTGGCCATGCCCGCGCCAAAGCAAGCCTGGCCAAACAAGGCGCTTTGTTGGTCGCCCGCCACCCCGCCGATCGTGATGGCGTGGCCCAGCAGCTCTGGGCGCACCTGGCCATACACCGCGCTAGAGGCTTGCACCGTGGGCATCATGGCGGGCGGGATGCGCAAGGCCGCCAGCAAGTCGGTGTCCCATTGGTGGGTGTGAATGTTGAACAGCATCGTGCGCGAAGCGTTGCTCACATCGGTGGCATGCACCGCGCCACCGCTCAGCTGCCACATGAGCCAGCTGTCCACCGTGCCAAACAGCAGCTCGCCGCGCTCTGCTTGTGCCCGTGCGTTGGGCACGTGGTCCAAAAGCCATTGCAGCTTGGTGCCTGAAAAATACGCGTCCACCAGCAAGCCGGTTTTGGCCTGGATGGTGTCCGCCAGCCCTTGTTCGCGCAGGGCCGCGCAAGCCGGCTCGGTGCGGCGGTCTTGCCACACGATGGCGTTGTGAATCGGCTGGCCCGTGCCTTTGTGCCACACCACTGTGGTTTCGCGTTGGTTGGTGATGCCCAGCGCCGACACTTGGGCTGCGCTGATGCCGCTTTTGGCCAGCGCCTCAACGGCCGTGGCCAGCTGGGTTTGCCAAATCTGCATCGGGTCGTGCTCCACCCAGCCGGGCTGGGGGTAGATCTGCGTGATCTCTTGCTGCGCCATGGCCATGATCTGGCCCTGAGCATTGAACACGATGCTGCGCGAACTGGAGGTGCCTTGGTCAAGGGCGAGAAGGTAAGTCATGGGCGTATCGAACCATAATCTGTGGGATCAAGCCACTTTAATCCATGCAGACCCTGCCCCCCCTTTCGCCACCCCTGCCCACCCGCCGTGTTGACCTTGTGGCGCAGTTGCAGGCCGACACCGTCTATGACCTGGCCGTTGTGGGCGGTGGCGCCACGGGCTTGGGTTTGGCCTTGGACGCGGCCTCGCGCGGTTACCGCGTGGTCTTGGTGGAATCAGACGACTTTGCCAAAGGCACCTCTTCGCGGTCGACCAAATTGGTGCACGGCGGCGTGCGGTATTTGGCCCAAGGCAAGCTGTATTTGGTGCGCGAAGCTTTGCACGAGCGCAGCACCTTGCTGCGCAACGCCCCGCACCTGGCCCAAGCGCTGCCCTTTGTCATGCCCACCTATGCCTGGTGGGAAAAGCCGTTTTACGGCATCGGCCTCAAGGTGTACGACGCCTTGGCCGGCGCATCCGGCTTGGGGCGCACCGAATTTTTGTCGCGCCAAGACACGCTGGCCTGCTTGCCAACGGTGCAAGCTGAGGGATTGCGTGGCGGCGTGAAGTATTGGGACGGGCAGTTCAACGATGCCAAGCTGGCGCTGGCGCTGGCGCGCAGCGCGGCGGGCCAAGGGGCCTTGCTGCTCAACCGCATGCGGGCTGATCGCCTGCGCTACACCGAAGGCCAAGTGTCTGGCTTGCAATGCACCGACACCCTCACCAACCAAACACACGAGATTCAGGCGCGTTGCGTGGTCAATGCCACGGGGGTGTGGGTGGACGCGCTGCGCGAGCAAGACGGCAGCACGCAAGCCATGGTGGCCCCCAGTCAGGGCGTGCACCTGGTGGTGGACAAAAGTTTTTGGCCCAACCCAGAGGCCCTGATGGTGCCCAAAACCGCCGATGGCCGCGTGCTGTTTGCCGTGCCTTGGTTGGGCCAAGTGATCTTGGGCACCACCGACACACCGCGTGACGATTTGGCGCGCGAGCCGCTGGCTTTTGAAGCCGAAATTGACTTCATCTTGCAAGAGTCTGCGCGCTATTTGAAGCGCGCACCGGGGCGCCACGATGTCAAAAGCATTTGGGTCGGTTTGCGTCCCTTGGTCAAACCGCCGCAAAGCGATGGCGACCACACCAAAGCCCTGAGCCGCGAGCACACCGTGGTCGTCAGCCGCTCTGGCCTGGTCACGGTGACCGGCGGCAAATGGACCACCTACCGCGCCATGGCCGAAGACGTGCTGCAAAAGTGTGTGGACCACGCACGCCTGCTGCCACGCGGACCGGCACAAACCGCGCACCTGCCACTGGTAGGGGCGGTGGGCATGGTGGGAGTGGGGGCTGGCCCCGCGGTGTCCCTCGGCGAGCCCGAAGGTGCGCACAGCTATGGCAGCGAACAAGCCTGGCTGGCCCAACTGCCCGGCGCCAACCACTGGCTGACCCCGAGCCTGAGCGAAGCCATGGTGCGCTTTGCGGCCCGTTACGAATACGCACTGAGCGTGGAAGACGTGCTGGCCCGCCGATCACGATTGCTGTTTTTAGATGCCCGACTGGCCGCGCAAACAGCGCCTGCCGTGGGCGACATCTTGCAGTCCGAAACCGGACTCGACCCCGATGTGCAGGGCTTTGTGAAGTTGGCGGCGCAATACCGCTTGGACTGAATCGACCGAAGCGATGCGACCGCTGTGTTGAGCTGTAAAACCATGCTCATGGGCTGGCTGCCTTGGTGAGATTCGTGGAGCATGCGACCCAGTGGGGTGACGGGGGCGCTTTGCCTTCGGCACCTCTCCATCTCCAACTACGCAGTCTTGTCGTCCACAATGCCCGCGACCAGAGGCCGAGCTTGTCCCAGTGCATTCACTGCCATCACCCCCCGCAGCCCCACCCCAAAGCTTTTAAATCCTTGTGCGTTCCATAGGGCGCTGCTGTCGAGGTTGTCGTGTTGGTGGCCGTGTACCGTCATGCGCACGCCCATGCGGCGGGCCAGTGTGTCCAGCGGTTTGAAGCCGTGCTCGTGGTAGCCGGGTGCTTCGTGGGTGATGAGTATGTCGGCTTGTTGCGTGGCCAGTTGTTCCACCTCGTCGGGGTAGATGCTGGACCAGTGCTTGAGGTGCACGCTGCCTTGCCAGCGGTCTTGGTGCGGGGTGACGCGGGCGTGGTCTTCGCGATTGCGAAACTTGGGCGCTTGCGGGTCTTTGGGGTACCACACCGCCCCGCGAAACACACCGCCCAGCCCGGCGATGCGCGTGCCGCAGGGCAGCGTGACCACACGGCCGTGCAGGCTGCGCTCGCTCACTTCGTCGTGCCACACGTTGCCAAAGTTGCCCGCATGGTCGGTGTCGTGGTTGCCGTGGATGAACCAGACGCGCTCCCAAATCGCTTCCAGCTCGATGTGCAGCGGCCGGGCCGGCTCCAAGTCGCCCAGCAGGATGACGGCGCGGGCCTGAGTTTGCAAAGCGGCATCGATGATGTGCTGCCATTGGCCGTGCGGGTCGCCGCAGAAGAGGAGGGGGCCGGGGTGCATGGGCGTGAGCGAATGAAGTTTCTGTCGCATTGTGCAGGTCTTTGCGGCGCGGCTGGCATGGCCTTCGGATAAGCTTGAACCGTTCCTCCGAATGCCTGCCGCTACCCCATCCATGTCCCCCATCGCCATCATCGACTTCGAAACCACCGGCATCTCGCCCAATATGGGCGACCGCGCCACCGAGGTGGCCATTGTCATGCTCGAAGGCGGGCAGGTGGTGGACCGTTACCAGAGCCTGATGAACGCCGGGGTGCGGGTGAACAGTTTCATCACCCAGCTCACGGGCATCACCAACGAGATGGTGCAGGCCGCTGCCCCGGCCGAGCAGGTGATGCGCGAGGCGGCGCGCTTTGTGGGCGGGCGGCCGATGGTGGCGCACAACGCGGCCTTTGACAAAAAATTCTGGCAGGCCGAGCTGGCCCGTTGCGGACAGGACGCATCGCACCCTTTTGCGTGCACCGTGCTGCTGTCGCGCCGCCTTTACCCGCAAGCGCCCAACCACAAGCTGGGCACGCTGGCCGCGCTGCACCATTTGCCTGCGTCAGGCCGTGCGCACCGGGCCCTGGCCGATGCCGAGATGGCCGCGCATTTGCTGGCGCAGATGCAGCACGACCTGAAAACCCGCTACGGCTGCCAGCAGCCCGACCACGCTTTGCTGATGGGCCTGCAACGCACCAGCCGCCATCAGGTGGGGCCTTATTTGAAAGCGCGTGCGGGTGGCTGAATAAAAAGCGCCAACCAAGCGGCATTCAAAGTCGCCAAAAAATCACACCGTGTCTGTCCTCATTGCGCCAAGCCGCAGGGCTTAAAGGTCGCGCTGTGTCACGCAAGTAACTCCGGCCGTCTTGTTGGGGACTGTCTACAGGGTTTTCCCTTTTTGGCATGTGGGTATCGGGTGACATACTGATTCAAGTGGGAAAAACACAAAATTTGCCACTAAATATTTAACCCATTCAGGAGACCTGCAAAATGTTGAAGTCGAACAAACGTGAATTGCTCAAGGCCATTGGCGCGACAGCCGTGGTGGCCAGCCTTCCTGCAGCGCCAGCATGGGCGCAGGCGCCCATCGTCCTCAAAATGGCGCACGTTTACAACCCCGGCAACATTTGGTTTGAAACCGCTGAGGCTTATGCCAAAGCGGTCGAAACGCGCTCGGGCGGCAGGGTGAAAATCCAGATCGCGGCCAGTGGTTCAACCGGCGATTGGCCTGCCTCGATCGAGGGCCTGAAAATCGGCACCAACGACATCGTGTTGCAGTCGATTGGTACGCTGGACCGCTACAACCCCTTGCCCGGTTTGGAGGCTTATCCCTACTTGATCCGCGACCTGGACCACTTCAAGAAAGTGTATTTCGGCCCAGTTGGCGCCGAGTTCATTGAAGAGGTCGCCAAGAAGAGCTCATTCCGAATCGTCGGCGCGGGCTACCGCGGTGCGCGCTGGCTGACTTCCAACAAGCCCGTCAGGACGGTCAACGACATCAAAGGCCTGAAGCTGCGCGTGCCGCCACTCAAGATGTACCGGATGACTTGGGATCTGCTCGGTGCGAGCCCTGTGCCGATGGGCGCTGCCGAACTGTTCACTTCGCTGCAACAGGGCGTGGTGGACGGCCAAGAGAACCCCTTGGAGTTCATCGACAACTTCAAGTTCAATGAAGTTCAAAAATTCGCGATTGACACCCGCCACATCATTGGTGCGATGACCTGGATCTACTCGGATGCGCGTTTCAAGCGTTTGCCCGCCGATGTGCAGACCTTGCTCAAAGAAGAGGGCGACAAGGTGATGCTGGAGGCCAGCGACAAGATGGCGAAGCTGGAAAGCAGTTTGCGCGACAAGCTGTCCAAGTCGGGCATGCAGTTCAGCGACATTGACCGTGAGTCGATCCGCAGCCGACTCGGTGGCATCGCCAAGGAGTTCCCAGACCTTGCCCCATGGGCGGCCAAGTTCGCGGCCGTCAAGTGATTCAGGGGGTTGAAAAGACCGCAAGCGGCTCACCCCAGGCAGGGTCGCTTGGGCTGGGCCTCGGGGTGCCGAATGCGTTCATCGCGTGGGCGATACGCATCGAGCGCACGCTGGATGCGATCCTCGGCCTGATGCTGCTGACGGTCACCTTGGCCCTGTTCTACCAAGTGTTCGGACGCTACGTGGTCGGCCGAGCACCCGCTTGGACGGAAGAGGTTGCGCGGATGATGGTCGCATGGATGGCGATGCTCGGCACAGGCGCGTGCCTGCGTGAAGGTGGGCATGTGGCGGTCGGCGCCTTGGTCAACTCGGTGTCACCGCGCGTGAAAGTGGTTTTGCTTGCCTTGCGAGATATGGCGGTGATGACCACCGCGGGCGTGCTGGGTTGGGCGGGCATGCGGTTCGCGATGCTCAATGCCGAGCAGGAGTCAGCCGCGTTGGAAATTCCGATGGCGATCCCTTATTCGGCCATGGCCGTTGGTGCGGTGCTGTTGGCGCTCGTCTTAACGCTTGCGCGGCTAGGCGGTCAAACGCCAGCCGTCGATTCGATCTTGCCGGTGGAGTGATACCCAGATGACGATGCTTGGTGTGCTGTTGCTGTCTTTGACAGTGCTGTTGCTTTTGGCGGTGCCTGTCGCGTTTGCGCTGGTGCTGTCGGCAACGATCGCGGTGGTGTTTGTCGGTGACATTGATTTGATGATTGTGCCCCAGCAGGTTTATCAGGGGCTGGACAGCTTTTTGCTGCTGGCCATCCCCCTGTTTTTGTTGGCCGGGGAGCTCATGTCACAGGGCGGCATGACCGACCGTTTGCTGGGTTTTTGCAATGCGGTGTTTGGTCGTTTCCGTGGCGGTTTGGCCATGACCAACGTGGCTTCGGCCACGCTCATGTCGGGTATTTCGGGCTCGGCCATTGCCGACACTTCGGCGCTGGGCAAGGTGCTGATCCCTTCCATGATCAAAGCGGGTTATGGGCGGGGCTTTTCGGCGGCGCTGACAGCGGCCGCCAACGTGGTGGGGCCGATCATTCCGCCGTCCATCACGTTTTTGATGATCAGTGTGTTGACCAATTTGTCACCGCTCAAGCTGTTCATTGCCGCCGTGATTCCGGGCGTGTTGTACGCCAGCGCCATCATGCTGGTGGCGGTGGTGATCAGCAGGCGCCGTGGCTATCCAGCGGCCGAGGCGGTGAACTTGGCGGGCATTTGGCGCGAGTTCAAGCTGGCCTTTTGGGCGCTGGCGATGCCGGTGTTTTTGATCGTGGGTATCCGCTCGGGCATTTTTAACGTGACCGAGTCGTCGGCGGTGGCGGTGGTGTATGCGCTGCTGGTGGGTTTTTTCATTCACCGCCAACTGAACATGCGCAAGCTCTGGCTGGCGCTGGTGGGGTCTGCACGCGGTACGGCCGTCATCATGATCATTTTGGGTGGGGCCCAAGTGGTGTCTTGGTTCCTGGCGTACGAGCAAGCGCCTCAGCGCATTGCCGAATGGATGCTCGGCTCGATCGGCAGCCCAATACTGTTCTTGTTGTTGGTCAACGTGCTGCTGCTGCTGGTGGGCACCTTCATGGAAAACGGCCCGTCTTTGGTGTTGCTGTGCCCGGTGCTGTACCCCGTGGCGGCCAAATTCGGCATTGACCCTTACCATTTTTCGATGATCGTTGGCATCAATTTGCTCATCGGGCTGATCACGCCGCCGGTGGCCATCAGCCTGTCCATTGGTGCGCTGATAGCTGGGGCGCGGTCGGACGAGGTCAACCGGGAAGTGCTGCCCTTCTTGGCCGCAGCCATTGGCGTCGTGTTGTTGATCACCTTTGTGCCCTCTGTTTCATTGTGGTTGCCGTCCGTGATCGGTGGGCGCTAAAAAAGCTTTTCTGGCTGTTTTTTCCTGGGAGTTCAAGACATGGCTTTGCGATTTGATGGCCGTGTGGCCGTGGTGTGCGGTGCCGGTTCGGTGGGTCCCGGTTGGGGCAACGGCAAGGCGGCGGCGGTGCAATACGCGCGTGATGGGGCGACGATTGCGGCCATCGACATCGAGTTGGACGCTGCGCAGGCCACAGTGGACCTGATCCGCGCAGAAGGCGGCACGGCGGTGGCCTGGCGCTGCGACGTGACCCAGCGCGACGAAGTGAATGCGGTCATGAATGAGATCGTGGCGCATTTCGGGCGCATTGATGTGCTGCACAACAACGTGGGCTTGCCCGCCATGGGCACCATGGAAACGCTCAATGAGGGGGAGTGGGACCACGCGATGGATGTGAACCTCAAGAGCGTGTTCCTCACTTGCCAGGCGGTACTGCCCGTGATGGTGCGGCAGGGCAAGGGTGCGATTGTCAACATCTCATCGTTGGCCGCGATCCGTTACACCGGCTACCCGTACCCGGCGTATTACGCCAGCAAGGCGGCGGTGAACCACCTGACCGCGTCGATGGCACTCGAATACGCGCGCAAGGGCATCCGGGTCAACGCCATCATGCCCGGCATGATGGACACGCCCCACATCTACAAAGCCATTGCGGGCCAGTACGCCTCGCACGAAGAGATGGTGGAAAAGCGCAACGCGATGTGCCCCACCGGCCGCATGGGCACAGGCTGGGACATTGCCAAGGCGGCCGCTTTTTTGGCGTCGGATGAAGCCCAATACATCACCGGCCAGTGTTTGGCAGTGGACGGTGGTTTCTCGATCCGGGTGTGAGCCCTCAGTACCCTCAACCCAAACCCAGCGGCAGCGCCGTTTTGTAGCGCACCTGCTTGAGCGCAAAGCTGGAGCGGATTTTTTCCACCCCCGGAATCGGTGAGAGCTGCTCCAAGATGAAGCGCTCGAGCGCCGCCATGTCGCGCACGGCCACGCGCAGCAGGTAGTCGCTGTCGCCGGTCATCAAATAGCACTCCATCACCTCATCGTGCCGCGCGATGTGCGCTTCAAAGTCGGCCAAGGTTTCTTTGCTTTGGGTCTTGAGGCTGATCGAGATGAAGACCGTCAGGCCCAGCCCCAGCGCCGCCGCACTGGCCAGCGCCACATAGCGCTGGATCACGCCGCCCGACTCCAGCGCCTTCACACGGGCGAGGCACGGCGAGGGCGACAGGCCAATGCGTTTGGCCAGCGTGACATTCGACAGCGAGCCATCGCGCTGCAATTCGTCCAATATCTTTAAATCCACGTTGTCTAGAATCATGTGCTGAATTTTCAATTATTTCGGAATATTGTGCTTTAAATATGGATTAAAGTCATTCAAATACGCAGCACATGCGCCGCTGGCCTGTGTAGAGTCAAGTGCATGAACGCACCTTACGAACCCCATATGAATGCGATGTTGCAAGCCCTCGACATCGACCCCGAAGAAACCGCCGAGTGGCGCGAGGCATTGTTGGCGCTCATTGGCACCCAAGGCCCAGAGCGTGCGCGCCAGATCTTGGATGAACTGGCCACCGTGGCCCGGCAGCAGCGCACGGGCTGGCAGCCCGAGCTGAACACGCCTTACATGAACACCATCGCGGTGGAGGATCAGCCCGACTTTCCCGGCGACTTGGCCACCGAAGAACGGCTGGTGGCCATCATGCGTTGGAACGCGCTGGCCATGGTGGTGCGCGCCAACCAAGCCTATGGCGAGTTGGGCGGGCACATTGCCAGTTACGCCAGCGTGGCCGATTTGTTCGAGACCGGGTTTCACCATTTCTTCCACGCCCGCACCGAGCAGCACCAAGGCGACTTGGTGTTCTTCCAGCCGCACAGCGCCCCCGGCGTGTACGCCCGCGCTTTTCTGGAAGGCCGCTTGAGCGAGGCCGACCTGATGCATTACCGCCAAGAAATCACCGCACCGGACAGCGGCGCACGCGGCCTGTCGAGCTACCCGCACCCTTGGCTGATGCCTGATTTTTGGCAGTTCCCCACCGGCTCGATGGGCTTGGGGCCGATCAGCTCGATCTACCACGCCCGCTTCATGCGCTACCTGACGCACCGCCAGCTGCAAGACTGCAGCGCCCGCAAGGTGTGGGGCGTGTTTGGCGATGGCGAGATGGACGAGCCCGAGAGCATGAGCGCGCTGACTTTGGCCGCGCGCGAAAAACTCGACAACCTGGTGTGGGTGGTCAACTGCAATTTGCAGCGCCTGGATGGCCCGGTGCGCGGCAACGGCCGCATCATCGACGAGTTGGAAAAGCTGTTTGCCGGTGCGGGCTGGAACGTGATCAAGCTGGTCTGGGGCAGCGACTGGGACGGCCTTCTGGCCCGTGACACCTCGGGCGCTTTGCTGCGTGCTTTTGCCAACACGGTGGACGGGCAAATGCAGACTTTTGCCGCCAAGGATGGTCGTTACAACCGCGACAACTTCTTTGGCCAAAACGAAGAACTGGCGCGGCTGGCGCAGGGCATGACCGACGAGCAGATCGACCGGCTCAAGCGCGGTGGCCACGACATCGTGAAGATCCATGCGGCGTATGCGGCTGCGGCCAAGCACCGCGGCCAGCCCACGGTGATCTTGGCGCACACCAAAAAAGGCTTTGGCATGGGCAGCGCAGGCCAAGGCAAGATGACCACGCACAGCCAAAAGAAGTTCGACGAGCAAGACCTGATCGAGTACCGCAACCGCTTCGATTTGCCGCTGAGCGACGAACAGGCCAAAGGCTTGGCCTTTTACAAGCCCGCCGACGACAGCGCCGAGATGCGCTACCTGCGCGAGCACCGCGCCCGCTTGGGCGGCAGCTTGCCCAAGCGCGAGACGACTTGCGACCGCTTGCCTGTGCCGGCCCTGGCCAACTACGGGCAGTTTGCGCTGCAGGCCGATGGCAAGGAGATGAGCACCACCATGGCCTTTGTGCGCATGCTGGGCAACCTGCTCAAAGACAGCACCTTGGGCCCGCGCATCGTGCCCATCGTGGCCGACGAGGCGCGCACTTTCGGCATGGCCAACCTGTTCAAGCAGGTGGGCATTTACAGCAGCGTGGGCCAGCGCTACGCGCCCGAAGACATCGGCTCGGTGCTGAGTTACCGCGAAGCCACCGACGGCCAAATTTTGGAAGAAGGCATCAGCGAGGCCGGTGCCATCGCCAGCTGGACGGCGGCGGCCACCAGCTACAGCGTGCACGGTCTGGCCATGCTGCCCTTTTACATTTATTACTCGATGTTCGGCTTTCAGCGCGTGGGCGATGCCATCTGGGCCGCGGCCGATCAGCGGGCTCGGGGCTTTTTGCTGGGCGCCACATCCGGTCGCACCACCTTGGGCGGCGAGGGCCTGCAGCACCAGGACGGCAGCAGCCACTTGGTGGCGGCCACCATTCCCAACTGCAAGGCCTACGACCCGGCCTTCGCGGGCGAGCTGGCCGTCATTTTGGACGCGGGCATGCGCGAGATGGTCGAGCAGCAAGCCGACGTGTTTTATTACATCACCCTGATGAACGAGAACTACGCCCAGCCCGACTTGCCTGCGGGCGTGGCCACCGATGTGCTGCGTGGTGCTTACCGCTTTGGGGCGTTCGGGCCGAGCGATGCCGCAGAGCATGTGTCCTTGCTGGGCTCCGGCGCGATCCTGACTGAAGTGATCAAAGCCGCGCAGCAACTGGCCGCGCAAGGTGTGGGGGTGGAGGTGCTGAGCATCACCAGCTGGAGTGAGCTGGCCCGCGATGGCATGGCGCAGGAAGCCAGTGGACATTTGGGTGCCGGACATCTGGCGCAACTGCTCGCCAGCACACGCGGCCCGGTGATCGCCGCCACCGATTACGTGCGCGCCGTGCCCGAGAGCGTGCGCGCCTTCGTGCCCGAAGGCCGCCGCTACAGCACGCTGGGCACCGACGGCTTTGGCCGCAGCGACACGCGGGCTGCGCTGCGCCGCTTCTTTGCGGTGGACGCGGACAGCATCGCGCAGTCAGCGCTCAAGTCCTTGGGGCGATGAGCGTTCGGCGCTGAAGTTTGGGGCTGAAGTTTGGGGCTGAAGTTTGGCTTTTTAGCCTTGAACCACGGCCCAATAGGCTTGGCGTGTTTCAGGGCTGACCGCGTCGAGCGCTTGCTCGTAGCGGGTTTGGTGCTGGGCCAGCATGCGGGCCGAGGCGATGGTTTTGGAGCGGCAAAACCAGTGGCAGCTGTGCTGCATCAAAAACATCTCGCCCATCATGCGAAATGACCGTGCCTTGTCGGACAGACCTTCACGGTTGTCCACGGCGCGCTCGATGCCTTGTGCGTGCACCTCGAGCAAGCGCCGCATGTCAAAACAAACCTTGGGCGAGAGCTGGTCAATGAAAGGCAGGGCCAGTTTGAGGCCACGCGAAACGGGGGCCGGCAGTTTGGCAAATTCGCGGGCCAGGATCTGAAAATCAGCGGCCAGTTGTTGTTCGGCTTGTTCTTGCAGTTGAAAGATGTGCCGTTGGCGCTCGGGGTCGCTCTCTCCCAAGGCCCGCATATAAGAGGTGGTCAGCTGCGACATGAGCTTTTCAATTTGGTAGGGGCGCAGCTGCTCGGCCAGCAAGGCGGTGCGTTTGCGCTGACCCTGCAGATTGAGCCAGTGAATGCCGATGGCCGAAATGAACAACAGACTGATGAATTCCATAAATTTAAAAAGTTTCTGGCCAAATTTGCGCGAGTTCCAAGTGTAGTGAGTGGACGCACCCACACCGGCAAAGGCCCTGCGTGATGGATGGCTCAGGCCTTGCGCAGGGCTTTTTGCGCCCTGGCGCGCTGAAGTGTCCAATTTGAGAGTGGACTCTAAAGTGCGGGTTTGCCATTGCTTTGGCCGCTTCATGCTGTTCAAATTGCTGCATTGCAACAAAACCTCTCAAGGAACACACCATGAACTTCAACGCCGACCAATTCGCCGCCACACAAAAAGCCAACATCGCTGCTGCTGCAGACCTGTCGCAAACCGCATTTGCCGGTTTCGAGCGCTTGGTTGAACTCAACATGGCCGCTGGCAAAGCCGCTGTGGGCGAGTCTTTCGCCAACATGCAAGCCCTGATGGCCGCCAAGAGCCCACAAGACCTGATGGCCGTGCAAGCCGCTTTGGTCCAGCCCGCCATCGAAAAGTCGGTGTCTTATGGCCGTCACCTGTCTGACATCGCCAACAGCACCAGCGCCGTGTTCACCAAGGCCGTCGAGGGCAAGATGGCCGAGTCCGAGAAGGCTGTCAAAAGCCTGGTCGAGAGCAGCTTGAAGAACGCACCTGCTGGCTCTGACGCCGCTGTGGCCGCCATCAAGACCGCTTTCGAAGCCAGCCAGACGGCTGCTGAAACCCTGAAAAAAGTGGCCAAGCAAGCGGCTGACAGCGCAGAGTCCAGCATCAAAGCCGCTCAAGCCCAAGCCGAAGCTTCGGTCAAGGCCGCCATGTCCAAGGTGAAAGCCAAGGCCTAAGCGATCGCCCCATCAGCGGGCGCTGGTCGCCTGCTTCCTACAATCAGGGTGTCTTCGGACACCCTTTTTGTTTTGGACGCCACCATGCACGCAGCTTTTGCCCAGCCTTCAGCCCCCGTTTTGCGCATCGAAGGCGGCGTGGCCACCATCACTTTGAACCGCCCGGCCCAGCGCAACCGTTTGGAAAACGCCGACCTCAAGGCTTTGTTGCTTCACTTTGACACCGTCAACCGCGAACCCGGGGTGCGCGTGCTGGTGTTGACCGCCAACACGGCGGGTCAGCCCCGGCCTGTGTTTTGTGCGGGCTATGACATTGGGGGCTTTGACGAGCCGGGCCACGGATCCACTTTTTTTGAAGAAATTCCGGACACCTTGGCCGCCATGCGCCCGGTGACCATTTGCGCCTTGAACGGCAGTGTCTATGGCGGCGCGACCGATGTGGTGCTGGCATGTGATTTGCGCATTGGCCTGCAGGGCATCGAGTGGCGCATGCCCGCCACCGCTTTGGGCTTGCATTACTACCCCAGCGGTTTGAGGCGCTATGTGGGTCGATTGGGTTTGGCCGGCGCCAAAAGGGCTTTTCTGACGGCGCGGCCTTTCACGGCTCAGCAGCTCGATGCCATGGGCTTGTTCGAGGCGCTGGTGGGGACGGATGATTGGGCGGCAACGCTGCAGTCACTGCTGGACGATGTGTTGGCGCTGGCGCCTTTGGCGGTGGAAGAAACCAAAAAGTCTTTGCGCGAAATCGAAGCCGGACAGGCCGATGAGGCCCGTCTGCGCGAACGCGAGCAAACGAGCAGTCAAAGCCTCGACTTTGCCGAGGGCCGTGCGGCATTTGCCCAGCGACGCCAGCCCGTTTTTGTGGGGCGCTGACCCGCTATCAAGTCAAGCCCCATGCTGCCGATACTGTAGGTGGATGCTTTTTTCTTGGGATGGGTGCGCAATGGGTGCAAGTCGTTGGGTGTGTGGGGTGCTGCTCGGCCTGTGGGTTGCGCCTGTGGCGTGGGCCGGTCAGTATGTGCTGGTGGCGGGCCAGGCCAACACCGTGCCCGTGTCAGCGCGGGTGCTCAATGGCGAGCAGGTGTGCAACCTGGAAATCACCGTCCCCGGCCAGCCGCCTTTTGAGCGCGTGGTGCGGGCGCCCTTTTTTGACACCCGCATCGCGATCACACCCGGCAACGAGGTCTCTGTGCTGGTTCAATGGCGTGGCTTGGCCAGACGCACAGCAGATGGGGTGGTCAACGCCTGCCCCACCCAAGGCGATTTGGCCTTCAATGTGGTCCGTGACAACGCCTTGACGCGGGCGGTGTGGTTGGCCATGTTGGCCCAGCTGTCACCCGCCAAAGCCGAGTGCGTGCGCGTGGGCATGGCCCATGAAAAGATCCGCCCCGAGTGGTTTGACTTCAATGACGCACGCCCCAGTGCCGAGGACCTTCGGATTCAGCAGGTCTTCAACCAATGCGATGCCTTTTTGGCCCGACCCAAAGCGTGGGGGGCTCAGAGCCCAGCGGGCCATGCTTGCACGTTGGCTGGCGGGATCCAAACCCGTTGCGAGGGATTTTTCAGCGCGCAGGTCAACGGCAAAACCCAAGTGATCACCCAAGAGGTGGCCATTCAAATGCAGCTGAGCAAGCAGCCCTGGTCCACGGGTGTGCGAGAAATCGCGGGCGCTAAAAACAAGCGCATCCAAGCAGAGAAAGATCGGGTGGCGCGCTTGGAGGCCGAAGAAGCAGCCAAGATCCAAGCCATTGAAGATGCACGCCTGCGGGCAGAAAAGCAGGTCGAAGACGCCAAGTTGGCCGAACAACGTGCCACCCAAGCCAAAATTGACGCTCTGAAAGCGCAAATTGCGGAGGACAAAATCCGCAAAGAGAAAGAGCGCATTGAAAACCGCAACTGGTTGCTCAAGCAGATGGACAAGTTGACGGGCAATAACCAGCCCGCACCGGCGGAGGATCCCAAGGCGGCGCCTGCGGCCGGCGCTGCGCCAGCAGTCCCTGAGGCGGCACCTGCGGCTGTCCCTGCGGCGGCGGCTTCACCAGCACCTTCGCCCGCACCTGCACCGGTTCCTTCACCCGCACCTGCGCCCGTACCTGCGAAGTGAGGACGTGCTCGCTTGGCGTGTTCAAGTGGATGGCGACGGAGCGCGCCCGGCTGACCAAGTGGTGCCCATCGAGGCGGCCATGACGAGCGCAATGGCCAAGCCTTGAGACAGGCTCAGGTGTTCGGCCAACACCAACCAGCCCGCAAGTGCCCCCACAGCAGGCTCCAAGCTGAGCAAAATGCTGAAGGTGTTTTTGGGCAGGTGGTTGAGCGAGAACATCTCCAGCGCGTAGGGGATGGCACTGGACAGCAAGGCCACGGCCAGGCCTGCCACCAGCCATTGCGGGTCCAGCATGGCCGTGCCCGCATGGAAAATCCCGATGGGGGCCACCACGATGGCGGCGGCCAGCATGCCCATGGGGGTGGCCATGCTGCCGTATCGCTGGGCCACGCGTTGGCCAAACACGATGTACAAAGCCCAGCAAATGCCCGCCGTGAAGGCGAAAAACATGCCCATGGGGTCGAGCGCTGTGGCTGTATCGCCCCCGGGCAGGGGCAGCAACATGGCCAGGCCCGCGATGGCCAGCGTCACCCAGAGCCAGTCGCTGGCTTTTTTGGAGGTCCAGACCGCCACGGCCAGGGGCCCGGTGAATTCGATGGCAATGGCCACGCCAAAGGGAATGGTCTTGATCGCGCTGTAAAACAGCAGGTTCATCACGCCCAGCGTGACGCCGTACAGGCCCAGCGGCAAGGCATCGGCCCAGACCCATTTTCTGCGCCAGGGCCGGAACACCGCCATCAGCATCAGGGTGGCAAAGATGATGCGGTAGGCGGTGGTGCCTTCTGCGCCCAAAGCTGGAAACAGGCTTTTGGCAAAAGAAGTGCCCACGGCCAGCGACACCAGACTGGCCAGCAAGGCCAGCATGGCCCACAAACGCAGGTTCAAGCGGCGCCCCTTTGACGGATGTCCAGCACGATGGCTTGTCCGTGCGGGGTGCGCTCGGCGGCATCGGCCCAGGCGTGTTCCAGATCATGGATTTGCTCAGGGGTGCCCAGCTGGCGCTCGATCACCATTTGCTCCAGCGCGTTCAACCAGTGGGTGTAGTAGAGGCTACCGTCGCTGGCTTCGCCACGCGTTTGGCCCGCAGCAATTTCGCGGGTCAGGGCGGTGGCCCATTCGGGCCAGGTGAAAACACCTTTTTCGTGCAGCTGCAAGGTCATGGCAAAGGCGTGGGCCTGCCAGGGTTCTTCAAACACCGCGCCGTTGTTGGCGGTGGCGGGCATGGGAAAGCCGTCGCCGCAGGCGCGGGCCAGGTCGTTCAGGTCTTGGATGGCGGTGTTCATGGGGCCTTGATCAGGAGGGGATGGCTTCCAAATACGACTCCCAAGCGTCCACGCTCACTTGGTGCCCGGCTTCGGCTTGCGGGCCCCACAGTTCGGTGCCGTCGAACACCACCGTGTAGAGGTGCTCGGCCGTGCCATCAAAAGGCGGCAGCATCTGGTTCACATGCTGGTCGGGCAACACGTGGCTGCCGTGGTGCAGCACCACCGTGCCCACATGGCCGCGCACATAGCGCGGCAAACGGGTGTGGCCTTGTGGGTTCAGGTTCAGAGCGCGCACGCGCTGGCCCACGGTGAAGCGCGGCGCTTGGGTGCTGGGGCGGTCTGCTGGGCTGCCTTTGGCCAGCGCCGCGTCCACCTCGGCGGCTTTGAGCACCCGCACGCCTGCCACGGGCGGCGTGATGGCTTGGCCCTTCGCCAGTTCCTCTTCGGTGATCAAGCCGCGCTCGATCAGCAGCTTTTGCAGTGCTTGGGTCCAGATGGCGTAATAGGGGCCTTGCACATAGTCCAGCGGGGGCAAAGACTCGCGGGCCGAGCGGGCCAGGTCGATGTTCCACAGCCCACTGGCACCCATGGCCACCGTCACGCCTAAAGCGCGGCGCTCCCACTCGCCATGAAACAGCGGCTCGTTGGCTTCGATCTGAACCGGGCCATAGCCTTGCAGGCCGCCCATGTCGTGCACGCCGTTCATGCTGCCTCCAGGGGGTTCAGTGTTGGATTCAAGGCCAAGCCGGTGCCGATCATGGCGTCGCGGGTGACCAGTTTCGCCAGTTGTGCTTCGGTCCACCCCTCGGTGCCTGCCGGGCGCTCAGGCAGCACCAAATAGCGCACTTCGGCGGTGGAGTCCCACACGCGGATGTTTTGCTCCGGCGGCAGGGTCACCCCAAAGTCGGCCAGCACGGCGCGCGGTTCGATCACGGCGCGCGAGCGGTACGCCGCGCTTTTGTACCAAACTGGGGGCAGGCCCAGCACGGGCCAGGGGTAGCAGCTGCACAGGGTGCAGACCACCATGTTGTGGGTGTCGGGTGTGTTGGGCACGGCCACCATGTGCTCGCCCTGGCGGCCGGTGTAGTCCATCGAGGCGATGGCGGCGGTGGCGTCTTTCAGCAGCCAGTCTTTGAATGTTGGGTCAGCCCAGGCGCGGGCCACCACTTTGGCGCCGTTGTGCGGGCCCACATGCACCTCGTAGGTCTCGATGATCCGGTCCACGGCGGCGGGGTCCAGATACCCTTTTTGCGTCAGCAGGGTCTCCAAGGCGCGGACACGCAGGTCGTTCTCGCCCAGGGTGCTGTGTTCGTGGTCATGTGCGTGGTCATGGCCGTGGGGTTGATTGTGTTCAGCGGGCATGGCGGTCTCCTGTCGGGTTGTCTGGGGTTGCGCTTGAGTGCTGCCTGAATATGGCTTCAAGGGGTCTGACCCCGTGCGGCCGGGGCTTTTGGGATCGATCATAGCGCCGCATACAATGGCGGCTTCGCCTGCGAAAGACGTGGGCGACAACTGTTTCAAACCGAATGTGATTTTTTGGAGACCCCATGTTCATCTCTTCAGCTTTTGCCCAAACTGCTCCTGCCGCTGCCTCGGGTGGTGACTTCCAGTCCACCTTGATGAGCATGCTGCCTTTGTTGCTGATGTTCGTGGTTCTTTACTTCGTCATGATTCGCCCCCAGATGAAGAAGCAAAAAGAACACCGCGCCATGATCGATGCCTTGGCCAAGGGCGATGAGGTGGTGACTGCAGGTGGTTTGCTGGGCAAAGTCAGCAAGATCGGCGACGCCTACATTGGCATCGAGATGGCCACTGGCGTTGAAGTTCAAATGCAGCGCAGCGCTGTGGTTCAGGTTTTGCCAAAAGGCACGATCAAGTAATTTCCCCCGATAAAAAGCCTGCACGCGAGCCACCATGAACCGTTACCCGATCTGGAAATACGCGATCCTTGTGATTGCCTTGTTGTTGGGGACGGTGTTCACGCTGCCCAACTTTTTCGGCGAGGCCCCTGCGGTGCAGGTGTCTTCGGGCAAGGCCACGGTCAAGGTGGACAACACCACCTTGCAGCGCGTTGAAGAAGCCCTCAAGACGGCAGGCTTGAATCCGCAGACCTTGGCCCTGGATGGCGCCTCGATCCGTGCCCGCTTTGACACCACCGACAACCAGATCAAGGCCAAGGACGCGATTGAAAAGGCCTTGATTCCAGATGCGAGCAACCCCTCTTTTGTGGTGGCCTTGAATCTGGTGACGAGGTCGCCTGCATGGTTGACCTCGCTGGGTGCGGCCCCCATGTATTTGGGCTTGGACCTGCGTGGCGGCGTGCACTTCATGTTGCAAGTGGACATGCAAGCGGCTTTGACCCAGCGTGTCGAAGCCTTGGTGGGCGATTTGCGCACCACTTTCCGTGAGAAAGACTTGCGCCACGGCGGCATGAGCCGAAGCGGCCAAACCATCGAGATGCGTTTGCGCGACGCCAAGCAGTTGCAGGCCGCCCAAGACCTGATCGCCGCTCAGTTTGCAGACTTGCAAATCAATTCAGTGGCCGATGGCAATGAGTTCCGTTTGACGGCCACCATCAAACCCGAGGCGGCTCGCTTGGTACAGGCGCAGGCCCTCAAGCAAAACATCACCACCTTGCACAACCGCATCAACGAGTTGGGTGTGGCCGAGCCGGTGATTCAGCAACAAGGCCTGGACCGCATCGTGGTGCAGCTGCCCGGCGTGCAAGACACGGCCAAGGCCAAAGACATTTTGGGCCGCACCGCCACCCTGGAGGTGCGCATGGTCGACGAAAGCACCGAAGCCCGTGCTGCCGAACAAGGCGGCATGGTGCCTTTTGGCGCCGAGCGCTACCTGGAGCGCGATGGCCGTCCGCTGATTGTCAAAAAACAAGTGGTGCTCACGGGTGACAACCTGACCGACGCCCAGCCCGGCTTTGACAGCCAGACCCAAGAGCCCGTGGTCAACCTGACCCTGGACGGCAAGGGTGCCCGCATCTTCAAGGACGTGACGCGTGACAACGTGGGCAAGCGCATGGCCATCATCTTGTTCGAAAAGGGCAAGGGCGAAGTGGTGACGGCCCCCGTGATCCGTGCCGAGATCGGTGGCGGCCGGGTGCAGATTTCGGGCCGCATGACCACGGCCGAAGCCAACGACACCGCGCTGCTGTTGCGTGCCGGTTCGCTGGCCGCGCCGATGGAGATCATTGAAGAGCGCACCATTGGTCCGAGCCTGGGTGCCGAGAACATCGCCAAGGGCTTCAACAGCGTGACCTGGGGCTTTGTGGTGATCGTGGCGTTCATGGCGATTTATTACGCCATGTTTGGCGTGTTCTCAGGCATTGCACTGGGCGTCAACTTGCTGTTGTTGGTGGCCGTGCTGTCCTTGCTGCAAGCCACGCTCACTTTGCCCGGCATGGCCGCCATGGCGCTGGCGCTGGGCATGGCCATTGACTCGAACGTGCTGATCAACGAGCGTGTGCGCGAAGAGCTGCGCAACGGCGCCAGCCCGCAAGCGGCCATCCACGCGGGTTATGACCGCGCCTGGTCCACGATTTTGGACTCCAACATCACCACCTTGATCGCGGGCGTGGCTTTGCTCGCCTTTGGCTCCGGTCCGGTGCGGGGTTTTGCGGTGGTGCACTGCATCGGCATTTTGACGAGCATGTTTTCCGCTGTTCTCTTTTCGCGCGGCTTGGTCAACCTTTGGTACGGCGGCAAGAAGAAACTCAAGACAGTGTCCATCGGCACTGTCTGGCGGCCCGAGGCTGGCACTGCGGTGAAAGCCGATTAAGGGGAAAAGACCATGGAATTGTTCAAAATCAGAAAAGACATCCCCTTCATGCGCCATGCTTTGGTGCTGAACGCGGTGTCATTCATCACGTTTTTCTTGGCGGTGTTCTTTTTGTTCAGCAGGGGCTTGCATTTGTCGGTGGAATTCACCGGCGGCACCGTGATGGAAGTGAGTTACAGCCAACCGGCCGATTTGCCCAAAGTGCGCGGCGTGATCTCGGGCTTGGGTTATGCCGAGGTGCAGGTGCAGAACTTTGGCTCGGCGCGTGAAGTGCTGATCCGCCTGCCGGTGCAAAAAGGCGTGACCACGGCCCAGCAAAGCGAGACCGTGCTCAACGCCCTGAAAGCAGCCAACCCCGATGTGACGCTGCGCCGCACCGAGTTTGTGGGGCCTCAAGTGGGCAACGAACTGGTAGAAGACGGCCTGATGGCGCTGGCCTTTGTGGTCGGCGGCATCATGCTGTATTTGGCCATCCGTTTCGAGTGGAAGTTTGCTGTGTCGGCCATCATCGCCAACTTGCACGATGTGATCATCATCTTGGGCTTTTTTGCCTTCTTCCAGTGGGAGTTCTCGCTGGCGGTGTTGGCCGCGGTGTTGGCGGTGCTGGGTTATTCGGTCAACGAGTCGGTGGTGATTTTTGACCGTATTCGTGAGAATTTCCGCCGCTATCGCAAGATGAACACGGTTCAGATCATCGACAACGCGATCACCTCGACCATCAGCCGCACCATCATCACCCACGGCTCCACGCAGATCATGGTGTTGTCCATGTTGCTGTTTGGGGGGGAGACGCTGTACTACTTTGCGCTGGCGCTGACGATTGGCATTTGCTTTGGCATTTATTCATCGGTGTTTGTGGGCGCTGCTGTGGCCATGTGGCTGGGCATCAGCCGCGAAGACATGGTCAAGCCGGTCAAGAAAGACCACGACCCGAACGACGAGAACTCGGGCGCTGTGGTCTGACAGATCATCCGACCGATCCCTCGCACAAAGGCACCTTCGGGTGCCTTTTGTTTTGGGGCAGCGGGTTTGTGGTTGGCCGCTAGCGCTTTTCCTTGGCCTAGGCCGAGCCTATGCGCTGAAACAGCCCTCCCGGCAAGCGGCCGACTTGACCCGCCAGCTCCAGCTCCAGCAGTTGCCCTTGCAGCTGCGCCGTGCTCCACCCGCAGCGGGCTTGCAAGGCGTCGAGGCTCACCGGGTCATGGCCCAGAGCGCGCAGCAGTGAGGGCTCGGCATTTCCTTCTTGGCTTTCAGGGCCATGGCCAGGGGCATTTGAATCGGCGGACAGGTCCAGCGCCTGTTGCGTCAAAAGTGCCGGTATTCGCAGTTCCTCCAGCACGTCTTGCGCCGATTCCACCAGCTTGGCCCCCTGCTTGATCAGCGCGTGGCATCCCTTGGATTGGGTGGCATGGATGGACCCGGGGATGGCCATCACATCGCGGCCTTGTTCGAGGGCTTGCTTGGCGGTGATGAGTGAGCCCGATTGCAAGGCGGCTTCGACCACCAGGGTGGCCTGCGACAGGCCTGCAATCAGTCGATTGCGGCGCGGAAAGTTGGGGGCCAGGGGGGGTGTGCCGAGCGGATACTCACTCAGGACCACGCCATTTTTGGCAATTCGGTGCGCCAGCTCGCGGTGCTGGCGTGGATAGACCCGGTCAAGACCGGTCCCCACCACGGCGATGGTGGCCAGGCCTTGTCCCGTGTGCCCCTGCAAGGCGCCATCGTGTGCCGCGCCGTCCACACCCAGGGCCAGCCCTGAGACGATGGTGAGCCCGCTGGCTGCCAGGCTGCGGGCCAATTCACGCGCATTGTCCGCGCCTTGAGGCGTGGGGTTGCGGCTGCCGACGATGGCCAAGGATTGCTCGGCTTTGAGCGTTGCCAAGTGCGCGGTTTGGCCCATCGCGTAGAACATCAACGGAGGGTCCGGAATGTTCAGCCAGGGTGCCGGGTAGTGGGTGTCCCCCAAAGTGATGACGCGGCAACCCAAAGCGGCATGGGCTTGCAGCCAGTCCACGGTTTCCTGCGTGAGTGCTGCGCACCCCTGCGGCATTTGCACAAGCGCCCGCACTTGGTTGGCATTGACCACTTGGCCCAAAGCGGCCTCGGTTTGCGCAAAGATGGCTTGGGGTTCGCCGAATGCGGCCAGCAGACGCCGTGCGCTTTCGGGGCCGACGCCAGGGGTGAGGCTCAGGCGCAACCAAGCGCCCAATTCGTGGGGGGTGTGTGTCATGCGGTCTCCCTGCGCAGCCCTTGGGGCTGTCTTTGCTTTTTTGTAACAGGACCATTGTGTTGCAAAGACCGGTTGTCGCCAAGTGCGACTTGCCAGAGCGGAAGTGCAAGCGCTTTGTGACGCGACATGGCGCGTTCGATCAGGAGACACTTGTTTTTGGCCAAAATGACCGAAAATACCTGTATTCCATCTGATCCTTTGAACCATGGCCCTGCTCCCCATCCTTTGCTACCCCGACACACGCCTGCACAAGGTGGCCAAACCTGTGCAAGCGGTGGACGCCCGAATTCATGCGCTGATCGATGACATGGTGGAGACCATGTACGAGGCCGGTGGCATTGGCTTGGCCGCAACGCAGATCGATGTGCATGAGCGTTTGGTGGTGATCGACACCTCGGAAGAGCGCAATCAGCCGATGGTGCTGATCAACCCCGAAATCACTTGGATGGGGGATGAGCGCGTCAAAGGCGAAGAGGGTTGCCTGTCGGTGCCCGGTATTTACGATGGCGTGGAGCGCGCCACAAAAGTCAAAATCACGGCCCTTGACCGTGACGGTCAAAGCCGCAGCATTGAGGCGGAGGGCATGCTGGCCATTTGCATCCAGCACGAGATGGACCACCTGATGGGCAAGGTGTTTGTGGAATACCTGTCCCCCCTCAAACAAGGCCGCATCAAGACCAAACTGGTCAAAGCCCAAAAAGCCGAGCGCTGAAGCGCGCTGCCAATTCCCCCACATGCGTCTGATCTTTGCGGGCACGCCCGAATTTGCCCAAGTGGCCATGGCCGCCCTGCACGCCGCAGGCCACGAGGTCGTGTTGGTGTTGACCCAGCCCGACCGGCCTGCCGGGCGCGGTATGAAGCTGCAGCCCTCGCCCGTCAAACAGTGGGCGTTGGACCACGGCGTGGCCGTGGCCCAGCCCCGGAGCCTGCGCTTGGACGGCAAATACCCCGAAGACGCCGTCGCTGCCCGAGACGCTTTGCAGGCGGCGAAGGCAGATGCCATGATCGTCGCCGCTTACGGTTTGATTTTGCCGCAGTGGGTGCTGGACCTGCCCCCCAAGGGTTGTCTGAACATCCACGCGTCTTTGCTGCCGCGTTGGCGCGGCGCTGCGCCCATTCACCGCGCCATCGAGGCGGGAGACACGCAAACCGGCATCACCATCATGCAGATGGACGCGGGCTTAGACACCGGCGACATGCTGTTGGTTCTGCCCTGCGCCATTGCGCCCAGCGACACCACCGCCGTGCTGCACGACCGCTTGGCCGAGCTGGGCGGTCAGGCCATCGTGCAGGCCCTGGCGCATCTAGACGCCTTGCCCCGACAAGTGCAACCCTCTGAAGGCGTGAATTACGCGCACAAGATCGACAAATCCGAAGCCGCCATCGACTGGACATTGAGCGCCGAGGTGCTGGCGCGGCGCATCCGGGCGTTTGACCCGTTTCCAGGCATGACCGTGCCGCTGGCCATGGCCGCGGGTGTGGAAACCCTCAAGTTGTGGCAAGCCGTGGCCGAAGTGGCGGAAGGCCAAGCGCCAGCCGGTGCACCGCCGGGCACGGTGCTCAGCGCCGATGCTTCGGGTGTGCGTGTGGCCTGCGGCGAAGGCCTGCTGTGCCTGACCCAGTTGCAGCGCCCCGGCGGTAAACGCCTGAGTGCTGCCGACTTTTTGCGTGGCTGCCCCTTGCAGCCCGGTCAGCGCTGGGTGGCCTGATGTTTTTTCGGCCAACGCTTTACCGCGACCCCGAGTTTTGGCAAGGCTTGCGCGACTTGGCCCCCCAAGCGCCAGGTGTGGCGGCTTGGGGCTTGATGACGGGCGTTGCCATGGTCAAGTCGGGCATGAGTGTCTTTGAAGCTGTGGCCATGACCATGCTGGTGTTTGCGGGCAGCTCACAACTGGCGGCGATTCCACTCTTGGTGGCTGGCGCCCCGGCTTGGGTGATTTTGGCGACTGGTTTTTG
The DNA here is from genome assembly GCF_000293865.2 of Limnohabitans sp. Rim28. Lineage (GTDB taxonomy): Bacteria > Pseudomonadota > Gammaproteobacteria > Burkholderiales > Burkholderiaceae_C > Limnohabitans_A. The sequence goes on along the minus strand of NZ_ALKN02000006.1, from coordinate 87,895 downwards.
TGTGAACCTGCGTTTTGTGGTGTTCAGCTTGCATTTGCGGCCCTACCTCATGCACCTGCCGCGCTGGCAGCGCATGTGCCACGGTTATTTCACCGCTGACATCAGTTATGTGTTGTTCACACAGCGCTTTGCAAAGCCCGGTGAAACCGATACCGAGCGCACGGGCCAAGAGGCCTATTTGGCGGGCAACTATTTTCTGAATTGGAGCAGTTGGATCGTGGCCAGCCTGTTGGGCATCGGCTTGGCCAACCTGATCCCTCCAGAGTGGGGCTTGGGTTTTGCGGGCATTTTGTGTCTGCTCGGCATCCAGTGTTCGCTGGCCAGCTCGCGCATGCGCATTTTGTCGGCAGCTGTGGCGGGGGTGGCGGCGGTGGTGGCCTACCACTTGCCGCTCAAGCTCAATATTGTGGTGGCGATTGCGGTGGCGGTGATCTTGTGCCTGACGGTTGAAAAAATCCGGCCAATACCCAAGGCGGCTGTGTGAACGAGACCGACCTGTGGACCATGACCGTCATCGTGGGCCTCGCCGTGGTCACGGTGGTGGCGCGCAGTTTCTTCTTTATTTCCAGCCAGTCCTGGCAATTGCCTGATTGGGCTCAACGCGGCTTGCAGTACGCGCCCATCGCGGCATTGTCGGCCGTTGTCATTCCCGAGATCATCACGGTGCAAGGCGAGTTGGTCAGCACTTGGCAAGATGCTCGCCTTTATGCGGCTGTGGTGGGAGTGTTTGCTTACTTTTGGCGGCGTGATGTGCTGATCACCATCCTTGCGGGGATGGCGGTTTACTTGCCTTTGCGCTTGGGTCTGGGTTGGTAGAGCTTGACCCAGCCCGACGGAATGTGAGTGGTTGTTTACATTTGGGGTGCTGTCAGTCCTCGTCAGGCGCTGCTTTTAAAATACCCCCCAATTTCCCAGATACAGGACAAGTTTCCCCATGAATGTCATTCGTTTTTCAGATCTGTGCGCCAGTGGCCAAGCGGCTGGACAACGTGTTTTCATTCGAGCTGACCTGAACGTGCCTCAAGCGGGCGATGGCCGCATCACCGAGGACACCCGCATCCGTGCCAGCGTGCCTTGTATTCAGATGGCTTTGGACGCTGGGGCTGCAGTGATGGTGACCTCTCATTTGGGTCGTCCGACCGAAGGCGCTTTCAAATCCGAAGACTCCTTGGCCCCAGTGGCGCAGCGCCTGAGTGAGCTTTTGGGCCGCAGTGTTGACCTGCGCGCGAACTGGGTGGACGGCGTGGCTGTGGCACCCGGCCAAGTGGTGCTGCTCGAAAACTGCCGCGTCAACAAGGGCGAGAAGAAAAATGACGAAGCGCTGGCCCGCAAAATGGCCGCCCTGTGCGACATCTATGTGAACGATGCCTTTGGCACCGCGCACCGCGCCGAAGGCACGACCTATGGCATTGCCCAGTTCGCGCCCATCGCCTGTGCCGGGCCGTTGTTGGCTGCCGAAATCGATGCCATTGGCAAGGCGCTGGAAGCGCCTAAACGGCCATTGGTCGCCATCGTGGCCGGCTCCAAGGTCAGCACCAAGTTGACCATTTTGAAGAGCCTTGCGCAAAACGTGGACCAGTTGATCGTGGGCGGCGGTATCGCCAACACCTTCATGCTGGCTGCGGGTTTGAAGATTGGCAAGAGCCTGGCCGAAGCCGATCTGGTGGGCGAGGCCAAAGCGGTCATTGAGGCCATGAAGGCGCGTGGCGCCGAAGTGCCGATCCCCACCGATGTGGTCACGGCCAAGACGTTTGCCGCTGATGCGGTTGCCACCATCAAAAAAGCCACCGACGTGGCCGACGATGACCTGATTTTGGACATTGGCCCAGAGACCGCGGCCAAGCTGGCCACGCAACTCAATCAGGCGGGCACCATCGTGTGGAATGGACCTGTGGGCGTTTTCGAGTTTGCGGCTTTTGAAAATGGCACCAAAGTGATTGCGCACGCGATTGCCGAGTCCAAGGCATTCAGCATCGCAGGTGGCGGGGACACCTTGGCCGCGATTGCCAAGTACGGCATCGAAAAGCAGGTGGGTTGCATCTCGACCGGCGGCGGCGCATTTCTCGAAATTCTGGAGGGCAAGGTGCTCCCAGCATTTGAAATTTTGGCCAAACGCGCAGCCCACTGATCTTCGATCTGTCCAACCATTGACCGCCACAAAAAACCCCGCAATGCGGGGTTTTTTGTGGACCCATCATGGGCTTTTAAGTTTGGGCAGCGGGCGGCAGGTTGCCCCTGACCGGGCTGGTCATGTTGCCCTTGAAGTCGGTCCAACATTCGCGGCTGAAATCGTACATTTTGCAGTTCTTGGCGGTTTCGAAGTACCACTTCCAGCTGAAGGCTTGGACGATGATGCGACCCGGCAGCATTTCTTCCAATTTGGATTGGGCTTGCTTCAAGCGGTAGAGGGGGATGCTCATGTCCACGTGGTGCGCCGTGTGCTCCATGATGTGGTGCATCATGCCGCCGATGTTGAACGGGAAGGTCAGGTGCACGGTGGTCGACACAAATGGCGCGGCTTTGGTCCAAGCAGCTTTGTTGTCATGCCAGGACACCTTGACGTGGGTGTGGTGCACATAGACCACGAATCCGATCATGGTGTTCCAGCCAAAGAACGGGATCAACACACCCATCAGCAAGGACAACCAGACCGATTGCCCGGTGTAGGCCGCTGCTGCAGCAACGGTACCCATCCAAAAAGCGCCAAACAAACTCACCAACAAACTGTCTTTGAAAAAGATCGGACGGCGAGTGGGCATGTGGGTCTTGTTGGGGAAGAACTCGCGCTTCCACCAAATTTCAATCATGTAATAAAGGCCCGGTGCCCAGCCGCTGCGGTAGGCGCGTTGCAGCAAACGCTGCACAGGGTTGAGGGCGGCAAATTCTTCGGCCGTCAGGGGCGTCCAGACAAAGTCCACGCCTTTGAGGTTGGTGTAGCCATGGTGCACCACGTTGTGGCCTGTGTCCCACAAGCTGTAGGGGGTGAGGGATGGCAAAAATGCAATGCGACCCAACACTTTGTTCAATTCGCGGTGAGGCGTGAGGCTTTGGTGACAGGCGTCATGGCCAATCACAAACAAGCGGCCAATCACAAAGCCAGCCATGGCGCCACACAGCAACTTGACCCAGATGGCGTCAAATGCCACCGTGGCCGCGATCAATGCAAAAAACAGGGCGTAGTCAAAAGCCAACAGCACCAATGCACGCACGGTGCTGCGTTGCGACAACGGGGTCAACCATTCGCGCAGCGTTTTGCGGTGCGGTAGGGGTTGGTCCAGCGCAATGGGCTGATCGACGGGCGGGGTGTGTAAGGCAGTCATGACGCTCAAATGTGAATCGGGCAAGCAGGAGTTTAGTCGGCAAGCCTTTTCATGGGCCTGACAGAGATCAATTCAAGGGCTTTGCTTGGGGTTAAGGGGCCGTTGTTCCGCAAATTCCTGAAAGAGACAGCGCTGTCTCTTTTTCGTGTGAGAATCGAAATCCAATAAATGGAGATCTCCGAATGCCCCGTCGCGCCACCAAGATTGTTGCCACTTTAGGCCCTGCTTCCAGCGACCCAGCGCTGCTCGAAGCCATGATCCGCGCCGGGGTGAACGTGGTTCGCCTTAATTTCAGCCACGGCAAAGCGCAAGACCATGTGGACCGTGCCCGCTTGGTGCGCGAAGCCTCCCAGCGTGCCGGGCGTGAGGTGGCCATCATGGCCGACCTGCAAGGCCCCAAGATCCGTGTGGGCAAGTTTGTCGAAGGCAAAGTCATGCTGGAGCCGGGAGCGGCTTTCGTATTGGACGCCTCGCGCACCGAGTTGGGTGACATTCACGGTGTGGGCCTCGATTACAAAGAGTTGCCGCGAGACGTGAAGGCGGGCGATGTCCTGCTGCTCAACGATGGCTTGATTGTGCTGACGGTCAACGCCGTCAAGGGCGAGCAAGTGCACACCACGGTCAAACTGGGCGGTGAGCTGTCCAACAACAAGGGCATCAACAAGCAAGGCGGTGGCCTCACTGCGCCGGCCTTGACGGCCAAGGACATGGACGACATCAAAACCGCCATGAGTTTCCAAGCCGACTATGTGGCGGTGAGCTTTCCTAAAAACGCCACCGATATGGAAATGGCCCGTCAGCTGTGCAACGTGGCGGGGGCCGAATATGGCCATAAGCCTGGCCTGATTGCCAAGATCGAACGTGCTGAAGCCATTCCTCACCTTGAAGCCATCCTCAAAGCCAGCGACGGCATCATGGTGGCCCGGGGCGATTTGGCGGTCGAGGTGGGCAATGCCGCCGTACCTGCCCTGCAAAAACGCATGATCAAGCTGGCCAAGGTGCACGACAAGGTGGTCATCACCGCCACCCAGATGATGGAAAGCATGATCACCAACCCGGTGCCCACCCGTGCTGAAGTGTCTGACGTGGCCAACGCTGTACTGGACGGCACCGATGCCGTGATGCTCAGCGCCGAGACCGCTGCGGGCAAGTTTCCGCTCGAAACGGTGGAGGAAATGGCCAAGATCTGTGAGGCGGCTGAAAACGCCGAAGACCCGACGTTGGATGCTGATTTCAAAGGTCAGACTTTCAGCCGCATTGACCAGTCGATCGCCATGGGCGCTTTGTTCACCGCCCACCATTTGGGCGCCAAAGCCATCGTGGCCATGACCGAATCGGGCTCGACAGCCCTTTGGATGAGCCGCCACCGGGTGCACATTCCCATTTATGCATTGACGACCAAGCTGAACTCGCAGCGCAAGATGGCGCTTTACCGCAATGTGCGCCCCTTGTTGATGGACACCAGCGCTGACCGTGACACGGCCTTGGCCGAAGCCGAGGCGCACCTCAAAAGCCGCAACATTGTGGGCACGGGCGACGTGTATGCCATCACCTGCGGTGAGCCCATGGGTTCACCCGGCGGCACCAACATGCTGCAAATCTGCAAAGTGGCTTGAGCACGCATGGGCCTGATTGGCCCTCTTTTGAGAGCCTGACTCAGCCCCCGATCTGACCGAAGCCTATAAAATTCGGATCAGTCTGACGCCGAATGTTGTACCGGCGCGTTCAATTTTTCAAACTTCCCGGGAAATCACCACCATGGCACTCGTTTCAATGCGCGAGCTGCTGGACCATGCGGCCGTCAACGGCTACGGCATTCCAGCTTTCAACGTCAACAACCTCGAGCAGGTCCAGGCCGTCATGATGGCGGCCGACGAAGTTGGCGCCCCGGTCATCTTGCAAGCCAGCGCCGGCGCTCGCAAATACGCCGGTGAGCCTTTCATCAAGCATCTGATCCAAGCCGCCACAGAGCAGTGGCCACACATTCCCTTGGTCATGCACCAAGACCATGGCCAAAGTCCAGCCATTTGCCAGGGCGCGATGAACTTGGGTTTTTCGTCGGTGATGATGGACGGCTCTTTGCTCGAAGACGGCAAAACCCCGGCCGACTTTGCCTACAACGTGGATGTGACCCGCCGCGTGGTGGACATGGCCCACAAGTTGGGCGTCTCGGTGGAAGGCGAGTTGGGCTGCCTGGGCAACCTCGAAACGGGTGAAGCCGGTGAAGAAGATGGCATTGGTGCGGTCGGCAAGCTTGACCACAGCCAGATGCTGACCGACCCTGAAGAAGCCGCCCAGTTCGTCAAAGCCACGGGTCTGGATGCGCTGGCCATCGCGATTGGCACCAGCCATGGCGCTTACAAGTTCAGCCGCAAACCCACGGGCGACATTTTGGCCATCAGCCGCGTCAAAGAAATCCACCAGCGCATCCCCAGCACCCACTTGGTGATGCACGGCTCGTCCAGCGTGCCACAAGAACTGTTGGCCATGATCAACCAGTACGGTGGCAAGATGAAAGAAACCTACGGCGTGCCGGTCGAAGAGATTCAAGAAGCCATCAAGCACGGCGTGCGCAAGATCAACATCGACACCGACATCCGTTTGGCCATGACCGCCGCTTGCCGCAAGTTTTTGTTCGAAAACCCTGACAAGTTCGATGCCCGCGAATGGCTCAAGCCCGCCCGCGAGGCTGCCAAGCAAATTTGCAAGCAGCGCTACCTGGAGTTCGGCTGCGAAGGCCAGGCCCCCAAGATCAAGGGCGACAACCTGCAGGTGGTGGCGGCCCGTTATGCACGCGGTGAATTGGCCCAAGTGGTGAACTGAGCCTGCGATAATTCGCCCGAATGGCCCGTTGACTGTTCAACGGGCCTTTTCTTTTTTGCTGGACTGTTTTTCCATGACTTCTGCGCTTCACACCTCGGCCTTGACTTCCTTGCCTTTGCTGGCGCGAGGCAAGGTGCGTGACAACTATGCCGTGGGCGACGACCGCATCTTGATGGTGGCGTCTGACCGCATCAGCGCGTTTGATGTGATCATGGGCGAGCCGATTCCGGGCAAGGGTGTGCTGCTCACGCAAATGGCGCTGTTCTGGTTTGACCAACTCGGCCCCAAAGGCCTCAACATCTGCCCGATTCACTTGACGGGCGAAGCCCCCGAGAGCGTGGTGAGCGCTGTCGAGGCACCGCAGGTCACGGGCCGCGCCATGTTGGTCAAGCGTCTCCAACCCATTCCTGTCGAGGCGGTGGTGCGCGGCTATCTGGCCGGCAGCGGCTGGAAGGAATACCAAGACAACCAGGCTGTTTGCGGTGTGAAATTGCCCTCGGGGCTGAAAAATGCCAGCCGCCTGCCAGAGCCCATCTATACCCCTGCGGCCAAAGCTGCGGTGGGTGAGCACGACGAGAACATCACCTTCGAGCAAACCGTGGCCATGATCGGGGCCGATTTGGCCACCCGCATCCGCGACATCAGCATCCAGCTTTACAAAGCCGCGCGTGACATCGCCGCCACCAAGGGCATCATCATTGCCGATACCAAGTTCGAGTTTGGCCTCGATGCCGACGGCACACTGGTGCTGATGGACGAAGTGCTGACGCCCGACTCCTCGCGTTACTGGCCAGCCGACAGTTATGCAGAAGGCGCCAACCCGCCCAGTTACGACAAGCAGTTTTTGCGTGACTGGCTGGAGACCGCCTTGGTCAATGGCAAGCCGTGGGACAAGACCCCACCCGCACCGCGCTTGCCGCGAGAGGTGATCGAAAAGACCGCCGCCAAGTACGAAGAGGCGATGAAAAAGCTGATGGCTTGACGGCCTGCGGCTTGTTGCACCAGGTTTGTCTAATGGAAATCACCCTTGACGGGTGGTTGAAGCACTTCAAAATATCTGTTCCCTTCGACTGTTGTGGTGGCTCTGAGAAGAACGGCCCAAGCTCAGTTTTCCTTGGAGTCAGGCATGCAACTTTTTCGACCCGCCAGCCAGTTGATGGCGCAGTACGCCCAATACCACCGCAGTCGCCGCAACATTGCCACCCATTTGGTGGGCATTCCTTTGATCGTTTTTTCCATCGGTGTTTTGTTGCAAGGCCCAACATGGGTGTTGGGAGGACTGCCTTTGACCCTGGCCTGGTTTTTTTGGGGTCTGACAAGCCTGTGGTACCTCAGTCGGGGCAACGTCTTGTTGGGGCTGGCCACCGTCTTGGTCAATGGGGTTTTGATCGGTTTGGCGCATGAGCTGCCGGTCTGGCTATCGGCCTGGGGCTGGCCTGTTTGGCAGGTCGGCTTGGGGGTGTTTGCGATCGGCTGGTTCTTGCAGTTCGTTGGCCATTACTTTGAAGGCCGCAAGCCCGCTTTTGTGGACGACCTTTCAGGCCTGCTGGTCGGCCCCATGTTTGTGGTGGGTGAGGTGCTCATGTGGGCCGGGTTGTTGCAGCGCATGCGCATGGACATTGAGCGCCAGGCAGGGGCCACCCGCTGAGTGTGTTGGCGGCGTTGTCGTGAAAAAGCCCGGTTAGCCTGCATCGCAGCAGCTGGGCCGGGCTTGGGGTGTGGGGCTGTGCTCAGTTCAGCATCATGCTCAGCTTGCGCCGGTAGCTCGAGATCATCGCCATGTGCGGATCTTCCTGCAAGGCGGCTTTGCCCATCAATTCGATGCCGCCGGCTGATTTGCCCGTCGCGTCTTGCGTTTTGGGCTTGGGTGGTGTCATCAGCTCGAGCAGGGCGACAAAGGTTTTGCGCGGGGCTTCGTCGTCCCATTTCTTGTCGCGCATGATGATTTCGAGCAACTCGTCCATGGCCGCTTCCCATTGGCCAATGGCGATCAGCAATCGGCTTTTGGCAAAGCGGGCCTCAAAGTCGCGTTTGTTCTGGGCGATCAAGGCATCAAACTGATCCAGTTCCCACTGACCACGCGGGTCGTTGGTGACGAATTCCAGGGCGTTGAGCCACTGGGTTTGGGCCTCAAAGCGCAAAGGCACCGGAATGCGGCTCATGGCCGGGGCCAGCAAGGCGGCGGCTTCGGCCAGTTCACCCAAACCAATCAGCAGTTTGACCAGGTCAAAGCGTGCATCGTCGTTGCCGGGGTCGGTGGCCAAGGCTTGTTCCAAGGCGGCACGGGCGCTGTCGGCATCACCGGCTTGCAGGTGCTCTTGGGCTTCGTTGGCGGCAGCTTGTGCCTGCAGTTCTTCGGCGGCGGGCAGGTGTTTGTCCAGGAATTGCTTGACCTGGCCTTCGGGCAAAGCACCCATGAAACCATCCACAGGCTGGCCATTTTTCAGCAACACGCAGGTCGGGATGCTTTTGATGCCAAAGGCCTGGGCCAGTTGCTGCTCTTGGTCAGAGTCGATTTTGACCAATTTGAAGCGTCCCTCATAGGCGGCCTCCACCTTTTCAAGGACAGGACCCAGCGATTTGCAAGGGCCGCACCAAGGGGCCCAAAAGTCCACCAGCACGGGCGTGGTCATGGAGGCTTCGATGACCTCGGCTTCAAAGTTTTGTATCGTGACGTCCATCATGGCGGGCAGTGTTCCGGGTTGTGTTTCGTCTCCAGATGAAGCGAAACCTTAAAATTCAAGATTGATCACGAAAAGCACCCAATGACTCAAGCGCTCATCGGCGTCGTCATGGGTTCCAGCTCCGACTGGGACACCATGCAGCACGCAGTCCAGATTCTCCAACAGTTTGGCATCCCTCACGACGCCCGCGTGGTTTCGGCCCACAGAATGCCGGACGATATGTTTGCGTATGCACAGAGCGCGGCCGAGCGGGGCCTGCAAGCCATCATCGCGGGCGCGGGCGGCGCGGCCCACCTGCCCGGCATGATCGCGGCCAAAACCGTGGTGCCTGTACTCGGTGTGCCGGTGCAAACCAAGGCGCTGTCGGGCGTGGATTCGCTGCACAGCATCGTGCAAATGCCCAAAGGTGTGCCGGTGGCCACCTTTGCCATTGGCGCAGCCGGTGCGGCCAATGCGGCTTTGTTTGCGGTGGCCATGTTGGCCAACAACGACCCGGCCTTGCGCGCCAAGCTCGAGGCTTTCCGCGCCGAACAAACCGCCATGGCCCGCGCCATGACGCTTCCTCCCGTTTCACCAACAGGTGCCGCATGAGCCGCGCCATTTTGCCGGGTGCCATGGTCAATGGGCAGATGGCCACTTTGGGCGTGATGGGCGGCGGCCAGCTGGGTCGCATGTTTGTGCATGCGGCGCAGGCCATGGGCTACTTCACGGTGGTGCTCGACCCTGATGTGGCCAGCCCTGCCGGACGGGTCAGCCACCACCACATCCAAACCGACTACTTGGACGAGCAGGGTCTGGCCCAGCTGATGCAGCGTTGCGCTGCGATCACCACCGAATTTGAAAACGTGCCCGCACCTGCCTTGCTGACCTTGGGCGCACACCGCCCAGTAGCCCCGGCATCCGAGTCGGTGGCCATTGCGCAAGATCGCGCCGCCGAAAAAGCCCACTTTGTGCGCTGCGGTGTGCCGGTGGCCCCGCATGCCGTGATTGAGAAGGGCAGTCAGTTGGCCGCTGTGAGCGACGATTTGCTGCCGGGCATCTTGAAAACCTCGCGCATGGGCTATGACGGCAAGGGCCAGATCCGTGTGAAGACCCGTGAAGAATTGGAGGCCGCTTGGAATCAGCTCAAGAACGTGCCTTGCGTGCTTGAAAAAATGTTGCCCCTGCAGGCCGAGTGTTCGGTCATTGTGGCGCGTGGCGCCGATGGGCAGATGGTGAGTTTTCCGGTGCAACTGAATTTGCACCGCGACGGCATTTTGGCCGTGACCAGTGTTTACGAGGGTGCTGTGCCCACCGATGTGGCGGCGCAAGCCGTGGCCGCCACCCGCGCCATTGCCGAAGGTCTGAACTACGTGGGCGTGCTCTGCGTGGAGTTTTTCATGCTCGAAGGCGGTCAGCTGGTCGTGAATGAAATGGCTCCGCGCCCTCACAACAGCGGCCACTACACCATGAACGCCTGCGACCAGTCGCAGTTTGAGCTGCAAGTGCGCACGCTGGCGGGCTTGCCACTCACGCAGCCGCGCCAACACGCTGCGGCCATCATGCTCAACCTCCTGGGCGATTTGTGGCCCGAAGTCACGCCCACCGGCAAAGGTCCGACCAGCCCCGCCTGGGGCCAAGTGCTGGCGCTGCCTGGCACGCATTTGCACCTGTACGGCAAGCTGTCTGCGCGCCCTGGTCGCAAGATGGGGCACTTGAACATCACCGGGGCTACGCCCGAGGCCGTGCGCGCTACCGCCTTGCAAGCGGCTGCCCTGCTCGGCATTGAAGCGTTTTAAAGTCCACCATGATCCTGAGTGCCTCCCATGCTGCCATCGCGCAGGCTGCACAAGCTTTGCGTGACGGCCATTTGGTCGGCCTTCCCACCGAGACCGTGTACGGCCTGGCGGCCAACGCCACCGACGATGCGGCGGTGGCGAAAATCTTTGTGGCCAAGGGCCGCCCAGCCGATCACCCCTTGATCGTGCATGTGGCCAGTGTGGACCAAGTGCCCTTGTTTGCTTTGGAAATGCCCGAATTTGCAAATCGTTTGATGCGGGCGTTCTGGCCTGGCCCACTGACCTTGATCCTGCCGCGCCAACGTGGCGTGGCGACGGCCTCGGCCGGCGGTCAAGACTCCATCGGTTTGCGTTGCCCTTCGCACCCGGTAGCGCAGGCTTTGTTGCGGGCCTGCCTGCCCTTGGGCGTGCTGGGCGTCTCTGCCCCCAGCGCCAACCGATTCGGCCGTGTGAGCCCCACCTGCGCCGAGCATGTGCAGTCCGAGTTAGGCCCCGATTTGTTGATTCTGGATGGCGGCGACTGCGCGGTGGGCATCGAGTCCACCATCATCGATTGCACCCGTGGCGAGCCGGTGCTGCTGCGCCCCGGACAACTCACGCGGGCGCAGATTGAGGCCGCATGCGGCCGCGCCGTGCTGGACAAAGATGCGCCGCAAGAGGTCATGGGCCAAGCCGCGCCGCGCGCCTCGGGCACGCTTGAATCGCATTACGCGCCCCGCGCCAAGGTGCGGCTGATGGCGGCGCAAGACATCACGGCCAAACTGCAGGCCTTGGGTCCTCACGCCAACAACTTGGGCGTGTGGTGCACCGAACGACCGGCGAGCGAGCAGGGCATGGGGGCAGGTGTGTTGTGGCGCCGCCAAGCCACCACAGCCGAGCAAGCCGCGCACGACTTGTTCGGTGTGTTGCGTGATCTGGACGCCCGGGGCGTCTCGCAAATCTGGGTCCAGCAGCCGCCCGACACGCCTGAGTGGGAAGGCGTGCGGGACAGGCTGCAGCGGGCGGCAGCCTGAATGGGTTTACTTCACCAAGTCAAACAGGCCCTTGGCTTGGGCGTGGCAAAACGGAGGCGCATAAGTGCCATGGTAGTTGGCGATATTGGCCATGGTGATGGGCCCATAAGTCGCCACAATGGCTGGATGCACGTCCACCGAGGTGACGTTGGTCAGACCCTTGGCATCGAACGCTGCTTTCATGACCGTTTGGTGGACTGCTTGCGGAACGGTCGGATCACCGCTGCCACTGCACAGCATGGTGCGTGATTTGGGTGACCAGTCCAGCAAGTCATTCTTTTTGGCGGCTAAGAAAGTGGCATTGTTCGGGTTGGTCAAAATATCACTGCTGAACGCGGGTTGGAACAACGCATCGCGGGCCTGATTGGGCGTCTCACCATTGATGCCAGGCAATTTGCCGGTGGTCACCAAGGTGGTGTAGTTGAGTGTCGGGCTGGGTAAAAGGTTTTCAACCCACTCGGCATAAGGCGCTTTGAAGGCGGTTTTGACATCGCTGTACAAATTGCCGTAAATCTTCTGCCAGGCTGTGACCAAGTAGGGCACAAAAAATTGATAGCCCGCAATGGCGTCGGGCAACTTCATGGAGCCAGACAAGTTGTAAGGACCAGCCAAATGAGCACCCGCCACCACATTGATTTCGGAGGCCAGATCCTTTTCAATCGCACGGTGAGCTGCCATGGAAGCATGCCCGCCCTGTGAGTAGCCGGTCAACATGACTTTGCCGTTGAGACTGCCGCCCTGTGAAGCCACAGCGTTGCGGGCTGCACGAATCGAGTCAATCACAGAGGTCGCCTGTGAGTCTGCGTGCAGGTAGGGGTGAAAGCTGTAGTTGGATTTGGCAAACCCCAAATAGTCTGTGGCGACAACCGCGTAACCTTGGCCAGCGTACATGGCGGCAAGAAGGCCTGTTTCACTGTCTGCGGGGTTGGCCAGTGTGCGAGTTTTCTGAACATCGGTGCCCTTGGCATAAGCCACCAAAGGCGCTGCAGCCGTGCAACCTGCGCCAGTCGGCAGCAGCAAAACACCGGATGCATTGGACGATTCGCCTTTGGCGCCGGGGGTCACATAATTGAGACTGACGAGCTTGACATCGCATTTGGCGGGACCACTCAAGGCGATCAATCCACTGGCATCGAGTTGCGCTTTGGTCAAAGTTATCAAAGTTGACGGAGCATCAATCAGTGAACCGTTGACCGGGTCGGACCCGCCGCAAGCAGCCAACAGGGCTGCAGCACTGATCAAAGAAATTTTAAGTTTTACCGATGTCAAGGGAGTCTCCTATTGGGTCGAGTGAAACGAACGGTCGTTCGTTTTTGATCCTATATTTCGAAAGCCCTTTGACATATGGGGTTAACACCCATCCATTGAATTTTTTCAGCGGTACCGCAACTTCATCACCAAAATCATCAGCGCCAGGCTGGTGGTGATGACGTTCGCGATGATTATGGGCCAGGCCACCATCAAGATGCCGTAGACCAGCCACAGCGCCACCCCTGAGGTGAACAGGCTGTACATGCCCAGCGAGATGCCACTCACGTCGCGGGTGCGGAAAGTTTGCCAAGCTTGCGGAATGAAGCTGGCGGTGGTGAGGAAGGCGGCTACTGAGCCCACCCAGTCGATCAAGTTCATGGTGTGTGTTTCGGCGAAGGTTTGCGTTGGGGCGTGGTGTCGCGCACCGTCCATTCCAGCAGCTGGTCCAGCGCGGTCCTCGCTGCGTGGGCGTTGTGGTGGTGCAGAACCGCGACCAAGGTGTAACGCTGGCCACTTTGTCCTTGCACATAGCCGGCCACCGAGGCCACGTCGCGCAGAGAGCCGGTTTTGAGCCAAGCGTTCCCGATCACAGGCGATTGGGGTTGGCGGTCTTTCAGGCGAGCGGCCGTGCCGTCTACGCCCGCCACGGCCAGCGAGTCGGTGAACGCTTGGGCATGCGGGCCCGCATGTGCCGCCTGCAGCAAAGCGGTCAAGGCTTGCGCCGTGCTGCGCTCGCTTCGTGACAAGCCAGAGCCGTTGTCCAGCAGCGGTTCGCTTTGCGCGGGAAAGCCATGCCGCCACCACTGCGACAAGCGCAAGCGCGAGGCCTCAAAGCGCCCGGGCGCCCCCAGCTCGCTCGACAGTGTCAGATACAACTGCTGGGCCATCACGTTGTTTGAAAATTTATTGATGTCTTTGATCACTTCCGACAGAGGCAAAGACGGGGCGTCCACCAGCAAGCGGGCCTGGGCAGGGCGTGCCCCGTAGCGCACCTGACCACTAAGTTGTCCTCCTGAGCCTGCCCACATGGCCTGCAGCACGCGTGGCGCGTATTGGGCGGGGTCTGGAAAGGCCACGGGCCACTCCCGCTCGCCACAGTTGGCGGGGTAGCCTCCGGCAAACCGAACCTGTAGCGGTTGGCTGAAGTCGGCCTGCAGCTGGCGTCGCCAGTCGGTGCAAGGGCTTGAGGTCAAAGGCAATTGGCGGGTCACCGACAAACCGGCCAAGGGCGGCTCATAGCGCACCTGCACCAGGCCGTTGGCCGGGTCGGGTGTGAAGGTGTAAATGACGGCTTTGAAATTGAGCAGCAAGCCATCGGGCCCCACGTTGTAGGGCCGCAAGGGCTCGTCGTCAAAGGGTTCGCTGCGCTCGCGCACATCAAACACGCTGCGGTCCAGCACGATGTCACCCCGCACCTCGCGCACGCCCGCAGTTTGCACTTGCGTGAGCAGGTCTTGCAGGCGTTCGACCACCAATTTGGGGTCTCCGCTGCCGCGCACAATCAGGTTGCCATGGAGCACGCCTTCGCGCACAGGGCCATCGGTGTACACGCGGTTGCGCCAAGTGTGCTCAGGCCCGAGCAGGCTCAGGCCGGCGTAAGTGGTGAACAGCTTCATGACCGAAGCGGGATTGACGCTGGTCTGGGCTTGGTGCGATAAACGCGGCTGACTGGCTTGGGCGACTGCGTTGTTGGCCGGCAAGGGCGCGATCAAGACGCTCAAGGCCGAGGGTGGTACTTGGGCCTGACGCAAGATTTTCTGAATGCTTGGGGGCAGCTCGTGCTGAGTCGGTGTCGCGGGAGTGGCTTGTGAGGCGGCACAAGCGGCTGTCAGAAAAACCCCCAAGCCCCGCTGCTTGAGCGCTTTCCAAATGGGGCATGAGCGGGCCAACTTCATCGGGCAAGTCTAACCCGCCCCCACCCGATTGCGGGGGCTCTTCCCTTGGGGCCGTATGATTCGGGCCATGCGATTGTCTTCAAAAACCGTGGGCCTGGTTTCGGCGGTCATCACGGTGCTCATCTGGACTGGCTTCATTGTCATTGCACGCGCGTCTGCATCGCGGGGTTTGTTGCCCCTGGACATCGCCTTGGCCCGTATTTTGGGGGCCAGTGCCGTGTTATTGCCTTGGGCCTGGTGGCTGATGCGTCCAGCCCGTCAGGCGGGACAGCCCGTGGGCTCACTGTGGGGCCTGTCGCCCCTGCCTCTGCGTCAAACGGTGCAAACAGGGTTTTTGGGTGGGTTCCTGTACGCCATCTTGGCTTACACCGGTTTTTTCTATGCCCCGGCTTCGCATGCCTCTGTGCTCATGCCCGGCAGTTTGCCTTTGTGGACCACTTTGTTGGCCTGGCTTTTTTTGCGTGAAAAGGTGGCCACCAGTCGTGCTGTTGGTTTGAGTTTCATCGTGCTGGGCGATGTGCTGGTGGGTGGGGCGAGTTTGCTGATGGCTTTTGACGGTGGCGAGGTGTGGAAAGGCGACTTGTTGTTCATGACAGCTGCCATGTGTTGGGCCAGTTACAGCGTGTTGGTGCGCCGCCATGGTTTTGATGCGGTGCGGGCCACCATGGCCATCACCGCCTTTGCCTTTGTTTGTTTTGTGCCCTTGTTTGCCTTGCTGGTGGGCTTGTCCATCTTGCCCACGCAGTTGCACCAAGCGCCTTGGTCAGAAATTTTGTTCCAGGCGGTGTTTCAAGGCGTGGGCTCGGTGGTCATCTCGGGCATCACCTTCACTCAAATGGTGCGTCACTATGGGCCAGTGCGCTCGACCATGATCACGGCGTTGGTGCCGGGCTTGTCGGCTTTGGGAGCGGTGTGGTTTTTGGGTGAGCCCATGCACTGGAATTTGCTCGCAGGGCTGGCGCTGGTGACCGGCGGCATTTTGTTCGGTGTACGGCAAGCCAAAAAGTCTGAAATGGTGCCTGCGCCCTTGTCCACTTCGACGCCAATGCCTTCAGCAGCGCAGGCCGGAGACAAGCCATGAACGCAGCACCTGAGGGGCGCTGGCTGGCGTTTGACACCAGCACCGATGTGTTGTCTTTGGGCGTGGCACGCGGAGACCAGGTTTGGACGCAAACTTTGCCCGGAGGCGCACAGGCCTCGAGCGGCTTGATCCCCGCGGTTTTGGCCATGCTGGCGGAGGCCGATATGCCGTTGGCATCTCTGGATGCCATTGTGTTTGGCCGGGGACCAGGCTCGTTCACGGGTTTGCGCACCGCCTGTGCTGTGGCCCAGGGTTTGGCCTTTGGCGCCGATGTGCCGGTGTTGCCCGTTGACACCTTGATGGCGGTGGCCGAAGAGGCGCGCTGGGTTCGCTTGCAAGCGGGTGCTGGCGAGTCCAGTTCTGAATCTCAAGCCGTGTTGAGTGGCTTGACCGTGCTGGCGCTGCTGGACGCCCGCATGGACGAGGTGTACAGCGCCGCTTACACCTGGCAGCAGGTGCCTGAGCATCACCAAGGCCAATGGCGCGAAGCCTCGCCCCTGCAAGTGTCGGCCCCCGAAAAAGTTCAAGTGCCGCAAGTGGGCACATCGCTGTGCTTGGCGGGCAATGCCTTTGTGGCTTATGGCGAGCGCTTGCCCTGTGCATGGGCCCATGTCCCACGTTTCGAGGCTTTGCCCACCGCTTCGGCTTTGCTGCGCCTGGCGCCTGCTTTGTGGGCGCAGGGACTGGCCGTTCCCGCTGAGCAGGCCATGCCGCTCTACATCCGCGACAAGGTCGCCAACACCACCGCAGAGCGTGAAGCCCTGAAGGCGTTGGCTTTGCAAGCCCATCAAGGCCAAGCCGCTGCACCGTCATGAGTCCGGGCCTGAACGTCGACAAGGCTTTGAGCCGTCATCGGCCAACCGAGGAAACGCGCAACCGCGTCACTTTGGCCCCCATGACACCGAACGATCTGGACGCGGTCATTGCCATTGAGCAAACCGCCTACAGCCACCCTTGGACGCTGGGTAATTTTCGGGACTCCCTCAACCCGCTGTTTGAAGCCCAGTGCCTGTGGCTGGACGGCCAGTTGCTGGGCTACTTTTTGGCCATGCGCGGCTTTGAAGAAATGCACTTGCTCAACATCACCGTGGCGCCTGCGCACCAAGGGCAGGGCTGGGGGCACATGATGCTGGACGCCTTGTCGCTGTGGTCGCGCCATCAGGGCTCCCAATGGCTGTGGCTGGAGGTACGTCAGAGCAATCAACGGGCCTTGCAGGTGTACGAGCGCTATGGCTTTAAGCAGATCAGCATCCGCAAGGATTACTATCCTGCGGGACGACTGCACCGTGAACATGCCGTGGTGATGAGTTTGAAACTGTGAGCCCCAACATGAGTGACCCCACCCGATTCGATCTGGACGACCGCCAACGCGCCATGCTGGCCGAAATGGGCGTGCGTGTGTGGTGGCCGCAAACCGCCCACCCGTCGGTTCAAGCCGAGCCAGCCCTGGCCTCGTCGCGGATTCAGGCGACCGCTGTTTCGCCGATCACTCAGCCCAAGCCTCAGCCGCCAGTGGCCAGCGTTGCAGCACGCGAGCAGAGGGCTGCGACCGCAGCACCGCCCGCCGTGGCATCCAAGCCCTTGCCTCTGGGCGTGCCCCACATGGACTGGGGCAGTCTGCAGGCGGCGGTCCAATCTTGTCAGTCTTGTGCTTTGAGCGGTGCACGCCTGAATCCGGTGTGGGGCGCTGCTGCAGCAGCAGCCGACTGGCTGGTGGTGGGCGATTTGCCCTCGCCAGAAGACGATCAACAGGGCTTGCCATTCACGGGGCCAGAGGGGGTGTTGCTCGACAACATGCTCAAAGCCGTGGGCGTGCGTCGCCAAGGTCTGCCGCCTGTGGAAGGCCAAGCGGCTTCGGCCGAGGCCTACCTGACCTGCGCTGTCAAATGTCGCCCGCCTGCCGGGCGCAACCCCGAAGCCACCGAGTTGGCCGTGTGTGCCGGCTATTTGTCACGCCAAGTGGCACTGGCCAAGCCCAAAGTGATTTTGGCCATGGGCCGTTTTGCCATCCAGAGCCTCTTGGGCAGCACCGAGCCCATGGGCAAACTGCGGGGCACTGTGCACGAATTCCAAGGGGTGCCTGTGGTGGTGACTTACCACCCGACCACTTTGCTGCGCGCACCGGCTGACAAGGCCAAAGCGTGGGCCGATCTGGTCCTGGCGCTCAAAGTGACGCAAGCTTGAAATGGGCCAGCGGCCCTGGCTTAGCCTATTTCCTGTCCCATGCCCTCGCCCATCACGATGGGGCGGGTCGGTGTCCAGTCGGGGTTGAACTGCATCACGCCTTTGGGGAACAGCATCACCACGGTGGAGCCGAGCAAGAATCGGCCCATTTCTTCGCCCTGCGCCAAGGCGATGCTGCCCATCTCGTAAGTCCATTCACGCACCGTGCCGGGGCGCGGCGGGTTGACCACGCCGTGCCACACCGTGGCCATGCTGCCCACAATGGTGGCACCCACCAGCACCATCACAAACGGGCCTTGCGCGCCTTCAAACACACACACCACCCGCTCGTTGCGGGCAAACAGGCCCGGGACGCCACGGGCCGTGGTCGGATTGACTGAGAATAAATCGCCCGGCACATGAATCATGCGTGTCAAGCGCCCTGCACAGGGCATGTGGATGCGGTGGTAGTCACGCGGGCTCAGGTACAGCGTGGCAAATTCACCATCCTGAAACTGTGCCGCCAGCGCCGCGTCGCCTCCGACCAAGGCGCGGGTGCTGTAGCCGTGGCCTTTGGCCTGAAACACTTGGTCGCCTGCAATTGCACCGCATTGGCTGATGGCCCCGTCCACCGGGCAGACAAATGCCGCAGTGGCCAAGGGGCGTGCGCTGGCCTTGAGCGGGCGGGTGAAAAATTCGTTGAAGCTCTTGTAGCTGGCCGTGTCGGGGTTGGCGGCCTCCGCCATGTTCACGTTGTAACGCTTGACAAACCAGTTGATGATGCCGGTGGTGGCGCTGCCCCATTGGCTGCCCGCGACCCAGCCCGCAAAGGCGGTCAGGGCTTGTTTGGGGATCAGGTATTGCGGCAAAACCGCCAGGCGGTCAGAAAAAGAAGGGGACATGAGAGTGCCGCTGGGGCGGTTCAAGACAAGGTCGTGATTTTATCGGTCACCCGTCACGGCGCTCGGGCAAGCGGCCACAGGCACAATTCCGGCATGAATACCCCATTGCTTTCGGTCGAACATCTGGTCAAACGCTACGGCGATGCCACGGTGGTCAATGACCTGTCTTTTCACATCGAGCCCGGCGAGTGCCTGGGCGTGATCGGTCCCAACGGCGCAGGCAAAACCACCACGCTGCGCATGTGCTTGGGCTTGTCGCAGCCTGATGGCGGTGAAATCCGTTATTTCGACGGTTTGCAAATGCCGCGCGACGCCCTGGCCATCAAGGCACGCTTGGGTGTGGTGGCGCAAATGGACACGCTGGACCCCGACTTCACCGCCGAAGAAAACCTGCTGGTGTTTGGCCGCTACTTTGGCCTGCCCGATGCGGTGATCCGCGAGCGCATTCCGCAACTGCTCGAATTTGGTGCCCTCAGCCATAAAGCCAAAGCCAAACCGGGCGAATTGTCGGGCGGCATGAAGCGGCGCTTGAGTTTGTCGCGCGCCCTCATCAACCACCCGCAGCTCTTGATGCTGGACGAGCCCACCACGGGCCTGGATCCGCAGGCGCGCCACCTGATGTGGGAGCGCTTGCAGGTGTTGCTGCAAGAAGGCAAATCCATCTTGCTCACCACCCACTTCATGGACGAGGCAGAGCGCCTGTGTGGACGCCTCTTGGTGCTGGACCAAGGCCGCAAGATCGCCGAGGGCAAGCCGCGTGATTTGATTGCGCAGCACTTGGAGCCTGAGGTGATCGAGGTGTTTGGCCAAGGCGCGGTGGCGCTGGCGCAAGAGCCGAATCTGAAAGCTTTGTCTGGCCGTGTTGAGGTCAGCGGCGAAACCGTTTTCTTCTACACCCAAGACAGCCGGGCTTTGATGAACGCGCTGCAGGCTTGGCCCGCTCTGCGCACCTTGCACCGACCTTCCAACTTGGAAGACCTGTTCCTGAAATTGACCGGACGCCAGATCCGCGAGGAAGGTTGAGCCATGAGCCAAATTCAAAACAACATCTGGGCCGCACCCCGCTTGTCGATGCGCTGGTGGCCTGTGTTTTTGCGCAACTGGCTGGTCTGGAAAAAGCTGGCCATCCCCAGCCTGGTGGGCAACATCGCCGAGCCGCTCATGTGGCTGGTGGCCTTTGGCTACGGCCTCGGTTCGCTGGTCGGGCAGATCGAGATGGGCGGCGAAAAAGTGCCCTACATTTTGTTTTTGGCCAGTGGCAGCATTTGCATGAGCGCCATGAACGCAGCCACCTTTGAGGCGCTGTACTCGGCGTTTTCGCGCATGCATGTGCAAAAAACCTGGGACGGCATCATGAACGCGCCGGTCCGTCTGGACGATGTGGTGCTGGCCGAAATGCTCTGGGCGGCCTTCAAGGCGCTGTTCAGTGTCACGGCCATCTTGCTGGTGATGATGGCGCTGGGCATCAGCCACAGCTGGAAGCTGCTGGTGGCCTGGCCGGTGCTGCTGGGCGTGGGCATCACCTTCAGCTGCATGGCCTTGATCTTCAACGCGCTGGCCAAAGGTTATGACTTCTTCACCTACTACTTCACCCTGTTCCTCACACCCATGATGTTCCTCTCGGGCATCTTTTTCCCGCGAGAGCAACTGCCCAGCTTTGTGCGCGTGATCGCCGACTGGTTACCGCTGTCGGTGGCGGTGGACCTGGTGCGCCCGATGTTCTTGGACCGCTGGCCTGACGAGCCTGTGCGCCTGGTGCTGGTGTTGGCGGGTTTTGCGGGGGTGTCGTTTTGGGTGGCGCTGGCGCTCACCAGGAAGCGGTTCAGGAGTTGATTCACTCAGATTTTGGGTGTTGCCAAGTTCATGGCCGAAATCCTGTGATGGATCTGGCCGCGTGTGACTGGTTGAAGGCGTGTGGGGCGTCTCACTGTCGTCTATGTGTCCACCCATGCGGTGGGCTTGTATAAAAATCATCAAATTGTTTTGCCCTCTTTGCTTTGGCGTTTTTCACGCCCTTCCCAGAAAGCCTTGCCCGTGAACGATCCCATCCGTTTTGTCCGCCAGCCCGTGGCTTTGGCGGCTCTTGTCTGTTGCGCATGGCATGCCCACGCCCAGATTGAATTGGCTCCGGCCGCTGCAGACCCGGGCGCCCTGTCGCCCGTGGTGGTGACGGGCGAACGGTCTGGTGGTGTGTGGCGTGGCGCAGCGTCCATTGATGTGGTCGATGGTGAATCGCTGCGCGATGGGCAGGCCCAGATCAATTTGTCAGAGGGCTTGGCCGGGGTGCCGGGCTTGGTGATCCGCAACCGCCAAAACTATGCCCAAGACCTGCAAATTTCGGTGCGGGGCTATGGGGCGCGGGCCACTTTTGGGGTGCGCGGCGTGCGCTTGTTTGTGGACGGCATCCCCGCCAGTGCCCCCGATGGTTCGGGGCAGGTGGCCAATTTCCCATTGGGTGGTGCTGATCGCATCGAGGTGGTGCGTGGCCCGATGGCGGCGCTGTATGGCGCTTCATCGGGGGGCGCTTTGCTGCTGTACACCGAAGAGGGGCAGCACCCGGCGCAATGGCGCTCGGGTGTGGTCGCGGGGTCCGATGGCTTGTTGAGGGTGTCCACTCAGGCGACGGGCAAAACCGGCGCCCCCAAAGAGCCGGGTTGGTCGTATGCCTTGGATGTGAGCCGTTTTGCCACCGACGGTGCAAGGCCACAGTCGGAGGCCGACCGAACCAACGCCAACCTCAAACTTTCGCGTCCGCATGAGGGCGGGCGAACGGTGTTGGTGCTCAACCAACACAGCAGTTTTGCATTGGACCCGCAGGGTTTGAGCCGTGCAGAGTTGAATGCCAATCCGATGCAAACCACCGCGTCGGCGATCAACTTCAACACCCGCAAGTCTGTGGCCCAAACCCAATTGGGTTTGGCCTTTGAGCAGGCCCTTGGCGGCGGCCACAAATTGGAGTTGATGGGCTACGGAGGCCAGCGACAAGTGGTGCAGTACCAATCCATCGCAACAGGTGCCCAAGTGCCTCCTGGCAGCTCCGGTGGCGTGATCGATCTGGACCGCGACTATTGGGGCTGGAATGCCCGTTGGCGCCATGAAGGCGATTGGCAAGGCGGCCGTTTGTCGGTCAGCGCGGGTTTGGCTTCAGACCACCAAAGTGACCAACGCAAAGGCTATGAAAACTTCATCGGCAGCACCCTGGGTGTTCAAGGAAAGCTGCGGCGCGATGAGGTCAACCGTGCCAGTACGCTGGACCCTTATGTCCAAGCAGAATGGCGTTCCAAAGACCTGACGCTCATGGGCGGCGTGCGCCAAACGCGCACTGAATACGAGTCTTCAGACCGCTTCGTTGGGACAGGCAACGCGGACGACAGTGGTCGCAAGACTTTTCAGGCCACTTTGCCAGTTGTCGGCATGCGCTGGCAGTGGACGCCTGCGGTGCAGGCCTTTGCCAGCGTGGGCAAAGGTTATGAAATTCCGACCCTCAACGAGGTGGCTTACCGCAGTGGTGGGGTTTCGGGTTTCAATGCGCAGCTCAATGCCGCCCGCAGCACCAGCGCCGAGCTGGGCTTGCGTGGTCGCGCCGAGCGCTTTCGCTGGAACGCCACCGCCTTTGATATCCGCACCAATGACGAGATCGTTGTCCAGAACAACACGGGTGGCCGCACCACTTTCCAAAACGCAGGACGCACGCAGCGCCAAGGTCTCGAGCTGTCTGGCGATTGGCGTTATGGTCCGATCAGCTTGGTTTCCGCACTCACTTGGATGCAGGCTGAATACCTGGACGCCTTCATGACCTGTACCACCACGGGTTGCCCCAATGTCAATCCACAGGTGCAAGTGCCTGCAGGCCAGCGCATCCCCGGCTTGCCCATGCAGCAGGTGTTTGTGCAAGCCGCTTGGGACACGGGCTGGGCGGGCAGTCGGGTCGTTTTTGAAACACGGCATGTGGGCCGAGTCATGGTGAATGACCTGAACAGCGATTCAGCGGTGGGCCACACCCTGTTCAATCTGGGCTTGCACTTCAAGCAAGACCGGGGCGATTGGACGCTCCGTGAATTCGTTCGGTTGGACAACCTGACCGACCGCCGTCATTTGGGCTCGGTCATCGTGAACGATGGCAACAACCGTTTCTTTGAACCTGGTCTGGGCCGCAAGCTCTTGGTGGGTCTGGAGGCGCAGCGTCGGTTCTGAGGCGGTGGCCAGATCTGGGCCCGTTAAGATCCTCGTTTTGAGTTACCACACCGATTTCGAAGGAATGAAAACATGAGCATCCAGACCGTAGGCATCATTGGCGCAGGCACCATGGGCAATGGCATCGCACAGGCGTGTGCGGTGTCGGGCATCCAGGTGGTGATGGTCGACATCTCGGACGAAGCCGTGGCCAAGGGCTTGGCCAATGTGACCAAAAGCCTGGACCGCTTGGTCAACAAAGAAAAGATCAGCGAAGCCGATAAAGTGGCTGCGCTGGCCCGCATCCAGGGTTCGAGCAGTTACGACGACCTCCAAGGTGCGCAGTTGGTGATCGAAGCCGCCACCGAAAACCATGAGCTGAAAGTCAAGATCCTCAAGCAGCTGGACGGTCTGCTGGCGCCCAGCGTGATCATCGCGTCCAACACCTCGTCGATCTCGATCACCCAACTGGCCGCCGCCACGCAGCGTGCGGACCGTTTTATTGGCATGCACTTCTTCAACCCTGTGCCCATGATGGCGCTGGTCGAAATCATCCGTGGCTTGCAGACCAGCGATGCCACCCACGACGCGGTGCACGACATGGCGCTGGCACTGGGCAAGACGCCGATCACCGTGAAGAACGCCCCCGGTTTTGTGGTCAACCGCATCTTGGTGCCCATGATCAACGAAGCCTTCTTTGTGCTGGGCGAGGGATTGGCTGAGGCAGAAGCCATCGACGCCGGCATGAAGCTGGGCTGCAACCAGCCCATTGGCCCGCTGGCGCTGGCCGACATGATTGGCTTGGACGTGTGCCTGGCTGTGATGGAGGTCTACCTCAAGGAATTTGGCGACAGCAAATACCGCCCCAGCCCGCTGCTCAAAGAAATGGTGGCTGCAGGTCGCTTGGGCCGCAAGACCGGCCAGGGCGTTTACACGTACTGAGATGCAAACCACGCCCCACCCCGAAGGCCAGATCGATTGCACCGTGCACGGTGCAGTCCTGCAAATTGGCATCAACCGCCCGGCCAAGCGCAATGGCTTCACGCCCAAGATGTTCCGCGAGTTGGGCGAGGCGTACACCCGGCTCGACGACGACCCGGCGCTGCGCGTGGGGGTGTTGTGGGCGGCGGGCGACCATTTCACCGCCGGGCTGGATTTGCCCACCATCGCGCCCCTGATGCAGCGTGGCGAAAAGGCCGTGCCGCTGGGCTTGGTCGATCCACTGAATTTGGGCATGGAGGGCTACCGCCGCCGCGTCAAGCCGATGGTGGTGGCGGTGCAGGGCATCACTTACACGCTGGGCATTGAGCTGATGTTGGCGGCCGATATTGTGGTGGCGGCCGACGACTGCCGGTTTTCGCAGCTGGAGGTGCAGCGCGGCATCATGGCCACGGGCGGCGCCACGCTGCGCATGGCCGAGCGCGCGGGTTCGGGCAATGCGCTCTTGCATTTGCTCACGGCCGATGTCTTTGACAGTGCCGAAGCCTTGCGCCTGAACTTTGTGCAAAAAGTGCTGCCTGCCGCGGGGCTGTTGGACGAGGCCATGCGCATTGCCGAGTTGATTGCCGCGCAAGCCCCGCTGGCGGTGGTGGCCACGCGGCAGAACGTGCTCAAAGCGGTGGAGCACGGCCCAGTGGTGGCGATGCAAGACTTTTTGTCCGTGCAGCAGCGCTTGTCGCGCAGCGAAGACGCGGCCGAAGGCGTGCGCTCATTTGTGGAAAAACGCGCCGCCCGATTCACGGGCCAGTGATGTTCAACCCACTCGGCGTGGGGGCCTGTTGCGAAGTGTCACGGGCTTGAATCTCACGGCGCAATTCGGCCACTTCTTGACGCAGCAGACCGATTTCCTGCATCAAGTCTTTTTCGATTTGGCGCCCTTCGTCTTCCACTTCCTTTTCGACAAAGATGGCCGACAGTGAGGCCGTGACGAGCGACAGCACGGCCAGCCCCAGCAGCACCACGACCACTGAAAAGGCGCGTGAGGCTTGGGTGGAAGGCACCACGTCGCCAAAGCCAACGGTGGCTGCGGTGGTGAAGGCCAACCACAGTCCGTCAGCGAAGCTCTGGATACTCGGGTCAATCAGCCAAAAGCCCAGACCACCCAGCCCCAGAATGGCCAACGCCAGCAACAGGGAGTAGATCAGACCTTGGCGGATCAGGCGATGGAAGCGGCGTGGTGGCTGAGGCATATGGCATTTTCACCCATCTGGTGGCCCCACAATCGGCGCATGACCGATTCGAACGCACTCCACCCCTACGCCGAACTCACCCCCGACCGGGTGATGGACGCCCTGCAGGAACTGGGCCTGTGGCCCGATGGCCGCTTGCTGGCGCTCAGCTCTTATGAAAACCGCGTCTACCGCGCTCACTTGGACGAGCCGGTGCAAGGCAGTGCTGCGGTGGTGCTCAAGTTCTACCGGCCAGGCCGTTGGCGCCGAGCACAAATTCAGGAAGAACACGACTTTGCCGCCGAGCTGCTGGCGGCCGAAGTGCCTGTGGTGCCACCGATGGTGCTCAACGGTCAGACCCTGCACCAAAGTGCCGGGTTTGATTTTTCGGTCAGCCCCCTGCGCGGCGGCCGCACGCCTGAGCTGGATGATTTTGAGGTGCTGGAGTGGATTGGCCGTTTTCTGGCCCGCATCCACACCGTGGGCGCAGCCCGGCCTTTTGTGCACCGGCCCACACTCGATGTGCCAAGCTTTGCGCAGGAGCCCGCCGAGTGGTTGCAAACTCACCAAATGATTCCGCTGGAGGTCGAGCGTGAATGGCGCGAGGCCTTTGCTGCGGCGCTGGCCTTGGTGCAAGAAAAAATGGCAGAAGCTGCGTCAGAACGCCGCTTGATCCGCCTGCATGGCGACTGCCACCCGGGCAATATCTTGTGGACACCTGCCGAGCTGCCCGGCGGTGGCCCGCACTTTGTGGACCTGGACGACGCCCGCATGGGCCCGGCCGTGCAAGATCTGTGGATGCTGCTGTCTGGCGATCGGGCCCAGCGCACGCAGCAGCTGTCGGCTTTGCTCGACGGTTATGAGCAGGTGCGCGACTTTGACCGGGCCGAGTTGAACCTGATCGAGCCGCTGCGCACGCTGCGCCTGATCCATTACAGCGCCTGGCTGGCCCGGCGCTGGGAAGACCCGATATTCCCGGTCAACTTTCCGTGGTTTGGCACGCCCGACTATTGGCGCGGGCAGGTGTTGATGCTGCAAGAGCAGGTGGAGCAAATGCAGGATGCGCCTTTGATGGCGTGAAAGCTCTCGGCCAGGCCATTGCTGTAACCGTCGCATGACCCACAAAAAAGCCCCGCCAGACAGCTGTCTGGCAGGGCGTTTCGTTGCGCAAAAAACGATCAGCTCAGCAGCGCATTCACCCGCTTCACATAAGCCGCAGGGTCAGCGGGCAGGCCGCCTTCGGCCAGCAGGGCCTGGTCAAACAGGATGTGGGCCAGGTCGTGGAAGTGGACCGAGCCGTCGAGTTTTTTGACCAGCGCATGCTCGGGGTTGACTTCGAGCACGGGCTTGACTTCAGGCGCTTGCTGCCCGGCTTGTTTGAGCATGCGGGCCAGTTGCATGCTCATGCCGTCGTCGGTCACCACCAGGCAGGCGGGGCTGTCCACCAGGCGGCTGGTCACACGCACGTCTTCGGCTTTGTCCTTGAGTGCTTCTTTCAGCTTGGCCAACACGGGCTTGAAGGTTTCGGCGGCGTCTTCGGCGGCTTTCTTTTCTTCTTCGTCTTGGAGCTTGCCCAGGTCAAACGCGCCCTTGGCCACGCTTTGCAGCGGCGTGCCGTCAAATTCGTGCACAAAGTTCAGCGCCCACTCGTCCACACGGTCGGTCATCAGCAGCACTTCGATGCCTTTTTTCTTGAAGACTTCGAGCTGTGGACTGTTCTTGGCGGCGGCCAGGGTGTCGGCGGTGATGTAGTAAATCGCGTCCTGGCCGTCCTTCATGCGGGCTTTGTAGTCGGCAAAGCTCACGCTCACGCTGTCATGGGTCGATGACGCAAAACGCAGCAGCTTGGACAAGCGGTCCTTGTTGCTGAAGTCTTCGCCCAGGCCTTCTTTCAGCACCGCACCAAACTCGCCGTAGAACCGGGTGTACTGGCCCAGTTTGGATTTGTCCTCGTCACTCAGGACGTCCGTCACACCGTCCGTGCTCTCAGGCGCCTTGTCGTGCTTGGCCAGATCTTCCAGCATCGACAGCACGCGCTTGGTGCAGCCTTCACGGATGGCTTTGACATCGCGGCTTTCTTGCAGCAGTTCACGGCTCACATTCAGCGGCAGGTCGGCCGAGTCCACCACGCCTTTCACAAAACGCAGGTAGCTGGGCATCAGCGCTTCGGCTTCGTCCATGATGAACACACGCTTGACGTACAGCTTGATGCCCGCCTTCTTGTCGCGGTTCCACAGGTCTTGCGGGGCCTTGGCGGGGATGTAGAGCAGCTGGGTGTACTCGGTGCTGCCTTCCACGCGGTTGTGGGTCCAGGTCAGCGGGGCGTCAAAGTCGCGGCTGATCTGCTTGTAAAAATCAGCGTACTGCTCGTCGGTGATGTCTTTCTTGGGGCGGGTCCACAAGGCGCTGGCTTTGTTGATGGTTTCCCATTCGCCGGTCTTGACCATGCCGCCGGGTTGGCGACCGCCTTCTTCGTTGTTGGGCTCGATCAGCTCGCCGTCTTTCCACTCTTCCTTTTCCATCAAGATGGGCAGGCTGATGTGGTCGGAGTATTTGCCGACGATTTCTTTCAACTTCCAGGTGTTGGCGTAGTCCAGCGCTTCTTCGCGCAGGTGCAAGACCACGCTGGTGCCGCGTTCGGCGCGGGTGAGGGTCTCGACCTCAAAGTCGCCCGTGCCGCCGCTGATCCAGCGCACGCCTTCGGCGGCTGCAGCGCCAGCGCGGCGGGTTTCGACAGTGATTTTGTCGGCCACGATGAAGCCCGAATAAAAGCCGACGCCGAACTGGCCGATCAGCTGCGCGTCCGACTTCTGGTCGCCGCTGAGCTTGCTCATGAAATCCTTGGTGCCGCTCTTGGCAATCGTGCCCAGGTGGTCAATGGCTTCTTGCGCCGTCATGCCGATGCCGTTGTCGGTGATGGTCAAGGTTTTGGCCGCTTTGTCGAACGACAAGCGCACTTGCAACTCGGGCGCATCTTCGTACAGGGCGTTGTTGTTCAGCGCTTCAAAGCGCAGCTTGTCGCAAGCGTCAGACGCGTTGGAGATCAGCTCGCGCAGGAAAATCTCTTGGTTGGAATACAGCGAATGGGTGACCAGGTGCAGCAGTTGCGCGACTTCGGCCTGAAAGGCATGGGTTTGTTTGCTCATAGCGGTTCAACAGTTAAAAAGATCGGAAAACAAGAACGCCCCACAGCTTGGGGCGTTGTGTGTGAATTTCAAGAGGTCAAAAAGATTCGTTCGGGCCCAAGTAGCGCCACGTCCCTGCAGGCATCTGCCCCAGCTGCACACCGCCCATGCGGATGCGTTTGAGGCCGACCACTTTCAGGCCGACTTGCTCGCACATGCGGCGGATCTGGCGTTTTTTGCCTTCGGTCAGCACAAAGCGCAGCTGCTCGGGATTTTGCCAGTCGACCTTGGCGGGCTTGAGGGGCTTGCCGTCCAAGCTCAGGCCATGGCGCAGGCGTTGCAGTTGGGCGGCCGGGAAGACGCCTTGCACGTTGGCGCTGACGCGGTCGAAATCGCCAATCGCGGTGAGCTGATTGGCCTTGCCGCCATAAGTGGCTGAGGCGGCCGCGGCCGCCGCGGTGTTCTCGTGGCCGGTGTAGGCCACGCGCACCAGGTATTCCTTTTCCATTTCCGAGTCTTCACCGATCAGCTGACGCGCCACCCGGCCGTCTTGGGTCAGCACCAGCAAACCGGTGGAGTCAATGTCCAGGCGCCCAGCCGGCGCCAAGCCGCGCAGGTGGGGCGGGGTGAAGCGCAGTTTGGAAGGGTCACCGCCCCAATGGCTGCGTGGGTTGATCAGGGTGATGGCGGGCTCGTGTCCGTCTTCGGCTTGGCCGCTCACATAGCCCATGGGCTTGTGCAAAAGAATAGTCACTTGGCGGTCTTGCTGCTGCTCGGCCGCTTTGTCGATGGTGATGCGGTCCGACAGCGTGACTTGTTGGCCCATGCTGGCGGGCAGACCGTTGACTTGGACCCAGCCTTGTTCGATCCAGGCGTCGGCTTCGCGGCGCGAACACATCCGCAGCTCGGCCATGCGCTTGTTCAGGCGCGAAGTGCCACTGGGCGCAGCGGCTTCGCCTTTGCCTTCAGGTCGGGGGGCGCGTTTGAATGCCGGCGGCTGGTTCATGGGTGTGCAGAAAAAAATGGGACGAATGGGCAAGGCTGCCCATTGTCCCTTTTTTTGCTGCCACCGATTCAGCGTGTGTGTGCGAAAAAGTGAGCCAAGTCTTTGAGCTGCGCATCGTTGATGCCATACAAGGCCGCAGCCATCACCGTGTCGCGGCCTGGGCCGGGTTTGTCACGGTATTCCTTCATCACGTCCAACAAAAACTGTTCTTGTTGGCTGGCCAATCGGGGAACTTGGTCACGGCCTTGGTACTGCGGCAAATGGCAAGTGCCACACAACGCGGCCTTGGCCAGTTCTCTGCCACGCTCCAGGCTGGCCTTGTCCATACGGCCTTTGGCCGCAGGGGGCGCTGCCTGTGCCGAAAAATAGGTGGCCAAAGCCACCAGTTCGGCATCCGAGACCCCGTCGAGCGAGCCTTTCATGGCGGGCACATCCCGCAAGCCTTCCCGAATCAAGACCAATTGGTTTTCGATGAAGGTTTTGGGTTGCGCCGCCAGCGAAGGGATGCTGGGAATTTGAGACACACCTTGGGCGCCGTGACAGGCCACGCACTGCGCGGCCCGTTCAGGGGCTGGGATGCTGGCATTGACTTGGGCCGTGCCTTTGAAGGCGGTCTGGGCCAGCGCTTGTGGCGTGGTCCAGACACAGGCCCCGATCAGGGCCGCCCCAATACCTGCTCTCAGACTCCAGCCATCAGGGCTTGGCATACGAGATGCGGTAGATGGCACCCAGTTGCTCGTCAGAGACCAGCATGGAACCATCGGGCATTTGCAGCATGTAGGCTGGGCGACCCCAGAAGCTGTTGTCCGCGTCGTCCTTGAAGCCGGTCAGGAAGGGCGAGACTTTGGCGTTTTTGCCTTCGGCATCGGTGTTGACGGCCACCACGTCAAAACCCAACTTCTTGGTGCGGTTCCAAGAGCCTTTGCGGGCCACAAAAAGTGCGTTCTTGTATTCGGCAGGGAACATGTTGCCGGTGTAGAAGGTCACACCCATCACAGCCGCGTGAGGGCCCATGTTGGTGACTGGCAAGGTCACGCCATCGCAGGGCTTGTCTTTCTTGATGTCCCGGTCGACCACACCGCTGGCGTGGCAGTAGGGGAAGCCGAAATTCAAGCCCGTTTTGGACATGCGGTTGAGTTCGTCATCGGGGGTGTCGTCGCCCATCCAATCACGGCCGTGGTCGCTGAACCACAACTCTTTGGTGACGGGGTGCCAGTCAAAACCCACGGTGTTGCGAACGCCGGTGGCGATCACTTCCATGCCAGAGCCATCGGCGTTGTAGCGGCGGATTTGAGCGTATTCAGCGCCAGGCTCGCAGATGTTGCACGGTGCACCGAAAGGCACATACAGCTTGCCGTCTGGGCCGAAGCTCAGGTACTTCCAGTTGTGGTGCTGCAGGGGGGGCAGCTTGAAGGCGGCGGTCATGTCCACGGGCTGGGCATTGGGGTTGGCTTCGATGCCGTCGTAACGCAACACTTTGTCGATGGCCATGACATACAAAGAACCTTTGTGCATGGTGACCGCGGGTTGGTTCAGCTTGTCCACCAGCACGCGGCTGCTGCGCTCTTTGCCGTTGTCGCTGATTTCATAAACACGGCCCAGACCGCGTGTGCCTGCATAGATTTTGCCGCTCTCGCCGCGGCTCATGGCTCTGACGCCAGGGGTGCCGGTGGACCAGATTTCAATCTTGAAGCCTGGTGGCAGTTTGAGCTTGTTCAATGGGATGTCGGCTGCCGGTGTGACGGTCAGTTTGCCGGCCAAAGGTGCCAATGTGGAGTTGGCCATGTCGGCGCCCATGCCTTGTTTCCAGGCGGGTGGGGGCGCAGGCGCGGCGGCGGGGGCTTGGGCAACGGCATAACCCATGCTGAGGGTCAGGACAGCTGCGCAAGTTGCAATTTTTTTGAACATCAATGGTCTCCTGTGGGTGAAGCGAAAAAGATTTTGGAGCTTATCCCCACAAAAATTAAGGAGACATAGGGTTACCCCCAGCCGGTATCTGTTTACGGTCACCCACATGACTGGCGCCTGCTGGGTGCAGGCTTTATGCGGCCTTTTGAATACAAGGGTGGGGCTAAAACTGTCGGGTCCTTAGCCCGTGCAAATCGAGGATGCGCAAGCCGCCGTATTCGATGCGAATCAGCTGGTTGTCTTCCAGCACACGGAGTGCCTCATTCACGCGCTGTCTTGAAAGACCCACCAAATAAGCCAATTCTTGCTGGGTGATGCGCAGCACTTCGCCCACACCCGAAAACAGCACGGGGTTGAACAGAGCAGCCAAGTGCCGGGCTAGGCGCAGCTCGGGGTTGGTCATGCGGTCCATTTCTCGCGCTGCAATGAACTGGCCCAAGCGTTCATTGAGTTGCTGCATGATGAAACGGTTGAAACCCAACGAGTGATCGATCAGCCAGTGAAAGGTGTCGACGGGCATGCCAGCGACCAAGCTGGGCCGCAGAGCTTGGATGTTGTAGCGGTAAATCTCGCGCTTGATCGCCGTGCCTTCGCCAAACCATCCACCGGGGGGGATGCCCGTGAAGGTCATGGTTTGGCCGCTTTCGTTGTCGGTGCTCATTTTCAACAAACCCGAGAGCACGCCAAACCAATACGTCACCGGTTTGCCGATTCGGCAAACATGTTCGCCAGGCAGCAAGTCACTGACCACCAATTGCGGCGCGATCCGTTGCCGTTCATCGGCTTGCAGCAGGCGAAGCCAAGGAATGTCATTCAATTCGGCCAAAGTCAAAGGCCGGCGGCGTTGGTGGACAGAACTTTCTTGAACCATTTGAAAATCCGAATTGTCAGTTTGCAGACAGATGTGATAAGGGTCTTCCCTGAATTGTCGTCCAAACGACAACTTGGCGTCAAATGAGCGCCTACGATCCGGCCAAGTTTGGGTCGCTCTGCACCCAACGCACCGTTATGGAGACAGGTCAGGTCATGCAAACAACGTTCACCCGTTTGATGCTCAAGCATGCTGCCGAGCGCCCCTTGGCACCGGCTTTGCGCGAAAAAGAATATGGCATTTGGCAGACCATCACTTGGTCTGACTTGGCCAAGCTGGTTCAGTCAATGGCCTGTGGTTTGCACCAAGCCGGTCTACAGCGGGGCGAGCACCTGATTGTGGTGGGCTCTAACCGCCCGCGCCTGTACGCCACGATGCTGGCCGCACAGTCTCTCGGCGCGATTCCTGTGCCTTTGTACCAAGATGCTGCGGCTGCCGAATGCGTGTTCCCCATCACCAATGCCGAGGTGCGCTTTGCGGTGGTGGAAGACCAAGAGCAGGTCGACAAGATGCTGGAGGTGCGCGAACAGTGCCCGCAGTTGACGCACATTTTTTATGACAACCCCGTGGTTTGCGCAAATACACCGAAGACGGTCTCGGTTCATTGGAAGAGCTGATGGCTGCAGGGGCGGTGTTTGCCCAGCAGCACCCCCAGTTCTTTGCCGAAGAGGCGGACAAAGCCAACACTGATGATGTGGCGGCCATGTTTTTCACTTCGGGCACCACCGGCAACCCCAAGGGCGTGGTGCACACGCACGGCTCCTTGATCGACCGCGCTGATGCGGGTGCCGAGTTCGACAAGCTGACCCACTCAGAAGACGTGCTGGCCTACATGCCGCCCGCCTGGATTGGACAAAACATCTTCAGTTACGCCCAGTGGTTGGTGTGTGGCTATGTGGTCAACTGCCCCGAGTCGACAGCCACCGTGACCATCGACCTGAAAGAGATTGGCCCCACGTATTACTTCGCACCGCCCCGCGTGTTTGAGGGCATGCTGACCAGCGTGATGATCCGCATGGAAGACGCGGGCAACTTCAAGCGCCAGCTGTTTTCATACTTCATGAATGTGGCCAAAAAAGTCGGCCCCGCTTTGATGGATGGCCAGTCGGTGGGTTTCATGGACCGCATGGTCTATGGCTTGGGCAACCTCATGGTGTATGGCCCTTTGCGCAACAACATGGGTTTCAGTCGCGTGCGCGTGGCCTACACCGCGGGCGAAGCCATTGGCCCTGACTTGTTCACTTTTTTCCGTTCGATCGGTGTGAACATCAAGCAGTTGTATGGCTCCACCGAGACCGCCGTGTTTGTGTGCCTGCAGCCTGACAACGAAGCGCGTGCCGACACCGTCGGCGTGCCCTGCAAAGGTGTTGAGATCAAGGTCGCTGAGAACGGCGAAATCCTGGTCAAGTCGCCCGGCTTGCTCAAGGGTTACTACAAAAACCAAAAGGCTACCGATGAAGTGTTGACCGCCGATGGCTGGTACCACACCAGCGATGCGGGTTTCATCGACAGCCACGGTCACCTGAAAATCATCGACCGCGTCAAAGACGTGGGCCGCATCCAGGGCGGCGCCAACGACGGCGCAATGTTTGCGCCCAAATACGTTG
The DNA here is from genome assembly GCF_000293865.2 of Limnohabitans sp. Rim28. Lineage (GTDB taxonomy): Bacteria > Pseudomonadota > Gammaproteobacteria > Burkholderiales > Burkholderiaceae_C > Limnohabitans_A. Next base: position 54,127 of record NZ_ALKN02000006.1, on the reverse strand, counting down.
AGAACAAACTCAAGTTTTTCCCCTTCATCAAAGAGGTTGTGGCATACGGTGACCAGCGCGAAAAAGTCTGCGTCATGCTCAACATCGACTTTGATGCCGTGGGCAACTGGGCCGAGCGCCGCAACCTGTCTTACGCGGGATACACCGATCTGGCGCAAAAGCCCGAGGTGTATCAGCTCATCCAGGAGTGCGTGGAAAAGGTCAACGCCGATTTGGCCGAAGATGCTTTGCTGGCAGGCAGCCAGGTCTCGCGCTTTTTGGTCTTGCACAAAGAGTTGGACGCCGACGACGGCGAGTTGACCCGCACCAACAAAGTCCGCCGCGGCTTCATTGCCGACAAATACAAGCCTTTGGTGGATGGCCTGTACGAGGGCAAAGCCGAGCAGTTCATCGAGACGGTGGTCAAGTTTGAAGATGGCCGCACCGGCAGCGTCAGCGCCACGCTCAAGATTTCAGACGCCAAAACATTCACACCCGTGAAGGCAGCAGCATGACCAAGAAAATCGGCGACGTCATTTTGGACGTCAACAACATCAGTTTGCGTTTCGGTGGCGTGAAGGCGCTGACCGACATCTCTTTCAACGTGCGTGAGCACGAAGTGCGCGCGATCATCGGCCCCAACGGTGCGGGCAAAAGTTCGATGCTCAATTGCATCAACGGGGTTTACACACCGCAAGAAGGCAGCATCACGTTCAGTGGTCAAAAGTTCGACCACATGAACAGCCGCCAAGTGGCCGAGATGGGCATTGCCCGCACCTTCCAAAACTTGGCTTTGTTCAAGGGCATGAGCGTGATTGACAACATCATGACCGGCCGCAACCTGCACATCAAGAGCAATCTCTTCATGCAGGCCTTGCGCATCGGGCCTGCTCAGCGCGAAGAGGAAAGGCACCGCGAGTTTGTTGAACACATCATTGACTTCTTGGAGATCCAAGCCTTTCGCAAGACGCCTGTGGGCCAGTTGCCTTATGGCTTGCAAAAGCGGGTCGATTTGGGCCGCGCTTTGGCCATGGAGCCCAAGGTGCTCTTGCTCGACGAGCCCATGGCCGGCATGAACATGGAAGAAAAGCAGGACATGTGCCGCTTCATTCTGGATGTGAACGACGAGTTTGGGACCACCATCGTGCTGATCGAGCACGACATGGGTGTGGTGATGGACATTTCGGACCGCGTGGTGGTGCTCGATTACGGCAAAAAAATCGGCGACGGTACACCCGAAGAAGTGCGCAACAACGAAGACGTGATCAGTGCCTATCTGGGCACCAGCCACTAAGGAGAACAAGACATGGCATTTTTTCTGGAAGCCCTTTTTGGCGGCCTCATGGCCGGCATGCTTTATTCCTTGGTGGCGCTCGGTTTTGTTTTGATTTTCAAAGCCTCGGGTGTTTTCAATTTCGCCCAAGGCGCCATGGTGTTGTTTGCCGCTTTGGCCATGGCCCGTTTTTCGGAGTGGATCCCAGGTTGGCTGGGCATTGAAGACAAGTTCATGGGCAACCTGATCGCCTTTGTGTTGGCGGCAGCCATCATGTTCATGTTGGCGTGGCTGATTGAACGCTTGGTGCTGCGTCACTTGGTCAACCAAGAAGGCGTGACCTTGCTGATGGCCACCTTGGGCATCACCTACTTTTTGGATGGCTTGGGTCAGACGATTTTTGGCAGTGACATCTACAAGATCGATGTGGGCATGCCCAAGGACCCTGTCTTCTTGTTTGACTCGGTCTTCCCTGGCGGTGTGCTCGTCAACTTGGAAGACGTCTATGCCGCCTGCATTGCCGCATTGATGGTGGTGGTCTTGTCTTTGTTCTTCCAAAAAACCGGTACAGGCCGTGCCCTTCGTGCGGTCGCCGATGACCACCAAGCCGCCCAGTCGATTGGCATTCCGCTGAACCGCATTTGGGTCATTGTGTGGTTTGTGGCCGGCATCACCGCCTTGGTCGCCGGCATCATTTGGGGCTCCAAGATGGGTGTGCAGTTTTCATTGACCACGGTGGCTTTGCGTGCATTGCCGGTGATCATTTTGGGCGGCTTGACCTCGGTGCCGGGGGCCATCATTGGTGGTCTGATCATCGGTGTGGGTGAGAAGTTGTCCGAGGTTTACCTGGGCCCCTTCGTGGGCGGTGGCATTGAAATTTGGTTTGCTTATGTGCTGGCGCTGGTGTTCTTGCTGTTCCGTCCGCAAGGCTTGTTCGGCGAAAAAATCATCGACCGCGTGTAAGGAGAGAAAAACATGTTTTACAGAGAAAACGGTCAGTTCAAGACCTCTTACCGCAGCGACCAACAGATTTTTGCCATCTCGCAAGACCGATGGGCTGTGTGGGCATTGATTGCCTTCGCGTTCGTGGGCGTGCCCATGTTGGCCGACGAGTACATGTTCCGCGCCATCCTGATTCCCTTCCTGATCCTGGCTTTGGCCGCATTGGGGGTCAACATCTTGGTGGGTTATTGCGGACAAATTTCCTTGGGTTCGGGGGCCTTCATGGCGGTGGGCGCCTACATGGCCTACAACACCTATGTGCGCATTGATGGCATGCCCTTGATCGTGGCTTTGTTGGCCGGCGGCTTTTTTGCCACGGTGGTGGGCATGTTTTTTGGCATCCCCAGCTTGCGGGTCAAAGGCCTGTATTTGGCGGTGGCCACGCTGGCTGCGCAGTTTTTTTGCGATTGGGCATTCTTGCGTGTGGGCTGGTTCACCAACAACTCGGCTTCGGGCTCAGTCTCGGTGTCCAACCTGAGCTTGATGGGCTGGACGATCAACGCGCCCGTTGAAAAATACCTCTTTTGCTTGGCCTTTTTGGTGGTGTTTGGCTTGCTGGCCAAAAATTTGGTGCGCTCGGCCATTGGCCGGGAATGGATGGCGATCCGCGACATGGACGTGGCCGCCGCAGTGATTGGCATTCGGCCTGTGTACGCCAAGCTCAGTGCTTTTGCCGTCAGCTCTTTCATCATCGGCGTAGCCGGTGGCTTGTGGGGCTTTGTCCACCTCGGATCCTGGGAGCCTGCGGCTTTCTCGATTGACCGTTCGTTCCAGTTGTTGTTCATGGTCATCATCGGTGGCATGGGCTCCATCATGGGCAGCTTTTTTGGTGCGGCCTTCATCGTGATTTTGCCGATCTTCCTCAACCAGTTTTTGCCTTGGATGGGCGGTCTGGTGGGGGTCACCATCTCGACGGCCTTGGTGTCGCATGCCGAATTCATGATCTTTGGCGCCCTGATCGTTTGGTTCTTGATCGTCGAACCGCATGGCCTGGCCAAGCTGTGGTCGATTGCCAAGCAAAAGCTCCGCCTCTGGCCTTTCCCTCACTGATTTTTACCTCGATTTTTCCCCAAGTGCTTCCACCTTTTTTTAACAGGAGACAAACCATGAAGCTTCGTCAACTCGTCCTGGCCACCACTGTGGCCGCTGCCGGACTTGCCAGTGCGCTGGTCAGCACGGTCGCAACGGCTCAAACCAAAGAGCAATTTTTCCCAGTGCTGGTTTACCGCACCGGCGCCTACGCGCCCAACGGCGTGCCCTTTGCCAACGGCTACGTGGACTACCTCAAGCTGGTCAATGCGCGCGGCGGCATCAACGGCGTGAAGGTCAGCTTTGAAGAGTGCGAAACAGGCTATGCCACAGACCGTGGCGTGGAATGCTATGAGCGCCTGAAAGGCAAAAACGGCGGCGCGACCGTGTTCCAGCCACTGTCCACCGGCATCACCTTCGCTTTGACCGAAAAAGCCCCGATCGACAAGATCCCCTTGATCACGGCCGGTTACGGCCGCAGCGAATCGGCTGACGGCGGCGTGTTCAAGTGGAACTTCCCGCTCGCAGGCACTTACTGGGTGGCTGGCGACGTCATCATCCAGGACATCGCCAAGAAGGCTGGCGGCGCTGACAAACTCAAGGGCAAGCACATCGCCTTGGTCTACCACGACAGCCCATTTGGCAAAGAAGCCATTCCCATCTTGCAAGAGCGCGCAGCGATGCACGGTTTCAAGCTGAGCTTGTTGCCTGTGACCCACCCTGGCGTCGAGCAAAAGTCCACCTGGCTGCAAATTCGCCGCGACCGCCCTGACTACGTGGTCAACTGGGGCTGGGGCGTGATGAACTCCACCTTGCTCAAAGAAGCACAAGCCACTGGCTATCCCCGTGAAAACATCTGGGGCGTGTGGTGGGCGGGTGCCGAACCCGATGTGAAAGACATTGGCATGGGTGCCAAGGGCTACAACGCCATCACCATGCAGCATGGCGCTGAAAAAGGCTCTGCTGTCGTGAAAGAGGTGCTGGAGAAACTGCATGCCAAGAACCAAGGCACCGGTCCTCGTGATGAAGTGGGCGAAGTCTTGTACATGCGCGGCCTGTTCAGCGCCATGTTTGCGGTGGAAGGTGTGCGTCAAGCGCAAGAGAAATACGGCAAGGGCAAAGTCATGTCCGGCGAGCAAGCACGCTGGGGTTATGAAAACCTGAACCTGACTCAGCCCAAACTGGATGCCTTGGGCTTCAAGGGCGTGCTGCGTCCTATCTCCACTTCGTGCGCCGACCACATGGGTGCCAACTGGGCCCGTATCCACACATGGGACGGCACCAAGTGGCAATTCAGCAGCGACTGGATGCAGGCCGATGAGCAAATCATCAAGCCCATGGTCAAGGCCGCTGCTGACAAGTACGCTGCCGAGAAAAAGATCACACGCCGCACCCCTGCGGATTGCCAGTCTTGATCGGAGTCCAGCTGCCGCGCAAGCGGCAGCTGGTCAGCTGCAGCCAGCTTGTGCTGGCCCGCAGCTGCCGTACGGGAGAGATCAAATGAAACCTTTGCGTGCAGCGGTTTCATTTGGCTTGAACCTCCAAAGTTAGAAAAGGCACAGTCCATGAGCGACAAAAACATTGTTCTGAACGTCAACGGCATCGAAGTCATTTACAACCACGTCATCTTGGTGCTCAAGGGCGTGTCCTTGCAGGTGCCCGAGCAAGGCATCGTGTCTCTGCTGGGTGGCAACGGCGCCGGCAAGACCACCACCTTGCGCGCCATTTCCAACTTGCTCAAGGGCGAGCGCGGTGACGTGACCAAGGGCAGCATTGAGCTGCGCGGCGAGCGCATTGAAAACCTCACACCTGCTGACTTGGTCAACCGGGGTGTGGTGCAGGTCATGGAAGGGCGGCATTGCTTTGCCCACTTGTCGATCGAAGACAACCTGTTGACCGGCAGCTACACCCGCACCGACAAGGGCGAAATCGCCGCCAACCTGGACAAGGTTTACACCTATTTCCCGCGTCTTAAAACACGCCGCACATCACAAGCCGCTTACACCTCGGGCGGTGAGCAGCAAATGTGCGCGATTGGCCGCGCCTTGATGACCAACCCCAGTGTCATGTTGCTGGACGAGCCCTCGATGGGTCTGGCGCCACAGATCGTGGAAGAGGTGTTCAACATCGTCAAAGACTTGAACGAGAAAGAAAAGGTCACTTTCTTGATCGCCGAGCAAAACACCAACATGGCGCTCAAGTACTCTGACTATGGCTACATCATGGAGTCGGGTCGCATCGTGATGGACGGTGAGGCTACAGACCTTCGCACCAACGAAGATGTGAAAGAGTTTTACTTGGGCATGGGTGGTGGTGAGCGCAAGAGCTTCAAAGACGTCAAGAGCTACAAGCGCCGCAAGCGCTGGCTGGCCTGATGCCTTGCGCATCCATTGAGTCACCCTTCATCGCCAGTGTCCTGAAAGAATCCCATGGCCCATCACCTCGATGCGTTGGAAACCCGCGCACCTGAAGTCCGAGAAGCAGCGCTGATGGCGGCCTTGCCTTCGCAAATTGCGCATGCCCAGAAAAACAGCGCCGCTTTGGCGGAGATCCTCAAGGGCATCGATGCAGCCCAAGTGACGAGCCGTGCCGCTTTGGCCCAACTGCCGGTCACGCGCAAGTACGAGTTGCTGGCGCGTCAGCAAGCCCTGCGGGCGCAAGACCCCTTTGGCGGTTTTTCAGCCATTGGTTGGAAGGGCATGGTCCGCTCTGCCGGTGTGCGCCGCGTGTACCAGTCACCCGGCCCGATCTATGAACCTGAGGGCCATGCCCCCGACTATTGGCGTGCAGCCCGCGCGATGGCGGCTGCCGGGTTTGAGGCCGGCGACCTGGTCCACAACTGCTTCAGTTACCACCTGACACCCGGTGCCTGGATCATGGAAAGCGGTGCCCATGCGCTGGGCTGTGCGGTGATTCCCGGTGGCGTGGGCAACACCGAACAGCAATTGGCAGCAGTCGCCGACTTGCGCCCCGTGGCTTATTCGGGCACGCCCAGCTTCCTGAAGATCCTGATTGAAAAAGCCACCGAGGCCGGTCAAAAGTTGTCGATCACCAAAGCCCTGGTGTCGGGCGAAGCCTGCCCGCCATCCTTGCGCGACTGGTTCACACAGCAGGGCGTGGCGGCTTACCAGTGCTATGCCACCGCCGATGTGGGCTTGATTGCCTATGAAACTGCCGCGCGGGAAGGTTTGGTGATCGACGAGGGCGTGATCGTCGAGATCGTGCGTCCCGGCACCGGTGACCCGGTGGCAGACGGCGAGGTCGGCGAGGTGGTGGTCACAGTGCTCAACCCCGACTACCCGCTGATTCGTTTCGGCACGGGCGATTTGTCGGCCATTCTGCCCGGCACATGCCCCACGGGCCGCACCGGGCAGCGCATCAAGGGCTGGATGGGCCGCGCCGACCAGACCACCAAGATCCGGGGCATGTTTGTGCACCCCGGTCAAGTGGCCGAGATTGTCAAACGCTTCCCGGAGTTGACCAAGGCCCGCTTGGTGGTCACCGGTGAGATGGCCAATGACCAAATGGCCTTGCACGTCGAAACAGCGCAACTGACTGACGAAGGGCTCAAAGGCCGGGTGTCTGAGGCGGTGCGTGATGTCACGAAACTGCGCGGTGAGGTGCATTTGGTGGCGCAAGGCACACTGGCCAATGACGGTAAAGTCATTGAGGATGCCCGCAGTTACCAGTGAGTTGGCGGTGGTTGGCCACGCCTGAGGTTTCAGATTCCTCAATTGAACCAAGGCCAATTCAAGTCGAGTGGCTAAGTAGTTTCCTTGTTTTCATCACAATGCAGGGTTTTACAATCCGCCACCAACTAGGAGTTTGTCATGAAGCAATGGATCGCCTTGGCCGCTTTGGCCACTCTCTCGATGGGCTCTTACGCCCAAGCCTTCCCGGGTAGCAAGCCCATTTCGATCGTCGTGCCCTTCGCCGCAGGCGGCCCCACCGACCGCGTGGCGCGTGACTTGGCCGAAGTGATGCGCAAGCACATTCCAGGCAGCAATTTCGTTGTGGAAAACGCTGCAGGGGCTGGTGGCACCATCGGCGCCACCAAAGTGGCCAAGGCTGCACCGGACGGCCATTCTTTGTTGTTGTTCCACATCGGCATGGCCGCGACACCGGCCCTGTACCGCAAACTGGGCTACAAACCCCTCGAGGATTTCGAGTTTTTGGGCATGGTCAATGATGTGCCCATGACCTTGGTGGGCAAGCCACAACTGCCAGCCAACACCTACCGCGATTTTGAAAACTACATCCGCGCCAATGCAGGCAAGCTGAACATTGCGCACGCGGGCTTGGGTTCTGCCTCGCACATTTGCGGCTTGCTCTGGCAGACCAACATGAAGACCAAAGAAGCCATGACCACCATCCCGTTTGGCGGCACTGCGCCTGCCATGACGGCCTTGATCGGCGGTCAGGTTGACATGATGTGCGACCAAACCACCAACACCACAGCCCAGATCGAAGGCGGCCGCATCAAGGCGTTTGCGGTCACGACGGCCCAGCCTCTGAGCGGTCACCCTGTGTTGAAGCACTACCCCAGCTTGCAAGAGATGGGCATGAAGGGCTTCAACCTGACCATCTGGCACGGTTTGTATGCCCCCAAAGGCACGCCACCCGCCATCACCAAAATGTTGAACGATGCGCTCAAGAAGTCCTTGAAGGACCCAGATTTCATCAAGAAGAACGAAGCCTTGGGCGCTTTGGTGGTCAACGACAAGCGCGTTGAGCCCGAAGAGCACAAGAAGTTCGTGGCCGCCGAGATGGTCAAAATCAAGGCCGCTGTGGATGCGGCTGGCAAGTACGCCGACTGATACGGGTCTTGCTCCAAGAAAAAGCCGCTCACAGAGCGGCTTTTTTTCGTCTGACAGAACTCAGTTGACGAATTGTTCAGTGCCCACCATGCCCAGTTTGGTCAAGCCCACACGTTGTGCAGTGGTCAATACGGTGACGGCCGCTTCGTAGCGGGCTTGGCCATGCGCACGGATGTGCAGCTCGGGCTGAGGCTGCTGGGCAGCAGCCAGTGTGAGCTGCGCTTCGAGCTCTTCGCGGTTACCCAGAGCCTTGCCGTTCCAGCTCCACTGTGATTGCGCATTGATGTCGATGCGAACCACCACCGGTTCTTGGGGCGCAGCGGTGCTTGCCGTGGGCATGTCCAGATTGACCGCATGCAATTGCGCCGGGATGGTGATGATGAGCATGATGATCAGAACCAGCATCACGTCAATCAAGGGCGTGGTGTTGATGTCCATCATCAAACCGTCGTCGTCGTTGGGGTCTGTCCCCAAATGGATGGCCATGCGTCTTCCTTCAGGGTGCGGGGTCGGTGACAAAGCCCACTTGGGCGATGCCTGCCAGCTGCAGGGCATGCATGACGCGGCCCACCGATTCAAAGGCGCTTTGCGCATCGCCCCGGATTTGAACGTCAGGCTGGGGTTTCATGGCGGCGATTTTCTTCAGCCGCTCTTGCAGGTCAGCCTGGTTTTGGATGGGGGTGTCGTACACAAAAACCTGACCGGCCTTGTTCACCGAAAGGATCACGGTCTCAGGCCGTGCTTGACGCACTTCGTGGCGCTCTTTGGGCAGGTCGAGTTGAATCGACGTGGTGACCACGGGTATCGTGATCAAGAAAATGATGAGCAACACCAGCATCACGTCCACCAAGGGCGTGGTGTTGATGGTGCCCATCACCTCGTCGTCGGGGCCAATGCCCACGCCGGGGCCGATTTGCATGGCCATCAGCGTTTGGCCGAAGCGAGCAGGGCCGCGTGCACATCGGCACCAAAGGCGTTGATTTCTTCCATCACAGCCTTGTTGCGACGCACCAACCAGTTGTAGCCCAACACCGCAGGCACGGCCACGGCCAAACCAATGGCCGTCATGATGAGCGCCTCTCCGACGGGACCCGCGACTTTGTCGATGCTGGCTTGACCAGACATGCCGATTTTGACCAGCGCATGGTAGATGCCCCACACCGTGCCGAACAAACCGACAAAGGGCGCGGTGGAGCCCACAGTGGCCAACACAGCCAACCCGTCTTGCAAGCGGCTTTGCACGGTGGTCATCGCGCGTTGCAGGCTCATCACCACCCAGGCATTGAAGTCCACGGTGTCGTGCAGGCCCGGGTGTTGGGCAGCGCCTTCAAGGCCTTTTTCTGCAATGAAGCGAAACGGGCTGGTGGTGTCGAGGGCATCAGCCGCTTGTCGCACCGATGCCGCTTGCTTGAAGCTGGCCTGTGTGGCCGCTGCCAATTTCAGCAGCTTGGATTGCTCGAGGTATTTGGTCGCGATCACAAACCAGCTGCCCATGCTCATCAGCACCAAAATCAGCAAGGTGATCTTGGCCACTGCGTCCCCTTGTGCCCACAAGGCGCCCAGGCCATAGGGGTTTTCTGGCGTGGCAGAGGGCGTCAAGGTGGCGGGTGTGGGTGTGGATGCCCAGCTGTTGTGGGTCATCAGCATGCCCAAACCAAGCAGCAGGTGGGCCAGAGCGGTTCTGAAATGGGTGAGCATGCGAGCGGGTCCTTGTGGCTTTGACATGGGGTGTGGGGTGGACGTGTGTGGGGTTGTGGAAGCGTACGGGTTCATTCGAGGCGCCAGGTGTATTTCATGCTGGCCCAGGCTTGCTCGGGTTTGCCATCGAGCAAAGCGGGACGGAATTGGCATTTGGACAAACCCAATCTGGCGGCTTCATCGAGCCGCTTGAAGCCAGAGCTTTTTTCGATCTCGGATTGAAGCACTTTGCCATCCACACCCACCAAGAAGCGCAATGCAACAGTGCCCTCCTCTTCAAGGCGGCGGGACGCACTCGGATACTCCGGCTTTTCGCATTGGTTGACATTCACACCTGCAGCTGTGCGCGCAGGGGCGGGTGATGTGGCGCGGGTGGGTGCTGCCGTCACGGGGGGGGCGACAGGCGGTGCAGCTGGGGGCGCCGCAGGGGCTGACGCGGTCAAGCCCGTTGGGGTCGGGGCGGGTGTGCTGATGGCCGGTAACTCGGCGGCCGGCGCGGGTGTCACAGGAGGTGCAACAGGCGCTGGTGTCGGGGCCGGCTTGACAGGCTGGGGTGTGGGCGGCGGCGGTGAGGGCGTTGGGGGCGGTGGTGCCGCCGGCGGCGGGGTTGCTGGTCGGGTGTCGCTGAGCAACAGCGCTTGAACCACCGTCGGCATTTTTTGCACCACGTCGCGCGTCAAGCCCACATGCACAGCCCAAAACAGCAGGGCATGCAGAACAAGCACCCAAGCCCAACCGGCCAGTGGGCGCTTGGGGCGGGTCAGTTGGAAAGAGGCGGACTGCATGAAGGATGGCAAAGGCTGAGTTCGGCTGTATTTTGCGTGAAAAGCACGGTCTTTGACCCCACGGCTTGCAAAGACACTGACCCAGACTTTGTCACGGGGCGCGCCTCATGGAAAAGCCCTCAGCAGCTTGGTTTGTGACCACTCGCTCACCCTGCACCCAGCGACCACAATGGCCGTGCACCGCAGTGCCCAACCATGTGGCGGCTATGCGTTGCCCGTCGTGTGATTCCTCCATCGTGAACTCGCGACCCTCCAGATCGGCCACCACCGGGTAGCGCTGGTCGCCTTGTCGCAGTTCGCCGCGCAGGCTGCCCTGGTGCTCTGGGTGTGGGGACAAGCTCAAGGCCCAGGGTTGGGCTGCACCTGCCAATTGCACAGTCCAGTGGCCCAGCAGCTTGTCGGCCCCAAGCAACTGGCCTGGCGGACAGTCAGGCGGGCTCAGGGCCAGGTTGCATCCGGTCAATGCCAGGGAAAGGAGCAGCATGGCGGGTCTGCGGCCAAAGGGCTTGATCAAAGGTTTCATCATGGTTTGGCCTCAGCTGCAGCGGTGGCGGCGCGTTGTGCAAATTCGGCGCGCAGCGCCTTGAGCTTTTCGCGCGGGTCTTCTTTGGTGGTGTTTTCGTCCAGCCGCATCTCGGCAATGAATCGGCTCGGCAGGGCGGCCACGGTTTCACGGCCTTTTTTGCGGCGTTTCGTCCAGCTCACGGCCAAGCTGCGCTGGGCGCGGGTGATGCCCACATACATCAGGCGGCGTTCTTCCTGCAGCCGCAACAAAATGCCCTCTTGGCTGGCGCCTTCGGTCGTGTTGTCGTCGCCCAGCTTGAAGGGCATCAGCCCCTCGTTCACGCCCACCAGCATCACATGGGGCCACTCCAAACCCTTGGAGGCGTGCAAGGTCGACAGGGTCACCACGTTTTGGTCTTTCTCGCGCTCGCTCAGGGTGGAAATCAGCGAGATGGTCTGTGCCACGTCCAGCAGGTTTTTGGTCTCAGTGGCTTGGGCACCGGTGGCATCTTCGATCTCGCCGCCGCAGCGCCCGGCCATCCAGTCGCAAAACTCCAGCACGTTGGTCCAGCGGGCTGAAGCCACTTTTTCGTTGTCTTCGCCGTCGTACAGGTGCGACTCGTAGCCGATCTCTTTCAGCCACTCCAGCAGGAAAGCCAGCGCATCGGTTTTCCCCAAGGTCTGGCGGGCGCGGAATTCGAGGTCATTGATGTAGCGGCCAAACTCGTGCAGGCCCGCGACCGCACGGGCATTGACCGCGCTGGGCAAGCTGCCCGCAAAGAGGGCTTCAAACAGACTCAATTTGTATTGCGTGGCAAAGCTGCCCAGCTGGCCCAGCGTCTGGTGGCCAATGCCGCGTTTGGGGCTGGTGATGGCGCGCAAAAATGCCGGGTCGTCGTCGTTGTTGATCCACAAGCGGAACCAGGCGCACAAGTCCTTGATCTCGGCCTTGTCAAAAAAGCTTTGCCCGCCGGACACTTTGTAGGGGATGTTGGCGCGACGCAAAGCTTGCTCAAATGGCCGCGCCATGTGGTTGGCCCGGTACAGAACAGCAAAGTCCTTGAACTCGCGGTGCTTGGATTCGAGTGAATGCCCGCTGCGGATCGACTGGATGCGGGCCACGGCCCGGTCGGCCTCGTGCTCTTCATTCACCGCGTCGACCACGCGCACCGGCTCGCCCTCGCCCAATTCAGAAAACAGGGTTTTGGGGTAGAGCTTGGGGTTGGGCTCGATCACATGGTTGGCGGCGCGCAAGATGGCGCTGGTGGAGCGGTAGTTTTGCTCCAGCTTGATGACTTTGAGCTTCGGAAAATCCACTGGCAGGCGTTTGAGGTTGTCCAGCGTCGCGCCGCGCCAGCCGTAAATCGACTGGTCGTCGTCGCCCACTGCTGTGAACCGCGCCCGCTCGCCCACCAAGTGCTTCAGCACCTCGTATTGGGTGGCGTTCGTGTCCTGGTATTCATCCACCAGCACATGGCCCATTTTGGCTTGCCAGCGCTCACGCACCTCAGGAAACTCGGCCAGCAGCTTCAGGGGCATGCCGATCAGGTCGTCAAAGTCCACGCTCTGGTAAGCCGTCAAGCGTTCTTGGTAAAGCGCCATGATGCGGGCGATCACCCGGGCGTTGTCGTCGGGTGCTTGCGCTGCAGCCTGCTCGGCGTTCAGCCCCATGTTTTTCCAGAGGCTGATGGTCCATTGCCACTGGCGGGCGGTGGCCGCGTCGGTGGTGCCGCCGCAGTCTTTCAGGATGCTGGTCACATCGTCGGCGTCCATGATGCTGAACTGGGGTTTGAGGCCCAGCACCGCGCCGTCCTCGCGCATGATGCGCACGCCCAGCGCGTGGAAGGTGCAAATCAGCACATTTTTGGACGCTTTGCCGATCAGGTCCTTGGCCCGCTCGCGCATCTCGGCGGCGGCCTTGTTGGTGAAGGTGATGGCCGCGATGCGTTGGGGCTCCAGCCCGGCTTCGATCAGGCGTCCAATCTTGTGTGTGATCACCCGCGTCTTGCCCGAACCCGCCCCGGCCAACACCAGGCAAGGGCCGGAGACAAAGTTCACGGCTTCGAGTTGGGCGTTGTTGAGTCCGGCTGACATGGGGGAGGTGGGCGATCGGGGCAAAGCGGGTCATCATAGCGGGACTGAGCCTTGGCGAACACAGGCCAGATGGTTGCTGAACAAGCTTGTCTGCAGTGCGACGGTCTTTGCCGGAGGCCGTACTGGTTTACCCCGACAATCGGGGCATGTTAGAAATTTTCCGTGTCACTTTTCCGTTTTTTGCGCTGGTTTTGTGCGGCTACGCTGCCGCCCGCTTGCGCATGTTGCCCTTGGAGGCCATCCCCGGCCTGAATGGCTTTGTGTTGTTTTTTGCGCTGCCATGCATGTTGTTCCGGTTTGGATCTGACACGCCCATTGCGCAGTTGCTGGATGCCGGGGTGTTTTTCACCTACTTGTTCTGCGCTTTGGTGATCGTGGCATTGAGCATCGGCATCAGCTTGAACCGCCGAGTGCGCTGGAACGATGCGTCCTTAGGGGCTTTGGTGGCGGCTTTTCCCAATACCGGTTTCATGGGCGTGCCTTTGTTGGTCGCTTTGTTGGGCACCCAAGCTGTGGGGCCGGCGATCGTGACCATTGTGGTCGACCTGGTCATCACGTCTTCTTTGTGTGTCGCCTTGTCTCGCATGGATGCGGCAGGCCAGCACGGCGCGGCCGTTGCGGCGCGCAAGGCCTTGGTGGGGGTGTTGCGCAACCCGATGCCTTGGGCCATCAGTGCGGGGGCTGCGTTTTCCTACTGGAACCTGGAGCTGATCGGTCCGGTGGGTAAAACCGCAGGATTGTTGGCCGATGCCGCTTCACCTGTGGCCTTGTTCACGATCGGGGCGGTTTTGGCCCGCTCGGCCATGTTGGCACATGAACGAGAAGACGGCCCATTGCGTGCGGTCGATTACCTGCCGATTGCTGTGATCAAACTGGTCGTTCACCCTGTACTGGTCTTGTTGGTGGGCCTGACCGCGGTGCAGTGGGGTGTGCCGCTCGAGCCCTTTGCCTTGCAGGTCATGGTCTTGGTGGCCGCCTTGCCCAGTGCCAGCAATGTGTCGCTGTTGGCCGAGCGCTTGGGCGCCGACAACGGGCGCATTGCCCGCATCATCCTGGTGACCACGGTGGCAGCGTTTGTGACTTTCTCTGGGGCGGTGGATTTTTTCAAGGCTTAGCGGCACAGGCTGGCGCGGCACAGGCGGTGCACACGCCGATGTCTTTTGTCAGGCGTGGCCAAGGTCCAAAGCCCGTAAAATCAAAGGTTCGCGCAAAGTTTGCGCCCATTTCACTCTGGCCAGCTCGCTGCTGGCCTCGTTCAGGCCATGTTGACCTTCCAACAGATCATTCTCAAATTGCAGCAGTACTGGGACGCCCAGGGCTGCGCCTTGCTCCAGCCCTACGACATGGAAGTCGGCGCGGGTACCAGCCACACCGCCACGTTTTTGCGCGCCATTGGCCCTGAGCCGTGGAAGGCGGCCTACGTGCAGCCCAGCCGCCGCCCCAAGGACGGCCGCTATGGCAACAACCCCAACCGCTTGCAGCATTACTACCAGTACCAAGTGGTTTTGAAGCCCGCGCCCAGCAACATCTTGGCGCTGTATTTGGGCAGCTTGGAGGCACTGGGTTTTGACCTGAAGAAAAACGACATCCGCTTCGTCGAAGACGATTGGGAAAACCCCACCCTGGGCGCTTGGGGGCTGGGCTGGGAAGTTTGGTTGAACGGTATGGAAGTCACGCAGTTCACCTATTTTCAGCAAGTGGGCGGTATCGACTGCAAGCCGATCACGGGCGAGATCACCTACGGCTTGGAGCGCTTGGCCATGTATTTGCAGGGGGTGGACAACGTCTACAACCTGAAGTGGACCGATACCCTGAGTTATGGCGACGTGTACCACCAAAACGAGGTGGAGCAGTCGACCTACAACTTCGAGCACAGCGATGCTGAATTCTTGTTCACGGCCTTTGGTGCGCACGAAAAACAGGCGCAAAACCTGATCGTGCAGCAATTGGCGCTGCCCGCCTATGAGCAAGTGCTCAAGGCCGCGCACACCTTCAACCTGCTGGACGCGCGCGGCGCGATCAGCGTGACCGAGCGCGCCGCTTACATCGGCCGCATCCGCAATCTGGCGCGCAGCGTGGCCCAGAGTTATTACGAAAGCCGCGAACGTCTGGACTTCCCGATGGCCCCGCGTGAATGGGTTGCGCAAATGCCCAAGAAAGCCGCCTGAGGGAGCACAACATGACGACACAAAATCTGCTGGTGGAACTGTTTGTGGAAGAGCTGCCGCCCAAGGCGCTCAACAAATTGGGCGCTGCCTTCTCAGGCGTGCTGGCCGAACAACTCAAGGCTCAGGGTCTGGCCGCCGCCGATGCGGTGGTGACTGCTTTTGCCTCGCCCCGCCGTTTGGCGGCGCATGTGACTGGCGTGTCCGCACAAGCGGTCGACAAAGCCGTGCAACAAAAACTCATGCCGGTGGCCGTGGGCTTGGATGCCAACGGCAGCGCCACACCCGCCTTGCTGAAAAAACTGCAAGCCCTGGGCGCCGACGTGAGCGACCCGGCTGCCGCTGTGGCCGCGCTCAAGCGTGCCCCTGACGGCAAAGCCGAAGCCTTGTTTTATGACAGCGTGGTCCAAGGCGCATCGCTGCAAACCGGTTTGCAAAAGGCCTTGGAAGAAGCGCTGGCCAAGTTGCCGATTCCCAAAGTCATGCAGTACCAGCTGGAGACCGATTGCGAACTGCCAGGCTGGAGCAGTGTGAACTTTGTGCGCCCTGCGCACAGCCTGATCGCTTTGCATGGCAGCACCGTGGTGCCTGTCAAAGCGCTGGGCCTGACAGCGGGCAACAGCACGCAGGGCCATCGTTTTGAGGCCAAGGTCTCGCCCGTGGTGCTGCCGCATGCAGACCAATACGACAACCTGCTCAAGCGCGATGGCGCAGTCATCGCCAGCTTTGCCGAGCGTCGCGCCGAGATCGTGCGCCAGTTGCAAGCCGCTGCAGCCCAAGTCGGTGGCGGTTGCCAGCCGATTGAGGACGACGCCCTGCTCGACGAAGTGACCGCGCTGGTGGAGCGGCCCAATGTGTTGACTTGCCAGTTTGAGCAGGAGTTCTTGGGCGTGCCGCAAGAGTGCCTGATCCTCACCATGAAGGCCAACCAAAAATACTTTCCCTTGCTCGACGCATCGGGCAAGCTGACGAACCGTTTTTTGGTGGTCAGCAACATCACCCCCGATGACGCTTCGTTCGTGATCGGCGGCAACGAGCGCGTGGTGCGCCCGCGCCTGGCCGATGCCAAATTTTTCTTTGACCAAGACCGCAAGAAAACGCTGGAGTCGCGTGTCGAGGGTCTGTCCAAAGTGGTTTACCACAACAAGCTGGGCACGCAAGGCGAACGCATGGCGCGTGTCTGCGCCATCGCCAAAGCCATCGGCCAGCAACTGGGTGGTGAACTGCTGGCCAAGCAAGCCGAACAGGCTGCACGCCTGGCCAAGACGGATCTTTTGACCGACATGGTGGGCGAGTTCCCTGAGTTGCAGGGCACCATGGGGGCTTACTACGCCCGCCACGATGGTCTTTCAAATGAAGTGGCCGAGGCGATTGAAGACCATTACAAACCCCGTTTTGCGGGTGATGAGTTGCCGCGCAACAAGGTGGGCTTGGTGGTGGCACTGGCCGACAAGCTCGAAACTTTGGTGGGCATGTTTGGCATTGGCAACGTGCCCACGGGCGACAAAGACCCGTTTGCGCTGCGCCGCCACGCTTTGGGTGTGATCCGCATGCTGACCGAAAAAGACATGGCCTTGGGTTTGCCCGAATTGTTGGCTTTGTCTGTGCCCGTGTTTGGCGACAAGATTTCAGGCCATCCTGAAGCGCTGATCGATTTTTTCTACGACCGCCTGTCTGGCAGCCTGCGCGAGCATGGCTTCAGCGCGCAAGAGGTCGATGCCGTCATGGCCCTGCGCCCCGCCCGTCTGGGTCAGGTCAACTTGTTCTTGGCAGCCGTGCGCGCCTTTGCCGCCTTGCCCGAAAGCCCGGCCTTGGCCGCAGCCAATAAGCGCATTGGCAACATCCTCAAGAAAGCCGGTGAGGTGGATGCCCACGTCAACCCCGCGCTGCTGCAAGAAGACGCCGAAAAAAGCCTGCACGCCGCCATGCAAAAGTTGTTGCCCGAATCCGAGGCGCTGTTCTTGGCGGGCGACTACACCGCCAGCCTGCAAACCTTGGCTGCGCTGCGCGCCCCGGTGGATGCATTCTTTGACGACGTGATGGTCAACGCCGAAGAAATGGACCTGCGCCTGAACCGCCAGGGCCTGCTCAAATCGCTGCATGTGGCCATGAACCGTGTGGCCGATTTGTCGCGCTTGGCGACCTGAACGGAAAGCGCCCATGCACACCAAGCTCGTCATTTTGGACCGCGATGGCACCATCAACCGGGCCAGTGAAGAGTTCGTCACATCGCCCGAGGAGTGGCACCCCCTGCCCGGCGCTTTGGAGGCCATCAGCCGCCTGAACCACGCTGGGTTCCATGTGGTGTTGGCCACCAACCAGTCGGGCTTGGGACGTGGGCTTTTTGACATGGCCGCGCTCAATGCGGTGCACGCCTTCATGCTCAAGTCTCTGGCCGCTTTGGGGGGGCGGATTGATGCGATTTTTTATTGTCCCCACGCGGCAGACGAAGGCTGCAACTGCCGCAAGCCTGCGCCAGGTTTGCTGCACCAAATTGAAGAGCGCTATGGCATTGCCCTGAAGGGCGTGCCTTATGTGGGCGACAGGCTGCGTGACATGCAGGCGGCACAGGCCGCCGGTTGTGCGCCGCATTGGGTGTTGAGCGGACGCCATGCCCGAGGGGATGTCAACAGTTTGCCGGCAGGGTTCCCGCCCGACACCCAAGTCCATGCCGATTTGGCGGCCTTTGTCGACCATTTCTTGGGCAACGCTGCCACCCCGCAGCACGGCATGGCCCCGACGGTCAGTCCTTGAAACCCACCTGACCAACTTCTGCATGAACTTTATTCGCTCGCTTGCCCATGTGCTTTGGATGGCCATCACGGTGGTGCCTTGGGCGCTGTTTGTGGTGGTGGTCTCTTACTTTGTCAGCAGCACGCGCCTGTACTGGATTTGTGCTGCTTGGCTGCGCCTGGCGGTGAACAGTGGCACCTGGATCTTAGGCATTGAAAACCGCATCCAGGGCATGGAAAACTTGCCTTTGGGCACCAAGGACCCTGCGGTTTTGTTGGTCAAGCACCAGTCCACCTGGGAAACCTTTGTGATGCCTGCGATCATGCCGCACCCTTTGGCTTATGTGTTCAAGAAAGAGTTGCTCAGCGTGCCTTTTTTTGGCTGGGCCATGGGCCGTTTGGACATGATCCACATCGACCGCAAGCAGCGCTCGCGTGCCTTTGCCAAGGTGGTGCAGCAAGGCCGCCGCCTCATGGCTGACGGCGTGTGGGTCATCATGTTTCCTGAAGGCACCCGCATCCCGCGCGGTCAAAAAGGCGAATACAAAAGCGGTGGTGCGCGTCTGGCCATTGCAGCGGGCGTCCCCGTCATCCCGATTGCGGTCACTTCGGCGCGCTGCTGGCCCACCAAAGCGTTTGTGAAAACACCGGGGGTCGTCGACATTTCGATCGGTCGCGCCATTTCCAGCGAAGGCCGCAGCGCCGACGAGTTGATGCTCGAAGTGGAGTCTTGGATCGAGTCCGAGATGCACCGGCTCGACCCTGAGGCCTACCCGGCGGTGGCCGGGAACTGACCCCTAAAGAGGCAAGTCATGCGAGCGCCTTTGCAATTTGTGCTCGATTTCTTCACCGGGGGAGACCCGGTGGTGCCCACCACGGTGCCTTCACCGACGCAAGCCTCAAACCCTTCACCGGCCCCGCTACCGGCGGCTGATGCCACTGCCCGTGCGCCCACCGTGGCCCCAGATGCCGCGCAGCCCCCCGCCACGGGCTTTGTCCATCCAGCCGCGAACCGGCATGCCCAGCTGCAAGGCGTGTTGGTGTCGTTTCGGTTCGAGCGTTCGCGCCGCAAAAGCATTGGCTTTTTGGTCGGGGCCGATGGCTTGGTGGTGCGCGCCCCCAATTGGGTGACGCTGCGCGAGGTGGATGCCGCTGTGCAAGAAAAAAGCGCTTGGATTGTGGCCAAGCTGCAGCAATTCAGAGAACGGCAAACCGAGCAGTTTCAAAAAGCCATTGAGTGGCGACATGGCGCCGAGGTGCCTTTTTTGGGGCGTACGGTGCAGCTGTGTGTGCTGGAGCGTGGCGTGGGCCGCGTGCTGGGGCACGACCTCTCGCCTGACCAAGTGCTGCCGGTCACAGTACCGCCCGATGCCTCGGTCACGCAGGTGCGCGATGCCGCGCAGGTTTGGCTCAAAAAGCAAGCCAAGCGTTTGTTTGAAGAGCGCTTGCACCATTTCGCGCCGCTGCTGGGGGTGCGTTGGCAAAAACTCAGTTTGTCCAGCGCCAGCACGCGTTGGGGCAGCGCCCGCAACGATGGCCACATCCGGCTGAACTGGCGTTTGATCCATCTGCCCATCAGCCAAATCGACTATGTGGTGGTGCACGAGCTGGCCCACCTGCGCGAGATGAACCACAGCCCCCGCTTTTGGGAGACCGTGGGCGAGGTCATGCCCGACTACGCGCAGCGGCGCAAAGCTTTGCGTCAATCCCCGGTGGGTTTGGCCGACGACTGAGGTGCGAGGGTCTTGAACCGGTAAATGCCCGCGGCATCTTGTTCGCGTGAGAGGCGCCCGTCCAGCCACAGCAGGTTCAGATGGGCCACGGCTTCACCCATGGCAAAGGTGGTTTGGTGCACGTCCAGTGCGCGTTTGAAGATCAAAGGCAAAACATCGTGGGCGCACAAGGCCTGCTTGGTGCAAGCGATCAGCAATTCTTCCAAACGTTCAGCGTGGTGGCTGCGCAGTTGGGCGATGCGGGCGGCCGCACCTTGAAAGGGGCGGCCGTGCGAGGGCAAGACCAAGGTGTCGTCATGAAGGTGCTGCATCTTGTCCAAGGAGTCTAAAAAATGCTGCAAAGGGTTGCCATCGGGCTCCATCGCATAAACACTGACATTGGTCGAAATGGACGGCAACAGCATGTCGCCGCTGATCATCAGTTGCTGGGTGTCATCGAGCAAGGCCATGTGTTCGGGAGAGTGGCCGTAGCCACTGATGCACTGCCAGAGGCGGTCGCCGATGCGGACCTGCATGCCCGACATCAGGCGCACATAAGAACCCGGCACCCTGGGCACCATGCTGGGGTAATAACCCATGCGCGACTGCACCACCGCCAGATCTTCGGCTTTGTTCCAGCCATGGGCGTTGAAAAACCGCACCGTCGGGTCACCCCCAAAGTTAGACAAGCCATGGCACGCCAGCAGGGCCGATTGGTATTCGCTGGTGCTCATCCACAGGGGGGCTTGCCAGCGTTCGCAAAGCCAGTGGGCCAAGCCCATGTGATCGGGGTGCATGTGCGTGGCCAGCACGCGCAAGATGGGCAGGCCTTGCAACACTTGGGCTTCGACTTGCAGCCAAGCTTCTCGAGTGGCGGGGTTGTCAACACCACAATCGACGGCCGTCCAGCCTTCTTGCCACACGCCGGATTGGCTGGGGTGGGGCAGTCGATCACGGAGCAACCAGAGGTTGATGTGGTTCAAAGCAAAGGGCAGGCTCATGCGCATCCAAAACACGCCAGGTGCCACTTCCAGGGCGGCACCCAGACCCGGTAGTTGTTCTTGCAGCGGGTAATTCAAGTCGGATGGGGGCGAGCGCCCCGTCGTTGGGGCATCGACCTTGTGGGCCAGAGCTTCGGAGGGCGATGGGGTCATGGCGGCAGGGGTTTGGGTTAGCATTCGGGCTTTGACGTTGACGTTAACGTCAAACATGCATTTCATTCTAGGGGGCGGCATTGGATGGGCCTGTCCCTCTTGCGCAAGCTCAGGGGACCCATGCCATGGCGAACACGTACACGATCAGTGATTTGGCTCAGGAATTTGACCTGACCACCCGCGCCATCCGCTTTTACGAGGACATGGGCTTGCTTGAGCCTGAGCGCTCTGGGCCGGGCGGGCGCAACCGTGTGTATTCCGCCCGAGACCGCACCCGGCTCAAACTGACTTTGCGGGCAAAACGCCTGGGGCTGTCACTGAACGAGGCCAAAGACCTGATCGACATGTACGACAGCCCGCGCGACACGGTGCCTCAGCTCAAAAAGTTTTTGGTGGTCTTGGCGGAACACCGGCAACAGCTGGAGTCTCAGTTGTCTGACCTGGAGGCGACCCTGGACGAGGTCAAAACCCACGAAAAAGAGACCCGTAATTTGCTGGTCAAAGCCACTAAAAGCGGCAAATCGGCCTGAGGCTGTCGTGGGATGGTGGTGGTTTTTGGATTGACGTTGACGTAAACGTCAATTACAGTGGTGGTCTGTGATTCAACCTTGGATGTGATGTGACTTCTGCCATTTCTGCCCACGAGCGCGTTGCCCAAAGCCTGGCGCGACAAGGCATGATGAACCACTTGGGCGTGCGCCTGTTGTCGGCCACCGAGGGCCAGGTCGAGTTGGCTTTGCCCTACAGCGACAAGGTGACCCAGCAACAGGGCGGCTTTCATGGCGGGGCCATGGGCGCATTGGCCGACATCGCGGGCGGTTACGCCGCCTTGACGGTTGCACCCGCAGGCATGGAGGTCACCACAGTGGAGTACAAAATCAACTTTCTCGCCAGCTTTCAAGGTGGAGAGATTCGCGCCATTGGCCGCGTCACCAAGGCGGGCAAACGCATCATCGTGACCACGGCCGAGTTGGTGCACATCGATGACAGCGGCAAACGATCGGACTGTGCCCTGATGCAGCAAACCCTCGTGCCAGTGACTAAAACTTATTGACCTTGGGTGTTCGGCACCCCACGCACCCCCCCTAACGGAGACCCCATGAACAACTTGCCCGGCCTGAACTTTCAACTCGGTGAAGACATCGACGCCCTGCGCGACGCCGTGCGCGACTTCGCCCAAGCCGAAATCGCCCCCCGCGCCGCCGAGATTGACCAGAGCGACCAGTTCCCGATGGACCTGTGGCGCAAGATGGGCGACCTGGGTGTTCTGGGCATCACCGTGGGCGAGGAATACGGCGGCGCCAACATGGGCTATTTGGCGCACATGATCGCGATGGAAGAGATTTCCCGTGCCAGCGCCTCTGTCGGACTGAGCTACGGCGCGCATTCCAACCTGTGTGTCAACCAGATCAAGCGCAACGGCACGCCCGAGCAGCGCGCCAAGTACCTGCCCAAGCTCATCAGCGGTGAGCATGTGGGCGCACTGGCGATGTCCGAACCCGGCGCAGGTTCGGACGTGCTGAGCATGAAGCTCAAGGCCGAAGACAAGGGCGGTTATTACCTGCTCAATGGCTCCAAGATGTGGATCACCAACGGCCCCGACGCCGACACCCTGGTGGTGTATGCCAAGAGCGAGCCCGAGTTGGGCGCACGCGGCGTGACGGCCTTTCTGATTGAGAAGGGCATGAAGGGCTTTTCCATCGCCCAAAAGCTCGACAAGCTGGGCATGCGCGGCAGCCACACGGGCGAGCTGGTGTTCAACAACGTTGAAGTGCCCGCTGAGAACATTCTGGGTGGCCTGAACAATGGCGCCAAAGTGCTGATGAGCGGCCTGGACTACGAGCGCGCTGTGCTCACGGGTGGCCCCTTGGGCATCATGCAAGCCGTCATGGACAACGTGATCCCCTACATCCACGACCGCAAGCAGTTTGGCCAAAGCATTGGCGAGTTCCAGCTGATTCAGGGCAAAGTGGCCGACATGTACACCGTGCTGCAGGCCGGACGCTCGTTCGCTTACACCGTGGCCAAGAACCTCGACTTGTTGGGTGCCGAGCATGTGCGTCAGGTGCGCAAGGACTGCGCCAGCGTCATTTTGTGGACGGCCGAGAAAGCCACCTGGATGGCCGGTGAAGGGGTGCAAATTTTCGGCGGCAATGGCTACATCAACGAGTACCCCCTGGGCCGCTTGTGGCGCGACGCCAAGTTGTACGAAATTGGCGCGGGCACGAGCGAGATTCGCCGCATGCTGATCGGCCGTGAGTTGTTTGCCGAAACCTGTTGAGCCCAGCCAGATGCAAACACTGCTTGCCAATAACCGCGAATGGGCTGCGCGCATGAAGCGCGAAGACCCCGAGTTTTTCACCCGTTTGGCCAACCAACAAAACCCGAAATTTTTGTGGATCGGTTGTTCGGACAGTCGGGTGCCTGCCAACCAGATCACCGGGCTGGATCCGGGCGAAGTGTTTGTGCACCGCAATGTGGCCAACTTGGTCGTGCACTCTGACTTGAACGCTTTGTCGGTGATTCAGTACGCGGTGGATGTCCTGAAGGTCGAGCAGATCATGGTGGTGGGCCATTACGGTTGTGGTGGCGTGCTGGCCACCTTGCGTGGCTTGCGCGTCGGGCTGGTTGACAACTGGTTGCGCCATGTGCACGACGTCAAAGTGCGCCACCGTCGCCGCCTCGATCACCTCACGGTGCCCGAGCAAGAGGATGCCTTGTGCGAGATGAATGTGATCGAGCAAGTGGGCAATGTGGCGCTGACCAATGTGGTGCAAGACGCCTGGGCCCGTGGCCAGAAACTCAGCGTGCATGGTTGGTGTTACGGCATCAAGGATGGCCTGGCCAAAGACCTGGGGGTGAGCATGACCCATCCCGGTGAGGTGCTCAGTGTGTTTCGCAGTGCGCTCAAGCGCTATCCGAGAGGCGGCTGAGCGCCGTGTGCCCATGAGCTTGGCAGAACTTCTGGAGATGGGCAGTTATGCGGTGACCGTGTTCGGCTTGCCGTATGCCGCATGGGTGTTTTGGGTGGAGCAGCGCAAGGAGCGCGAAAACGAAGAAGAAGAGGCCTACCAGCACCTGTCAGATGCCTACAACGACTTTTTGAAAGTGGTGCTGGACCACGCCGATTTACAACTGCGCACCAACCCAGCGCTGCCTGAACCAACGCCTGAGCAAAGAGAACGCATGTTGATCATCTTCGACATGCTCATTGCGCTGTTTGAGCGCGCCTTCCTGATCGCGTTCCGAGAGAAGATGAGCGTCACCGAACAGCGCCGTTGGAACTCTTGGGACGACTACATGCGCGAGTGGTGCCGTCGGGACGATTTCCGCCAATCCTTGCCCCTCTTGCTGCGCGGCGAAGACCCCGATTTCGTGGCCTACATCCGCCACATCGCCGAAGAAGAAACTGGCGAACACCTCATCATTGCCGACATCCACAAAGACACAAACACTTGAAAGGCTTCACCATGTCTCATGACCCCATCGTCATCGTCAGCGCCGCCCGCACCCCCATGGGCAGCTTCCAGGGCGACTTTTCCGCGTTGGCCGCCCACGACCTGGGCGGCGCCGCCATCCAGGCCGCTGTGGCGCGTGCGGGCATCAGCCCCGAACTCGTCACCGAAGTGCTGTTTGGCAACTGCCTGATGGCAGGCCAAGGCCAGGCCCCGGCCCGTCAGGCCGGTTTCAAGGGCGGTTTGCCCAAGAGCGCCGGCGCCGTCACCCTGTCCAAAATGTGCGGCTCGGGCATGCGCGCGGCCATGTTCGCGCACGACATGCTGGTGGCCGGCACGCACGATGTGCTGGTGGCCGGCGGCATGGAAAGCATGACCAACGCGCCTTACCTCATGCTCAAGGGCCGTGGCGGTTACCGCATGGGCCACGACAAGATTTACGACCACATGATGCTCGACGGCCTGGAAGACGCGTATGAAGCCGGCCGCAGCATGGGCACCTTTGGCGAAGACTGCGCCGCCAAGTACAGCTTCACCCGCGCCGAGCAAGACCACTTTGCCACCACCAGCGTGCAGCGCGCCAAGGCCGCCACCGCGTCGGGCGCGTTTGCCGCCGAGATCACGCCTGTCACTGTCAAGGACCGCAGCGGCGAGCGCGTGGTGTCCATCGACGAAGGCCCCGGCAAAGTCAAGCTCGACAAGATCACCAGCCTCAAGCCCGCTTTCAAGAAAGACGGCACCATCACCGCCGCCAGCAGCTCCTCCATCAACGACGGCGCGGCCGCCATGGTGCTGATGCGCGAAAGCACCGCCGCCAAGCTCGGTTGCAAACCGCTGGCCCGCATCGTCAGCCACGCCACCCACGCGCAAGAGCCCGAGTGGTTTGCCACCGCCCCGGTGGGCGCGACGCAAAAGGCCTTGGCCAAAGCGGGTTGGACGGTGCAAGACGTGGACCTGTGGGAAGTCAACGAAGCCTTTGCCGTGGTGCCCATGGCCCTCATGAAAGAGCTGAACGTGCCGCACGACAAGGTCAACGTGAACGGTGGCGCCTGCGCCTTGGGTCACCCCATTGGCGCATCCGGTGCGCGCATCATGGTCACCCTGATCCACGCCCTCAAGGCCCGTGGCCTCAAGAAGGGCCTGGCCACGCTGTGCATCGGCGGCGGCGAAGGCACGGCGGTGGCGTTGGAACTGGTCTGACAGATGCCGACGGTCCTGCTCATGGGCGCGTCCCGCGGCATTGGTTTTGAACTGGCACGCCAGTACATCCAAGAGGGCTGGCGTGTCATCGCGACAGCCCGCAGCGATGAGGGGCTTGAACGCCTGAAGGCCTTGGGCGCGCAAACCCTGCGCCTGGATGTGGCCAACCCGGCCAGCAACTCTGGGCTGTCTTGGCAGCTCGACGGCGAAAAAATCGACCTGGCCATTTATGTGGCGGGCGTGGTGGACCGCAACAGCGCCAGCAATCCGCCCACCCGCGACCGCTTTGACGCCGTCATGCACACCAATGTGATGGGGGCGATGCAGGTCATCCCGCAGATCGTGCCCATGGTGCAAGAGACAAAAGGCGTGATCGCCTGCATCAGCTCCATCATGGGCAGCCAGCAAGAAACCACCAGCGGCAACGCCGCGCTGTACCGCGTGAGCAAGGCCGCCCTCAACATGGTCGTGCGCTGTACCCAAGCCGAGCAGCCCGATGTGACCGTACTGGCCATTCACCCTGGATGGGTGCAGACCGATATGGGTGGCGCGGCCGCCCCTCTCACGCCCGAGCAAAGCGCCAGCAGCCTGCGCCAGACATTGAATCGCATCCTTGAACAACGCGACCCGAAGCACCGCGGCGCATTTTTGAACCACGACGGCCAGACCCTGCCGTGGTGACCCCGTAAAGAAAGACCGACATGCTGCTGACCCCTGACCAGGAAATGATCCGTGAGGCCGTGCGCGACTTTGCGCAGCGCGAGTTGTGGCCCCACGCCGCCGAGTGGGACAAAAAACACCATTTTCCCAAAGCAGCGCACAAGGGCCTGGCCGAGTTGGGCGCGTATGGCATTTGCGTGCCCGAAGAGTTGGGTGGTGCGGGCCTGGACTATGTGACACTGGCGCTGGTGCTCGAAGAGATCGCCGCCGGTGACGGCGGCGTCAGCACCACCATCAGCGTGACCAACTGCCCGGTGAACGCCATCCTCATGATGTACGGCAATGCCGCGCAAAAAGCACAGTGGCTCACGCCCTTGGCCCAAGGCCAGATGCTGGGCGCGTTTTGCCTGACCGAGCCGCATGTGGGCTCGGACGCTTCTGCGCTGCGCACCACGGCCGTGAAAGACGGCGAGGGCTACGTGATCAACGGCGTCAAGCAGTTCATCACCAGCGGCCAGAACGGCGACGTGGCGGTGGTGATTGCCGTGACCGACAAGGGCGCAGGCAAAAAAGGCCTGAGCGCCTTCATCGTGCCCACCCGAACGCCCGGCTACACGGTGGCGCGCCTGGAAGACAAACTGGGCCAGCACAGCAGCGACACCGCGCAGATCAATTTCGACAATTGCCGCATCCCCGCCGAAAACCTGATCGGCCAGGAAGGCGAGGGCTACAAGATTGCCCTGTCCTCGCTCGAGGGTGGTCGCATCGGCATTGCCGCGCAAAGTTTGGGCATGGCGCGCAGCGCGCTCGATGTGGCCATCGACTACGCCAAGCAGCGCGAAAGTTTTGGCACCGCCATCTTCAACCACCAGGCGGTGGGTTTCCGTTTGGCCGATTGCGCCACGCAACTCGAAGCGGCTCGCCAACTCATTTGGCACGCGGCCAGCCT
Source organism: Limnohabitans sp. Rim28 (assembly GCF_000293865.2). GTDB lineage: Bacteria > Pseudomonadota > Gammaproteobacteria > Burkholderiales > Burkholderiaceae_C > Limnohabitans_A. The sequence continues at coordinate 26,919 of NZ_ALKN02000006.1, read as the reverse complement.
GCGCGATGCCGGTCGCCCCTGCCTGAAAGAAGCGGCCATGGCCAAGCTGTTTGCCAGCGAGGCGGCTGAAATGGTGTGCTCTGCGGCCATCCAGACCCTGGGCGGTTACGGCTATGTGAGCGACTTCCCGGTCGAGCGCATCTACCGCGATGTGCGCGTGTGCCAAATCTACGAAGGCACCAGCGACGTGCAAAAAATCATCATCCAGCGGGCGCTTTGAGGGACAAGGCGGGCGGTTCCAGGGGTGGGCTCCCGTATCATCAGGCCTCATGAACATCATCATCCTGGGTGCCGGCCGAGTGCGCGAAAGCGTCGCTGAAAGCCTGGTTTCCGAGCAAAACGACATCACCGTCATCGACCAAGACCCGGCACGTCTGCGCTTGTTGGAAGAGCGTTTGGACCTGCGTGGTGTGGTGGGCAACGGCATCCAGCCTTCGGTCCTGCGCGAGGCCGGGGCCCAGGACGCCGACATGCTGATTGCCTGCGCGGCAGCCGACGAGTCGAATTTGGTGGTTTGCAAAATCGCCCACGACGTCTTCAACGTGCCCACCACCATCGCACGGCTGCGTTCGCCCGAATTCAACGAGGGTGACGCCTTGTTGGGTAAATCCGGTTTTGCGGTGGACCATGTGATCTGCCCCGAAGAGTCGGTGATGCGCTACATCCAGCAGCTGATCCAGTACCCCGAGGCCTTGCAGGTGCTCGAATTTGCCGAGGGCCGTGTGAGCCTGATCGTGGTGCGCGCAGCGGCCGACAGCCTGTTGGTGAACCACACCATCGCCGAGTTTCGTGACCGCTTACCGGATGCCGAGATGCGCGTGGTGGCGCTGTACCGGCAAGACACGCAAGTGGACGCGCTGCCCGAGACCTGCATCTTGCCGGGCGACGAGGTGTTTGTGCTGGCCGACACCCGCAAGATCCCCGTGGTGTTGTCCGGTATCCATAAAACCGACCAACCCGTTCGGCGCCTCATGCTGGCCGGGGGCGGCAAGGTGGGCTTGCGTTTGGCGCGCATTTTGGCGGACCAGTACGACGTGAAGCTGATCGAGCGGGACAAAAAGCGTTGCGAGTACCTGGCCAGTCAGTTGCCCTCCAGCATGCTCATCCTGAATGGTGACGGCGCTGACGAGGACCTGCTTCACGAAGAAAATGTGGGCGAGATGGACTTGTTTTTGGCGCTGACCAGCGACGACGAAGACAACATCATGTCGGCCATGTTGGCCAAGCGCATGGGGGCCGGGCGTGTGATGGCCTTGATCAACCGCCGCGCCTATGCCGACATGATGCAAGGCAGCACCATCGACATCGCCATTTCTCCCGCGCAAACCGTGATCGGTGAGCTGCTGGCGCACCTGCGTCGGGGCGATGTGGCGGCGGTGCACAGCCTGCGTCGGGGTGCGGCCGAGGCCTTGGAGGGCATTGCGCGGGGCGACCTCAAAACCTCGAAGTTGGTGGGTCGGCGTGTCGAAGACATCCAGCTGCCCAAGGGGGTGAGCATGGGCGCCATTGTGCGTGGCGAGGGCAAAAACTCCGAGGTGCTGATGCCACACCATGACACCTTGATCGAAGCCAATGACCACATCGTCTTGTTCATTCCCAATAAACAGGATGTGCGTGCGGTGGAAAAACTTTTTCAGGTCAGCGCGACCTTCTTTGGCTGATGCTCACCTTCTTCTCGCCAGTCTTGGCCTTGATGGCGCGCATTTTGATCGCGTTTTCGGTCACGTTTTTGGTGCCCGGCATCTGGGCCTGGTTTGAAGACCACCACGACTTGCAATGGATTTGGCTCGCTGGCTTTGGCTTGACCGTCTGCAGTGGTCTGGTGTTGGCATGGGTCACGCACAAGCATCGGCGTGAGTTGAAGACCAAAGACGGCTTCTTGTTGGTCAACATGGTGTGGCTGGTCTTGCCGGCCTATTCGGCCTTGCCCCTCATGTTTTTGGTGCCCGAGATCACTTGGTTCAAAGCTTACTTTGAGGCCATGAGCGCGCTCACGGCCACCGGGGCCACCGCGTTGTCGGGGCTTGAGCACTTGCCGGTATCGGTCAACATTTGGCGCTGCTTTTTGCAGTTGATGGGCGGCTTGGGCATCATGCTGTTGGTGGTGGCGGTCTTGCCCATGTTGGGTCTGGGTGGGATGCAGCTCTACAAGACCGAAACCCCTGGCCCCATGAAAGACACCAAGTTCACGCCCCGAATTGCCGAGACCGCGCGGGGTTTGTGGGGCGTTTACTTTTTGTTTTCGGCCGCTTGCTTGCTGGCTTACCGCTGGGCGGGCATGAGTTGGGCCGACGCCTTCATGCACATGTGCACCACCATGGGTCTGGGGGGCTTTTCTTCTTATGACGCCAGTTTTGGGCACTTCAATTCGCCCATGATCGAGTGGGTCGCCATCGTGTTCATGACCCTGGCCGGCATCAGCTTTGTGCGCTACTTTGTGGTCTTGCGCAGCCGCTCCTTTTCGCCCATCAGCAAGGATCGCGAAATCCGCACCTATTTGGCCGTGCTGGTGCTTGCCACTTTGTTGGTCATGGCCTTGCTCTTGGTGCATGGTGTTTACAACGACGCGTTGGAGGCCTTGCGCATCAGCGCCTTTCATGTGGTGTCTTTGGCCACCACCACGGGTTATGCCGCCACCGATTACGCGCAATGGCCCGTGTTCGCACCGATTTTGCTGATGTTCTTGGGTTGCTTTGTGTCGTGTGCGGGGTCTACGGGCGGCGGTATCAAGCTGGTGCGCATGATTTTGTTGGTCAAGCAGGCACGTCGTGAGTTGGTGCGCATCATTCATCCGCGCGTCATCAACCCGGTGACGCTGGGCGGCTCGGTGATTCCCATGTCGGTCATGACGGCGGTGCTGGGCTTCATGCTCATTTATGGCGGAGCCACCATGAGCTTGAGCATGTTGCTCTTGCTCAGCGGCTTGGACATCGTCACCGCGTTTTCGGCTGTGATCGCCACGGTCAACAACATCGGACCCGGTCTGGGCGAGGTCGGGCCATCGGGCAACTATGGCAACCTCAACCCTTTTCAGCTGAGTGTCCTGAGTTTTGCCATGCTGCTGGGCCGACTGGAGTTGCTGTCGGTCCTGGTGTTGTTCAGTTCACATTTTTGGCGCAAATAAAGTCGGCAGTTTTGCCGTCTATTCAAGGAGAAACACATGCCCATCACCCAAGGTTTTCAAGTGCTTGTTGACCAAGCCATGGCCCAGGTCACGACGCACAGCGTGGAAACGGTTCGCGCCCGCATGAGCGACCCCAGCGTGCAGATCGTCGACATCCGCGACCCGCGTGAGTTGGAGCGCGACGGCACAGTCCCGGGCGCATTGCTCGCGCCTCGGGGCATGTTGGAATTTTGGGTGGACCCGGCCTCGCCCTACTTCAAGCCCGTGTTCGCCGACGAGAGCAAACAATTCATCTTGTTTTGCGGCGCAGGCTGGCGCAGCGCCCTGGCCACCAAAACCCTGCAAGACATGGGCATGACCAATGTGGCCCACATCGACGGTGGTTTTGCCGCCTGGAAAAAAGTCGGAGGCCCTGTCGTCACGATGGAACAGCACAAAGCTGAAAGCGCGGCGCGCAAAGGCGCTTGATGGCGGTGCCATGCCCCTGCGGCCGCACAAGTGCCAAAGGCCAGCCACTCGCTTTGACTGACTGCTGCGGCCCACTGCACGCAGGTCAGCCAGCCCCTGATGCTGAACGCCTCATGCGCTCACGTTACAGCGCCTTTGTGCAGGGTGACGTGCCGTATTTGTTGGCGACTTGGCACAGCAGCCAACGCCCTGCTGAGCTGACGCTCGAAGCTGGCGGCAAATGGTTGGGCTTGGAGATCAAGCATCACCGCGTTACAGGGACAGATACCGCCGAGGTGGAGTTTGTCGCGCGCTTTCGGGTCGGCGGCAAAGCCGTTCGCCAACATGAGCGCAGCCGCTTTGTGCGCGAACCCGCCGCAGATGGCGATCGCTGGTTTTATGTGGACGGCGATGCGCTTTAAGGCTTGACTCAGAGCATCTGCACAATGCCCCCTATCATCTCACCCATGAACTTTGAAGCCATTTTGTTTGACTGCGACGGTGTGCTGGTGGACAGCGAGGCCATCACCTGCGGCGTGCTGCGCGACATGTTTGAAGCGCAAGGCTGGCGCATGACGCTGGCCGAGTGCATGCAGCGCTTTGTGGGTCATACCGTCAAAAGCCAGCGCACCACCATCGAGGCGCACACCGGTCAGCCGCTCACCGACGAATGGCTGGCGCAGTTTTTTGCACTTCGCAATGAGCGTTTGACGCAAAGCATCACCGCCATTGAAGGCGTGCACGAGGCGGTGGCGCATCTGCATGACCATTGCCAAGGTCGCATCGCTGTGGCCTCCGGCGCTGACCGCTTCAAGGTCGAGATGATGCTCAAGCAAGTGGGCCTCATGCACTTTTTTGAAGGCCGTATTTTCAGTGGCCACGAAATGCCCCGCAGCAAACCGCACCCTGATGTGTATTTGGCCGCTGCGGCCCATTTGCAGATGGACCCGGCACGTTGCTTGGTGGTGGAAGACACCACCGTGGGCATCACGGCCGGTGTGGCTGCTGGTGCGACGGTGTGGGCCTATGCCGCGTCACCCGCCGAACACGCGCCGCTCTTGCAGGCGGGCGCGCAGCGGGTGTTCACTGGCATGCACGAGCTGCGTCTGGCTTGAGTCCGGCACAGGTCAGTGCCTCTCAAGGGACCTTGGCCAGTCTGAATTCTTCAGGCGTTTGCCCCGTCCAGCCTTTGAAGGCGCGCATGAAACTCTTCTCGTTCTGAAACCCCACCTCGGCGGCGATCTGTTTGATGGGGCGCTGCGTGCGCAGCAGCAGGTCGGTGGCCAGGTCGCGGCGCACCGCGTCTTTGAGTTGTTGCAGGCTGGCGCCTTCCTCTTTGAGTTGCCGGTGCAAGGTGCGGGCCGACAGGTTCAGCCAGGCCGCCAGGTCATCGGCATTGCGGCTGTGCTCAGGGTGTTCGGCCAGGGTCTGGCGCACTTTCTCCACCAACAAGCGGTCGCGCCGGTAAGGGCGGACGGTGAGCAGCAAGGCGCGTTGCAGCATGCGTTGCAAGGCAGCTTCGTCGCGGCGCACCGGCAGGCTCAGATAACCTGCGTCAAATTGCAGGCTGTGCGCGGGCGCGTTGAATTGTGTGGGGCCGTCAAACAGCACACGGTAACTGTCGGCATGGTGCGGTGGTGCAAAGCGCACAGTGGTTTGCAGCAGCGGAATGCGCGAGTCGGTCAGCCAGCAGGCCACGCCCAAAGCATTGCGCAGCACCGACACCACGGCAAATTCCTGCAAAGCGCCCCGTGGGCAGTTTTCATGCAATTGCAGATGCGCCACGCCCGCCTCAGTGCTGACTTGCAAACGAATGTCGTCGGTCAGCAGACCGTGGTGGCGGCACCAGCGGGCCAGCGCCACGCCCAAAGTGGGGGCGGTCAGTGAGGCGCGCACCAGCATGCCGTAGCTGCCCCAAGGGAGGCGGCGGCTGAACCAGCCCAGGGCCTCATCGTCCAGCGCCCGCATGGCGGTGGCTGATAGCCACTCCATTTGCAGCGCGGTGATGCGTGCATCCTTTTGGCTCAATAAATTTGGCGTAATTTGTGCCTCGACCAGGGCGGGCAGTGGGTCCATGCCGCGCTGGGTGTAGGCCTGTGCAATGGCTTTTACAAAGGCTATGGGTGTCTCAGCACGGGCGGTGTGGATCGGGTGAGGTGGATCGGGCAAGTGTGGGTTCATGGGTCTTGAAATTGTGGCACGATTTGCAACCTATTTGACGCCCTCCCCACCGGGCGCAGGTCTTAAGCTGGCAGGTATTGCCCACAGGCGCGGTGTTTGCCCTGTGCACGGGCCACAGCCAAGGAAGACACATGACTGTTTTGCACTCACAACTGAACCCACGTTCTGCCGATTTCCAGCACAACGCCGCAGCCATGCGCAGCCTGGTGGATGACCTGCATGCGCACTTGGAGCGCGTGGCTTTGGGTGGCGGTGACGCCCCCCGCGCCAAGCACATCGCCCGGGGTAAGTTGCTGCCGCGTGACCGCGTGCAAATGCTGCTGGACCCCGGCACGCCTTTTCTCGAAGTCGCACCGCTGGCCGCACTCAACATGTACAACAACGATGCGCCCAGCTCGGGCGTGATCGTGGGCATTGGCCGCGTGAGCGGCGTGGACTGCATGATCGTGTGCAACGACGCCACAGTGAAGGGCGGGACCTACTACCCCCTCACGGTGAAAAAGCATTTGCGGGCGCAAGAGATCGCGCAGCAAAACCACTTGCCTTGCATCTATTTGGTCGATTCCGGGGGGGCCAACTTGCCCAATCAGGACGAGGTCTTTCCCGACCGCGACCACTTCGGCCGCATTTTCTTCAACCAAGCGAACATGAGTGCGTTGGGCATTGCGCAAATCGCCGTGGTCATGGGCAGTTGCACGGCGGGTGGCGCGTATGTGCCCGCCATGAGCGACGAGACCATCATCGTCAAGAACCAGGGCACCATCTTCTTGGGCGGCCCGCCGCTGGTCAAAGCCGCTACCGGCGAGGTGGTGAGCGCCGAAGATTTGGGCGGTGGCGATGTGCACACCCGCCTGTCGGGTGTAGCCGACCATTTGGCGCAAAACGATGTGCATGCGCTGGCGCTGGCCCGGCAGGCTGTGAAAAACCTGAACGCGCAAAAGGCCCCCAACATCGCCACGCACGCACCCGTGCCGCCGCTGTTGGATGCGCAAGAGTTGTACGGCGTGATTCCCACGGACACGCGCAAGCCCTTTGATGTGCGCGAAATCATTGCCCGCATCGTGGACGGTTCGGAGTTTGATGAATTCAAATCTCGTTTTGGCACCACCCTGATTTGCGGCTTTGCCCGCATCGAAGGCATGCCGGTGGGCATCATCGCCAACAACGGTATCTTGTTCAGTGAGTCGGCGCTCAAAGGTGCGCACTTCATCGAGCTGTGCTGCCAGCGCAAGATCCCACTGGTCTTCTTGCAGAACATCACCGGCTTCATGGTCGGGCGCAAATACGAGAACGAAGGCATCGCCCGCAATGGCGCCAAGATGGTTACGGCCGTGGCCACCGCTGCGGTGCCCAAATTCACCATCATCATCGGCGGCAGCTTTGGCGCCGGCAACTATGGCATGTGCGGCCGTGCATTTGCGCCACGATTTTTGTGGATGTGGCCCAACGCCCGCATCTCTGTCATGGGCGGCGAGCAAGCCGCGAGCGTCTTGGCCACTGTCAAGCGCGACGGTATTGAGGGCAAGGGCGGTCAGTGGAGCACGGAAGAAGAAGAGGCCTTTAAAGCCCCGATCAAGCAGCAATATGAGGACCAAGGCCACCCGTATTACGCCACCGCCCGCATCTGGGACGACGGCATCATTGACCCGGCGGACACCCGCCGCGTGTTGGCGCTGGGATTGAGTGCATCGCTGAACGCCCCGATTCCCGAGACGAAATTTGGACTTTTCCGCATGTGATGGGTATGACTCTTCAAATTCATTCCCTCTGACTGGGCTGGACACATGGACACACTGAACAACGCATCCACTTGGCACCGCCACTTCAACACCCAGGCGCCCTACCACGTGTGGGCCACGCACCGCCTGCTGGAGGCGGTCTCGCGCCTGCCAGGCGAAGACTACCAACGCGACGTGGGTCTGTTCTTCAAAAGCGTCCACGGCACGTTGAACCACATGCTGGTGGCCGAGCACCTGCTTTGGTATGCGCGTTTTGCCAAAGGCAAATCGCCCGTGTTGGCGCTGAACAGTGAAATTGAACCCGATCGCGAACGCCTGGCGCAGGCGATCAAGGGCGGATCGGCCAACTGGACGCCACTGATCGCCAGCTGGAGTGCCGAGCGTTTTGATGGCCATCTGGACTACCAGACCAGCCAAGGCGCCCCCCTGTCCTTGCCGTTTGCGGCCACCTTGGCGCATGTGTTCAACCACGCCACCCACCACCGCGGGCAGATCACGGCGGCCTTGACGGCCATGGGCCAGCCTTGCCCGGCGCTGGACATGGTGGACTTCCTTCAAACAGAACAGGCGTCCAAAACATGAGCACAGCCCTGAAATTTTCCACCCTGGCTGGCGTGCACACCATCACGCTGTCGCGCCCCGATGTGCGCAACGCCTTCAACGACGACGTCATTGCCGATCTGAAAAACGCGTTTCTGGCGGTGGCCCAAGATGCTGCTGTGCGCTGTGTGGTGTTGGCCGCCGAGGGGCCTGCATTTTGTGCGGGTGCTGACCTGAATTGGATGCGCCGCATGGCCGACTACACCCGCGATGAAAACCTGGCCGATGCGGGCGAGTTGGCCGCCATGTTGCGCGCCATTTATGAGTGCCCCCAGCCCACCATCGCCCGTGTGCAAGGCGATGTGTATGCGGGCGGCATGGGCTTGGTGGCGGCGTGTGACATGGCCGTCAGTGTGGACACGGCCCATTACTGCCTGAGCGAGGTCAAGCTGGGCCTGATCCCCGCCACCATCAGCCCCTATGTGATCCGCGCCATGGGCGCGCGTGCGGCGCACCGCTATTTCTTGACGGCCGAACGTTTTGGCGCGGCCGAGGCGCACCGCATGGGTCTGGTGCACGAGGTGGTGACGGCCGGTGCGCTGGACGCCAAAGTGGCAGAGCTGACACAGGCCCTGGTGAACGCCAGCCCCCATGCCGTGCGGGCCTGCAAAAAACTGGTGCAGGACGTGGCCGAGCGCGAGATCAACGATGCGCTGGTGGCGCAGACGGTGGCGGGGATTGCCGACATCCGCGCCAGCGAGCAGGGCAAAGAAGGTGTGCAGTCCTTCTTGCAAAAGCGCAAACCGAATTGGTTGATGCCTTGAGCGAGCCGATATGAAAATTTTGCTTCGTCTGCTGGGCTTGGGCTGCTGCTGGTGGGCGGTGATGGCGCACGCGCAGGCCCCTGGCGAATTGCCGGTCGCCAAAGATCTGCATGAAGTCGTTCACCGTGTTCCGGTTTCGGTACAAGACCTTTACGGCCGCCGCGAGCAGCGACAGATTCCGGTCACGGTGTTCAAGCCCGCAGGGGATGGCCCATTTCCGATGGTGGTGCTCAACCATGGCCGTGCCACCAGCGCTGAAAAAATGGCCCAACCTGCGCGTTTTCGATTTGAACAGCAGGCCCGCTATTTCGTGGGCAAAGGCTTTGTGGTCATGGTGCCCACCCGGGTGGGCTATGGCGAAACCTTTGATGGTTTTGACCCGGAAACCAATGGCGGCTGCAGCCAGCCCCGCATCGAACCCATGAGCTTGGCGGCATCGGACCAGGTGCTGGCGGTGGCCGAATTTGCACGCAGCCTGCCCTTTGTCGATGCGTCGCGCTGGTGGGTCATGGGCCAATCGGTTGGTGGCTTGACCACGGTGGCCACCGTTTGGCGCAATCCACCGGGTTTGCAAGGGGCCGTCAATTTTGCTGGCGGAACTGGCGGTGACCCTGTGGGACGCCCAGGCCGCTCTTGTGCCGTGACGGAAATTGGCCGTTTGTGGAAAAACCGAGCGGCTCAGGCCAAGGCGCCCATGCTTTGGTTGTATTGGGAAAACGATTTGTTTTGGGGTGCCCAGGCGCCCCGGGACTGGCATCGGGCTTGGGTTGAGGGCGGCGGACAAGCCGAGTTCCACCAGCTTGCTGCCATAGGCCCGGATGGGCACTCAGGATTCAGCATCGACATGGACCGTTGGGTGCCATTGGTCGATGCTTTTCTGGCCAAGGCGGGTTACACCCAGCCGGCCTTGCCGCCCCTGCCTGCGCCCAGCGACTTTGCCCGGATCGACGAGGTCGACAAAGTGCCTGTTGGGCCAGAGACCCGGCAAAACCTGTACAGCCGTTTTCTGGCCAGCCCATTGCCCCGCGCTTTTGCCATCGGACCGGGTGGCGCCGGCTTTGCCACGGGCGATTGGGCTGTGGGGCGCGCCCTGGGTTTTTGCCAGGCACGCCGAGGCATCACCTGCAAGTTGTACGCCGTAGATCACCAAGTGGTTTGGAGAAATTGAGATGTTCAAAAAAATACTGATCGCCAACCGTGGCGAAATCGCCTGCCGCGTGGCGGCCACTGCCCGCCGAATGGGCATCCAGACGGTGGCCGTGTATTCGGACGCTGACGCTGGGGCCAAGCATGTGCAAGCCTGCGACGAAGCCGTGCATGTGGGCGGCAGTGCACCCAAAGACAGCTACCTGCGTTGGGAGCGCATTTTGCAAGCGGCCAAAGACACGGGCGCCGAAGCGGTGCACCCCGGCTACGGCTTTTTGAGTGAGAACGAAGACTTTGCCAAGGCTTGTGCCGCTGCGGGTTTGGTGTTCATTGGCCCACCCGCTTCGGCCATTTTGGCGATGGGCCTCAAAGCCGAATCCAAGCGCTTGATGGAAGCAGCCGGTGTGCCCCTGGTGCCCGGCTACCACGGGGCCGACCAGGACCCTGCGCTGCTGCAGCGCGAAGCCGACCGCATCGGTTATCCGGCCCTGATCAAGGCCAGCGCTGGCGGTGGCGGCAAAGGCATGCGCGTGGTCGAAAAATCGGAAGACTTTGCGGCTGCGTTGGCTTCATGCCAGCGCGAAGCCATCAACAGCTTTGGCAGCGATGCGGTGCTGATCGAAAAGTACGTGCAACGCCCGCGCCACATCGAGATCCAGGTGTTTGGCGACACCCACGGCAACTGCGTGTACCTGTTCGAGCGCGATTGCTCGGTGCAACGCCGCCACCAAAAGGTTTTGGAAGAAGCACCGGCCCCCGGCATGACCGAAACACTGCGTGCGCAGATGGGCGCAGCGGCTGTGGCGGCGGCCAAAGCCGTCAACTATGTGGGCGCGGGCACGGTGGAATTCATCGTCGAGCAAACCGCCTACGACCAACCCGAATCCATGCGCTTTTTCTTCATGGAGATGAACACGCGCCTGCAGGTGGAGCATCCTGTGACCGAGGCCATCACGGGCCTCGATCTGGTCGAGTGGCAACTGCGTGTGGCCAGCGGCGAGCCGCTGCCCTTGCGCCAAGACCAGTTGCGCATCCAGGGCCATGCGATAGAGGCGCGCATCTGCGCCGAAAACCCCGACAACAACTTTTTGCCCGCCACCGGCACCCTGCAGGTCTACCGCAAGCCTCAAGCGGCCAGCTTCGAGCGTGGCACCCTCCGCATCGACGACGGCGTGCGCGAGGGCGACACCATCAGCCCGTTTTACGATTCGATGGTGGCCAAGCTCATCGTGCACGGCGACACCCGCGAGCAAGCGCTGGCCCGTTTGGACACGGCGCTGGCCCAAACCCACATCGTGGGCCTGAACACCAATGTGCAGTTTTTGCGCCATGTGGTGTGCAGCGATGCGTTTGCCACGGCCAAGCTCGACACGGCCCTCATCCCGCGTGAAGCCGCTGTCTTGTTCAAGCAAGACAAGGTGGGCTTGCCTGCCGCGGTGGCCGCCGTGGTGGCGCACAGACTGCAAGCCGACAAAGCTTTGCAGGGGCCAGACCCGTTCAGCCGCCGCGATGGCTGGCAGTCGCACGGGGTGGCTCAGCGGCGCTTTGAATTCGTCTGGCAAGACCAGCCCCGCTCGGCCCGCCTGAGCTATTTGCACGATGGCGCTTTGAGCCTGTCGCTCGACGGCGAAGAGGCTGTGTCGGGCACCTTGCGCTTTGCGCCCGAAGGCTCAGGCCTGTGGGTGCAGTGGGGCGGTGCACGGTGCTTCAGCCAGATCGATTGGCAAGGCGAAACCGCGCACATTTTCACGCCCCAGGGCGCGACCCGCATCACCGCGCTCGACCCGTTGGCGCACGCTGGCGAGGCGGCGCAAGAAGGTGGGCGTCTGACGGCCCCCATGCCGGGCAAGGTCGTGTCCTTTGCCGTCAAGGCGGGCGACAAAGTCAAAGCCGGTCAGCCCTTGGCGGTGATGGAAGCCATGAAGATGGAGCACACCATCAGCGCACCCCAAGACGGGACCGTGGTCGAGCTGCTCTACGCACCGGGCGACCAAGTCGCCGATGGGGCAGAGCTCCTCAAGCTGGGCTGACAAAATCGGCTCATGAACATCACCATCTGTTTTGACAAGCTCGACCCTGCGCCCTGGGTGCAGGGCTTGCAAAAGGCTTTCCCCGAGGCCACCGTCTCTGCTTGGGCGCCTGGCGCACCGCCTGCCCAGCAGGCCATCGTCTGGGCCCCGCCCCAGCAGTTCATCGACGAGCAGCCGGGTCTGCAGACCTTGTTCAACATCGGCGCGGGCGTGGATGCCTTGCTCCAGCTGAAATTGCCGCCCAGCCTGAAAGTGGTGCGGCTGGACGACGCGGGCATGTCGGTGCAAATGGCCGAGTTCGTGTGCCATGCGGTGATCCGGCATTTCCGGGAGTTCGATGGCTACGACGCCGACACCCAAGCGGGCAAATGGTCGTACCGCAAACCCCGTAACCGCGCCGACTTTGCCGTCGGCGTGATGGGCCTGGGTGTGCTGGGCGAGCGCGTGGCCAAAGCGCTGCAGGTGTTTGATTTTCCGGTCAACGGTTACAGCCGCAGCCCCAAAGACTTGCCCGGTATCCGCTGCTTCAGCGGGGCGCAGGCCTTGCCCGACTTTTTGGCCGCCACGCGCGTGTTGGTCAACCTGTTGCCGCTCACGCCCGACACCGAAAACATCCTGAACCACGCCACCCTTTCGCAGCTGCAAAAGGGTGGCTATGTCATCAATGTGGCGCGCGGCAAGCACCTGGTGGACGAGGACCTTCTGGCCCTGATGGACAGCGGGCATCTCGCCGGCGCCACGCTCGATGTGTTCCGTACCGAACCATTGCCCGCTGGCCATGTGTTTTGGCAACACCCGAAAATCACCGTCACGCCCCACACCTCGGCCCGCACGTTGCGTGAAGAGAGCATCGCCCAGATCGTGGGCAAAATGCAGGCTTTGCAGCGCGGTGAATCGATCAACGGTGTGGTGGACGCCCTGCGCGGTTATTGAATACTCAGAGAGCACCATGAACCTTCCTTCTCGCGTTCAACTCATCGACGTCGGCCCCCGCGACGGTTTGCAAAACGAAAAACAAACCGTGCCTGCAGAGGTCAAGATCGAACTGGTGCACCGCCTGCAGGCCGCAGGCCTGACCGAGATCGAGGTCACCAGTTTTGTGTCCCCGAAGTGGGTGCCGCAGATGGCCGACAACGCGGTCGTGATGGCAGGTATCCAGCGCCAAGCGGGTGTGCGCTACTCGGTGCTCACGCCCAACATGGTGGGTTACCAAGCGGCGGTGGCCTCGCGCCCCGACGAGATTGTGGTCTTTGGTGCCGCCAGCCAGGCCTTCAGCCAAAAGAACATCAACTGCTCGATTGAAGACAGCATGGAACGCTTTGCGCCGGTGGTGCAAGCCGCACTGGCGGCAGGCATGGCGGTGCGCGGGGCCATGAGCTGCACGGTGGGCTGTCCTTACGAAGGCGAGGTCTCGCCAGCCAGCGTGGCCCATCTGGCGGGTTTGATGAAACAGATCGGCGTGCAGCGCGTGGATGTGGCAGACACCATCGGTACCGGCACACCGCTCAAGGTTCAAAAAGCCATTGAAGCCACGCAAAAGCATTTCGACATCGACCACATCTGCGGCCATTTTCACGACACCTATGGCCAGGCACTGGCCAACACCTTGGCTTCGCTGCAGATGGGGGTATGGAACTTCCAGTCCTCGGTGGCGGGTCTGGGCGGCTGCCCTTATGCCAAAGGGGCCACGGGCAATGTGGCCACCGAAGATGTGGTGTACATGCTCAATGGCATGGGCATCACGACCGGTATTGACTTGGACAAACTGGTGGATGCAGGCGCTTTCATCAGCCAATTTTTAGGCCGCCAACCCAACTCGAATGTGGCCAAGGCCATCCTCAACAAGCGGGCGGGCTGAGCCATGAAGCCGCACTTCAAATTGTTGGCGCAGCGTGCCAGTCAGGTGCTGGCATTTGAAGAGCCCCATGTGCCATCGCCCTGCGTGTCGGTGTGCCTGATGCACCCCGAGGGCGGGCACTGTGAGGGGTGTTTGAGAACCCTGCCCGAGATTGGCAACTGGGGCCGCATGTCGGATGAGGCCAAGCGTTTGGTGTGGCGCAACATTCAGCAGCGCCTGGTTTTGGCCTCAGAGGGCTGAAATCGCGCGGGTCTGATGGGGTCAACGGTCACGCGCCACCACGATCAACACGTTGCAGGGTGACTCTTCGACCAGTGATTTGGCCGTCGAGCCACTCCACCAGCGGCGCAAAATGTTCTTTTCGTGCTTGTGGCCCACCACGATCAGGTCGGCTTGGGCGCGCTCTGCAAATTGCGTCAGCTCGTGGATGATCTCCCCTTTCAGGATCTCCCCTTTCGCCGCAAAACCCATGGCTTGCAGGGTGTTCACCCCCTGAGCCAGTTGCTCTTGGAGTGTTTCTTGAAGAGGTTCCGGGTCCACCGAGGTGTAGTAACCCATTTCCATAGACCCCACATCCAAGGGGTTGGGGGCCACGGCCACCAGCGTCAATTGTGGTTGGCCCCAGTGGGCCAGTTCTTTCAGTTCAATCAAGGCCTTTTGGCCCGAGACCGATCCGTCATAAGCCAAGATGATGTGTTGGTACATGTGCGCCTCTTTGAACGACTGAAAAGCTGTGATGCTGTGGGGCATCGCACGGTTGGGGTTGAATGACAAAATCATGGGCTGCAACGCCCGGATGCGCAAGCTGGTGTTGACCCTAGGGCGTGCACGGTGTGACTGAACCGATTGACAGATTCCATTCATTGAGAGTTGCCATGAAAACCATTGCTTTTTATTTTGATTTCATCTCGCCCTATGCCTGGTTGGGTTTTGATGCCTTGCCCCAAGCCTTGCAAGGCATCAGCCACCGGGTGGTGCACAAGCCGATTTTGTTTGCTGCGCTGCTCAAGCACCATGGGCAACTGGGGCCGGCCGAGATTCCTGCCAAGCGCGATTGGACTTACCGCCAAGTGCTGTGGCAAGCACGGCAACAAGGCACGCCCTTGCAGCTGCCTGCCATGCACCCGTTCAACCCCTTGGGCTTGTTGCGCTTGGCCACCGCCAGCGATGTGGGCGGCGAGCCCAGCCGCTGGGTGTGCGAGAAAATTTTCCGCCATGTGTGGTGTGCCGGTGGCGATGCCGCCGATGCGGAAAGATTGCAACAGCTCACGGCAGAGCTCCAACCTGTTTTGGATCCGAGCAGCCCAGCGGTCAAGCAAGCCTTGCAAGCACAGACCGAAAGCGCTGTGGCGCAAGGCATCTTTGGCGTGCCGACCTGGGTGGTGGATGGCCGTCACTTTTGGGGGCAAGACGCCTTGCCCATGCTGCGGGCCTATCTGCAAGGCGACCCTTGGTTCGATGGCCCGGACTGGCAAGCGCCGTCCTTGTGTGGTGTCGGGGTGCGGCGTTTATGATTTGACGGGCCACGCACAAGCGCCATAAAAAAACCCCGATCGCTGAATGCGATCGGGGTTTTTTATGAGAAGGGTTCAGGTTGGCAAGACAGGTCTTGCCAACATCGACCTTTTAGTGAGCAGCAGACCCTTGTGAGGTGGTGCCGTCAAAGCTGGGGAAACGAACGTTCTCGACCATTTCCTGCACTTCTTGGTCCGGTGCCTTGGTCAGCAGCGACACGATGATGATCACCGCGAAGCCCAATGGCACGCCGAAGATACCAGCCGAGATGGGGGCGATGTCCCACCAGGTGTTGGCCTTCAGGATTTCAGGCGTCAACGAACCCTCATGGAACAAGCCGTACATCCAAGGATGGGTCTTGGTCATGTAGTAGAACGAGATGCCCAAACCAGCCAACATGCCCAGCGAAGCGCCCCATTTGTTGGCACGCTTCCAGAAGATGCCCAGGGTCAACGCAGGGAAGAAGGCTGCCGCAGCGAACGAGAAGGCCGCAGACACGAGGAACAAAATGTCCGCCATGCGCAGGGATGCGACATAAGCCGCCGCCAAGGCCACAAACACCAAAATGGCTTTGGAGATCGCGACACGGCGGTTGGCCGAGGCGTTGGGGTCGATCACTTTGTAGTACACGTCGTGCGACAAGGCGTTGGCAATGGTCAGCAACAAGCCATCGGCTGTGGACAAGGCCGCGGCCAAACCACCGGCTGCCACCAGACCCGAAATCACGAACGGCAAGCCGCCGATTTCAGGTGTGGCCAAGACCACGATGTCACCGCCCAAGCGGATCTCTGCCAACTGCAAGATGCCATCTTTGTTGATGTCAGAAACTGCCATCAGTGTGGGGTCGACCACGTTCCAGCGGGCAATCCATCCCGGCAACTGGTCAAACGGTGTGCCGACCAGGATCGTGTAGATGTCGAACTTGACCAGCACCGCCAAAGCAGGCGCCGTGAAGTACAGCAAAGAGATGAAGAACAGCGACCAAGCCACCGACTCACGCGCTTCACGCACCGAAGGCACGGTGTAAAAGCGCATCAGGATGTGTGGCAAAGCAGCCGTACCGATCATCAAACAGAACACCAGCGCCAAGAAGTTCTTACGGGCCACATCCCGGGCAGCGTCGTCTTTGCCTGGGAAGGGCTCAGCATGGCGCAGGGGTGGGTTGGCACGGGGTGCATTGGCAGCGCGCGCAGCGGTGTAGGCCGCTTTGGCAGCCGCTTCGTCTTTGGGCAAACCAGCCAAAGCCTTTTCAGCGGCCTGGATGTCAGCTGCCGGTGCGTTGGCGGCCTTCAGGTCTTCCAGCTTTTTGGTGGCTGCTTCTTTGTCAGCGGCCATGGCTGCTGGCACGTCTTTCAGCTTTTCAGCGGCTGCATCGGCACGTGCTTTGAAGATACCGCGAACTTCGAGTTCTTTGGGGTCTTTCAGCAGTTGCTCTTCTTTGGCGGTCACTTTTTCAAGCAAATAGCCATAAGAGACTTGCGGCAGAGGATTGCTGGTGTGTTTCACCGACAACCAAACCACGGGGATCATGTAAGCCACGATCAGGATCAGGTATTGGGCCACCTGGGTCCAGGTCACAGCGCGCATACCGCCCAAGAACGAGCACACCAAGATACCGGCCAAGCCGACATACACGCCCACGTCGAAGGAGAGACCTGTCAGACGGGCTGTGATCAGGCCCACGCCGAAAATCTGCGCCACCACGTACACGAAGGACACCAAGATGGCCGCAAACACGCCAATAAGACGCGCCATGTTGCCGCCGTAGCGTGCGCCCAAAAAGTCAGGGATGGTGAACTGGCCAAACTTACGCAGGTAAGGCGCCAAGAACAAAGCCACCAAACAGTAACCGCCAGTCCAGCCCAAGATGAAGGCCAAACCGCCGTAACCTGTCAGGTAAAGCGTACCGGCCATACCGATGAAGGAAGCCGCCGACATCCAGTCAGAGCCGGTGGCCATGCCGTTGTAAATGGCCGGCACGCGTCGGCCCGCCACATAGTACTCGGCCGCATCGTTGGTGCGACTGATCACACCAATGCCGCCGTACAAGAGCACGGTGGCGGCCAAGAAGGCGTAACCGATGTACTCTTTGGGCATGCCCATTTGCTCAAGGATGGCGAGCACGATGACGAAGGCCGCAAAGCCACCGCCGTAGAAAAGGAAGACCTTGTTCAGAGATTTCTGAAACTGGCTTTGGGTTTGCCCCACTCCGTCAAATACGCTCATGACTCTTCTCCTTCTGCCACGCCATATTCCTTGTCAAGGTTGTTCATGTAGCGGGCGTAGTACCAAATGATCAGGCAGTACACGATCAATGCGCCTTGGGCTGCAACCCAAAACGAGAACGGCCAGCCAAAAAAGCTGAACGTCAAATCACGCGAAAAGTACAAAAGTACGAACGTGACAAAGAACCACAGGGCCAGCAAGAGCCCCGTGATCCTTAAGTTTTTGCTCCAGTATTCCTGGTGCCTTGCAGTGAGCTGCATTGTCTTCTCCTTCTCGTTAAAAAATCAAACTACCAACTGTCACATTTGAATTTCTTGCCCCCAATCAGAGGGCAGGGACTCACATGAGCGTGTTCAACTTGAGCCCGGTTTCTCGCTCGAGTTGTGCGGCGACCTTGGGCTCGAAACCGTTCAGGTGGCGCATGACTTCCAGCGCCTTTTCGGGGGCATGCATCTCCATGTGCACGCGGGCCATTTGGTACCAGGCGTAGGGGCTCATCGATTGCAACTTGGTGTTGCGCTCAAAGGCCACCAAAGATTCTTCAAAACGCCGTTGACGCACCAGCACCAAGCCCAGGCCATACCAAGCGCGGTCCATTTTTTCGTCTATTTGGAGGGCGGCCCTGAACGCGTGTTCTGCTTCTTGGCTGCGCCCTAATTCTTCGCAGACAAACCCCACGTTGAAGTGCGAATTGGCGTTGGCCGGGGTGAGCGCCAACGCGCGCTCGAAAAAGCCCAAAGCCTGAAGCAAGCGCCGATCGTTCAATTCATTGAAGCCCAGGCTGTTCAGAGCCAAGACGTCCTGGGGATTGAGGTCCAGGATCTCTTGAAACACCGCATGGGCTTTGCTGCGCATGCCCAGCACCAAAAAAGCTTTGGCCTGCAGGCGCAGCCAAAAACACTTGCCGCGATTGGAGGTGTTGACGCCGGTGGGCGAGAGATGGGTTTTCACTGACATGTGGCGATTCCCAGCTCGAGGCAGAGGTCAATTTTCAATTGCAACACCAGCACCCAAGCGATGAGCAACCAGCTGCTGGTGGCCAAGGGGATGTGCTGGTCGAGGATCAATTTGGGGCTGATCTTGCGTGTGAGCCAAAGCGCGGGCTTGGAGGCCACGTCGAGCAGCTGGTAAAAAACATTGGTGTCGCGTTTGGCGCCCGCCAGCAATCCCAGCAAGAAACGCCCAATGATGAACATCAAAGAAAGTTCAATCAGACTCTTGGCGATGACGACAGCGAGCAGCATAAGGTTCCATTTTTGGGGCGACCGGATCAATTTTTTTGGATTCTAGGGGCAAGTTTGCAATCGTCCAAACCCAGCGAGCCCCATTCAAAACCTGACCGCAGCGGTTGAAAAACCTTTTTTTTTGATGTCTATTCGGTGGCCTCACTCGGGGAAATTGCCAAGCTGACAAATGCCTGACAAATTGCTGTCCGAAGGCTTACAGACTGGGCGATGTGGGTTCGAGGGAAAACACTTAGGCAAATTGCGCCGATTCACAGCGCAAACGCAGGCTGTGGCCTGCTCTGTTGGCCGTCATGGGGCGCCCATCGGATGGGACGCAGAAGTGCAGCGTCAGCGGCGCAAGCGAGCAATCAGTTGCGCCAGCAGCAGTACAGGGGCCAAAATGATCAGGTTGGAGATCAGGCCGGCGGCGATTGCTTGGCTGAGCGACTCCGTGCCGCCAGACAGGGTGCTCGGCACGATCACGGCCACGAACACCACGCCCGCGATCAAGGGCAGCACGCGCCCTGTCACCGAGGATGTTCTGAGCATGGTGACCACCAAGGCAATGATCAGACCAATGCGAAACACGTCGCTCAATTGCGACAACACAAGCTCAATCACAGTGTCATTTCCTTTTCCGAGCAACGAGCATGAAGTTTGCCATGGTCTGCGCCTTGCAAATCGGGCTGGGTTGGACCAACCCGATTTGGAAGAAGCCAACCGGCCCGTTGCCTTGTCAGGGGCAACGCAGCCGTGAGGCCCGAGCTCGGTTGTTTGCAACCGAGTCGGGTCGACGTTGAACTTATCGGGCGTCGCGGTCGCCGGCGAAGATGTCCTTTTTGTGCGTGCCGCCTGGCACAAACAAGGTACCGATCACCACCGTCATGACCGCAATCACGATGGCATACCAGAGGCCGGAGTAGATGTTGCCGGTCTGCGCAGAGATCGCAAACGCTGTGGCCGGCATCAAGCCACCGAACCAGCCGTTGCCGATGTGGTACGGCAAAGACAGGCCCGAGTAACGGATGCGTGTGGGGAACATTTCAACCAGCATGGCGGCGATGGGGCCATAGACCATGGTCACGAGCAGGACCAAGTAGGTCAAGATCACAATGATGGTCATCTTCTGTGCCGTGAAGATGTCCATAAAACTGCTGGCCTTGGCAATGGTTTTGTTGTCAGCAGGCACCAGGGGGTAACCCGCTTGTTTGAGGGCTGCGTTCAGGCTGCTGTCGAAAGCGGCTTTGGCCTTTTTCAGATCATCGCCAGTCAGCTTGCCTGCGTCATAAGACTCGATGGCTGTTTCGCCCACCTTCACGATGGTCAGTGTGCCAGGGGCAGCGCCTTCTTCGGTGGTGTAGTTCACCGAAGAACGTGCCAGTTGAGCCTTGGCAATGTCGCAAGACGAGGTGAATTTCACAGTGCCCGTGGGGTTGAACTGGAAAGAGCAATCTTCAGCCGAAACCTTGACGGAAACGGGCGTCTTGTGTGCTTGGTAAATGGCGGGGTTGGCCGTTTCAGTCAAAAAGCTGAACACGGGCAAGAAGGTCGCCGCAGCCAAGGCGCAGCCGGCCAAAATGATCGGCTTGCGACCAATGCGGTCCGACAAAGAGCCGAAGAACAAGAAGCCGCCTGTACCCAAGATCAGCGACCAAGCCACCATCACGTTGGCCGTGAAGCTGTCGATCTTGATGACGTTCTGCATGAAGAACAAAGCGTAGAACTGGCCGGTGTACCAAACCACAGCTTGACCCGCCACCAGACCCAGCAAAGCGATCAGGGCGATCTTGCCGTTTTTCCAGTTGCCAAAGGCCTCACTCAAAGGCGCCTTGGAGGTGCGGCCTTCTTCCTTCATTTTCTTGAAGGCAGGGCTTTCGTTCATCTGCAAGCGGATGTACAGCGAAATCGCCAGCAAGAAGATGGAGCCAATGAAAGGAACACGCCAGCCCCAGGCATTGAATGCCTTGACCATGGTGGGGTTGCCGTCGGCCATGAGCACGGCCACGCCGTCTTTCATCAAGGGCACGTCGGGGTAGTTGCCGTTGACATAGCCTTGCACCGACAAAATGACGATCAGCGAGAGCAGCAGGCCCAAAGTGGCCGTGGTCTGAATGAACGCCGTGAAGTAGCCGCGCTGATTGGCAGGCGCGTGTTCGGCCACATAGATGGCCGCACCACCGTATTCACCGCCCAGAGCCAGGCCTTGGGCCATGCGCAAAAGGATCAGGATGATGGGCGCAGCAACGCCCCAGCTTTCGTAGTTGGGCAGCACGCCCACCAGGAAAGTGGAGACGCCCATGATGACGATGGTCATCAAGAAGGTGTGCTTGCGACCAATCATGTCGCCCAACATGCCGAAGACCAGCGCGCCGAAGGGGCGCACGATGAAGCCCGCGGCAAAAGCGAGCAGGGCAAAAACGTTGCGGGTGTTTTCTGGGAAGGCGGTGAAGAATTGCGCACCAATGATGGCGGCCAGTGCGCCGTAAAGGTAAAAGTCGTACCACTCAAAAATGGTGCCGGCTGAAGAAGCCATGATGACCTTCTTCTCCTCCGGCGTCATCGGACGGGAGCGTTCCCGCACGTTGGTTGACTGTTCTGTTGTTGACATGTCGTTTCCTCAAGGGATGTCGGGTTTCAAAGCCCGGCGGTTTAGGTAAATCCTGTACTGATGGGCGGGTGGAGTGCCTGCCACATAATTACCTTATAAATTTAGGCTTGTTAACTTACTCGGAGATTTCATCGGCTATAAGATGCCGCCAATCCTAGGGTAAACACTTAAATTGAGGCGGCGGGCACTTGATTTGCCTGCAGATCAATTGGCAGCATGCGCGTGTTCAGGTTGAACCATAGCGATGGCGCCACATCTTGTTTTGACCCAGATCAACGGGCGAAGATCTGTTGAAGGCCGTGCGAATGCTGAATAAGATGGCACGCGCCTCACACGGGCCTGGTGTGGGGGTGCGCTGAACGCACAATCAGTCAGATGCGTGCGGGTCTGAGAGAGAAGAACGATGGGATGCCGCGCTGAGTTGGGCAACTTCTTCGGCCTCCCAGCGGTTCATGAGCCATGCATAAAGCACCACGATGGCCATGAAAATCAGCAAAGAGCCTTGTGCGGCCATCCAAAAATAAAGAGGCCAACCATTGATTTCGATGGCCAAATCGCGAGCAAAAAAACCAGGCCCAAAACTGGTCAACAGCCAAACCGACAACAAGCCCCACTTCAAACGGTTTTGACGTTTTTTCAGCGCGGCAGATGGCGTGTGAATTTCAGGCATGCGCAAGGATACGCAAAAACCCATGGCGCTTGTTGGCGCAATGCCACACCGATATTCGGTGTTTACCCTTGCATGTAAAGCGGGTGCATGGCAAGCACTGCAGAGCGCCCAAAGTTTCAAAGCAAGCCTGAGGGGTAGCGCTGGGCCCAGACATCTTGCAGCGATTGAATGACCAACAAGGCGTCGCGCAGATGACCGCGTTCGAAATTCGACAGTTCTTGCAAATGCAGGTGGTTGTCAGGCTCCAGGCCACGCCGCATGCAAAAGGTTTGGTGGGCGATGCGCAGTCGGGACACGAACTCGAAAGCGTCCCGCAAGTCGTGCGAACTGGACTCAGACAATTCACCCCGTTTCGAGGCTTTTTCGATGCGGTCACGGGTGTTGACTTCGAGCAAGCCGGACTCCAAGGCGCAGATGCGGGCCAAATCCACGATGGGGGTGATGGCATGGTTTTTCAGGTCGACCGTCCCGGCGTGCGCGCCGCTGTGGCTGCTGGCGATTTGGCCAAACAAGTTCAGTGGCGGGCGTTGCCGTTGTGCATTGTTCACCACATGCGCCAAAAACAGGCTTTTTTGGGGCGTATGCGCCAGCACGTCTTGGCGCAATGCCTGAAGCAATTCGAGTTGGCCGTGAACCGCCCGCAGATCAAAAAAGACCGTGATCAGCATCAAAGCCTTGGGCTCAGGATTTTCTGTCCAGCGTTGAAAATACCGACGCCAAACGTGCAAGGGTTGTCGCCATGTGTCGGTCATGGCCATCATCTCACCCGGACAGTGGATGTAGCCGCAGGCGGCCAAGCCGTCACAGACCTGGCGAGCCAAGGTCTTGAAATAGTCGCCATGCAAGTTTGGCTCATACGCATCGTCCAAAATCATGCAGTTGTCTTGGTCCGATTTGGCGGTTTGTTCGCAACGCCCTTGCGAACCCGCCGCCACCCACACATAGGGCACAGGCGGTGGTCCCAATGCCGACTCGGTCAGCGCAATCAGGCGACAGGTCAAAGCATCGGTGATGGCCGTGATGATGTGACCGGTTTGGTAGGCGCTGGCGTTGGCTGCACTCAAATGGTTTTGCAGGGCCTTGACCCGTTGACCGATGCCCACCAGCCCTTCGAGCGTGGTTTGTCGGTGGATGTCGCGCGCCAAGTGCACCGGCGCTGTGCTTTGCTGGCGCATCAGGTCGGATGCGCTGACCATGCCCATCCAGCGCAGGGTGCGGGCCACTTCGAGCACGCTGGCATTCAATGGCAAGGTGAGGGGGTTGCGCTGAACCAAGGCTTGCAGTGGCATGCCGAACAAGCTTGCGTTTTCAGCACGTTCTTGGGCTGAATCGGGCAAGGCGATGGCCTTGGGTGCTGCGGCGTGATCGGTGCTCACCATGGACATGTTCTGGCCTCGCTCTTTTTGGGTGAACACGGTGATTTCATTTTGTCATTTGCCAGGTTTGTGCGGCTGAAAAGTCGTCTGTTTTCATGATCCCGGTCAAGAAAAAGGGACAAACGTGACTTGTTCAAGGTGCATGGGGCGCGGCCCTAGAATGTTTGGCCTCCACCCCACAAAGCCCAGCATGTCCCAAGGTCTCATTCGCATCCGTGGTGCCCGTCAGCACAACCTCAAAAACCTCGACTTGGACATCCGCACCGGTGAACTCACGGTGGTCACCGGCCCCAGCGGTTCGGGCAAGTCGAGCCTGGTGTTCGACACGCTGTACGCCGAAGGCCAGCGCCGCTATGTGGAGACCTTCAGCGCCTACGCCCGGCAGTTTTTGGACCGCATGGACAAACCGGCGGTGGACAAAGTTGAAGGCGTGCCCCCGGCGATTGCGATCGATCAGACCAACCCGGTGCGCAGCTCACGCTCTACCGTGGGCACCATGACCGAGCTGAACGACCACCTGAAATTGTTGTTCGCCCGTCTGGGTCAGTTGTTCGACAAGGACACCGCGCAGCCGGTGCGCCACGACAACCCCGACACGATTTACGCCGAACTGGCCCAGCGTGCCGCCCAAGCGGGCGACCCGCGCTTGTACCTGACCTTCCCGGTCGAGCTGCCCGCCAACACCAGCGCTGAGCAAGTGGCGCAGTGGCTCTCGGCCAGCGGCTTCACCAAAGTGCAGGCTGAACGCGAAGTGGCCACACCCACCGGCCCGCGCAAGGTGCTGGACGTGATCGCCGACCGCTTTCGCATCGGCAATGCCGAAAAAGCCCGTGTGGTTGAAGCCATCGAAGTGGCCCTGAAGCGCGGTGGCCGCTTGAATGTGTATGCCGATCAATTGGGGTCTGACCCCAATTTCTCCGCTTCTTCCTCCCCTGAGCCTGCCTTTGACATCTGGCGCTTTTCGACAGGCCTGCATTGCCCCGACAGCGACCAACGTTACACCGACCCGATCCCATCGATGTTCTCCTTCAACTCGGCCGTGGGCGCGTGCGAGACCTGCCGGGGGTTTGGCCGGGTGATTGGGGTCGATTACGGCCTGGTCATTCCCAACCCCAAGCTCACTTTGCGGGCCGGGGCCATCAAGACACTGCAAACACCCGCCTGGCAAGAGAACCAGGACGACCTGATGCGCCACGCCGAGGCCGCAGGCATTCCGCGCGACACCGCCTGGGACAAGTTGACCCAGGCACAGCAAGACTGGGTGATCCACGGTTCGCCCGAATGGAAGGGCCGCTGGAACCACCAGTGGTACGGCGTGAAGCGCTTTTTCGATTACCTCGAGAGCAAGGCCTACAAGATGCACATCCGGGTGCTCTTGTCCAAGTACCGCAGTTACACCGAGTGTCCGACCTGCCACGGGGCGCGTTTGAAGACCGAGAGTTTGCTCTGGCGCATTGGCAGCCATTCGGACGCCGACGGGGTTCTGCCCGTAGAAAAGCGCTTCATGCCTGCGGGCGTGAAGTGGACGCGGGCGCAATTGGAGGCGCTGCCGGGTTTGAGTCTGCACGACATGATGATCATGCCGCTGGACCGCTTGCGTTTGTTCTTTGACCGGGTGTCGGCTTCTGACGTTCGATCCACCACAAGGTCTGCGTCAGAGCGGGGGGCGGGCGACGATTTTGGCGTACCCCCGCCTCATGAGGAGCCCGCCCCCCGCGCTGATGCAGACCGACTCTCAGCAGAACCCACGAGCCGAGGCCCCAGCGCCGAACAAAAAGCCCTGCAGCTGCTGCTCGAAGAAATCACCACCCGCCTCAAATACCTGTGCGATGTGGGCATTGGCTACCTTACCCTCGACCGCCAAAGCCGCACATTGAGCGGCGGTGAAGTGCAACGCATCAACCTCACCACCGCCCTGGGCACCAGCTTGGTCAACACCTTGTTTGTGCTGGACGAGCCCAGCATTGGCCTGCACCCGCGTGACATGCACCGCATCACACAGGCCATGCACCGCCTGCGCGACGCGGGCAACACCCTGGTCGTGGTCGAGCACGACCCGGCGGTGATGATGGCCGCCGACCGCATGATCGACATGGGCCCCGGGCCTGGCGAGCGCGGCGGGCAAATCGTGTTTGACGGCACCACCGCCGACCTGCGCAAGGCCGACACGCTCACAGGTGCCTACCTGGGCGGCCGCAAGCAAGTGGGCTTGGGCTTCAAACGCATGGTGTCTGACAGCACGCCGCGTTTGATTTTGGAAGGCGCACGCGAGCACAACTTGCAAAACATCAGCGTGGACTTTCCGCTGCAGCGCTTGGTCACCATCACCGGCGTCAGCGGCTCGGGCAAGTCGAGTTTGATTCAGGACGTACTGGCCCCGGCGCTGATGCGCCACTTTGGCAAAGCCACCGAAACACCCGGCGCGCACGACCGCCTGCTGGGCGCAGACCACCTGAGCGATGTGGTGTTTGTGGACCAGTCACCCATCGGCAAAACCGCACGATCCAACCCGGTGAGCTATGTGGGCGCGTGGGACGCGATCCGCGAGATTTTTGCCACCGCGCCGCTGTCACGTCAGCGCGGCTACACCGCCAGCAAGTTCAGCTTCAACGGTGGCGATGGCCGCTGCCCAACCTGCGGCGGCTCGGGTTTCGAGCACGTCGAGATGCAGTTTTTGAGCGACGTGTATTTGCGCTGCCCCGATTGCGACGGTAAGCGTTACCGCCCCGAAATTCTGGAGATCACCATTGAGCGCCAGGCCATCGGCGGCGCGGTGCGGCACCTCCATGTGGCCGACATTTTGCAGCTGACCGTGAGCGAAGCGGCGGCATTGTTTGCGCAAGACCGCGAAGTCATCCGCGCCCTGCAACCGATTGTGGATGTGGGCTTGGAATACGTGCGCCTGGGCCAGCCCGTGCCCACCTTGTCGGGCGGTGAGGCACAGCGCCTCAAGTTGGCTGGCTTTTTGGCCGAGGCGGCCAAAAGTGCGTCCAAGAGTCGCCAGAGCCTGGCGCGCAAGGGCACGCTGTTTTTGTTTGACGAGCCAACCACCGGTCTGCATTTTGACGACATCGCCAAGCTCATGCGCGCATTGCGCAAGCTGCTCGAAGCGGGGCATTCGCTCATCGTCATCGAGCACAACCTGGATGTGATCCGGGCCAGCGATTGGCTGATCGACTTGGGCCCAGAGGGCGGCTATGCCGGGGGCTTGGTCGTGGCCGAGGGCACGCCCGAAGATGTGCGCCAACACGCGACATCGCACACGGGGCTGGCGCTGCGGGAATACGCTGAGTCCATGGGTGAGGTGCATGGTGTGGCTGAGCGTTTGGGTTTCTATGGGGGCGAGGCTGCGGTGTCGGCGGGTTCCTCATACGGCGGGGGTACGCCCAAATCGTCACCCGCCGACACC
>NZ_ALKN02000005.1 GCF_000293865.2 Limnohabitans sp. Rim28 | reverse complement strand
CTTGGGGCCGGACACCTCATACGGAGTAACGGAAAGTCGGTGTCCGGCCCCAAGCCATACCGTCGCTCAGTGCCTGATCAACCCTGCAAGTCTACTGGCAGCCTGGGCCTGCAGCTCACCCATGTCATTGAAAGGGGAAGGGGCGGGTGACGATTTTCGGTACCCCGTCATGAGGAACCCGCCCCTTCCCCTTTCAATGACCGCCTCACTTCAAGGCAGCACCTTCAAACCACTGCCAAACCAGTTGTTCTGTGATGTCAAGGACACAGAACAAAGCCCATGCAATTGACAGAAGAAGGGGCGGGTGACGATTTCTGGTACCCCCGCATGAGGAACCCACCCCTTACTCTGTCAACTGCTGCCCCCACAACGAAGCAGAGGCAGCAATCGAATCAGACACTCAATCAGTTGAAGCGAACGTAATCAAAGTCCACGGGCTGACGGTTGATGCCCATCACGGGTGGCGCGATCCAGTTGGCGAACTTGCCTGGCTCGACGCAGCGGCCCATCAGGCTGGCCACATAAGCGCGGTCTTCGTGGGTCGGCAACCACTCGCCCACTTGCGCCATCCACTGCTCGTCGCTCACCACTTGGCCATCCGGCGTGATCTTGGAGCCAGACAAAGAACCGATGTTGCGGTGGAATGCCTTGTGCGGTGCGGTCAAGGTGAAAGGAATGCCCGCCTTGGCGATCACGCGGTTCCAGCGCTCGATGCCGCCTTTGGAGTCGGTGATGTAGTCGTCGCGCAGCACTTCGTTCAAAGCGTTGAGCATGGGCACTTCTTTTTCGATCAGCTTGCCGTTTTCCACCGACAGGATCTTGTAGCTGTTGCCCTTCAAGATGTGGTCGTCACCCCGCTTGCCTTCTTCGTAACGGCCTTTCAGACCGGAGCTGTAGAAGGTGGCGGCATTCGACGACTCGTCGGCACCGAACAGGTCGATGGTCACCGAGAAGTGGAAGTTGATGTAACGCTGGATGGTCGGCAAATCGATCACACCGGCAGCACGCAGCTTGCCCACATCATCGGTCTTGAGCTGGTTCATCACATCGACGGTGCGCTGGATGGTGCGGCTCACACCGGACTCGCCCACGAACATGTGGTGCGCTTCTTCGGTCAGCATGAACTTGGTGGTGCGGGCCAAGGGGTCGAACGCGGATTCGGCCAAAGCACACAACTGGAACTTGCCGTCCCGGTCGGTGAAGTAAGTGAACATGAAGAAGCTCAACCAGTCGGGGGTCTTCTCGTTGAAGGCCTGCAAGATGCGGGGGTTGTCTTCGTTGCCGCTGTTGCGCTGCAGCAGGGCGTCGGCTTCCTCACGGCCGTCTTTGCCGAAGTATTTGTGCAGCAGGTACACCATGGCCCACAGGTGGCGGCCTTCTTCGACGTTGATCTGGAACAGGTTGCGCAGGTCGTACATGCTGGGCGCAGTCAGGCCCAGGTGGCGCTGCTGCTCCACCGATGCGGGCTCGGTGTCGCCTTGCGTCACGATGATACGGCGCAGGTTGGCGCGGTGTTCGCCAGGCACGTCTTGCCAGGCTTTTTCGCCGATGTGGTCGCCGAAATGGATCTTGCGGTCTTGCTCGCCGGGGTTCATGAACACGCCCCAACGGTAGTCGCGCATTTTCACGTGGCCAAACTGGGCCCAGCCCTGTGGATCCACACTCACGGCCGTGCGCAGGTACACGTCCATGTCGGTGGAGCCTTCGGGGCCCATGTCGTCCCACCAGTTGATGAAGTTGGGCTGCCACTGCTCAAGCGCACGCTGCAAGGTGCGGTCTTCCGACAAGTTGACGTTGTTGGGGATTTTTTCACTGTAGTTGATACCGGACATGAGAGTCTCCAGAAATTGAGAAGCAACGGTGGGGGAAAAATTTGGTTGCAGCGCGGACCACCGGGCACCCCGCTGCACAACAAAAAAACATCAAACGCGGTTCATGTCGAACTGGACTTTTTCGCCTTTGCCATAAACCTTCAGGGCACCCTTTTCGCCAACAGCGTTGGGGCGCTGGAAGATCCAGTTTTGCCAGGCGGTCAGGCGGCCAAAAATGCGGGTGGCCATGTTTTCTTTTTGGGCAAAACGCAGGTTGGCTTCCAGACCAGTCAAGGCGTCAGGCGACATGGAAGAACGCTCTTCCAGCGCCAGACGAATTTCGTCAGCCCAGTCGATGTCGTCAGGTGCAGCCGTGACCAAGCCCAAAGCCAAAGCGGCGTCAGCGTCCAGGGCCTGGCCGATGGCGCCACGTGCGGCTTCCATGGCAGGCACTTCTTCATAAAAGCGGCGCTGCAGGCGGGTCTGGTCATTGACCATGGGGAAGAAACCGAAGTTCATCTCGCTCAGTTGCAGCTTGGGCGCTTTGTCGGCGTCATCCGGCAGCGCCAGCATGTAAGCGCGGTCGGCGCAGAAAGCCAACTCGGCCAAGGTCCCAGCAAAGCAGGTGCCTTCTTCGATCAGGGCGAACAAGCTGCGCGAAGACACGTCCAGGCGGGCCAGCGTGCGGCGCAGGTGGCCAATGGTTTCACGCACCAACCAGTGGTCTTTGTGGGCCAGCAAGGTCGCGTCAGACGCCAACACGGCAGCGGCATCGCCCGCTGTCTTGAGCACCCAGGTACCGATGTCGAGCTCGTTGGTGCGCATGTGCAAGATGGCATCGTCGAGTTCGCGCACCATCTGCAGCGGCCACCAGTTCACGCCTGCGGCTTCGATGCCGGCGATGTCGGTGGGCTGGGCAGACGAAGGGGCTTTGACGGTGAAGGTGGCGATGCGCTTGGCACGGTCGATTGCTACCGTGACGTTGGTGTAAGCCAGCGCATCGGCCGCGATGGTGCGGTTCAGGGGGGTCAATTCCACACCCTTGTCGCCTGCGGTGCGGATGCTGCCAGCGGCCAGTTTTTTGGCACGGGTTTGCACGGCTTCTTTGAACACAGCAGGCTTGGCGATGGCATCCACCAGGCGCCAGTCCACGGCTTTTTGACCGCGTACGCCTTCGACGCTGGTGCAAAAGATGTCGGCCAGGTCATGGCGCACATGGCGCTTGTCGGTCACGCGGGTCAGGCCACCGGTGCCGGGCAACACGCCGAGCAAGGGCACTTCGGGCAGCGACACGGCGCTGGAGCGGTCATCGACCAAGACGATGTCATCGCAAGCCAAGGCCAGTTCGTAGCCGCCGCCAGCGCAAGCGCCGTTCAAGGCAGCGACGAATTTCAGGCCGTCGTGCTTGCTGGAGTCCTCGATGCCATTGCGGGTTTCGTTGGTGAACTTGCAGAAGTTGACTTTCCAGCCATGGGTCGAGACGCCCAGCATGAAGATGTTGGCGCCAGAGCAGAACACGCGGTCACGCGCACTGGTCACCACCACAGCGCGCACTTCGGGGTGCTCGAAGCGGATGCGTTGCAACGCGTCGTGCAACTCGATGTCCACACCCAAGTCGTAACTGTTGAGCTTGAGTTTGTAGCCAGGGCGGATGCCAGCGTCTTCGTTGATGTTGATCGACAAAGTCGCGATCTCGCCGTCAAAAGCCAGGTTGATGTGTTTGTATTGCGAGGGGTTGGTTTGGTAGTCAACCTGGAAAGCTTGCGTCATGGTCTTGTCTCCGCGGGTAGAGGTCAATGTTGATTTCAGTCAAAAATGCATTTCAGTGCATGTTGACGGGCAGTTTAGTGCAGACCACCATGCGGCACAACATGCACTTTAATGCATTTACTAAGTGTTTTCCCTAGGTAGTAGACCTTGAATCCCAAGCTCACGCGGGACGCTGCAAATGTTGGCGAACCGAAGTACACAAGGCCGCAAAGGCCTGGTCTTCGCTTCGCCCGCTGGTGTTGATCATCAAATCGGCTTTGGAATAGAAAGCCGAGCGGCCTTCCAAGATGCGTTTGAGGTCTTCCATCGCCTCACGGCTGGCGGCCATGGGACGCATGTCGCCCTGAGCGGCCACACGGCCCATGTGGTCAGCGGCATCGGCCTGCAGCCACACGGTGGTGCAGTGCGAGAGCAACAAATTGAAATTGGCCGAATCCGACACCAAGCCGCCAGGGGTGGCGATCACCACTTCGGGGTAAATCTGGATCGCCTCTTCCAGCGCCCGGCGCTCGTAGCGGCGGTAAGCATTGGCGCCATACAAGTTGTGAATTTCGCTGATCTGACAACCGGCAAATTGCTCGATGTCACGGCTCAGCTCAATGAAGGGGAAACCCAAGTCATCTGCCAAACGCTGGCCCAGTGCGGTTTTACCTGCGCCCCGCAATCCAATCAGGGCAATGCGGTTCTTGCGCTCTTGCGCGCTGCCGCCTTCACCATACATCTCGCCCAACTGCACACGGGCGCGGCGCAGATCGGATTCGCTTCGTTGAGACAACAACTCGCGGATCAACAACCACTCAGGCGAGCTGGTGGTCACATCGCCCAGCAATTCAGCCAATGAACATTGCAAGGCGCTGGCCACTTGGAGGAGCACCAACACCGACACATTGCCAGTGCCGTACTCCAGGTTGGCCAAGTGACGCTCAGACACTTCTGCCGCCAAAGCCACCGCACGACGCGTCATGCCTTGGCGCGATCGCAGATTGCGCACCCGCTCACCCAGCGTGACCAAAAAAGGATGGCGCTTGGCTTCTGATTCGCTCAGGTCCGTGTTCAAGTTCTCTTCGGAAGGCAAATTCAACATGGCGTTAAAAATTAAGTGAAAACCCTAGTATTTCAAGGGGCACAAAACATGCACTTTAATGCATACTCGATGGCAGGCACGATAGTGCATGAACCCTTGTTTATACCGCCAACTGGCGCCGAAGAACAGGGCTTTGTGGCATCACAGTGCACGTGACCCTTTTTTTTTGATTTCCCACCGAAAGCCTTGCAGATGTCTCCAATGCTCCCCAACTACTTCGCAGGCCGCTGGCAAGTCGGCACCGGCGCCGGCACTGCGCTGTTCGACCCCGTGCTGGGGACCGAGCTGGCCCGCGTGTCCAGCGCAGGTATCGACCTGGCCGAAGGCTTTACCTATGCCAGAGCGCAAGGTGGCGCGGCCCTGCGCGCCCTGAGCTACGGCCAGCGCGCAGCCCTTCTGACGAAAATCACCGAAGTGCTGCAAGCTCACCGCGATGCCTATTACGAGATCGCCACCGCCAACAGCGGCACCGTGGCCAAAGACTCGGGCGTGGACATCGACGGCGCCATTTTCACCCTGGGCTACTACGCCAAGCAGGGCGCGGCTCTGGGTGAGGCCACCCTGCTGCTCGATGGTGAGCGCATCCGCATGGCCAAGGACCCGGCCTTCCAGACTCAGCACATCCAAGTGCCCACTCGCGGCGTGGCGCTGTTCATCAACGCCTTCAACTTTCCCAGTTGGGGCTTGTGGGAAAAAGCCGCCCCGGCGTTGCTCGCGGGTGTGCCGGTCATCATCAAACCCGCCACGGCCACCGCCTGGCTGACCCAGCGCATGGTGAAAGACGTGGTCGACGCGGGCGTCCTGCCAGCGGGCGCGTTGTCGGTGATTTGCGGCTCGTCCGCAGGCCTGATGGACCCGCTGCAGGCCTTTGACGTGGTGAGCTTCACCGGCTCGGCCGAGACCGGCAAGATCATCCGCAGCCACCGCGCCGTGACCGAGCTGTCGGTGCGCTGCAACATCGAAGCCGACAGTCTCAACAGCGCCCTGCTCTCGCCCACCGCAACGGCCGACAGCGAAGCCTTCAAGTTGCTGGTGGCCGAAGTGGCACGTGAAATGACCGTCAAGTCGGGCCAGAAATGCACCGCCATTCGCCGCGTTTTTGTACCGCGTGCGCTTTACCAAGCTGCGGCCGAAGCCATTGGTGCACGCCTGGCCAAAACAACCGTGGGCAACCCGCGCAACGAAACCGTGCGCATGGGCGCACTGGTGAGCCAAGCGCAAAAAGCCAGCGTGCTGGCCGGTCTGGTCCAACTCAAAACCGAAGCCACCGTTTTGTTTGACGGCAACAGCGCGGGTCTGGTGGACGCCGATGCCAACAGCGCCTGCGTGGCCCCTGTGCTGCTGGGCACCGAGTCACCCATGACAGCCAAGGTGCTGCACGCGGTGGAAGTGTTTGGGCCCGTGTGCACCCTGATGCCCTACGACAGCATCGAAGAGGCTTACGCCATGATCCGCCGCGGCGAAGGCTCGCTGGTGTGCTCGGTGTACAGCGAAGACCCGGCCTTCACCGCACAAGCCTCGGTCGAACTGGCCAGCAGCCACGGCCGGGTACACGCGATTTCGCCCGATGTGGCGGCCTCGCACAGTGGCCACGGCAACGTGATGCCCATGAGCCTGCACGGCGGCCCCGGCCGCGCCGGTGGCGGCGAAGAGCTGGGCGGCCTGCGGGCGCTCAACTTCTACCACCGCCGCACAGCGGTGCAAGGCAGCTCGCTGGCCCTGGACGTTTTGGCTGCAAAAGGCGGCAAACTCGCGGTTTGAAGAACACTGAGAAAACGAGGAGACAAACATGACCCGAACCACCACCCCACCACCACCTGCCGAGTTCAACTTTGCGCAGCACCTGATCCTGGCCAATGCAGCGCGTGCCGGCAAAACCGCCTTGATCGACGACGTCGGCACCTTGAGCTATGGCGAACTGACCGAGCAGGTTCGCCGCTTTGCCGGCGGCCTTCAGGCCTTGGGCCTCAAACGCGAGGAGCGTGTGCTTTTGCTCATGCAGGACAGCAGCGACTGGGTGGTGGCCTTTCTGGCTTCACTGTATGCGGGCGTTGTGCCTGTGGCGGTGAACACCTTGCTCACCGCTGAAGACTATGCCTTCATGCTGACCAACAGCCGTGCCCAAGCTGCCTTGGTATCTGGCGCCTTGCTGCCTCAGCTGCAAAGTGCCCTGGACATGGTCAAAACCGAGGTGCGCCAGGTGGTGGTCTCTCGCCCCACAGGCGTTTTGACGCAGGGCCAATTCAACATGGCTGACTTGGTGGCCCAAAACAAGCCTGTACTCCCCGCCCAAACCCTGGCCGATGAACCGGCTTTCTGGCTGTATTCGTCAGGTTCAACGGGCAAGCCCAAGGGCACGGTGCACAGCCAGGCCAACCTCTACTGGACGGCCGAATTGTATGGGCAAGGTGTTTTGAACTTGCAGACAACAGACACCGTGTTTTCAGCAGCCAAACTGTTTTTTGCCTATGGTCTGGGCAATGCCCTCACGTTCCCATTGAGCGTAGGCGCCACGGTGGTGCTGATGGCCGAACGCCCCACACCGCCAGCGACTTTCAAGCGCATGGTGGACCACCAAGCCACTGTGTTCTATGGCGCCCCCACAGGTTACGGCGGCATGCTGGCCAACCCCGACTTGCCTGCCAAAAGCAAAGTGGCTTTGCGTTTGTGCTCGTCGGCAGGTGAAGCGCTGCCCCGCGACATCGCCGAGCGCTGGACGGCTCACTTTGGCTGCGAGATCATCGACGGCATCGGCTCGACAGAAATGCTGCACGTGTTCCTGTCCAACCGTCCAGGCGACGTGCGCTACGGCACCACCGGCAAAGCCGTCCCCGGCTATGAGGTGCAACTGCGCAACGAAGATGGCAGCGTCATCGCGGGACACGACGAGATCGGCGATCTTTACATCCAGGGGCCCAGCAGTGCCTTGATGTACTGGAACAACCGTGAAAAGACACGCGACACCTTCCAGGGCGTGTGGACCAAAAGCGGTGACAAATACACGCGAGACGCCGACGGTTACTACACCTACGCCGGGCGCAACGACGACATGCTCAAGGTGAGCGGCATCTATGTTTCGCCCTTTGAGGTGGAATCCACTTTGGTGCAACACCCCGCCATCTTGGAGGCAGCCGTCATTGGCAAACAAGACACCGACGGCTTGACCAAAACCAAGGCCTTCATCGTGCTCAAGCCCGGTCAAAGCCTGACGCATGAAGAAGTCAAAGCCTTCGTGAAAGAGCGCCTGGCCCCTTACAAATACCCGCGTTTCATCGACTTCGTGCCCGAGCTGCCCAAGACCGCCACGGGCAAGATCCAGCGCTTTCGATTGCGCGACTTGGAAAACGCGTCACGCTGAAAGAAAAAAACCGGCTCTGGCCGGTTTTTTTCATGGGCCGCCAACCGATCAGGTGTCCTTGCTGACCTTGATGGTCGGAAACTTGGCCGAGAAGTCCTTGGCCTTGGCCGCAATTTTGACAGCCACCTGCCGGGCCACCGCCTTGTAGATTTGCGCCACCTCACCATCGGGGTCGTAGACCACGGTGGGTTTGCCACTGTCGGCTTGCAGGCGAATTTGCATGTCCAAGGGCAAGGCGCCCAGGTAGTCCATGCCGTATTCGGCGGCCATTTTCTTGCCGCCATCGGCGCCAAAAATATGCTCCACGTGGCCGCAGTGGGTACAGACATGCACCGCCATGTTTTCCACCAAGCCCAAAATCGGCACGCCGACTTTCTCAAACATCTTCACGCCTTTTTTCGCGTCCAGCAGGGCGATGTCTTGTGGCGTGGTCACGATCACCGCGCCCGTCATGGGCACGCGCTGACTCAAAGTGAGCTGGATGTCGCCCGTGCCGGGCGGCATGTCCACGATCAAATAGTCGAGTTCTTTCCAGTTGGTCTGGCGCAGCAACTGCTCAAGGGCCTGGGTGGCCATGGGGCCGCGCCAGATCATGGCCTCGTCCGCATTGACCAAGAAACCGATCGACATGACCTGCACGCCGTAGTTTTCCATGGGCTCCATGGTTTGGCCATCTTCGCTTTCGGGGCGGCCTTCGATGCCCATCATCATGGGTTGGCTGGGGCCGTAAATGTCGGCGTCCAGCAGGCCCACTTTGGCGCCCTCGGCGGCCAGGGCCAAAGCGAGGTTCACGGCGGTGGTGCTCTTGCCCACACCCCCCTTGCCCGAGGCCACGGCCACAATGTTTTTGACCTGCGGCAGCAGGGCCACGCCACGCTGAGCGGCGTGGGCGGTGATCTTGCTGGTCACGTTGGCTGACACGTTGGACACGCCCGCCACACCTTTGGCGGCGGCAATCAACGCTTGGCGAATGCCGGGGATTTGGCTTTTGGCCGGATAGCCCAATTCCACGTCAAAGGAGACATCGCCGCCTTCGACTTGCAGGTTTTTCAGGGTTTTGGTGGAAACAAAATCTTTGCCCGTATTGGGGTCAATGACGGCTTGCAGGGCCTGGAGGAGTTGTTCGGTGGTCGCCATGGTCACTTTCTTGAATGGGCCGGAGTTTACCGACAAGACAGCCCATACGCCCTAAAATCGCCGATTACCCTACAAACTGTCCCACCATGTCTGCCCCCACCGCCCAGCGCCAGCTCTTTGTCACCACCGCTTTGCCGTATGCCAACGGCAATTTCCACATCGGCCACATCATGGAGTACATCCAGGCCGACATCTGGGTGCGGTACCAGCGCATGCAGGGCAGCCAGGTGAATTTTGTCGGTGCCGATGACACGCACGGCGCGCCCATCATGATCGCCGCCGAAAAGGCCGGCAAAACGCCCCAGCAGTTCGTGGCCGACATCGCCGCGGGGCGAAAGCCCTACTTGGACGGTTTTCACATCCAGTTTGACAACTGGCACAGCACCGATGCGCCCGAAAACCACGAGCTGGCGCGCCAGATTTACCGCGACCTGCGCGACATCCCCCTCGCCAATGGCGGCTCGCTGATCGAGGTGCGCTCGGTCGAACAGTTCTTTGACCCGCAAAAGAACATGTTTTTGCCCGACCGCTTCATCAAAGGCGAGTGCCCCAAGTGCCACGCCAAAGACCAGTACGGCGACAACTGCGAGAGCTGCGGCGCGGTCTACGCGCCCACCGACCTGATCAACCCCTTCTCGGCCCTGTCCGGTGCCAAGCCCGAGCTCAAAACCTCGGAACACTTTTTCTTCAAGCTGTCCGACCCCCGCTGCGTTGAATTTTTGAGCCAGTGGACCCAGGACGGCAGACTGCAGCCCGAGGTGGCCAACAAGGTCAAAGAGTGGTTTTCGGTGCGCACCAACCCCGACGGCAGCACCAGCGAAGGCTTGGGTGACTGGGACATCTCGCGCGATGCGCCTTACTTTGGCATCGAGATCCCCGATGCACCGGGCAAGTACTTTTATGTGTGGCTCGACGCCCCCGTGGGCTACCTGGCCTCGCTGAAAAACCTCTTGGACAAGCGTGGCGAGGACTACAAGGCCTACATGGCCCAGCCCGATCTGGAGCAGTACCACTTCATCGGCAAAGACATCGTGACCTTCCACACGCTGTTCTGGCCGGCCATGCTGCATTTCTCTGGCCGTAAAACGCCCAATAGCGTGTTCGTACACGGCTTTTTGACGGTGAACAACGGCGAGAAGATGAGCAAAAGCCGGGGCACGGGCCTGGACCCGCTCAAATACCTGAGCCTGGGCATGAACCCCGAGTGGCTGCGTTACTACCTCGCGGCCAAACTGTCGGCACGCAATGAAGACATCGACTTCAACGCCGAAGACTTCATGGCCCGGGTGAACTCTGACCTGATTGGCAAATTCGTCAACATCGCATCGCGCTCGGCTGGCTTCATCGCCAAGCGCTTTAGCGGCCAGCTGGGCAGCGTGAGCGCCGATGGCCAAGCTTTGCTAGGCGCCCTGCAAAGCGCCGCGCCATCGGTAGCGGCTTGCTACGAACAACGCGAATACGCCAAAGCCTTGCGCGAGCTCATGTTGCTGACCGACAAGGTCAACAGCTACGTGGACCAAAACAAACCCTGGGACCTGGCCAAACAAGAAGGCCAAGACGCCCGCTTGCACGACGTGTGCAGCACCTGCATCGAAGCCTTCCGTTTGCTCAGCCTGCAGCTCAAACCCGTGCTGCCAGCGCTGGCGGCCCAGGTCGAAGCCTTCCTGAACGTCGCCCCCTTCACTTTTGAACAAGCCCAAACCTTGTTGGGTGCGGGCCACACCATCAACGCCTACCAACACCTGATGCAGCGCGTCACCCCCGAACAACTCGATGCCTTGTTTGAGCCGCCCGCTGTGGTGGCAGAAAAAGTCATCCCTGGTGGCGAAGAGATCGCCCCCACCATCTCCATCGACGACTTCGCCAAAGTCGATTTGCGCATCGCGCAGATCGTCCACTGCGAAGCTGTGGAAGGCTCGGTCAAGTTGCTGCGCTTGACGCTGGACGTGGGCGAAGGTCGCACACGCAATGTGTTCAGTGGCATCGCCAGCATGTACAAGCCCGAAGACCTGATCGGCAAATTGACCGTCATGGTCGCCAACCTGGCCCCGCGCAAGATGAAGTTCGGCGTGTCCGAAGGCATGGTGCTGGCCGCCAGCCATGCCGATGAAAAGGCTGAGCCTGGCATCTTTGTGCTGCAGCCTTGGCCCGGCGCGCAGCCCGGCATGCGCATCCACTGAGACACGATGCCGACAAAACTTTGCGCAGCAGGGGAGTAATATCCCCGGCATGTTGCCTGGTTTACCGCCTCTGGCGCCCTTTCGCCCCCGCCTCCTGCAAGACCTGCGGGGCTACACACGACAAAAGTTTGCCCTCGACGCAGGGGCCGGCATCACGGTGGGCATTGTGGCTTTGCCCTTGGCCATGGCCTTTGCGATCGCGAGTGGACTCAAGCCCGAAGCCGGTTTGTGGACGGCCATCATCGCGGGCTTTTTGATCTCGGCCTTAGGGGGCACCTCGGTGCAAATCGGTGGCCCAGCCGGCGCCTTCATCGTCATCGTCTACGGCATCATCGAACGCTACGGCTTGGCCAACCTGTTGATCTCCACCGTCAGTGCCGGCGTGCTGCTTTTCCTGCTCGGTTGGTTGCGCCTAGGCACCTTGGTGCGTTATGTACCGGTGAGTGTGGTGATTGGTTTTACCAACGGCATTGCGGTGCTCATTGGCCTGTCGCAGCTGCGCGATGTCATGGGCCTGCAGGTCGACAAAATGCCGGCCGACTTCTTCAGCCAAATCGGCACGCTCTCCAGCGCCATCGGCAGCTTCAACCCTTACGCTTTTGGATTGGCCATGGTGTGTGTGCTGGGCTTGTTTCTTTGGCCGCGTTTGTGGGCGGTGGACTCGCAGTTTCGCCGCCAGCTCGACAGCGTCCAAGGCATCAGCGCGCTCAAAGCCACCTCACGGGTGCCCGCGCCCGTCGTCGCTTTGGTGAGTTTGACGCTGTTGGCTTGGGCACTGCGCCTGCCGGTCGACACCATCGGCTCCCGCTTTGGCGGCATTCCCCAAAGCTTGCCGGTGTTTCAGTGGCCCGCCTTTTCTTGGGAAACCGCCAAGCTCTTGGTGGTGCCCACCTTGACCATTGCGCTGCTGGGTGCGATCGAATCGCTTTTGTGCGCACGCGTGGCCGATCAACTCAGCGACGCGCCCAAACACGACCCCAACCAAGAACTGATGGCCCAAGGCCTTGCCAACGCCGTGGTGCCCTTTTTTGGTGGCATGCCGGCCACAGGAACGATCGCTCGCACAGTGACCAACATCCGCGCCGGGGCCGTGTCACCCATCGCGGGCATTGTGCACGCCGCAACTCTGGCCGGGGTCGTTTTACTCGCCGCGCCTTTGGCGATGCACATTCCGCTGGCCGTTCTGGCGGGGGTGTTGTTGTTCGTGGCTTGGAACATGGGCGAATGGCGCGAGTTCGCCCGCCTCAAGCAATTCAGCAACCATTACCGCCTGATGATGGTCTCGACCTTTGTCATGACCATTGTGTTCGACCTGACGGTGGCTCTGGAGTTGGGTTTGGTGCTGGCTTTTGTGCTGT
The DNA here is from genome assembly GCF_000293865.2 of Limnohabitans sp. Rim28. Classification (GTDB taxonomy): domain Bacteria; phylum Pseudomonadota; class Gammaproteobacteria; order Burkholderiales; family Burkholderiaceae_C; genus Limnohabitans_A. The sequence continues at coordinate 223,635 of NZ_ALKN02000005.1, read as the reverse complement.
TTGTGCGCCGCCAAAGCCACTTGTTCAGTGCAGACATCGACTCACACACCGAGACCAGCGTGGAGGCACGTTTGTTCGGCGCCCTTTTTTTTGGCGCGGTGGCCAAACTTGACCCTTTGCAGCGCTTGGCCGACACGGCCCCACCGGGCTTGGTGATGCGTTTGGATGCGCGTCAACTGATTTCTTTGGACACCACAGGCCTGGACGCGCTGGAGCAATTGCACCGCAGCCTGAGCAAACGCCAAGGTCGCTTGGTGTTGCATGGGCTCAATGCCCAGCCGCGCTCTTTGCTGGAGCGCTCGGGCTTTTCCAAACACATCCACTTAGAAGACCCGGCACCGGTCTGAGCCCGTAAAATGGGTGTTTTGTCCAACAGGCCAGCCATGTTCCCATTTGCACGCCCTCACTACACCTCCGACACCACGCAGTTTCTGGCCAAACTCAAAGTCGAGCGCCCTGAACTGGAAGCCGAGCAACGCCAAGGCCGGGCTTTGTTGTGGGACACCGGCATGGACGCTCAGTTCCAAGCCCAAGCCCAAGCGGCACGCGTGGCCCAACAGCCATACGTTTACCAAACCAAGGCTTGATCCGGCCTGACTCTGGCATGAGCACGGCTTTAACCGATCTTGAACCAGCCCCCGAGGGTCTGGACTCGGCCTTGCCCGATGTGGTGGACAACGTGGCGGTGGCTCGTCTGTATGGAGAGCCCTTGTTCTCCATGCCACGGGATTTGTACATCCCGCCCGACGCATTGGAAGTTTTTCTGGAGGCTTTTGAAGGGCCGCTGGACTTGTTGCTCTATTTGATCCGCAAGCAAAACTTCAACATCCTCGACATCCCCATGGCGGGTGTGACCCGCCAATACCTGAGTTATGTGGACGAGATTCGCCAACGCAACCTCGAACTGGCGGCAGAATACCTGTTGATGGCTGCCATGCTGATCGAGATCAAATCACGGATGCTGTTGCCCCCCAAACGTGCGGCAGAAGGCGAAGAGGCTGAGGACCCCCGTGCAGAATTGGTGCGCCGCTTGCTCGAGTACGAGCAAATGAAATTGGCATCCATGCAATTGAATGTGATACCTCAGTTCGGCCGCGACTTTTTACAAGCCCAGGTTTACATCGAACAAAGCCTGCAACCCCGCTTTCCCGATGTGAGCATGGACGAGCTGCAATTGGCTTGGCGCGACATTCTCAAACGCGCCAACTTGGTGCAACACCACAAAATCAGCCGCGAAGAGCTGAGTGTGCGCGAACACATGAGCATCGTGCTCAAGCACTTGCAAGGCCGCAAATTTGTCGAATTTGAAAACCTGTTTGATCCCAGCTTGGGCACCCCGGTTTTGGTGGTCACCTTCATCGCCCTGCTGGAGTTGGCCAAAGAGACCTTGATCGAAATCACCCAAGCAGAAGCTTTTGCCCCCATTTACGTACGCCTGGCCTACACGCCCCAGTGAACGGGTCACACCCGTGGCTCCAAAAGCACCCGCCATGACCTCCCCCAACGTGACCCCGTACGGCACACCCCCTCCCGCTTCGCCCGTGGCGACTCGCAAACCTGTGAGCTTGCCTCGCTTGAACGACATGCGCGAACGCGGCGAAAAAATCACCATGCTCACCGCCTACGACGCCACCTTTGCCGCAGTCGCTGACGCTGCGGGTGTGGATTGCCTTTTGGTCGGAGACTCTTTGGGCATGGTGTGCCAAGGCCTGACCAGCACCGTGGGGGTGAGTCTGGACACCATGCGATACCACACCGAGAGCGTGGTGCGTGGCATCCAACGCGTACAAGGGACCCCATGGATCATTGGTGACCTGCCTTTTGGCACTTACCAAGAGTCGCGCGAACAAGCCTTGCGCAGTGCCAGTGTGCTGATGCAAGCGGGTGCGCACATGGTCAAGCTCGAAGGCGGCGGATGGACCACCGAGACCGTTCGTTTTCTGGTGGAGCGCGGTGTCCCGGTGTGTGCACACTTAGGACTGACACCACAAACTGTGCATTCGCTGGGGGGTTACCGCTTCCAAGGCCGGGGCGACTCGGCCGACAAGCTGCTTCAAGAGGCTTTGGCCCTGCAAGATGCCGGCGCCAGCATGCTGGTATTGGAGATGGTGCCAGCCACCCTCTCGGCCGAACTCACTTTGGCCTTGCCGCGCTGCCACACCATCGGCATCGGTGCAGGTGATGGCACAGCAGGCCAAGTGCTGGTCATGCACGACATGTTGGGCGTCAACTTGGGCAAGAACCCCAAATTCGTTCGCAACTTCATGAACGGCCAACACAGCGTTTTCGAGGCCATGGCTGCTTATGTGCGCGCCGTCAAAGACGGCAGCTTTCCTGACAATGCTTTGCACGCCTGGTAAAGGCTATTTCTCTCATGCTCATCGCCCGATCGATTGCCGAACTGCGCCAACACCTGGCCCCCAGCCAACGTCCCGCCTTTGTGCCCACCATGGGCAACCTGCATGCCGGCCACATCAAGCTCATCGAGCGGGCACGGCCGCAAGGCGACCTGACTGTCGCCAGCATCTTTGTCAACCGCCTGCAATTTTTGCCGCATGAAGACTTTGACAGTTACCCTCGAACTTGGGAAGCCGACTGCGCCAAGCTCGAAGCGGCGGGCTGCGATGTGGTGTTCGCGCCGCGCGAAACAGACTTGTACCCGCAACCGCAGACCGTCAAGGTGCAAGCCGACCCGAGCTTGGGCGACATCTTGGAAGGGGAATTTCGCCCTGGTTTTTTCACGGGCGTCTCCACGGTGGTCATGAAACTGTTCTCCAGCGTGTTTTCTGGCAAAGCACACGGGGTGGCTGTTTTTGGCAAGAAGGATTACCAGCAACTCATGGTCATTCGTCAAATGGTGGCCCAATTCGCACTGCCCATCGAGGTGATTGGCGTAGACACCTGCCGCGCCGAGGACGGTTTGGCCTTGAGTTCACGCAATGGCTACCTGAGTGAGCGCGAACGCGCCGAAGCGCTGCAACTGTCACTGGCCCTTCGCGCCTTGGGCCGTGACGCCCTGGCCACTGCCGATGCACTGGCCAAGCACTTGCCGGCCCTCGAAGCCAAAGCCATCGACAACCTTCGCCAGCGCGGCTGGCAACCCGATTACCTCACCGTACGCCGCCGCCACGACTTGCAGACCCCGCAAGCTGGCGATGCGCTGGTGGTGCTGGGCGCGGCGAAGTTGGGCACGACCCGCCTGATTGACAACTTCGAGATTTAAAAACCTCGAGCACTTGCCAGGGCGCAAGCTGCCAACCTTCAACGGCTGCAAGCAGTCAGTGGCTGCGACCGCTTCTGAACATGCCGTGGGTTTTGCGGCTCAACACCCCTTGCGCCGCCAACTTGTTCATGGACGGGCTGGCGTGGGCATGGGTAATGGCCATGCCCAAAGCGTCAGCAGCGTCTTGCCGTGGCGCCACCGGCAGCTGCAACAAGCGCTTGACCATCTCCTGAATCTGAGACTTGGCCGCTCGCCCATGGCCGGTGACCGATTGCTTCATTTGCAAGGCGGTGTACTCGGCCACAGGCAGACCACAAGACACCAATGCCGTGACGCAGCAACCTCTGGCCTGCCCCAACAACAAGGTGGCCTGAGGGTTGATGTTGACGAAGACGATCTCGACCGAGGCCACATCGGGCTGGTAGCGTTCGGTGATCTCTCGGATGCCGTCGTAAATCACTTTGAGGCGTGCGGGCAGATTGCCCATTTCCTCGCGGGTGGTCTCAATCACGCCACTGGCGACATAGGCCAGGCGGGAACCGGTGATGTCGATCACGCCAAAACCCGTTGTTTGCAGACCGGGATCGATGCCCAAGATGCGCAGCGTTGGGGGTGCTGATGTGGTCAAACTCATGGCAAGACCACGCTGTTCATGCGGGCCATGATGGTCTCGGCGCGTTGCGCCAAATAAGGAGACTGCGGCAATTTTTCAAAGTAACGTGGACGCGGCAACATGACGGCCAAACGCGCCGCCTCCCAAGCACTCAATTGGGATGCACTTTTGCGAAAGTAATGCTGAGATGCGGCTTCGATGCCAAACACACCTTCACCCCATTCCACCTGATTGAGGTAAATCTCCAAAATCCGGCTTTTGCTCAAAAAAGTTTCAAGCGCCACGGTGATCAGGGCCTCCTGAGCCTTGCGCAGCAAAGTGCGCTCGCCCGATAGAAAAAGATTTTTGGCCAGTTGCTGGGTGATGGTCGAGCCCCCAACAATCTTCACTGTGACAGGTTTTTCGGGTTGCCGTTGAGCGCGTTTTTCGGCCTGGGCTTTGGCCTTGGCATTTTTCTCCCATGCGCTTTCCAGGGATTGCCACCAAATGCCTTGGTGCTGGTTGAAGGCATCGTCTTCAGAGGCCAGCACAGCGCGCTGCAATTTGGTGCTCACCGCACTCAAAGCCACTGGCTCTTGTCGCCAAGGCAGTTGACCATCGCGCTTTAAGATTTGCCATGCCTGCGAACGCTGAAAGGCCGTCGATTCGGGCATGAGCCATTGCATGCTCAGAACGCGCAGCGCAAAAAAGAGCTGCAGGACCGCAAAGGCCAAAAGCAACAGAAGCAACCACCGTCCGAATGCGCGCATGGCTCAGGCTCTTTCGATGGGCTTAGGCCGGCAAGTCCTGCGGGCTGTCGTTCAAATCCACCGCAATCGTCACGGGACCTGCGGGCAAGTTGTCATCGTCATCGACTTCATCGCTTTCAGCGGCCATGCCTGTCAGGGCAACATCTGCGTCCAAGTGGGCGATCACCGTGCCATGCACATCCAGCGCCATCAGGTCGACATCGGCCAGTTTGACGCGCACCCGTGCGCCTCGAGGCAATGTTTGCGCGCCCATCACACTGAACATCAAGGGCAGGGTCTCGGCACGCACCAACCAGATGCCACCGCCCATTTCCTTGACCAAACTGGCATCCAGTTCCTCGATCCCTTGCTGCTGCACGTGGCGCAGCGTCCAGTAGCGCTCCATGCTCGACTGCACGCTGTTGTAGGCGCTGTAAGTCGCATCAAAGCCACTGATGATGGAGAACAACTCCGCATCTTTGGGCTTGAAAGGTGCCGCCAAAGCGGCTGTGGCGCCATGCTTGGTGCAAGCGATGATTTGCCATTGGTTGACCAAATCGGTGTAGCGGCGCAGAGGCGAGGTGCTCCATGCATAGCTGGGCACACCAATGCCCGCATGCGGCAGTGCCTTGGTGCCCATGCGCACCTTGACGCCGGGCGCCAAACTGGCCTGGCTGCGGTAAATACCCGGCACACCCAGACTGGCCATCCACTGGCCCCAGGTGCTGTTGGCGAGAATCATGGCCTCGGCCACCATCAAATCGAGTGGCGCTCCGCGCTTGCGGGTGCCTATCACCACGGTTTCGTCGCCAGACGGTGGCGTGTCGTTGTTGGCGCGCTCCAGCTTGAAGCTGTAGTCTGGGCGGTTGAAGTTTTCAGGCTTGCCGCGCACCACTTCACGCCGCCCTTTCAGGGTTTGCGCCAAACGCCAGAAAAAGCCCAGCGTGGCTCGGCTCACCGGCACATCGGCATGGTCACTTTGGTCTTCGCCCTCCAGCCATTCGCGGGTGATGCGCTCGTCCAACTGGTCGTGGCGCAAATTGACCAAAATCGGGACGCGCTCCAGACGGGTCACCGCACTTTGCACTTCCAGCGTGTCTTCGCTGAAGGTGACGTACAGCGAGACCGCCGGACAGTCGCGCCCCTCGATCAAGGTGTAGGCCTGCACCACGCTGTCTGGCAACATGGTGATTTTGTAGCCTGGCATGTAAACCGTGGACAGGCGTGTACGCCCCAACTGGTCGATGGCGCTGCCGGGTGACAAGGCCAAGCCGGGGGCGGCGATGTGAATCCCCACCGTGACGCTGCCGCTGCCCAGCCCTTGCAGTGACAAGGCGTCATCGATCTCGGTGGTGTGCGAGTCGTCAATCGAAAAGGCTTGAACAGGTGCCAATGGCAAGTCGTCTGCAATGGCCGGCGCCTGCAAAGCAGGAAAGCCCGTGCCCTTGGGAAACAAATCAAACAAAAATCGCTGCCAATGGAAATCCCAAGGGGACGCGATGGCACCCGCGTTTTGCAACAAGTCCAATGGCGCGGTCTGGCTGCTCTTGCTGGCAAGGACCACGGCCTTGTATTCGGGCGTGTTCTTGTCGGGGCGAAACAAGATTTTGTAAAGCTGCTCGCGGATCGGTGCCGGGCAGCTGCCAGACACCAACTCGGCCGACCAAGCTTCGATCTGGGCTTGGACCTGCTTTTTCTTTTCAATGGCCAACAGCGCTTGCTGAACGATCTCTGCCGGGGCCTTGCGAAAGCGCCCTTTGCTGCTGCCCCTGCGGAAGTAGTGCGGGGCTTCGTGCAAGCACAATAAAGCAGCGACTTGTTCGGTGGTGCTGGCGGGGGTGCTGAAGTAGTCTTGGGCCAAGTCGCCAAAGCCGAACTCTTCGTCGGAAGCACACTCGTAGGCCAGCTCCAACTCGATGGTTTGACTCAGGGCCGCCGCAGATTGGAGCAAAACAGCCGGGGCCGGTTTGTCGAATTTGAGCAGCATGTGGGCCGATTTGACCTTGACCCGTTTGCCCGAGTCCAGTTCGACCTGCGCCGAGGCCTCGGCTTCGGACATGACACGGCCGGCCATGAACTTTCCAGCATCTTCAAATAATACGTACATGGGGGGATTTTCCCACGCCACCCGGTCATTCGGCCCAGCAGGCTTCACAGCAGCTGCAGAAATTCAAGGATTTGCGGCAAGTAATCGTCAAAATCACTCAAGGCATGGTCGCTGCCCTCGATCAGGCGCACGTGTCCGGCTTGATGGCGGGCCAGCATTTCGCGCCAATCCAATACCTCGTCGCCCTTGGCGATCAAGGCCAACGTGGCGGGCCGGGTCGGTGAAGGATGACTTTCAAGAACTTTCAGCTCTTGAACATGAGCCGGCTCAAAAAAGATGCTTTGAGAGGGGTCTTGCCACACCGGGTGCTCGCCGATGTAGCGCGCCAAATCGCGTGATGGATACACGGCCGGGTTGACCAATACCGCAGGAACACCCCGCTGAGCCGACAACCATGCGGCATAAAAGCCACCCAAAGAAGAACCCATGACCGCCATTTGCCCGCGCGGCCAAGCGGCTGTGCCCTCCAACAGCAAGGTCATGGCCTGGGCGGGAGAAGCGGACAACTGGGGACACCACCAAGTGACTTCAGGGTGCCGCGTCCGCACCAGCTTGGCCATGGTTTGGGCCTTGACCGACTGCGGTGACGACCTGAAACCGTGCAAATACAGCAGATGGGTCGTGGCCACAGTGCGTCAAATTTCGATCTTGGAGCCCAACTCGACCACCGCATTGGTGGGCAAGTTCAAGAATGCTGCAGCACCACTGGCGTTGTGGTGCATCTGGGCAAAGAGTTTTTCGCGCCAGGTGGCCATGCCGCCACCGATGGTGGGGATCACGATGTCACGGGACAAAAAGTAACTGGTCATCATCGGGTCCAAGCGGTCACCGTTGCCGCCAATGTTGGCCAAAGCGGACGGCAAGTCGGGGTTGTCTTTGAACCCATAGTTGACAATGACTTGCCAACAATCACTGCCAAGGTCGGTGACTTCCAAACGCTGTGCGACCGGCATGCGGGGAATTTCAAGGTTTTGCACCGTCACAAACAAATTCCGCTCATGCAGAACTTTGTTGTGCTTGAGGTTGTGCAACAAGGCATTGGGCACCGTGCCCACCTCTGCGGTCAAAAACACAGCGGTGCCCGTGACCCGGGTTGGAGGCGCCACAAAAACGGCCTCCAGAAAATCCGTCAGCCGCAAGGCGTCGGAACGCAGGGATGCATTGAGCAAACGACGGCCATCGTGCCAAGTCAACATGAAGGTGAAAATCACGGCACCCAGCAGCAAGGGGAACCAGCCGCCGTCCAACAGCTTGAACATGTTCGAAGCCCAAAACGCCAAGTCAACCAACAAGAAAAAGCCGGTGGCCCCAATGCACAGGGCCAAGGGCAGCTTCCAAGCGTGGCGAATGACAAAGAAGGTGAGCACCGTGGTGATCAACATGTCGGTGCACACGGCAATGCCATACGCTGCGGCCAAGTTGCTCGACGACTTGAACATCACGACCGCCAAAACGATCGCCGCAAACAAGCTCCAGTTCACAAAGGGCATGTAAATTTGGCCCGTGTCGGTCTCGCTGGTGTGCAAGACCTGCAAGCGAGGCAGGTAGCCCAGCTGAATCACTTGTTTGGTGACGCTGAAAGCCCCCGAAATCAGGGCTTGTGAGGCAATCACGGTGGCCATCGTGGCCAAGCCCACCATGGGCAACAAGGCCCAATCGGGCGTCATCATGTAGAAAGGGTTTTTCACGGCGTCGGGTTCGGCCAACAACAACGCCCCTTGACCGAAATAGTTGAGCGTCAAGCAAGGCATGACCACCGAAAACCAAGCCAAACGGATGGGCTTTTTGCCAAAGTGGCCCATGTCAGCGTATAGCGCCTCGGCGCCGGTCACACACAAGACCACCGCACCCAAAATGATGAAGGTGGTGCCCGGGTTGTGCCAGATGAAGCTCAGCGCGTAATGCGGGCTGATGGCCAACAAGATTTCGGGGCGCTGCACAATCTGCAACAAGCCCAAAGCGGCAATGGCCAAAAACCAAACCAAAGTGATCGGCCCAAAAAACCGGCCGATGCCCGCTGTACCGCGTTTTTGTACCCAAAACAGCAAAAACAGAATGATCAGGGTCAGAGGAATGACCGATTTTTTGAAGGCGGGCGAGATGATCTCCAGCCCTTCGACCGCTGACAACACCGAAATGGCCGGCGTGATCACGCCATCGCCATAAAACAGACAAGTGCCAAAGATGCCCACCAAAAGCAGCACCTTGCGCAATTGCGGCTGGTCTTTGACCGACTGGGAAGCCAAAGCCAACATGGCCACCAGGCCGCCTTCACCGTGGTTGTCAGCACGCAAGACCAACACCACATACTTCAAGGACACGATGGTGGTCAGTGTCCAAAAAAAGATGGAGAGGATGCCGTAAACATTGGCAGGCGTGAAGGGAACATGCCCCGAGCCGAAGACCTCTTTCATGGCGTACAGCACGCTGGTGCCGATGTCGCCGTAAACCACGCCAATGGCACCCAGTGTCAAGGCGGTGAGAGAGGACTTAGTTGAAGACATAAATGAGCCCGAAAAAAATCAGGCTTTAACGCAAGTGGGCGCTATTTTGCGCTCATTTGTCCGAAGCCGTCTCGGCAGGCATCAAAAATGTTGCAGTGCAGCAACTTTCAAGGCCGGGCCGAACTTCAGTCGTAAACCTCGGCCTCGGGGTCGGTGGCTTCCAGTTCGTAGCTGGCCGCCAACATGGCCAAACGACCAATCACACCGTACATGTAGAAACGGTTGGGGACGCTGGCACCCGGTTTGACGCCTGGCTGCGGCAAGTGCGGGGTGTCGGCAAAGGCCAAAGGCACAAAACTCGCGCCCGGAGCGTTCAGGTTTTCGTCGACACCACGCTCCGCGTGCACCCGGTAAAAACCACCCACCACGTAGCGGTCCATCATGTAAACCACGGGCTCGGCCACCGCATCGTTGATGCGCTCGTTGGTCAGCACACCTTCCTGAATGATCACGTCATTGACGGTCTGACCATCCTTGATGACGTTCATCTTGTTGCGGGTTTTGCGGTTGAGCTGGTCCAAATCGGCCACATCCCGCACCGTCATGATGCCCATGCCATAAGTCCCGTTGTCGGCCTTGACCACCACGAAAGGCTTTTCGTTGATGCCGTATTCCTTGTATTTGCGCTTGATTTTGGTCAGCAGCGCATCCACATTGCTGCGCAGGCAATCCATGCCCGTGCCTTCCGCGAAATTGACATCGCCACACTGACTGAACATGGGGTTGATGAGCCAGGGGTCTATGCCCAGCAGCTTGCCGAAACGCTTGGCCACTTCTTCGTAGCTTTGAAAATGGTTGGTCTTGCGGCGAACGCTCCAGCCCGCGTGCAAGGGCGGCAGCAAGAACTGTTCATGCAGCTCCTCCAAAATGCCCGGCGCACCGGCCGACAGGTCGTTGTTGAGCAAGATGGTGCAAGGGTCAAAATCTTTCAAACCCAAGCGGTGGTGGCTGCGAACCACCGGCTCTAGGGTCACGCTCTCGCCATTGGGCAGCTCGATGGTGGTGCTTTCCTTGATTTCTGGGTTGATGGAGCCCAGTCGCACATTGAGGCCCGCCATGTGGAAGATGCGCTTCAACTGGACCACGTTGGCGAGGTAAAAGGTGTTGCGGGTGTGGTTTTCCGGAATGATCAGCAGGTTTTTGGCCTCAGGGCAGATCTTCTCGATGGCCGCCTGCGCTGCTTGCACCGCCAAGGGCAGCATTTCTGGCGTCAGGTTGTTCCAGCCACCGGGGTAAAGGTTGGTGTCCACCGGGGCCAGCTTGAAGCCCGCATTGCGAATGTCGACCGAGGTGTAGATCGGCGGGGTGTGCTCCATCCACTCCAAGCGAAACCAACGCTCAATGGCGGGCATGGAGTCAAGGATGCGCTGCTCCAGCTCATTGATGGGGCCAGTCAAGGCGGTGACGAGGTGGGGGACCATGGGCGACCTTTAGGGGGCTGTGGTGAACAAAACAGAGAAATCATATGAGGCCAAAGCCTCGCTTTTCAAGCACGCGTTAGACACGCACTTCGCCTTCGCCCAGTACCACGTACTTGAGGGAGGTCAGCCCTTCGATGCCGACAGGCCCCCGGGCGTGAAACTTGTCGGTGCTGATGCCAATTTCGGCGCCCAGCCCGTACTCAAAACCATCGGCAAAACGCGTGCTGGTGTTGACCATCACACTGGCGGAATCCACCTCGCGCAAAAAACGCTGGGCGTGCACATGGTCACGGGTCAAGATGGCGTCGGTGTGGTGACTGCTGTAGTGGTTGATGTGGGCAATCGCCTCATCCACCCCTTCAACCACCTTGATGCTGATGATGGGGGCAAGGTATTCCTCGAACCAATCTTGCTCGGTCGCGTCTTTCAGGTGGGCGCCGGCGACTTGACTCAGGATGGCCTTGGCCTTGGGGCAGCAACGCATCTCAACCCCTTTGGCGGCATACACCGCGCCAATTTGGGGCAAAAATTCTGTCGCCACGCCGCGGGCCACCAGCAAACTCTCGCTGGCATTGCAAGGGCTGTATTTGTGGGTTTTGGCGTTGTCGGCCACCCGAACAGCCATGTCCATGTCACAAGGCTCGTCCACATAGGTGTGGCAGTTGCCGTCCAGGTGCTTGATGACCGGCACCTTGGCTTCGGCGCTGATGCGCTCGATCAGGCCTTTGCCGCCACGCGGGATGACCACATCCACAAACTGGGGCATGGTGATGAGCTGACCCACCGCCGCACGGTCCGTGGTTTGCACCAGTTGTACCGCATCAACGGGCAAGCCGCTGTCGGACAAGGCTTGCTGCACCAGTTGCGCCAAAGCTTTGTTCGACTCAATGGCCTCAGAACCACCCCGCAAGATGCAAGCGTTGCCACTCTTGATCGACAGGCTGGCGGCTTCAATGGTCACGTTGGGTCGGCTTTCAAAAATCATGCCGAACACGCCAATCGGCACCCGCATCTGGCCCACGCGGATGCCACTGGGCACTTGCTTCATACCGATGACCTCGCCGATCACGTCGGGCATCGCCGCCAATTGCTCGCAACCTTGGGCACAGGTCTCCAACACCTTGGGGGTGAGTTTCAGGCGGTCCACCATGGGTTCGGCCAAACCGGCAGCACGGGCCCGCGCCAAGTCTTTGGCGTTGTCCAGCTGCAGGGCCTCGGTGTTGTGGCGCAACAAGGCCGCCAAACGGCGCAATGCCTTGTTTTTGGTCGCAGACGAAGCGCGGGCCATGGCGGCCGAAGCTTGCTTGGCCTGCTGGCCCAAAGCCAGCATGTATTCAGCAGTGTTCAATTCGGTCATTGGGACATTTTCGCAGATGCAGCCAAGGGTAGGGATGGGCCTCAGCGCACCATGCAAAAGCGCGAAAACCGCAAGGCCAAGCGCTGCAAAGCTTGCCAAGGATCGGTGGGCCAGTCGGGCACTTTCAAGCCTTTGACAATGCCATCCACCTGGTGGGCTGCCTGCAGCAGGCCGTTCAATCGGGCCTCCGTCATGCGGGGCAAAACGCGCTCAAACAAGCGCTCGCGCGGCCCCCAGACGCGCTGTTCGCGCAGCGCCATGGGCAGCGGTTTGCCAGCAGTCATGGCATCTTTGACGCGTTTCAGAGCACGGATGTCTTCGGCAATGGTGTAGTGCACCAGCACAACGGCCTCGCCCTCGGCTTGCAACCCATCGAGCATGCGTTGGACACGGGCAACTTGACCCGACAGCACCGACTCGGACAACTTGAAGACGTCGTAACGGGCCACATTGACGACCGCCGCCTCCACTTGGGCTTGGCTGATGTCGCCCGGCGGGTAAAGCAAGCCCAGTTTTTGAATTTCTTGGAAAGCGGCCAACAAATTGCCCTCCACCCGGTCTGCAAAAAATTGCAGGGTGCGCTGGCCCTCTTCACCAGCCGCCACATTTTGGCCCTGCATGTGCAAGCGCTGGGCGATCCACTCGGGCAGCGCGTTGCGCTCAATCGGATCGATCTGGAGCGAAACGCCAAAATTTTCGAGCGCGCCAAACCAAGCGCCTTTGCGGGTGGGTCCATCCAAACGGGGCAAAGTGACCAAGGTCAACGTGCTGTCGTTGTCTTGGGTGGCCGCGGCCAACTGCTGCAAGGCGGCACTGCCCTCCTTGCCCGGCTTTCCAGAGGGAATGCGCACTTCCACGATCTGTTTGTCAGCAAACAAGCTGAGCGAACCGCCTGCGGCCAAGACCTCGCTCCAATCAAAATGCGCGCCCGAAACGGTGTGCACGCTGCGCTCGGTGTAGCCCTGGAGCCGTGCCGCCGCCCGGATGGCGTCAGCGGCTTCTTGCTGCATCAGAGGTTCATCGCCATGCAGCACATAAAGACTGCGCAAACCTTTTTGCAGATGAGACGACAGCTGGGATGGGGCCAGTTGCATGAGTGGTCAGGGCTTGGACGCAGGCACGGCCAGTGCTTTGGCTGGCGGCTTGACCATCGCCAAACGCCGCATGATCTGCTGCACGATATCGGTTTGCATGTCGCGGTAAAGCATGCCTTGTTCGATTTCTTTGGACAAAGCAGCGGTCTCGGTGAAACTCAAATCACGCTGCTGCGCCAACTCCACCGCATCAATCCAGGTCACACCTTCGGGCGTTCGCAAGCGAAACCTGACGCGCAAACGCAGTTGCAATTCGCGCACCTGGCCCAAAGCATTGATACCCACCACCACCTGCTGTCGCTCTTCACTCAAGATGTCCAAAATGGCATCGGCTTTGAGCATTTGCGCGGGCTCACTCCACACCTCAATGCGGCCAGTGCCCAACAGATTCCGACGCAGCTCGACACCCAAAGGCGAATTGATTGAAAAATTGGCGTAAAGCGTCTTGAAAGGGTAATCACCCACGCTGCGCAACTGAAAGCCGCACGCCGAGAGCCCTGCGGTCAAGGGCACAGCCCATAAGCCCTGCAAAAAATGGCGGCGCGGGGTGCTCATGGGCCAGCCGATTCAGACCACGATGTTGACCAAGCGGCCAGGCACCACGATCACCTTTTTAGGTGCGGCACCTGCAGCTTGCTTGACAAAAGCCTCCGTCGCCAAAGCGGCGGCTTCGATCTGGGTCTTGTCGGCGCTGGCGGGCACCCAAATGGCACCACGCAGCTTGCCGTTGATTTGCAGCATCAGCTCGATCTGGTCGCGCTCCAGGGCCGACTCGTCGAGGGCGGGCCAAGGTGCGTCAAGCAACTCGCCCACGGCTTGTGCGTAACCCAATTGCTGCCAAATTTCGTCGGTGATGTGCGGGCAGGCGGGGTAGAGCATGCGCATCAGAATGGACACGCCTTCGCACAGGGCAGCAGTGTCACCCGGGCTGGCATCAGGTTTGAAGTCTTCCAGGGCATTGAGCAGTTTCATGCAACCGGATACCACGGTGTTGTATTGCATGCGCTCGTAGTCGTAGCCCACTTGCTTGAGCACCAGGTGCATCTCGCGGCGCAGGGCCTTGGCCGCGTCACCCAAGGCGGCTTGGCTCAGGTCTTGCGCCGTGGCCGAGCGAAGCAGTTCGTGGTGCTTGAACGCGAAGTTCCAGACCCGGCGCAAAAAGCGGTAACTGCCTTCCACGGCGGAGTCATTCCACTCCAGTGTGACTTCGGGCGGTGCGGTGAACATGGTGTACAAGCGCGCGGTGTCGGCACCGTACTTCTCGATCAGGTCCTGCGGGTCCACGCCGTTGTTTTTCGACTTGGACATGGTGCCCACGCCTTCGTAGTCTATTGGCGTGCCCACGGGCAGACGACCGTCGCCACTGTCGGCTTCGTTCTTGAGTTGGGCACCGATGACTTTGCCAGTATCGTCCAGCACATGCTCGACATCGTGCGGCCAGAAGTAATCCTTGCCACCCTTGGCGGTGCGGCGGGAGTAAATATGGTTCAGCACCATGCCTTGCGTGAGCAGTTTGGTGAAAGGCTCGTCGACCTTGACCAAACCCAAATCGCGCATGACCTTGGTCCAGAAGCGTGCATACAGCAGGTGCAGGATGGCGTGCTCGATGCCGCCAATGTACTGGTCCATGCCGCTGCCACCCGTGGCCAGCAGTTGATCGCGCATCCAGTAATCAGCACCCGCCCCCACCATGCCATCGGCTTTGGTCGGGTCGCAATAGCGCATGAAGTACCAGGACGAATCCACGAAGGTGTCCATGGTGTCGGTCTCGCGTCGGGCGGGTTGACCGCACACCGGGCAAGTCACACCCGCATGGAAACCTTCGTGTTGGTGCAGCGGGTTGCCTGACCCGTCAGGGATGCAGTCTTGCGGCAGCACCACGGGCAGGTCTTTTTCGGGCACCGGCACCGCGCCGTGCTCGTCGCAATGGATGATCGGGATGGGTGTCCCCCAATAGCGCTGGCGGCTCACGCCCCAGTCGCGCAGACGCCAGGTGGTTTTCTTCTCGCCCAAGCCTTTGGCGGCCAAAAGCTCGGCCACTTTGCTGGCGGCCGCCTTGAAGCTCAGGCCATCGAGTTCGCCGGAGTTGACGCAGATGCCATTTTTGGTGGCGTACCACTCTTGCCAGACACGCTCGTCGAACGATGCATCGCCAACCCCGGCCACCAAGGCCGTGGCGGGCTTGGCCGCCGGTGAGGAATCGGAGCCTGCGACTGACGAACCGGAGGGCAAGACCGCCACGGCCGGAGCCAGTCCAACGACCTGACGAATCGGCAAGTCGTACTTCAAAGCAAACGCAAAGTCACGCTCATCGTGCGCTGGCACGCCCATCACAGCGCCATCGCCGTAACTCATCAGCACATAGTTGCCAACCCAGACCTCGACCTGCGCGCCGGTGAGGGGATGCGTGACGAACAAGCCCGTGGGCATGCCCTTCTTTTCTTGGGTGGCCATTTCGGCCTCGGTGGTGCCACCGGTTTTGCATTCCTCAAGGAAGGCGGCCAGCGTGGGCTTGCTTGCTGCTGCGTGCAGCGCCAGCGGGTGCTCGGCCGCCACGGCGCAAAACGTCACGCCCATGATGGTGTCGGCGCGGGTGGTGAAGACGAACATCTTGCCCTCGCCAATCGGAGCACCCGAGGCATCGCGGATGTCGTGCGGGAAAGCGAAGCGCACGCCTTCGCTCTTGCCGATCCAGTTCTCCTGCATCAGGCGCACTTTGTCGGGCCAGCCGTTCAGCGTGGCTTTCTCGTTGCCGATCTGCACATGGTCGAGCAACTCTTGCGCGTAAGCGGTGATGTTCAGGTAATAGCCCGGAATTTCGCGTTTTTCAACCGGTGCACCTGTACGCCAACCTTTGCCGTCGATCACCTGCTCGTTGGCCAGCACCGTCTGGTCCACCGGGTCCCAGTTGACGACCTGGGTCTTGCGGTAGGCGATGCCTTTTTCCAGCATCTTCAAGAACAACCACTGGTTCCACTTGTAATAGGTGGGGTCGCAGGTGGCGACCTCGCGCGACCAGTCGATGGCCAAACCCATGGCCTGCATCTGCTTTTTCATGTAAGCGATGTTTTCGTAAGTCCACTTGGCCGGGGGCACGCCGTTTTTAAGCGCGGCATTCTCGGCAGGCAGACCAAACGCGTCCCAGCCCATGGGCATGAGGACGTTGTGGCCCTTCATGCGCAGGCTGCGCGTGAGCATGTCATTGATGGTGTAGTTGCGCACATGGCCCATGTGCAGCTTGCCGCTGGGGTAAGGCAGCATGGAGCAGGCGTAAAACTTCTTTTTGCTGGCGTCTTCGGTGACGCGGTAGGCATCGCGGGCCGTCCAGCGCGACTGCGCTGCGGGTTCGACTTCGAGGTGGTTGTACTTGTCTTGCATAGGGCTAAATTGTAGGGCTTGGGCTGGGTCAATTCGAGGGCGCAAAACTCGCCAAGCCTGCGCCCATCAGGGGGCTGCCAGCTGAGCCACAAAGCCAATGCGGGTCAGGCCCGCTTTTTGAGCCAAACCCATGGCCTCCACCACCCGACCGTAGGACACAGTGGCGTCGGCTCTGAGCTCCAACTCGGTTTGCGGATTTCTAAGGGCCACACGGGACAGATGGGCTTTCAGATCTTGCGCCGTGATGGCTTGATCGTTCAGGTACAGAGCCCCTTGGGCATCCACCACCAACACCACAGAGGAAGCCAAGGCGCCAGTATCGACGCCTTCGCTTTGAGGCAAGTCCAGCCGTATGGCGCTGCTCATCAAGGGTGCTGTGACCATGAAAATCACCAGCAAGACCAACATCACGTCCACCAAGGGCGTCACATTGATCTCACCCATGGGCGGATCGGACGGACGGCTGGACAATCGACCAAAGGCCATGGTGCATCAGTCTGAAGTTTCGGCCAAAAGCGCCCGCACATCATGTGCAAAACCTTCAAGCACCGCCTCGACTTGGCCAATGCGCCTGCCCAACAGGTTGTAACCCAACACCGCCGGAATCGCCACGGCCAAGCCGGCCGCAGTCATGACCAAGGCCTCGCCCACGGGTCCGGCAATCTCTTCGATGCGAATTGCCCCGCCCTCTGTCAGGCCTGCCAAAGCGTTGAAGATGCCCCAGACCGTGCCCAACAAACCGATAAAGGGGGAAATCGCACCCGCAGTGGCCAACCATGTTTGTCCCCACTGCATTCGTCGAACCACCGATTGCATGGCGTCGCGCAGCACCCGCGTCAGTTGGTGGTGTCGGTCGCCGGAGGAAGCCAAAGTGCCCCCCAAGGGCAACAAAGTCGCGTCCAACATGGGCAGCACACAGGCATCACGGTCAAATTGGGCCACGCGCTGGCGGGCATCGTCAAAGCCGGATGCTTGCCAAAAAGCGGCCACACTGCGAGGCACGTCTTCACTCACCCGGGATAGCAAACGCCATTTCCAGGCAATCACCACCCATGAGCCCACAGACAGCGCCAAGAGCAACACCGCCAAAACCAGACTCACGGCGTCGCTGTGTTGCCAGAAGTCGTTCAAGCTCATGGTGTTTGGGGGTCAACGCGCCTCAGCGCAGTTTCAACACGTCAAACATGTCAAACAAGCCACTGTCTTGCGTTGACAAGAAGCGTGCCGCCCGAAGACTGCCTTGAGCGTAGGTCGAGCGACTGGATGACTTGTGCGTCACCTCTATGCGCTCGCCAATCCCTGCAAAGAGCACCGTGTGGTCGCCCACAATGTCACCGCCCCGGATGGTGGAAAACCCAATGGTGGATGGGTCGCGTTCGCCGGTGTGGCCATATCGTTCGTAAACAGCGCACTCGTTCAGATCGCGCCCAATGGCTTCGGCAATCACCTCGCCCATCTTGAGGGCTGTGCCCGACGGCGCATCGACTTTGTGCCGGTGGTGGGCTTCGATGATCTCGATGTCGTAGCCGGTGGGCATGGCTTGCGCCGCCATTTGCAAAAGTTTGAGGGTGACGTTGACGCCCACGCTCATGTTCGGCGCCATGACGATGGCCACGTCGCGCGCGATCTCGGCGATTTCGGCTTTTTGCGCGTCGGTGAAACCCGTGGTGCCAATGACCGCTTTCACGCGCAGCTCGCGGCACACTTTGAGGTGTGCCAGAGTGCCTTCGGGACGTGTGAAGTCGATCAAACAAGCCGCGCCCTGCAGGCCTGCGTGCAGGTCAGCCGTGACCAAAGTGCCCGTAGTGCGCCCCATGGCGGCACCCGCGTCTTGGCCCAGAGCCGGACTGCTGGCCATGTCCAGGGCACCCGCCAAACGGCAATCATCTGTGGCCAAAATGGCTTCAATCAGCATGTGCCCCATGCGACCGGAGGCACCCGCGACGGTGATGGGCAGTTGTTTCAGTGTGGTCATAAGGGGTTTGAAGGGAAGAGGGACGACACCGCTGCAAGGGTCACACCCAACTACCGCGCTCAACGCGAAGCAGGCTCCAAGGGCGGGTAAGTTCGGGGGGCGGACGCTGCGGGCGGATTGGTGGGTTTGGCTAACGACGTGGTGGTGAACTTCTTGAGGTCTTCTTCGCTGGCTTGAAGGGTCGGCAATTTGCCGGGCGTCCGAGGCTTGATCAAACGACCGGCGAACTCGGATTCACTGGGCAAATCGTCGCCCTCTATGCGATCCAACACATCGCCCTTGAAATGAACCGTGAGCCTGAAATTTTGTGGTGCGACGCCTTGCCTTTGTATGCTGAAGGCGTAATCCCATCGGTCAGCATGAAACAAACTGGCGACCAAGGGTGTGCCCAAAATTTCGCGCACTTGAACGCGCGCCATGCCACGGCTCAGGACTTGACGCTGCTCTTTGGAGATGAAGTTGCCCTGGACCACCTCGGGCACATAAGGCTTGAATGTGTCTCGATTGACGCCGGCTAAACCACTGCAACCCAGCAAGCCAAAGAGCACGAGTGCTACAGCCAGAAAACGGCAGGGCAAGCGGAATGTCGGGGATGCGGTCATGGTTGGATGGGTGCCGATATGATCATGTCCATTGTAGCGGCAGCTTTGCAAACAAACCGCTACCCAACGACAGGACCACCCCATCCCATGCGTCAGATTGATGAACTGAAAAACAACGGGCTCAAGGCCACTTTGCCGCGGCTGAAAATTTTGGAGGTTTTCCAAAGCGGCTCCATGCGTCACATGACAGCAGAAGATGTTTTTCGTCATCTGCTGCTTGAAAACGCAGACATCGGCTTGGCCACTGTTTACCGGGTTTTGACGCAATTTGAGCAGGCTGGGATCTTGAGTCGCAACCACTTTGAAAGTGGCAAATCTGTTTACGAGTTGAACGAAGGGCAGCACCATGACCACATGGTCTGCCTCGATTGCGGCCGGGTTGAAGAGTTCTACGATGCAGAGATCGAATCCCGTCAACACGCCGTGGCCAAGGCCAAAGGATTTGAGATCGCAGACCATGCTCTGAGCTTGTACGCCCATTGCACTCAGAATCCCTGCCCCCATCGGAATGCCCGCTGAGCAATTGAAGGGATCACTCCATAGCGCGGCGTTGCCGCTCAATGAATTCTTGGTAGGTGTCGATGCCACGCATCTGCAAAATCGTGTTGCGCACAGCCGCTTCCACCAAAACCGCGATGTTTCGCCCCGCCATCACTTGAATCACCACCTTTTGAACGGGGATTCCGAGCACATCCTGGCGCAAAGGCTCTGACGGCAAGCGTTCGTAGTCGCGCTCCAAAGTTTCGCGACGAACCAAGTGAACGATCAGCTTAAGACGCATCTTGCGGCGCACGGCCGTTTCACCAAAAATAGCCCGAATGTCGAGCAAGCCGATGCCACGCACTTCAAGCAAGTTCTGCAAAAGGTCCGGACACCGGGCCTCGATGGTGGTCTGATTGATGCGGTACAAATCAACGGCGTCATCGGCCACCAAGCCGTTGCCGCGGGAAATCAGCTCCAAGCCCAACTCACTTTTCCCCAAGCCCGATTCGCCCGTGATCAAAACACCCATGCCCAAGATGTCCATGAAGACACCATGCATCGTGGTGCGATCGGCAAAATGTTTGGACAAATAGGCCCGCAAAACGTCAATCACAAACGCTGACGACTGCTCGGTCAAAAACATCGGAATTTGAGCCCGCTCACACATGGCCAACAGTGCATCGGGGGCGGTCTGGCCATCGGCCAAAACCAAGACAGGCGGCTCTAAGGTCACGATGCGGGACGTACGACGGGCACAGTCTTCATCGGTACCGCTGGTCAGGTAAGCCACTTCGCGTGGGCCTAAGATTTGTACGCGGTAAGGATGGATGTAGTTGAGATACCCCACCAAGTCGGCACCCGACCGGGCTTCGCGCACTGCGACTTCGTCAAAACGACGCTCGGAGGCGCCAAGACCTGCCAACCACTGCCATTTGAGTTGCTGCCGATGGTCTTCAAACAAAACGTCGGCGCTGATGACGGAAGGCTTCATCGCAGAACTTCAGCCGTGAGAACTCAGGCCGTTTGGGCCGACTGCCACTGGGCAATCAATTGGTGCAAACCGATTTGGGCCGAACTGGACTTGATGCTTTCGCGAAGCACGGTATCGCTCAGCAATTCAGCGATTTCAGAGAGAATTTCAAGGTGTTTTTGCGTAGCAGCCTCGGGCACCAGCAAAAAAATCAGCAAATTCACAGGCTGCTCATCAGGGGCGTCAAAGCCGATCGGCTCAGCCAACTGAAAGACGGCAGCCATGGGCGCCTTGAGGCCTTTGATGCGGCCATGAGGGATGGCCACGCCATGACCCAGACCTGTCGAGCCCAATCTCTCCCGCGCAAACAAGCTGTCGGTCACCAAAGCACGCGACAAGCCGTGGAGATTCTCAAAGAGAAGTCCGGCTTCTTCGAATGCACGTTTCTTGCTGGTGGCTTCCACGCCTACAAGAACTTGGGCAACAGGCAGTATGGATGAGAGTCGGTTCATGGTCGAGGCCGGATTATGCACCCGAACGGCCCCAAGCAATGGCCTGCCTTCGAACCAAAGCCGTTTTTACAGTTTTGTTGCCATTTAGAGACGACATGGGCCATGAAAAAGGCCGCTTTTCAGCGGCCTTGAGCCAAGAGGGATGGTTCACATCATGCGCTTGGGCGCAGCGTGGTGGTGATCGGTGATCCGGTCTTTGTGTTTGACCACTTGACGATCGAGCTTGTCCACCAAATCGTCCACTGCCGCGTAAAGATCTTCATGAGCGCTCTCGGCAAACAAGTCACTGCCTTTGACATGGATGTTGCACTCGGCCCGCTGGCGTTTTTCTTTCTCTTTCTGCTTTTCGACGGTCAGCAGCACTTTCACATCCACCACTTGGTCAAAATGTCGGGTGATGCGATCGAGTTTCCCCGTGACGTACTGGCGCAAGGCAGGGGTCACTTCCAAATGGTGTCCGCTGATGATTAAATTCATGAGTGTCGCCTCCATAGATTCAGGGTAGAAAAAGCCCCACCGAGGCGGGGCTCAGAAACCACTTATCAGGTGATTCAACCCCACTATGCGCTCCGCACCACCGAAAAGCAATGCTTCCCCAACTAAACCTGAAAAGTCTGCTTTCAATGCCCTCAAGGGTTCATTTCGGTGCTATCGTTCGACTTGAGACGGTGTTTTGTGGTGCCTCTTTCGTCACCCCCATCGACTTGCAGTGCCCACACCCGCACCCGCAACTCAAGCCTGCGCGCCATGCAAGCGCAAACGCCCGGCCAACCAGGCGCTGAGACCGCTTGCCACCACCCCCAACAAGCCTGCCACCCAGTACAGCGTGAGGTGCCCTTGTGGATCGCGCCCGATGATGAGCCCACCCACCAAAGCCGCAAACCCCATGGCGGCGGACTGAACCGCTGAATTGAGCGTCATGAAGGTCCCGCGCAGGCGTGGTTCTACGGACGATGAAATCATGGCCATGCCAGGAATCATCCGTCCACTCATCATGGCGAACAAACCCGTCGAAATCAGTAACAAACCCCACAAGGGCAAGCCCTCCGACAGCGTGGTGGCCATCAAGGGAAAAGCCACCGCCAAAGCCAAGCGCTGAAACACCTTGACCTTGCCAACCCGATCGGTCAAGCGACCAAAGTAACGCGCGGTCAACAAGGTCGTCAGGCCGCCACACAAATAGATCCAAGGCACCTCATCGTTTTGCATGCCAGCGTTGGACTGGAGGTAGATCGTGATGTAGGGAATGACGGTGAAGCCCGCAAACATCATCAACGCAGTGACCCCAAAAGCCTTGAGGTGGTTGGGCTCCACCAACACTTGGCCAATGCCGCGCCACACACTCACACGCTCAGGGTGGTGCAAATGCGCGTCCAGCCGGGGCAGCGTCTGCCAAGCGCCCAATGCCAGCAGGCCCACCAGCAAGGCAATGCCAAAGAAAGGCGCATGCCAATTGAAATGCGCTGCCAAAAACAAACCCAACGGCACACCCGCCACCGTGGACACGGAGAAAGAAGTCATGACCACGCTCATGGCCCTGCCCCTGCGCTCAAACGGAATGACGTCGGCGACGATGGTCTGGGCCAAGGCCGACAACACACCGCCAAACAAGCCTGCGGCAATGCGCGCCACCATCAACCAAAAGTAATCGGGCGCCAGGCCACAAGCCAAAGTGGCCAAACCAAACAAGGGGTACATGGTCAACAGCAACTGCTTGCGGCTGAAACGGTCGATGTAGGTGGCCGCCATGAGCCCAGACAGGCCCGCCGACAAGGTGTAAGCCGAAACCAACAAGCCGAACTGGGCGTTGCTGATGCCAAACAGCGCCGTGAACTGTGGCCCCAGCGGCATCATGATCATGAAATCTAGGATGTGCGTGAATTGGATGCCCGCCAAGGTCAACAGCAGCCAGCGCTCACGCCGTGGGGTCAAGTGGGGGATCATGAAACAATGCCTTCGCGTTGACGGAGAATCTAACACCCGCGGCCTGCCCCCTGGAACACCATGTACATCGACACCCTGAAAGGCGCAGCTTTGGCCAGCACCCCGATCACCACAAAACCCCGCTTGACTGGGTTGGTCTTGATGGGCGGCGGCGCGCGCACGGCCTACCAAGCGGGCGCTCTACAGGCGATAGGTCGACTGCTGGGGGCTTCACAAGCGGCGGCTTGTTTTCCGTTTCAAGTGCTCACAGGCACTTCTGCTGGCGCTCTGAATGCCACATTTTTGGCCAGTCGGGCCATGGAAGGGTTGGGCGCACTCGACGATCTGGCCGAGTTTTGGCAGGGCATCCGCACCGATGCGGTGTATCACCTGCCTCAGACACCCCTGGCGCGCTTTAGCCGCTGGGCCACAGCCTTGGGTTTGGTCTTATCGGCTCGCCAACAAGCTGCAGCCATGGACAGCTTGGCCTTGGTCAACACTTTGCACAAAGCGATCGAACTGAGCCGCATCGACACGGCACTGCAAAAAGGGGTGTTACACGCTTTGGCAGTGACCGCCTCCAGTTACTCCAGTGGTGTGCACTGGACTTTTTGCCAAACCCAGGACGGCTTACCGATTCCTTGGAGCCGTCCCGGCCGTCGCGCCGAACAACAACCCATCACGATCGAGCACCTGATGGCGTCAAGCGCCATTCCCTTCATCTTCCCGGCCACACCGCTGTGGGTCGACGGTGGCATGGAGTTTTTTGGCGATGGTTCGATGCGGCAAATATCTCCCCTGTCGGCTGCCGTGCAGCTGGGTGCCGATCGCATTTTGGCCATCGGCGTGAGCCAACCTCAGCGGGCCGGCTTGGGCACCCCCCTTCGCACCAACGGTCGACCCTCTTTGGGCACGATCGCAGGACATGCGATGGCCAGCGTCTTCCATGACACCCTGGAAGCCGACGTGGAGCAAATCAGCCGCATCAACCAATCCTTGCGCAAGCTGCCTGAATCGGTGCGCGCCGAGTTGCCATTTCGTTCGGTTGAGGTGCTCACACTCCAACCCAGCGCCTCTCTGGACGCGTTAGCTCAGGCTCATGTGCACACACTGCCATTGCCCATCTTGCGGGTCCTCGAGGGCTTGGGTGCCTTGCAAGGCAGCGGGGCGGCTTTGGCCAGTTATTTGCTGTTTGAGCCGGGGTTCATCAGGGCCTTGTTGGCCTTGGGGCAAGCGGATGTGGCCGCCAGGTCAGCGGAGATCCTTGATTTCCTGAGCACCCGATCAACTTGTCAGGTGCGATAATCCCAACATTCATTCTGGAGACACATAGCTGTGGAAACTACCCCGAGTTGGTAGCTTTCGAACGCGCTGAGCACCCTGCCCATCGTTCGAAAGCTGCCAAGAACCCTTCGCCGCCCCTTTGAACTTTTGGCAACTGGCCATTTTTTGGATTCGCCATGCTCAACATTTTTACCCTTGTCAACGGCCGCCTCTTTCAGGAAGAGATCGAGTCGCTGGAAGAACTCTCCCGCTTTCAACCCATCTGGGTCGACTTGGAGTCGCCCACTCTGGAAGAAAAACGCTGGATCAAACAGTACTTTGGCCTGTCCATCCCGGAAGATGCGATGGACGAGGACATCGAAGAATCCGCCCGCTTTTACGAAGAAGACAATGGCGAGCTGCACATCCGCTCCGACTTTTTGGTCGCCAACGAAGAGCAGCCCAGCACGGTCCGTTGCGCTTTCATCTTGAACCAACACAACGTCGAACTGAAAAGTCAAGGAGTGCTGTTTTCCATCCACGACGAAGACGTCCCGGTGTTTCGCCTGTTGCGCATGCGCGCCCGCCGAGCCCCAGGCTTGATCGAAGACGCCAAAGATGTGCTGCTCAAGCTGTTTGATGCCGATGCCGAGTATTCGGCCGACACACTGGAAGGCATTTACGACCAACTGGAAAGCGCTGGCAAAAAAGTGCTTTCAGGGGACGTGACCGACGCCATGGCGGGTGAAGTGCTGGGTGCCATTGCCAGGCAAGAAGACTTGAACGGACGGATCCGCCGCAACGCCATGGACACCCGACGCGCCGTCAGCTTCATGATGCGCTCCAAAATGCTCAATGCCGAGCAATTTGAAGAAGCACGTCAGATTTTGCGAGACATCGACTCACTGGACTCACACACCGAATTCTTGTTTGACAAGATCAACTTCTTGATGGATGCCACTGTGGGTTTCATCAACATCAACCAGAACAAGATCATCAAAATCTTCTCGGTGGCCAGCGTGGCTTTGCTGCCTCCCACTTTGATCGCCAGCTTGTACGGCATGAATTTCCAGTACATGCCCGAACTGTCGCAAAAGTGGGGTTACCCATTTGCCCTGACCCTGATGGTGGCCAGCGCTGTGGTGCCCATGTGGTACTTCCGCCGCCGCGGCTGGCTCAAGTGATGCCGAGGCCTTCGGTTGGCAAGTCTTTCAGCCAACAGGACAAAATTGCCAAACTGTAGCGGCTGGCGACACCGCTCACGAAGCTTTGGAAATCCGTGTGCGCTGCGTCATCGGCGCGATCGGACACCGTGCGCACCGCTGCAAAAGCGGCTTTGTAATCCCAACAGACTTGGGCGACTGCGGCGCCCTCCATCTCAACAGCCAAGGCGGATGGAAACGCCTGGGACAACACCTGACTTTCAGCAGAGGTCGACACAAATCGGTCGCCACTGATCAACAAACCTTGGTGCACCCGGGGCGACAACACCTTGAATTGGCCCATGGCCTCATGCCCAAAATGTTCAGGGGCGCAGGCCAAAATCTGGGCGCTGGCCTGTGCCAATTGCGCGGACAAATTGGCGTCCGCATCGAAGCACGCACGCCCATAAAAAGGCACTTCATACCTTGGGCACAAAGGGGAGGCATCCATGTCATGCTGGATAAAGCCTTGGGCCACCACCACATCGCCAACGCGAACTTCAGGCGCCAAGCCGCCGGCCACCCCGGTGAAAATCAAGCTGCTCACCTGAAAGCGGTCGAGCAAGATGCTGGCGGTTGTCGCTGCTGCCACTTTGCCAATGCGGGACAACACCGCCACCACCGAATGGCCTTGCCAATGGCCAACCCAGAAATCCCTGCCTGCGACAGTGACACACTGCTGGTCTGCCATTTCAGCCAATACAGCCGACAATTCCTCGTGCATGGCACTCATGATGCCGATCGTCGCCATCCTTCAAACCCGATTCAGCCTGCGCCAGGCCATCAACCCGGACTGCGCAGCTCACGCCGCAAAATCTTACCCACCGGGGTTTTGGGCAACTCGGTTCGGAACTCGATCACCCTGGGTTGCTTGTAAGCGGTCATGTGCTCGCGGCAGTGGGCCATGATCCTGGCTTCTGTCAAAGCCGGGTCTTTTTTGACCACCACCAACTTGACGCTCTCGCCCGTTTTTTCATCAGGCACACCAATGGCCGCGCACTCGAGCACGCCCGGGCAAGTTGAAGCCACCTCTTCCACCTCATTGGGATAGACATTGAAGCCACTGACCAAAATCATGTCCTTTTTGCGGTCAATGATCTTGAAGAAACCCCGCGCATCCAAAGTCCCCACATCACCCGATTTGAAGAAACCATCGGCAGTCATGACTTTGGCCGTTTCATCGGGCCGCTGCCAGTAACCCGCCATGACCTGCGGCCCCTTGATGGCGATTTCCCCGGGTTGTCCGGGCTCGGTCACCTCGTGTCCATCGTCGTCCAGCAATTTCATCCAGGTGCTGGGCAAAGGCACGCCAATGGTCCCCGTGAATTCAGTGCTGGTGGTTGGGTTGCAACTGGCGGACGGACTGGTTTCAGACAAGCCGTAGCCTTCACAAATCGGACACCCGGTTTTCTCCAACCAAAGTTGGGCCACATTGGGCGTCACCGCGGTACCACCGCCCAAAGACACCTTGAGATTGGACCAGTTCACCGTGCCGAAATCGGGGTGATTGGCCAAGCCATTGAACAGGGTATTGACGGCTGGAAAGCTGTGAAACGTGTGCTTGGACAACTCTTTAAGAACGGCAGGTAAATCACGGGGATTGGGAATCAAGATGGTTTTCCCCCCCATGCGCAGTCCCAACATCATGTTCACCGTGAAGGCGAAGATGTGGTACAGCGGCAATGCACACACCGACGTGGGTTGCTCCCCCGCCGGGATGCGCTTCATGACCGGTGCGTTCCAAGCCTCAGACTGCAACACATTGGCGATCACGTTGCGGTGCAAAAGAACGGCGCCCTTGGACACCCCGGTGGTGCCACCGGTGTATTGCAGCACGGCGATGTCGTCGGCCGTTAACTCGGGCTTTCGAAAAGCCAGCTGTCGACCTTTGCTCAGCGCATCATTGAACCTGACCGCTTGAGGCAGGTGAAAAACAGGCACCATTTTTTTAACGTTGCGCACCACGTAGTTGACCAAACTGCCTTTGAGCACACCCAAACGGTCGCCCATCGCAGCCACGACCACATGCTGGACAGGTGTTTGAGCGATGCATTTTTCAAGCGTCGCGGCAAAGTTCTCGATGATCACGATCGCTTTGGCACCCGAGTCCTTGAGTTGGTGTTCCAACTCACGCGCGGTGTACAAAGGGTTGACGTTGACCACCACAAAACCGGCACGCAAGATGGCTGCTACGGCCACAGGGTACTGCGGCACGTTGGGCATCATGATGGCGACGCGGTCGCCTTGAACCAATCCCAAAGACTGCAAGTACGCAGCCATGGCCAGGCTTTCCTCGTTGGTTTGGGCAAAACTGATGTCCTTGCCCATGAAGCTGTAAGCACAACGGTCGGCGTATTTGGCAAAACTGTCTTCGAGCAAACCGACCAAGGAGCTGTAGGGGTCTGGCGCAATCTCAGCGGGGATGCCTTCGGGGTAACTTTTCAACCAAACGGGGTTCAACATGTCGTAGTCTCCTGAAATTCAGTCTACCTGATATCTGACAGCGAACTGACTGAAAAACATCGGGGTTTACGCCCAAAAAATGAAAGGGAGATGAACACTGTTCATCTCCCTTTTGTCATGGCAACGACAAAGAAGCTTGTCAGGTCTTCAGGGCCATCAACACCTCGTCCAGCATTTTCTTGGCATCGCCAAACAACATGCGGTTGTTCTCTTTGTAAAACAAAGGGTTGTCCACACCGGCATAACCGCTGGCCATGGAACGCTTCATCACGATGCTGGTGCGGGCCTTCCAGACTTCGAGCACCGGCATGCCTGCAATCGGGCTGGTGGGGTCGTCTTGCGCAGCCGGGTTCACGATGTCGTTGGCACCAATCACGATGGCCACGTCGGTGTCCGGAAAATCATCATTGAGCTCATCCATCTCAAACACGATGTCATAGGGCACTTTGGCTTCGGCCAACAACACGTTCATGTGCCCGGGCATGCGGCCTGCCACCGGGTGGATGCCAAAGCGCACGTTGACACCTTTTTCGCGCAGTTGCTTGGTGATTTCAAACACCGTGTGCTGGGCCTGCGCCACCGCCATGCCGTAACCGGGGACGATGATCACGTTCTTGGCATCACGCAGCATCTCGGCGGTTTCGGCCGCCAAGATCGGGCTGACTTCACCCACAGGCTCAGACGCTTCACCAGCGGCTTTGGGTGCTGCAGCCGTGGTACCAAAGCCACCCGCAATCACGCTGATGAAGCTTCGGTTCATGGCGTTGCACATGATGTAGGACAAAATCGCGCCGCTCGAGCCCACCAAGGCACCGATCACGATCAGCAAGTCATTGCTCAGCATGAAACCGGTGGCCGCTGCGGCCCAACCCGAGTAGCTGTTGAGCATGGACACCACCACCGGCATGTCCGCGCCGCCAATGGCCATGACCATGTGAATGCCAAACAGCAAGGCGATCGCCGTCATGATGAACAAAGGCACCATGCCTTCTTCCACCGTTTGGGCGTTCATGAACTCACGACCAAAATAAACCACCGCGATCAAACCCACCAGGTTGAGCCAGTGGCGAGCGGGCAGCAACAAGGGGCTTCCGCCGATGCGGCCGGACAACTTGCCAAACGCCGCCACCGAACCCGAGAAGGTCACCGCGCCGATGAAGATGCCGATGTAGATTTCACCCGCGTGGATGGCGTGCGCCGCGCCTTCCAAATTCTTGGAGGCTTCGGGGTCCACGTAAGTGGCATAACCCACCAACGCCGCCGCCATGCCGACCATGCTGTGCATGAGCGCCACGAGTTCGGGCATTTGGGTCATCTGCACTTTGCGTGCAGCGTACAGACCAATGAGCGCACCCACCAGCACAGAGCCCACGATCATGGGAATGCCCTCGGCCGTGACTTGCGGGCCAAAGATGGTGGCCAGCACGGCCAAGCTCATGCCGATCATGCCGTAGAGGTTGCCGCGCCGAGCGGTTTCCTGGTTGGACAAACCGCCCAGGCTGAGGATGAAGAGAATGGTCGCGCCGATGTAGGCGACCGTGGCCAGACTTGAGTTCATGAGTGTCTCTTTAATCAGTTGGGGACAGCGCTAAAGATCTGTCCCCAAATTTTTTTACTTTCGGAACATGGCCAGCATGCGCTGGGTGACGGCAAAGCCGCCAAACATGTTGATGGCCGTCAGAACCAGCGCCAAAGAGGCCAAGATGGCGATCAGCGTGTTGGGGCGCCCAGCCGCAGCCAAAGGTGAAATCTGCACCAGCGCGCCAATGGCGATGATGGAGCTGATCGCGTTGGTGACGCTCATGAGCGGGGTGTGCAGCGCGGGCTTGACGTTCCAAACCACCATGTAGCCCACAAAGCAGGCCAACACAAACACCGTGAAGTGCGACAGGAAAGCGGCTGGCGCATACGCACCCACCAGCACCAGCAGCACAGCGGCGACCGCTGAAACGATGAGCAACTGACCCACCGGCATGGGCCCCGAAGGCTCGCCGTGGCCGTGGCCTTTTTTGGCAGCAGGCGCGGCAGCGGGTTTAGCGGCCGGCTTGGGCGCAGCGGCCAAGGGCGGCGCAGGCCAGGTGATCTCGCCATTTTTGATGACCGTCAGGCCCCGGATCGCGTCGTCTTCCATGTTGACGTTGATCACGCCGTCCTTGGTCTTGCACAGCTCTTCGGTCAAGCGGAACAAGTTGGTGCCGTACAGCGTGGACGACTGGCGTGCCATGCGTGAAGCCAAGTCGGTGTAACCGACGATGGTCACGCCATGCTTGACCACGGCCTTGCCAGGTTCGGTCAGCTCGCAGTTGCCGCCTTGCTCGGCGGCCATGTCCACGATCACGCTGCCCGGCTTCATGCTTTGCACCATCTCGGCGGTGATCAGCTTAGGCGCAGGTTTGCCGGGAATCAGCGCGGTGGTGATGATGATGTCGCACTCTTTGGCTTGCTTGGCGTACATCTCACGCTGCGCGGCCTGAAAGCCTTCGCTCATGACCTTGGCGTAACCGCCACCGCCCGAGCCTTCTTCTTCGTAGTCCACCTTGACGAACTCACCGCCCAGCGACACGACCTGGTCGGCCACTTCGGCGCGGGTGTCGTTGGCGCGCACGATGGCGCCCAGGCTGGCGGCCGCGCCAATCGCGGCCAAACCGGCCACACCGGCACCGGCGATGAACACTTTGGCGGGGGGCACTTTGCCCGCAGCCGTGATCTGGCCGTTGAAGAAACGGCCAAAGGCGTTGGCCGACTCGACCACCGCCCGGTAACCGCTGACACCGGCCATGGAGGTCAGCGCGTCCATCTTCTGGGCGCGACTCAAGGTGCGGGGCAAAGCGTCAATGGACAAGGCCGTGACCTTTTTGGCCGCCAGCTGCTGCATCAAATCGGGGTTTTGGGCGGGCCACAAAAAGCCGATCAGCGTCTGGCCTTCGTGCATCAGCGCCACTTCGTCGGGTGTGGGGGCGCGCACTTTGAAGACAATGTCGCTCCCGCTCCACAGCGCTGCAGCGTTGGGCGCAATGGTGGCACCGGCATCGACGTAAGCCGCATCCGAGAGGTCTGCGAGATCGCCCGCGCCCTGCTCAACCACCACGGCAAAGCCCAATTTGACCAACTTGGTCACCGCATCGGGGACTGTGGCCACCCGTTTTTCGCCAGGAAAAACCTCTTTGGGCACGCCAATGCGCTGGGGCGTGGCGGCTGTATCGCCTGTTTGCATGTCTGACTCCTCACTCTGTCCAGAAAACCAAAGGAAAACAGCTTAACCGAAGTCAATGTGTCCCCCCTTTCACCAAGATCTTCCAAGCGGCATGGCCATGCGGCTGTTGCCCTTGGAAAATCAATACATCAGTCAACACCGATCTTGTGCATTTTCAGGCTTGACCCAGGCTGACTGACAAGGGGATGTCAGCTTGGGGGTCACGGGGGCCCGATAATCCGCGACATGGACACACGCTGGAAACCCAATGTCACCGTGGCCGCCATCATTGAAAAAGAAGGCCGCTACCTGCTGATCGAAGAACATACCCAAGAAGGCCTTCGGCTGAACAACCCCGCCGGTCACCTCGACCCCGGCGAGTCACCTGCTGAAGGCTGTGCTCGCGAAGCCCTGGAGGAAACCGCAAGAACTTTCAAGCCCACAGCGTTAGTGGGCATTTACTTATCTCGCTTTCAGAGACCGCAAACGGGCGAAGACATCACCTATGTGCGCATGGCCTTTTGCGGTGACATCGGCGATGTGCAGCCAGGCCTGAGCTTGGACGAAGGCATTGTGCGGACCCTTTGGATGACGCCTCAAGAGGTGCGCGCCAGTGCCGATCGCCACCGCAGCCCCTTGGTGCTCCGGTGCATCGAAGACCACCTGGCCGGGCAACGCTTTCCGCTGGATGTGATCCACACCGATGCCGCCGTGGCCAACTTGCCGCCTTTGGCACCATGAGCGCCGCCTGGTCCAGTGAAGCCCTTTGGCTGCTCACGGGTGGCGCAGCATTTGCCGCGGGCGTGCTCAATGCCATCGCCGGGGGCGGTAGCTTTCTCACCTTTCCAGCCTTGGTGTTTGCAGGTGTCCCCCCGCTGGCTGCCAACGCCACCAGTGCCATGGCCGTGAGCCCTGGCTACTTGGGCAGCACATGGGGATTTCGCTCAGAACTCAAGGCCTTGCCCAAAAGCTTGCTGCAAAGGGAAGTCGTCATTGCCGCATCAGGCGGTTTGATCGGCGCCGGATTGCTGCTGGTGACGCCAGCGAGCGTTTTTTCGAGCCTGGTGCCTTGGCTTTTGCTGTTGGCCACTGCGCTTTTTGCCGCAGGCCCTTGGCTGGCCCAACGCAACGCCGGACAAGGTCGACAGGCTTGGCGCCAGCCCGGCCTCATGTTTGTCGCCATTTACGGGGGGTACTTCAACGGGGGACTGGGCATTTTGCTGATGGCGCTTTACACCCTGACCGGCGAAGCCAGACTGAACACGGTCAATGCACTGAAGAACCTCAACTCTTTTGTCTTGTCTTTGCTCTCGGTGCTGGCGTTTGCGCTGGCGGGCGCCATTGTTTGGCCGCAAGCGGTCTGGATGATGGTGTTGGCAACCGCTGGGGGTTGGGTCGGCGCACGTCTGGCTAAACGCTTGCCCGTTCAGTGGGTGCGCAACTTGGTCATCATCACTGGTTTGTCGATGAGCATCGTTTTCTTCAGCCGCTTGTGACACTGTCCATGCGCCCACCCCAACCAAGGACAGTGGGCCCTGAAGCTCAATCCAGTGGGAGTTTTTGGCCTGCGGCAACGGCATCCAACCGCGATTTCTCCGCCAAGACTTTGGCCACATAACCGTTGTCCTCGGTCATGGCATAGCCCCCCAGGTAGAAAAGCAGCCCGTCCTCCAGTGATCCACCGCGCAATTTGATCGCATCGGCCAGCACTGCCACGCCCACGCGCAAGTTGGTCACCGGATCAAAAGCAGCCAAAGGTCCGCCATAGGCCTCGTAGCGTTGGGCATGAATGCCCGTCATGACTTGCATCAAACCCTGCGCACCGGCCTGACTTTGAACGTAAGGATGGAAACCCGATTCCGTGGCCATCACGGCCAAAATCAGGTGCGCAGGCAATTTGGACGATTTGGCCAGCACATGGGCCTCGGCCACCAGGGCCGCCAAAGGCTCAGGTGCCACCTTGTACTTGCGTGCCAACCAAATGGCCACCGAGGCCTGAGGCGGCGGCAAATCCTGCAGATGCACAGCCGTAGCTCGCTCGGCTGTGTTTTGGGGCCAAAAAACAGTCAGCACATCGCGCTCTCGCAACCAGGTGGCCAAGCGTTGCTCCACCGGCTGCAACCACTGCGGCTGCAGCCAGACCCACAACAACAAGGCGGCCACCAGCGCACCCACCAAGGCCAAGCCACGGTGGGTGAATGCTGCAAACCGTGCAAACGCACGGCGACACTGCGACAGACGATCAGCGTCGGGTGACCAGATTTTGAACATGACTTCCAAACACAAGGCTGGCCATTATCCAGCCGATCCGCCAAACCACTGCCATTCTGCACATCGCCATGTCCCAACGGCGCAAAGGATAATGACGCCATGTCCAAATTGAAACGTGTGGTCGTCGGCCTGTCCGGCGGGGTAGATTCGGCCGTGACGGCGCACTTGCTCAAGCAGCAAGGCCATGAAGTCGTTGGCATTTTCATGAAAAACTGGGAAGACGACGATGACAGCGCGTACTGCTCATCCAACGTCGACTTCGTCGATGCTGCCGCTGTGGCCGATGTGCTGGGCATCGAGATCGAACACGTCAACTTTGCGCCCGATTACAAAGACCGGGTTTTTTCCGAGTTTGTGCGCGAATACCAAGCCGGGCGCACGCCCAACCCGGACATCCTGTGCAATGCCGAAATCAAGTTCAAGTCTTTTTTAGACCACGCCCTGCGCGTAGGGGCTGAAAAAATCGCCACTGGCCATTACGCCCGTGTGCGACAAAACACGGTCAGCGGCCTGTTTGAACTGCTCAAGGGCTTGGACCCGAGCAAAGACCAAAGCTACTTCTTGCACCGCCTGAACCAAGCGCAATTGAGTAAGACGCTTTTCCCGGTGGGCCAATTGCACAAAACCGAGGTGCGCCGCATCGCTCAAGAGATCGGCCTGCCCAATGCCAAAAAGAAAGACTCCACGGGCATCTGCTTCATTGGTGAGCGACCTTTCCGCGAGTTTTTGAACCGCTACATCTCCAAAGAACCGGGGCCTATCAAAGACCCATCAGGTCGCACGATCGGCCAGCATGTGGGGCTGAGCTTTTACACCCTGGGCCAACGCCAAGGCTTAGGGATAGGCGGCATCAAGGCCAAAGGCGCTGAAATGAAAGCCCTGCAAGCGCAGGGTTTGCGAGGCGCGGGTGAACATACACCCTGGTTTGTGGCCCGCAAGGACATCCCCCACAACACCTTGTGGGTGGTGCAAGGCCACGACCACCCGTGGTTGCTGTCGCCTCAACTGCAAGCCACCGACGTGAGCTGGTGCGCTGGCTTGGCCCCGAAGCCGGGCGCCTATGCCGCCAAAACCCGTTATCGGCAAGTGGACGCAGCTTGCAGCCTGCAAGCGCTCTGCATGACCGATGGCTCGGACGGATTCAATCTGTCGTTCAGCGAACATCAATGGGCCGTCACGCCCGGCCAAAGCGCTGTGCTGTACGACGGCGAAGTGTGTTTGGGCGGCGGCGTGATCCATTCGGCCAGCGCCTGCCCGTCCACAACCGATTGATTTATTCCCCGCCCAGACCCAAGCGGTTGGGTTGACGCTTTTCGATGGCAAAGCGCAGCAAAGCCGCTGTGCGGAAAACGCCGTGCGCAAACTTGCCATAGGGCAAAGTCAAGAACAAAGCCATCACCGCACCCAAGTGCACCGCCAACATCGAGGGCATGGCCGCTGTTTGGCCCAGCAGCCACAAAAGCAAACCCGTCACGCTGACCAAGAACAACAAGGCGATGAAGCCCCGGTCCATGGGTTTCTGCGCCGCGTCACCATGCTCTGGGTGGCGGCGCAGGTTCAAGCGCCACAAACCGGCCGTGCCCACTGTCAGGCTCACCCCGCCAATGACACCCAGCAACTTGGGCAAGGTGGTCAAGTCATACGGTGCGGGCCAACCCAAAACATAGTGGTAAAGCGTCGCCACGCTGGTGGCGGCAAAGCACAACATGAAACCGTAAAACGTCAGGTGGTGGTAACGCCTGCGGGCATGCGTCCACGCATCGTCTTCGTTGTGGCAACCTTCACCGTGGCCACCGTCCAAGTACTTCAGGCGCAAAGCGTCGTGCGCCGCTTCGGCCGCAGCAGGCGGCGTCAGGTCGGCACCGCTGGTGGCAGGCGTGACGTCGCGCCAAAAGCGCCGAACACCGAGGGCCAGCGCCATCACCGCAAACAAGAAGATGGGCGCAAACAGACTGACCATCAAATTGTGCGGAAACACCGCGTAAAAGCCACCCGCCACTGGCGCCCCCCATAAGGTGCCTTGGCGCAGCATGGCCAGCGCCAAAAACAGCGCCAAGCCCAAAGCGAGCGCCACCGACAAGGTCAGACCATTGCGTTGGTACAAGCTGCCCAAAGCGGGAGGCCAAGCGTAATCGGCGTAAGTCTGGCCGCGCACTTGGGCCATGGCTTTGGGCACATTGATGGCAAAGTCGTGCGGCGGTGCGTACTGGCAAGCATGCAAACAGGCACCGCAGTTGTGGCACAGGTTGGCCATGTAATGGATATCGGCCTTGCCAAACTCCAAGCGCCGGGTCATGGCCGGGAACACGGCACAAAAACCTTCGCAATAACGGCAGCCGTTGCAAATTTGCATCTGCCGGGCCACTTCGGCTTCCGGGGCTGTCAACTCGCCAAGCGCCAGGGCACGGGCGTCACGCGTCAGGGCTTCAAGCGTTTGCATGGGAAGCTCCTTCCTTTTGGGCTTTCACGGCTTTGGCCGCCTGCTCGCCGGCGATGCGGCCAAAAGCCGTGCCAATCGTCATGCCCACCCCGGCGGTGTAGCCCTTGCCCAGCACATTGCCCGCCATCATCTCGCCGGCCACAAACAAATTGGGGCTGGGCTGGTCGTTGAATCGCACAGCGGTGGTCTCATCGGTTTTCAATCCCAAATAGGTGAAAGTCACGCCGGGCCTGACGGCGTAAGCGTAATAAGGCGCAGTGTCCAAAGGCCTGGCCCAATGGGTTTTGGCGGGGCTCACGCCCTCGGTGTGGCAGTCGTCCAGCGCCGTGTGGTCAAAGGTGCCTTCACGGCAGGCCGCGTTGTAGTCGTTCAAGGTTTGCATGAACGTCGCCTCGTCCAGGCCCAGTTTGCGCGCCAACTCGGGCAGGCTGTCTGCTTGGGTGCCTTCAAACACAGGGGGCATGAAACGGCCAATGGCTTTGGCATCGATGATGGAATACGCCACCTGCCCCGGCTGCTGCGCCACCAAACGGCCCCAGATGGCGTAACGCTTGGGCCAAAAATCTTCACCCTCGTCGTAAAAACGCCGCGCTTCGCGGTTGACCACCACACCCAAAGACACGCAGTCGATGCGGGTGCAAATGCCGCCGTCGTACAAAGGTGCACGGGCATCAATCGCCACCATGTGCGCCTGGGTGGGGTCGCCAATGCGGTCAGCGCCTTGCGCCAGCATGTGCTTGAGCAGCACGCCTTGGTTAAATCGTGTGCCGCGAATCAAAAACTGGTCGGCCGGGTACTCACCGCGTTCGTTCTGGCCCCAGGCTTCGCGCAGCCACTCGCGGTTGGACTCAAAGCCCCCAGCCGCCAACACGCAGGTGCGGGCTTCAATCCGTTCGCGCCGCACGCTGCCATCGGCCTGTTTGTGCATCACCGACGCGGCCACGAAGCGGCCCTCGTCCAATTCGACGGTATCCACCTCGGCGTTGTAGTGGATCTGCACACCCAGCTTTTCGGCGCTGCGGTAGAAAGCATTGACCAGCGCCTTGCCACCGCCCATGAAGAAGGCATTGGTGCGGGCCGTGTGCAAAGCTCCGGACAACGAAGGCTGAAAGCGCACGCCGTGCTTGACCATCCAAGGGCGGCAGGTGGCTGAATGGCGAATCGCCAAGCGGGCCAGATGCTCGTTGGTCAGGCCGCCGGTGACCTTGAGCAGGTCTTGCCAAAACTCTTCTTCCGGATAGGCATCGACCAACACGTCTTGCGGCGCATCGTGCATGCAGCGCAAATTGCGTGTGTGGCCTGAATTGCCGCCGCGCCATTCGCGCGGCGCCGATTCGAGCAGCATCACACTGGCACCGGCTTCGCGGGCCATGAGCGCCGCACACAGGGCCGCGTTGCCGCCGCCAATCACCAAAACATCGACCGTCATAAACACTTTCAGGGCACTGTGCCCAAGCTTGATCAGAACTGGTATTTGCGCAAACCACCGTCCACCGGGATCACGGCGCCCGTGATGTAACTGGCCAAAGGCGAGGCCAAAAACGTGACCAGGTTGGCCATGTCTTCTGGTTCGCCATAGCGGCCTACAGGAATTTCGTTGTCGCACTGCCACTGGCGGTACTCGGGTGTGTAATTGCGAAAAATCTGCTCGGAATGGATACGCCCCGGTGGCACGCAGTTCACCGTGACCCCATGCTTGCCGACCATGCGCGACAAACCCTTGGCCCAGCTGTGCATGCCCGCCTTGGCGCAAAACGCGCCGTTGGTGTGTTCGGGCTCGCTCTTGCCAGTGATGTTGATGATGCGGCCCCACTTGCGCTCAATCATTTGGTCGATCAAGGCATCGGCCACTTGGCGCGGGCGGTGAAAGTTCAAAGTGATGGCTTCTTGCCAGGCCTCTTCGCTGACATGCAACTCTTTGAAGCTGCGCGAACCACCAGCGTTGTTCACCAAAATGTCCACGCTGCCCAAACCCGCCAAAGCCGCCTCGGCCAAGCGTTTGGCCGCGTCGTCCGCATACAAGTCCGATTCAATGATCACCGGCGCATGTCCGCCAGCGGCCACAATTTCGTCCGCCAACTCGCGCAACTTGTCCACCCGCCGAGCCGACACCGCCACACGCACGCCCTCTGCAGCCAAGGCCTTGGCAATGCCACGCCCAATGCCCACGCTGGCCCCAGTTACAAGTGCGGTTTTGTCTTTGAGTTGCAAGTCCATGAAAAATCCCATTTGAAAATCAACTTTCAAATGTATGCCCTGGACACTGTGCTGTGTACCAGCATCCAAGGATGGGGGTATCATTAAAACTGATACCCACTTGCTTTTGGACAGGTTCAATCTGCCGAGAGTTTGGCTTGTTGCACCACCCGCCGCCACTTGGCAAGGTCATCGCGAACCAGCGTTTTCAACTCTTCGGGCGTGCTGGTTTGAACATCGGCACCCTGCGCTTCGATGCGAGCCACCGTGTCCTTGTCGGTAAGCACTTGATTGAGTGCCGCATTGAGTTTATCGACCACCGCTTTTGGCGTTTTAGCGGGCACAAACAGGGCATACCACTGCGTCACGTCCAACCCGGGGATACCCAACTCTTTCAGAGTGGGAACCCCTGGCAAAGCAGGAGAACGGCGACTGCCCGCAATGCCAACAGCATGCAATTTGCCCGACTTGACGTGCGGCAAGGCGGTGAAAAGGCTGGGGAACATGATGTGCGTGTGACCCGCCACCGTGTCGTTGACTGCGGGTGCAGAGCCCTTGTAGGGCACATGCATCCAGGAGGCTTTCATGTTGAGTTTGTAGAGTTCAGCGGCAAAATGTGGCGCCGTCCCATTCCCCGCCGAGGCATAACTCAATTTACCGTCCTGCGCCTGAATGGACGACAAAACAGCCTTTGCATCAGCGGCCTTCAATTGTGGCGTGACGACCATCAAAGTGGGGGAGTAGCCGACCAAGCCCACCGGCTCGAAGTCGCTGACCGGGTCGTAACGCAGCTTTTGCAAAGCCGGGTTCATCGCATGGGTTGCGACATACCCAAAAAGCACGGTATGACCGTCTGCTGAGGCACGGGCTACAAACTCAGTGGCAATCGAACCATTCGCACCCGCTTTGTTCTCAACGATCACCGACTGTCCCAGCAAAGGCGCCATTTTTTGGGCAATGACGCGGGCCATGGCGTCATTGCCACCGCCTGCAGCGGTGGGCACAACCAGGGTGACCGCTCTGTCAGGGTAAGCGTAGGCCAGTACCGATGAACTCCAAACCAAGGCGGTCAATATCTTTTTGAAATCGCGCGAAAACATGAAAACTCCTTAAGAAAAAACCAAATCGGCAGGAAGCTGCAAAGCACCTTCCATGATTTTTCGAACCGTACGAACCACGGATGCCCGAACCACCTGCAGCTGACCTGATTCCTCCCGGACCTCAGCAGCAATCTGAATCACACCCGAGGGGTGCACCACTTTGAAAATTTGTTCGCCTTCAAGGCAAACCGTCCGGCTGGCCACCGTGCCGGGCAATGCAAACGCTGTCACGACACCAATGGCGCCCGTGACGGCATGGGCGGTATGGCATTGCCAAGGCGTGAAATAGCGTGACACGATGGCCATCGGGTCTTGCGCTTGACTCACCAATACAGGTTTGGGCATCACACTGGCAGAGACATCGCCCAAACCCATGAGGAGACCGGCTTGCAGTCGAATGCGCTCCATGCGGGCCAAAAGATCGGGCATCGCGTCGAGCTGAGAAGCGCTCTCAGTGCCCGTGACGCCCAAACTCTGGGCGTTCATCAAGGCCATGGGCATGGCTGCATCGATGCAGGTGACCTCCACACCATCGATCAAGTTGATGCGCTCACCCGTCGGAAAAAGCTTTCCAGTCACAGCGCCCCATGCATCCAAAAAACTCAAGTAAACCGGCGCAGCTGTGCCGGCCACCCCATCCATGCTGATGTTGCCGTCGTAAGTCACTTGGCCATTGGGTGTGTGAATTTGCACATCAATGCGCGCCCCGGTATTGACGTTGTGCACACGAACCGAGGTCATGCCATCTGTGGCCGAGATCAAGCCTTGCTCGACAGCGAATGGCGCGACACCCGCCAACATGTTTCCACAATTGGGTCGGGTATCGACCCCGTTCGGGCCCACCTGGGCAAACAGGTAATCCACATCACAGTCCACGCGAGAAGATCTCGAAACCATGGCGACCTTGCTGGTCAAGGTAGAGCCGCCACCGAGTCCGTTGATCTGCGAAGGATCGGCTGCACCAATGGCGCTTTGCAAAACACGATCTCTCAAGCGATCGTCTTGAGGCAACCATTCACGAAGGAAAAAAGGACCGCGTGAAGTTCCTGAACGCATCAGGACGCAAGGCAATGAAGTAGTCATGGGTGCGGATGATGCGATCTGTGTAGAATTTTGTGAATTGCATTTTTAAAAAGTATTGATGCAAAAAACACAACACTGAAATCGACATGAACATCAACTTCGATTTGCATGACCTTCAGGCTTTTTCTGCGGCAGCGGAACTGGGCAACTTCCGAAAAGCAGCCGAAGCCGTGCACATTTCACAACCGGCTTTCAGCCGTCGAATCGACAAACTCGAAAACGCTTTGGGCGTGAAATTGATCGACAGAAGCACCCGCAGCATGAGTCTGACGGGCGTTGGCAGAGACTTCGCACGCAAGGTGCGTCTTTTGCTTGACGACCTGGATGAGACCTTGTTGGGCATCCGAGAAGTTGGAGGTGCGCGCATGGGCGAAGTCACCGTCGCCTGCGTACCTTCTGCTGTTTACTACTTCTTGCCACAAGTCCTGCGCACTTACCACGCCAGGTTTCCACGCATCCGAATCAAAGTACACGATGCCAGCGCCAATGAGGTCTTGTCGGTCGTCGCCAGTGGCGAAGCCGACTTCGGCGTCAACTTCATGGGCAATGACGAACCCGGCATTGAATTTCGCAGCATTCTGGAAGAGCGCTTTGTCGCAGCTTGCAGAAAAGACCACCCGCTTGCCAAAAAGAAAAAAGTCAGCTGGCAAGAACTGGGTCAATACGACTTCATGTCGGTTTCCAAATCTTCAGGCAATCGCATGCTGCTCGATTTGGCCTTGGCCTCTGCCGATCAAAGACCGCAAAGTATTTATGAAGCCCAGCATGTCACGACCTTGTTGGGTTTGGTCGAAGCCGGCATGGGTGTGGCCGCAGTCCCCTCATTGGCCATGCCCAGCGCAGATCACCCCGTATTGGCGAGCGTCCCTTTGTTTGACCCCATCATCACCAGGCGCATTGGACTGATTCGCCGTAAAGGCCGCAGCTTCACACCAGCGGCTGAAAAGCTTTATGAGTTGCTGCTGGGCTTGCGTCCGGAAGGCCGCCGCAAGTCAGTGGTCAAAACTTAACCGCCGAGTGGCCCACCTCAACATGGGATGCTGGAACACTCAGGCTCGCACCCAACCAGACACCTGACCGAACCAGCGTGCGCACACAATCCGACATCACGACGCGGGTCGCCAAGGCTGCAGGCGACAATTCATCGTCCGACAAACCGCATAAAAAATTCACACGTTTGACTTGATGATCGGTAATGCGCGTCATGCAAAGGCTCTCGGTAGCGCCTTGCAGGCGCGCTACGGCAGCCCAAGGTTGCAAGGTAGAGCCCAGGCCTGCGCTCACGGCATCCATCAGCATGGCCAAGGAGTCCATTTCCATGACCACACGCGGCGCCAACTTGGCTCGAGAAAATGCCGCATTCAGGCCACTGCGCAAGCCATGCGGCCCCGTCGGCAAAATCAGCGGCTCATCACACAGTTGCGACATGCGCAGGCTTTGCGGAAATTTTTTGGCTCTGGTTGATCGTGCACTGATGAGAAAAATATCCTCTTCAATCAGCGGCAAAACGCTCCAGCGCCTGGCTGCCTGCAAGGATTGGCCACCGGCCATCGGCAAGTCAAACAAGACCGCCAAATCCAGCTGCCGTGCGTTGAGCATGGTCGACAAGTGGCCCGACAAACTCTCCACCATGTGCAAGCGCACATCCGGGTAGCGTTCACGCATGGCCTGCATCAGCGGCAAGCCCAGAACAGCTGCCGTGGTGGGGGCCAGGCCCACACTGACCGTGCCGGACAAACGCGCATGCTGGGCAGCGCGAATGGCTTGCTCAGCGTGACGCAAGGTCAATTGCGCCTCCCGGAAAAAAGCCACACCGGCCTCAGTGGGTGTCACGCCCTGTGGGCTGCGCTGCAGCAAACGTGTGCTGAGCTCTCCTTCGAGCCGGGTGATTTGCTGGCTCAAGGCCGATTGCACCAGGTTCAGATCCAAAGCGGCCCGGCTGATGCTGCCCAGCTCCACCACCCGCACAAAATACCGCAGTTGACGCAACTCCATAAGGTCAAGTGTCCGATCGGTTCAGTTTTTCGTGGATTTTTTGACGGCTGCGCCACACGCTCCACAGCACCAAAGGCAGCAGCATGGCGACGGCAATTTCAGGATTGAAGGGCAAGCCATAAGCCTTCAAGCCCTTGAAAGCGTACAACAGCAGACTCACCACGTAATACGAAATAGCGGCCATGGACAGGCCTTCCACCGTGACTTGCAAGCGCAGTTGCAACGCTTGACCCCGGGTGAGTTTTTCCAGCAAGACCTGGTTTTGAGCCTCGGTGGCAATGTCCACGCGGGTGCGCAGCAAGGCACTGGTGCGGGAAACCCGCTCCGCCAAAGACGCCAAGCGCTTTTCGGTCGCCATCACAGTGGCCATGGCAGGCGACAAGCGCCGCTGCATGAACTCGCCCAGCGTTTGCGTGCCAGAAATAGGGCGCTCGCGCAATTCGGTCAGTCGCTGGCTGACCAGCGTGTCGTAAGCGCGTGTCGCCGAAAACCTGAACCCATGTTCGGCCGTGGCACGTTCGATGCGCGCCGCCAAGGACACCAACAAATCCAGCAAGGCCTGATCGGTCTCACCCTTGCGCTCCAGCAAACCCGTGATGTCGGCCAATTGCGCTTCGGCCGCTGACAACATGGTCGACAAGTTTTTGGCCACCGGCAAACCCCGCAAAGCCATCAAACGGTAGGTTTCCAATTCGAGCAAGCGCTGCGAAATGCGTCCGGCCCTGGCTTCACTGGTGTCTTCTGGGGCCACCACCAACATGCGCTCAAAACCATCGGCACCAATTCGGAAATGGGTCAGGATGCACGAATGCGAATGGCCCTCGGCAGTGTTGCCCATGCGAGACGCCAAAACCGTGCCCTCACCCAACCAGCTCTGGGCTTGTGCGATCAAGTTGGGCGCTTCGATATCGGCGGTCAACATGCCCAGCTCGATGGCAGCCATGGTTTGGCCCGGCAAGGCGCG
Organism: Limnohabitans sp. Rim28; assembly: GCF_000293865.2. Taxonomy (GTDB): domain Bacteria; phylum Pseudomonadota; class Gammaproteobacteria; order Burkholderiales; family Burkholderiaceae_C; genus Limnohabitans_A. The sequence goes on along the minus strand of NZ_ALKN02000005.1, from coordinate 180,575 downwards.
CAGCCAGTCGGTGCCAGCGGCCACATGCGGAGCCAACTCAGGCAAGTCGGCACCCCATTGCGCATTCGGCGGTAAATTTTGAACGATGGAGTAACGGGTGAACTCGGTGTGCCGCTCCCATTTGACGGTGAAGTGGTCGCAGCGCAAACGCAAAAAATTGCCCTGCAATTGGTCCAGACCCAAATCGGCATGACCGGGTAGAAGCCGCAAATGCGCCCACTCTTGCTCACGCGAGATGCCCGCGTTGAGCAGCGCCACATAAACAATCAACGCTGGCAACCTGACCCGGGCAGGCGGGCGCGCATGCACTTCATTGTGCAACTCACGCCTTTGGGCGTCTTCTGGCGGCAAGAACCGGGAGGTGATTTCGTTCATGCGGCTATTCTGACCGAGCTTGAAAGCGCACGCCACGGGCGCCACAAGAAATCTCCACCAGTCACCCTCAACAGCACCTTCAAGGTGCGGACGGCTCAGGCACCAGCAATCGGCCCTGCCATAGACCCACCCAAGTTGACAGCAAAAGCCAAGCGATCAAAGCAGAAACCAGCACCAAAACAGCCAATGCCCCAGGCTGCGTCTGAACGTGCCGCACGGACAAGGCCAATGACAAAGCCGCGAATGCCGCCAAAGGAAAGGACATCCCCCAAAAAGGCATGCCAAATGTTTGCTTGACGACCCCATGGGCCGCCCAAGCAGACCCACATAAAAACAGCACCGCCAGGCACCAAAGCCCGACAACCACCGAGTACGGTGAACCGAGGTTCAAACCCGATAAAGCCAATACAGAAGGGGGCGCCACGGTGATGAAGGTCAAAGGCAGCAGGCGTGGCGGCCACATGCCCAAGCGGCGGATGCGCCAGCCAATCAGACCCCCAGCCACCGGCCACAGCAAGGCGGCAAGGCCAAATTGAAACGCAGCCCAAACCGGATGTCCCAAAACCATACCGGCCAAAGCCGGCAACACATTGCCCACCACGGGAATGAACAAAGCAGGCGTCATGCCCAGCCAAAAACGGTCTTGGCTTCGATCCGAACGAAACCAACTCACCACCACCGCCCCACTCACCGCCAGCAAGCTGGCAGAACCCAACATCCACAAAGCCTCAGCCCACAACGTCCGCCCCCAGTGAACGGCGCCGACACTGGCCATCAACACCCAAGAAGCTGGCAAGGCCGCTACAAAAACATGGCGTACTGGGTGCTTCAAATCTGCCCGTACTGCCTCTGGAAACCACCACATGCGCAGGGCAGTGGCAACCATCAAAACGCTCAAGACACACGCGGCCAAAGCGCCCCAAGCGACCGACACCAGCACAGCCACATCTCCCCAGGCTGCGGCTCGGTGCCAAGCCAGAGACAAGCCGCATAAACCCATGACCATGGCAAACCAGGCAAAACCGAGGTGCTGCACGGGTTTCAAAAAAGAGGGCGGGGTCATGTGCTGCGTCAGGCCATAAAAAAACCCGTGGGCTTGACCACGGGTTAGGGGATGGGCATCGGTTCAAACGTGTTCTCAGAACGGAATATCGTCGTCCATGTCGTCAAAGCTGCTGGGGGCAGGCTTGGCCGCAGCCGCAGGGCGGTTGGCCGGGGCGGCTGCAGGGCGGGCCGGCGCGGCTTGGCGCGGGGCATAGCCACCGCCGCTGCCACCGTCTTCGGATGGACCACCCATGCCTTGGCGGCTGCCCAGCATTTGCATGCTGTCGGCCCGGATATCGGTCGCGTATTTCTCAACGCCGTTTTTGTCGGTGTATTTGCGGGTGCGCAAACTCCCCTCGACATACACCTGGCTGCCTTTGCGCAGGTATTGGCCTGCAATCTCGGCCAATTTGGCGAAAAAACTGATGCTGTGCCACTCTGTGGCCTCTTTCATCTCGCCCGTTTGCTTGTCTTTGTAGCGGTCTGTGGTGGCCACGCGGATGCTGGTGACCGCGTCACCTGAAGGCAGGTAGCGGGTTTCGGGGTCAGCGCCCAAGTTGCCGACGATGATGACTTTGTTGACGGATGCCATGGAAACTCCTCGATAGATACAGCAATTATGGGGCCAATCCGGGCCGCTGCCGTGGACTGCAGCAGCCCTCTCCTGCCCTCAGGCCGATGGCACCACCGGGCGACCGCGGCCAGGCATTTGCATGCGCCAAGCCAGCAGCAACCAACCCAACATGGCCACGCCACAGCACAAAAAAAGCACCGGGCTGCCCCAAGATTTAACCAACCAGCCGCCCCCCAAGCCGCCCACAAAAAAGCCCAGCGACTGCAGGGTGTTGTAGACCCCCATGGCCGTGCCCCGCATGGCCTGAGGCGCGATGCGCGACGCCAAGCTGGGCTGGGTGGCTTCCAGTGCATTGAAACCACAGAAAAACACGAGCAGGAGCAACGCCATCCCACTCAAACTGGTGGTGCCTGCTGACTGAACCAGCAAACCAACTTCGACCAACGCGATCAGAGCGATCGACAAAAGAAAGACCTTTTTCAGGTGTCCGCGCCGCTCGGCAGCAAACACCACGCCCAAAAACAAAAAAGACAAAGAAACCGCTGGCAAATACACCTGCCAGTGCTGCGCCGTCTGCAATCCCGCTTGAACGAGCAAGGCCGGCACCGACACCCACATGGCCAGCTGCACCGCATGCAAAACAAACACCCCGATATTCAGGCGCATCAGGTCGGCATGCGCCAGCACATCCCGCCAGTGCCCCCGACCCTGCCCGGTCACCGGCTCAGGTGCAGGCGGCACCCACCCAACGACCACCCCGATACCCGCCAAAGCCAACAAGCCCGTCAGCCCAAAAAGCCCAGACAGACCGATCCAGGCGGTCAGCCAAGGCGACACCACCAAGGACAAGGCGAACATCAAACCGATGCTGCCACCGACCAAAGCCATGGCCTTGGTGCGCACTTCGTCACGCGTCAAATCGGCCAGCAAAGCCGTCACGGCCGCCGACACCGCCCCTGCACCTTGCAGGCTACGCCCCACCAGCAAACTCATCAAATCGGAGGCCGCTGCCGCCCAAAAGCTGCCCAAGGCGAAAACCAGCAAACCCAGCACAATCACGCGCTTGCGGCCAAAGCGGTCTGACGCCATGCCAAAGGGCAGCTGCAAAAGGCCTTGTGTGAGGCCATATATGCCCATGGCCAAGCCCAGCCACACCGGGTCTTCACCGCCAGGGTAACGGCGAGCTTCCAGGGCAAAGACGGGTAAAACCAGAAACAAACCCAACATGCGCAGCGCAAAAATGCTGGCCAGCGAGGCGGCCGCACGGCGCTCGGTGGGGGTCATGTCCAAAGAATCTGAAAAATGGGGATGCACGTGAATGGCCACAGCAGGCAAAACAAAAGGCAAATGCCAAAGCAACATTGTCCCCGATCAAACCCAGCCTGCCCCCACCCAGGCGCCAAAGGGGATAATCGAAAGTTTTGCTGATTTGGCCGCCCACTGTGAACCTTGTCGATTCCCCTCTCTTGCCCGAAGAACCCGATGCATCGCGCTATTTGGCCTCGGCGCTGCGGCAAACCCACATCAGCGTCCGGGGGGCGCGCACCCACAACCTGAAAAACATCGATCTGGACATCCCGCGCAACCAGCTGGTGGTGATCACCGGGCTGTCGGGCTCGGGCAAGTCCAGCTTGGCCTTTGACACGCTGTACGCCGAAGGCCAACGCCGTTATGTGGAAAGCCTGTCGGCCTATGCCCGGCAATTTTTGCAGCTGATGGACAAGCCCGATGTCGACCTGATCGAGGGCCTCTCGCCGGCCATCAGCATCGAGCAAAAAGCCACCAGCCACAACCCGCGCTCGACCGTGGGCACGGTGACCGAGATCCACGACTACCTGCGTCTGCTGTTTGCCCGAGCCGGTACGCCGTATTGCCCCGAACACAACCTGGCGCTGCAGGCACAGACCGTGAGCCAAATGGTGGACACCGTGCTGGCCCTGCCCGAAGACACCAAGCTGATGATCCTCGCGCCCATTGCCCGCGAGAAAAAAGGCGAGTTCGAGAAAGTGTTTGAGCAGATGCAGGCGCTGGGCTATGTGCGCTTTCGCATCAATGGGCAGACCTGCGAGGTGGAAGACCTGCCCACGCTCAAGAAAACCGAGAAACACAACATCGACGTGGTGGTGGACCGCATCAAAGTCCGTGCCGAAGAGGATGCCAAAGCGCGCGACGCCTTGCGCCAGCGCCTGGCCGAAAGCTTTGAAGCCGCGTTGCACTTGGCCGAGCACCGCGCCGTGGCTTTAGAGATGGACACGGGCAAAGAGCACCTGTTCAACGCCAAGTTCTCTTGCCCGGTGTGCACCTACTCGATCAGCGAGCTGGAGCCGCGCCTGTTCTCCTTCAACTCGCCCATGGGCGCTTGCCCCACTTGTGACGGCATTGGCAGCATGGCGTTTTTTGACCCCGAGCGGGTCGTGGCCTTCCCCTCGCTCAGTTTGGCCAGTGGCGCCATCAAGGGCTGGGACCGGCGCAACGGTTTTTACTTCAGCATGCTCGAAAGCCTGGCCAAGCATTACCAATTCGACATCGAAGCCCCTTTTGAAAAACTCTCGCCCGCGCACCAGCAGGTGCTGCTGCACGGCTCGGGCGAGGAAGACATCAAATTCAGCTATCGTCTGGAGTCGGGCGCATCCCAAGGCAAGAAAATCAGCAAGAAGCACCCGTTTGAAGGGATCATCCCCAACATGACGCGCCGCTACCGCGAGACCGACTCGGCCGTGGTGCGCGAAGACCTGGCGCGCTACCGCAACATGCAGGCCTGCACCGATTGCAATGGGACACGTCTGCGGCGCGAAGCCCGCCATGTGCGCATTGGCGAGGGTGCGCAAGCCCGCGCCATTTACGAGATCAGCCACATCACGCTGGGCGAGTCGCAGCAATACTTTCAGGGCCTGACCATGCGCGGCGCCAAAGCCGAGATCGCCGACAAGGTGGTGCGCGAGATTGCCTTGCGGCTGAAGTTCTTGAACGACGTGGGGCTGAATTATTTGAGCCTGGACCGCAGCGCCGACACCCTCTCGGGCGGCGAGTCGCAACGCATCCGCCTGGCCAGCCAGATCGGCTCAGGGCTCACGGGCGTGATGTACGTGCTGGATGAACCGAGCATCGGCCTGCACCAGCGCGACAACGACCGCCTGATCGGCACGCTGCAACACCTGCGCGACATCGGCAACAGCGTGCTGGTGGTCGAGCACGACGAAGACATGATCCGCGTGGCCGACCACGTCATCGACATGGGCCCTGGCGCAGGCGTGCATGGTGGGCGCGTGATGGCGCAAGGCACCTGCGCCGACATCCTGGCTGCGCCCGACTCGGTCACCGGCCAATACATGTCGGGGCGCAAAAAGATCGAAATCCCAAAACGCCACAAAGCGGGCAAGGACTTCATCGAGATCGTGGGCGCCAAAGGCAACAACCTGAAGAACGTGAACGTGAAGTTCCCGGTGGGGCTGCTCACTTGCGTGACCGGCGTATCGGGTTCGGGCAAATCCACCTTGGTCAACGACACGCTTTACACGGCAGCGGCGCACCAAATCCACCGCACCCACGATGAAGCTGCTGCGCACGAAGAGATCAAAGGGCTGGAGCACTTCGACAAAGTCATCAACGTGGACCAGTCACCCATTGGCCGCACACCGCGCAGCAACCCGGCCACCTATACGGGCTTGTTCACGCACATCCGCGAGCTGATGGCCGAAGTGCCCGCCGCCCGTGAGCGCGGTTATGGCCCGGGGCGCTTCAGTTTCAACGTGAGCGCCTCATCGGGCGGGGGCCGCTGCGAAGCCTGTCAGGGCGACGGCATGGTGAAAGTCGAAATGCACTTTTTGCCCGACGTGTACGTGCCCTGTGACGTGTGCCACGGCATGCGCTACAACCGCGAAACCCTGGAAGTGCAATACAAGGGCCAGAACATCGCGCAGATCCTGAACATGACCGTAGAAGCCGCGCACCAGTTCTTCAGCGCCGTGCCCAACATCGCCCGCAAGTTGCAAACCCTGCTCGATGTGGGTCTGACCTACATCCGCCTGGGGCAAAGCGCCACGACGCTTTCGGGCGGCGAGGCGCAACGCGTCAAGCTCGCCTTAGAGTTGTCCAAGCGCGACACGGGCCGCACGCTCTACATCCTGGATGAACCCACCACCGGCCTGCACTTTGCAGACATTGCACTGCTGCTGAAAGTCTTGCACCAGCTGCGCGACGCGGGCAACACCATCGTCATCATCGAACACAACTTGGACGTGATCAAAACTGCCGACTGGCTGATCGACATGGGGCCCGAGGGCGGCGCAGGTGGTGGCACGGTGCTGGGCGAAGGCACGCCCGAGCAATTGGCCAAAAACAAGGCCAGTTTCACGGGCCACTATTTGGCGCGATTGTTGTGACGGCGCTGCCTGTTCTTTCTTCCACCCACTTTTGAACTGTTGAAACCTTATGAAAACCGTCATCCGTGCCTTCTTCAGAACCCTGCGCATCGTGCTGGGCCCCGTCATGCTGCTCAAAGAGCGCCTGACACAACCCGCTGGCGTGGTTCGCGAACCTGCTGCCCAAGCCCGCGTGGACCAGCAGTGCCAAAGCCTGGCGCTTTACCAGTTCAGCACCTGTCCGTTTTGCATCAAAGTGCGCCAAGAAATGCGCCGCCTGTCGCTGCCGATTGAAAAGCGCGACGCGCAGCACCATGCAGCCAACCGAAATGACTTGCAAGAAGGCAGTGGCGCGACCAAGGTGCCGTGCCTGAAGATCACCGAAGCCAATGGTCAAACCCGTTGGCTGCAAGACTCGTCCGAGATCGTGGCCTATTTGCGGGAGCGATTTGCAGCACCTGCAGCTTGAGGGCCATTTGCCGCGTTGAACCGATTACGCGGCGACCACGGTCAGCAAAGTTTGACCGTTCGCCACCAGCCTTTCGCCATCGGCATCCACCGCGAACAAATCACAGCTGGTGAACACCTGGGCCTTGCCCGGCTTGACCACGCGAGCCCGGGCAATGAACTTCTGACCCACGGCAGGCCGCAGGCAGTTGACCGAAAAATGGGCCGCCAACAAATTCGGCCCCGCCACGGTGCCCGCTGCGAAACCACACGCGGTGTCGATCAAGGTGCCGATCAAACCCGCGTGCAAGAAGCCAGAATACTGACCGACTTCGGGGCGCCAAGGCATCTGGATTTCCACAAAACCGGGTTCAGCCACCGTCACCTCAATGCCGCACCAGCGGTTGAATTCGGCCATGGCGTTGATCTTTTTCAACATGTCGAGTGGACTCATTTCAATTTCCTTTGTCGGGTTTCAAACCATGCGATGTGCTCGATCAGTTTCTTGCGAAGTGCTTTGTGTTCTGCAATGGCCTGGTCGATGTCTGCCACACGCTGGTGGATCGCCTCGATCATGTCCTGAGGCGTCAACTGGCCGGATTGAAATTTGGGCACGTACTCGGCGATGAAGGGCAGCGAAAAGCCCATCTCTCGGGACATGGCGATGAAGACCACATGCCGGACCGTTTTCTCCTCGTAATCGCGGTAGCCATTGGGCAATCGCCGGCTCGCAATCAGGCCCGCCGCTTCGTAGCGCCGCAAGCGGTGCACCGACACCTGGGTCCTGGCCGAGAGTTCTGATATGCGCATGAAATCAGTCTAGCAAGGCTCGCACAGTGCCAAGGTTCAAGCCTTTGACGCATGGGCGACAAGCCAGTGATCTGTTTGCGCCGCAGGTGATACCCCGCTGCGCCGTGCTGGTGTACAAAACATCCTTCTTTAGGAGCACCCGATGACCACGCACCCCGCTTTGCCCCACGCCCACCCTGCTGCCGTGGGCCTGTCCCCCGAGCGGACGCAGCGCCTGATGGATGTGCTGCGCCGCGAAGTGGCCAGCGGCAGGTTACCCGGTGCGGTGGCGATGATCGCCCGGCGCGGGCAAATCGGTTTGTTCGAGGCCGTTGGGCAGCAAGACCCCGGCAAGGGCACCCCCATGACAACCGACAGCATCTTCCGCATCTATTCGATGACCAAACCGCTCGTGTCGGTGGCGGTGATGATGCTGGTCGAGCGCGGCCTGCTGTTGCTCTCCGATCCGGTGGGCCGCTGGCTGCCCGAGTACTCCAAGCAGCAAGTGGCCACGGCCCATGGCCTGGAGCCGGTGCGCAACCCGGCCACGGTGCAAGACCTGCTGCGCCACACGGCGGGACTGACGTATGAATTTTTGGGCGAATCGCCCGTGCAGCGCCAATACGGCGAGGTGAACATCGCCTCGCGCGAGCGGACCAATGCCGCGTTTTCGCAAACGCTGGCCGCGCTGCCCCTGCAGTTCCAACCTGGCACCGTGTGGGCCTACAGCCGCGCCACCGATGTGCTGGGGCGACTGGTCGAGGTGGTGAGCGGGCAAGGTTTGGGCGCATTTTTGCAAGCCGAAATATTTGGACCGCTGGGCATGGTGGACACCGGCTTTGCCGTGCCGCCCGGGCAGCAGCACCGCTTGGCCGAGCCCTTCGCGCACGACCCGGATGGGGGCGAGCCGATGAAGGTGATCGAACCCCGAGAAGTGCCCGCCATGGAAAGCGGCGGCGGCGGCCTGATGTCCACCGCCATGGACTACACCCGCTTTTTGCAATGCCTGCGCAACCGAGGCGAATTGGACGGTGTGCGCCTGCTCGGCCCCCACACATTGGATTACATGACCGCCGACCACCTGGGTGGTATGCCTGCAGATGGCACCTTGCTGCCGCCAGGTCATGGCTTTGGATTGGGCTTTGCGGTGCGCACCCACTTGGGCCGGTCGCCCGTGCCCGGTTCGGTGGGTTTGTACTACTGGGGCGGCATCGCGGGCACCACGTTTTTCATCGACCCGGCGCTCGACATGTACGCCATGCTGATGATTCAGGCCCCCAACCAAAGAGATTACTATCGACCCCTGTTCCGCGATCTGGTGTACGCGGCGCTGCTGTAAACCATTCAAAACACTGGAGACTTTTGCCATGCCCACATCCGGCCTCATGATGAATCGCCCTCTGTTGATTTCGGGCATCCTCGAACATGCCGCCGCCCAATTTGGCGAGCAAGACATCGTTTCGCGCGAAACGCACGGCCCCCTGCACCGCTGCACCTTTGCCGATGCCGCCAAACGTTCACGCCAGCTGGCCAACGCCTTATCCCAGATGGGCCTGAAGGCGGGCAGCGCGGTCGGCTCGATCGCTTGGAACAACCACCGCCACCTGGAAGCGTATTACGCCGTCTCGGGCAGCGGCATGGTCATGCACACCTGCAACCCGCGCCTGCATCCACAGCAGCTCATCTATGTGATCAACCACGCCGAAGACGAAGCGGTGCTGTTCGATGCCACCTTTGCGCCGCTGGTCAAAGGCATTGCGGCGCATTGCCCCAAAGTCCGTGCCTGGGTGTGCTTGGCCGATGCGGCCAACACCCCCGCCATAGACGGCGTGAGCGTGTTGAACTACGAAGACCTGATCGCAGGCCACAGCAACACCTTCGATTGGCCCGAGCTGGACGAAAACACCGGCGCAGCCCTGTGCTACACCTCGGGCACCACCGGCAACCCCAAGGGCGTGCTGTACTCGCACCGCGCCATCGTCATGAACGCCACCACCGGCTGCATGCCCGATGTGCTGGGCCTGTCCACCCAAGAGGCCATCTTGCCGGTGGTGCCCATGTTCCACATCAACGCCTGGTGCATCCCCTATGCCGCACTGATTGCGGGCACCAAGCTGGTCTTGCCCGGCCCCAAGCTCGACGGCCCCAGCTTGTACGAGCTGATGGACGCCGAGCAGGTCACCATCAGCGCGGGCGTGCCCACCATCTGGATGGGCCTGATCCAGCACGTCGAGCAAAACAATTTGCGCTTTGCCCACATGAAGCGCACCTGCGTGGGCGGCTCGGCCATGCCCATGGCACTGATCGCCAAGTTCATGGACACCTATGGTGTGGAAGTGCGCCACGGCTGGGGCATGACCGAAACCACCGCCGTGGCCACCATGAGTTTGCTGACCCGCACCGACCGCCAAAAGCCTGCCGCCGATCAACACGCCATCGTGGCCAAACAAGGCCGCGCGGTCTCGGGCATTGAAATCAAAATCGTGGATGAAAAAGGCGCGACCTTGCCGCGTGACGGCGCCTCCCAAGGCGAGCTGATGGTGCGCGGCCAGTGGATCGTCGAGCGCTATTTCAAAGCCGACAAGACCGCATTGGTGGAGGGCTGGTTCCCCACCGGCGACATCGCCACCATCGATGCGCAAGGGACGATGCAAATCCGCGACCGCACCAAAGACGTGATCAAAACCGGTGGCGAGTGGATCAGCTCGATCGACCTGGAAAACGCGGCCATCGGTCACCCTGCTGTGGCCATGGCCGCCGTCATCGGCGTCAAGCACCCCAAGTGGGACGAGCGTCCGCTGCTGTTCATCGTGCGCAAGCCAGGGCAAACGGTTGAGAAGCAAGAGATCCTGGACTTTTTGGCCAGCAAAGTGGCCAAGTGGTGGGTGCCCGACGATGTGGTATTCCTCGAATCCCTGCCTGTGGGCGGCACCGGCAAGGTGCAAAAGAACGAGCTGCGCAAGGACTACGGCGGCGTGTTCAGCTGATCGTTTTCAGCCGATCAGACTTTGGCGCTGGGCCGCTCGTTCATGCGGTCGCGCCAAGCCTGCAGGGCCAGCATGCCTTCGTCGCCAGGCACAAATTTCATCAGGCCGCGTGCGAACTCCAACGCGCAAAACGCGGTGATGTCGGCAATGGTGAAGCGCTCGCCCGCAATAAAGGGCTGGCTTTGCAGGCGCTGGTCAAAGCCCCGCGCCACCTCCCGCACCTTCTCGGCCTGAGAGCGGCCAAACTCGGGGAACTGGGGTTTTTCCAGAGCCGCCAGTCCCGGGTGGCTGTGGCGGATCGCATTGGCAATGCCACCCAGCAAATACAACTCCACCTGCCGGTCGGCCATTTCGATGAAGCCACGTTCATCGCCCACACCCATCAGATTGGGCTCGGGAAAACGCCCCTCCAGCAAAGTGCAGATCGCCCGCGTCTCGGTGATCACGCGGCCGTCGTCCAGTTCCAGCGCGGGCACTTTGGCCAAAGGGCTTTTGGCCAGGTATTCGGGCTTGCGGTGCTCGCCGCCATTCAGGTCCATATTGACCATCTCGATGCCGGTGATGTTTTTCTCCACCAAAAACATCAGCACCCGGCGGGGGCTGGGGGCGCGGTGGGCGGTGTAAAGCTTCATGGTGTGTCCTTCTTTTGGCGGGGGCATGGACGGGTTTTTCCGTCATTTCGGACAGACTAGCACCCGCTCGATTTCAGGCATGCCCCGAAGATGACAGGCGGCGCTCAAAGCTGCAGGTTCAGACACCCGGGCGACAGCAAGTCGCAGGCCGGACAGTACAAGCTGGCGCCAAGCCTTCCAATCCCTGCATGCGCGTTTTCTTCACCATTTCTCTAAAGACCTTGGGCCCATGAACTTTGACATTCCACCCGACATGGCGGCCCTGCGTGACCGCACGCGGCAGTTCATTGCAGAGCAAGTCATTCCGCTTGAAGGCGACCCGCGCCACGGCCCACACGGCCCATCCAAAGAACTTCGTGAAGAACTGGTTGGCCGTGCTCGCGCTGCGGGCTTGCTCACCCCCCATGCATCCCTTGAGATGGGTGGCCTGGGTCTGAGCCACATCGCCAAAGCGGTCGTCTTTGAAGAAGCCGGTTACTCCAACTTGGGACCCACGGCACTCAACATCCACGCGCCCGACGAAGGCAATATCCACCTGATGGAGGCAGTGGCCACGCCCGCGCAAAAAGAACGCTGGCTGCGCCCACAGGTAGCAGGCCTCACGCGCTCATGCTTTGCCATGACCGAGCCCGCACCGGGCGCGGGTGCCGATCCGTCCATGCTCACCACCTCTGCGGTGCAAGAGGGCGATGACTATGTGATCAACGGTGTCAAATGGTTCATCACCGGTGCCGAAGGGGCCGACTACGTCATCGTGATGGCCCGCATGGAAGACGGTACAGCCACCATGTTTTTGTCAGACATGAACAAGCCCGGCATCCGACACGAACGCAGCATGGATGCCATGGACAACTGCTTCACGGGCGGCCACGGCGTGCTGCACTTTGAGAACTTGCGTGTGCCCGCCACCGATGTGCTGGGCGAAGTGGGTCAAGGCTTTCGCTATGCCCAAATTCGGCTGGCCCCCGCACGCCTGACGCACTGCATGCGCTGGCTGGGGCAGGCCCGCCGCGCGCACGACATTGCGCTCGACTACGCCAGCCGACGCCATGCTTTTGGCAAACCACTGGCCGAACACGAAGGCGTGGGCTTCATGCTGGCCGACAACGACATCGACCTGCACACCGCCCGTCTGCACATCTGGCACACGGCTTGGCTGCTCGACCAAGGTCACAAAGGCGGCTTTGAATCGAGCCGCGCCAAGGTGGCCTGCTCCGAAGCCGAATGGCGCGTGGTGGACCGCTGCGTGCAGATACTGGGCGGCCAGGGCGTGACGGCCGAAACACCGGTCATGCGCATCTTTTTGGACATGCGCGCCTTCCGGGTGTACGACGGCCCCAGCGAAGTGCACCGCTGGAGCATGGCGCGCAAGCTGGTACACAAGGCGCAGCAGGCGGCAAAGGCCTAAGCACCCCAGCAAACGGCGTCAGACCAAACCTGATCTTCGTTTGCTAAACTCTTTGAAAGACGGTTCGAGAGCGAGTGCGTAAACGAACCAGCCGCCTGCAGCAATGCAGGTCTGCAAACCCGCAGTGGTAACGGAATCTCGCAATAATTTTGGAATCCAAAATTTAGACAAAGGCCTTCGGGCCTTTTGTTTTTTATCTGAGCGCTGCGCCATGAAGAACTTGACAACATGCTCAAGCTATACACGCAGGGAGCTAGGAGAAAACCAAAATTCAGTCTCACAAACCCGACATTGACAATCCATCGTGGACTTCGCGTGACCTTGCACAGAAGCAGCCTATAAACGAGGTTTTGCTGGGGCAACAACACAGGCGTGGAGTGATCATTGGAATGCCCTGCATGACTCGAGACCTTAGTTTTGGCCCTGCAACAACCTTCACTTGGTTTTAATCCACGCCGCTGCATGAGGGGTGACTTTTCCACTTGGCAGGGGTCGAGAGGAAAAACTGTTTCAATCCACACCCCTGCATGAGGGGCGACGGGGCAGACAAGGGCGTGCGTTTTACCGCACCGGTTTCAATCCACGCCCCTGCATGAGGGGCGACTTTTGCAGGCTGACCACCTGGTCTGTCACCGACCTGTTTCAATCCACGCCCCTGCATGAGGGGCGACGCGTGGCCTCAACCCCATGACCCAGCTGCACGAAGTTTCAATCCACGCCCCTGCATGAGGGGCGACCGCCACACCGTTTTGCAAGATGGCGACCTGGGTGTTTCAATCCACGCCCCTGCATGAGGGGCGACTTCGCAATGTGTCTTACAACGGGGGCAATGGATCGTTTCAATCCACGCCCCTGCATGAGGGGCGACCGTCCAGGTAGCGCTCTTCGCTTTTGTGGAGCATGTTTCAATCCACGCCCCTGCATGAGGGGCGACGGAGGCTGGTGTCATGGCCATGTTTGAGGACATGTTTCAATCCACGCCCCTGCATGAGGGGCGACATCGCGTCGTCTGTGCTTTGTTGCCAGTAGCGCAGGTTTCAATCCACGCCCCTGCATGAGGGGCGACGCTCTTGGTCTGTGGAATTTTGGGCATATGACAGGTTTCAATCCACGCCCCTGCATGAGGGGCGACCCACTGGCGGCAACTCAGGCCATGGTGGGCAAAGTTTCAATCCACGCCCCTGCATGAGGGGCGACCTGGACATCCACAGACGGTGGATCGACTTGGATAGTTTCAATCCACGCCCCTGCATGAGGGGCGACTTGTGCTTCGGCTGCTGCGCTTTGCACCGCTGCGTTTCAATCCACGCCCCTGCATGAGGGGCGACTGATTTTGGCCTTGCCGCGCGCCACAGCCACGGCGTTTCAATCCACGCCCCTGCATGAGGGGCGACCAACACCACCGCGAACACGGCAAACTCCAACGCGTTTCAATCCACGCCCCTGCATGAGGGGCGACTTCGCATCAGAGCGGTACTGGAGGCCTCAACACGTTTCAATCCACGCCCCTGCATGAGGGGCGACGCGGCGGCGCGATGACCTCCACACCGGTGGCGTGTTTCAATCCACGCCCCTGCATGAGGGGCGACGCCCTCAAAGCCCAGCTTGAGGCGGCCACGACAGTTTCAATCCACGCCCCTGCATGAGGGGCGACTTGCACGGTCTTCGCCCGCATACAGCTCCAGCGTGTTTCAATCCACGCCCCTGCATGAGGGGCGACTTGGTGGCAATCAAGGCCGTTTTTTGATAGCCTTGTTTCAATCCACGCCCCTGCATGAGGGGCGACACGTCTGACGCCAGCGACACCTGGATTGACGAAGTTTCAATCCACGCCCCTGCATGAGGGGCGACTTTGCATGTCAGACCGTTTTGGTCGGGCACTGTCGTTTCAATCCACGCCCCTGCATGAGGGGCGACACGATCAACGGCTATTTGCTTGCCAGCAAAGGGGTTTCAATCCACGCCCCTGCATGAGGGGCGACCGCAAACACCTCGACATAGCAAGTGTGATCTGGGTTTCAATCCACGCCCCTGCATGAGGGGCGACCCCTTTAAGATAACACCATGCCACTACTGGCTTCTCAGACCGCATTTCGCTAACCAGGCTGGTTTTAGTCAATCAACCGAAATCAAGTAACAATTGATTATTGAAAAATCGATAAAAATCAAAGGCTTAGAGATACCGCTAACCCTTTAGCTAAAACATGAGTGCGCAGGGTTAGCGCTACAAAATTAACGTGCTGTGCAACGGGTTGAAGGTCGGCTTTGCCCCGCAGTGTTCTACCTTTTCCACGCCACGTTTACCCAGCGAATAAAACCGCAAACTGTCCTGGTTCGGGTCATAAATGCGCAACAACTCAGCCTTGAATTGAACCCACTGAGCAGGATCAACTTCGCATTCAAATACAGAATTTTGCACGCGCACGCCATGGTCCAAACAGACTTTGGCGATGTGACGCAAGCGCCGTTCCCCCGCACGGGTGGTCACGTTCACGTCATAGGTCACCAGCATCAACATGCGATCACCTCACTGCAAATGGCGTGTAGTACTGCATGTCGCCACGCAGGTGACGGGCCAACAGCAGGGCTTGTGCATGGGGCAGCAAACCCAGCTCAATGCTCTCTTCCAAATAGGGGTGTTTCAGGCTTTCTTTCTTGCGCTCTTGATGGGCCGTCAAAAAAGTTTTTCTGGCATCGTCTTTCAGTCGCACAGCACCACTCGCCTCGGTCACAAAATCATCCAACTTCATCTGCCCTCGGTTGATGAGGGTCAACACAAAACGATCAGCCAGCGGTGCGCGCAACTCCTCCATCAAGTCCAGTGCAAGGCTTTTTCGGCCGGGTCGATCTTGGTGCAAAAACCCAACATAAGGGTCCAGCCCCACACCCGCCAAAGCCGACGCACATTCGCTGGCCAACAAAACATAGGCAAATGAAAGCAAGGCATTGACCGGATCGCCGGGTGGCCTACGAACCCGCCCCGAGAAATCGAACCCATGCGACCTCAACAACGAATTGAACACCCCAAAATAAACACTGGCAGCTTCGCCCTCCAAGCCCATCAGTTGCGGCACATTTCGGGCATGACGTATGTTCTCCAAAAGTGCGGCCATTTTTTCTGCCGCGTGAGCCAACGCATCACTGGCCCCATGATTGCGTTGCTCACGCATCAGCACTGCGCGGCAATTGCCCACCTTGGCCGCAATCATCAAGCGCGCTACAGATACCGATTTTTCTTCGTCGTCAGCCCAACGGTATTGCGTGCGCCGCAACAGCACATTGCCCTTGGGCATGCCCATGACCTGGGCCTGAAATTTTCCAAACTCGGTAAAAAAAGACAACCCGACGCCAGACTCAAGACACGCCGCCATGAGCCCGGGCGACACACTCACCTGTCCAAAACACAAAATGTTTTGCAAGGCCAACATGGGAAACTGGCCAAGTTTGTTGTCCCCTTGTTTGATCACAACGGTCTCGCGCTCCTTATGCAAATAGCATTCAGGTCGCGTGATGTAGAGGGTATTGAGCAGCTTCTTCAAGTTGAACTCTCAACATGTTTGTTGGCATCGATATTTGCATCGCCACCCAAAGGAGGCCCCTCAAACAATGTTTGGACGTACCGGGCAGATCGGTCTTTGCGCACCACCGCAGTCGCACACTCGTCCATGAGCGAACACGCCTTGCAGCGTTTAACGTCGGTTGTGGGTGCTGGTGTGATTTGACTTTGCAAGACAGCGCGTGCGGCCTCGATGCAAGCCACGGTGTCGGCACGCAAACGCGCATCCAGTGACACCACCTCACGCAAGCGTTCTTGCCAGTACCACAAGGCGGCTTCGGCAATCGACACGCCGCGCATTTCTTCCAAACAAATGGCTTGGGCACAAAGCTGAATGCGGTCCCAATCCATCACTTTGCGCTTGCCGCGCTTGTACTCGACCGGCACATAGCTCTTGCTGCCATCGGCCTGGCTGAACACCTCTAACAAATCAAGCTTGCCGTAAAGCCCCAAGCGCTCACTCCGAACCTCCACCGACCGTTCGCTGCGCTTGCTGCCGCGTGTTTCAGCCTCTTGGCTGTCCACACGCGCGTGCAACACATTGCCCTGCGCCGTGAAGTGGTTGTCACTCCAAGCTTGCTCCAGATGAATCAAAGCAAACTGGCGCGGGCAATAGGCATAGTGCTGCAGGGCGGAGATGGCGAGAGGCGTATCCACAGTGGTGTGATGGCAGTGCAGTTTATCGATCAACCGCCTCAAAAAATCAAACGACTTCTACAACGTGCTTGAAGCCCTTGATCGCTTGCCCGTCGAGCTTGACCGAATAGTCTGAGAACGCTTGTGCAGGCAACCCCTTCTCGCCTTGAACCCGATCCACCACCACGCGTTCAAACAATTCATGTGAAGGTGCATTGCCCAAAGCTGTGGCGTGCTTGAAGACCACCAAATGTCGACCCACCATTTCGCCACGGGCAGCAGAGCGGTCATGCTCAAACATCTGCTCAAGTGCTTGCCAAAGCTTGCTCAAGTCATCGTCTGAAAAGCCTGTGGTTTTCTTGGCCAAATGCGCTGAAATGAAACCGTGCGCACGGTAAAGGCCGTAAGGCACGATGTGCTTGCGGCCCATGGTGCGGTTGTCACCCGATTGGGCCTCGGCTTCTTTTTCGGTGGTGACAGCCATGCGGGTGATGGACACTTCCAATGGAATAACGGGGTCTTCGGATTTTGCAAAAGTCAGTTGGACCGGGCCCTTTACTTGACCACTGTTGACCTCGGTAGTCATGACTGCACCAAAGGTGCGAACGTCAAAAAAGTTTTTACACATCCAAGCTGTCACTTCACGAGCCTTGACCTCGTCTTTCGGCATTTTTTTAGATTCTGGAGTGATGCAAAGTGCCTCATAGGCTTTTTTATTCTGAAGGTTCAAAACACTTTTTTCTTTGACGTAAATGTCGTAACCCTGCGTTTGATCTTCAATCAACTCAATGAAATTTCGAATCTTGCGTTTCAAGCAAACATCCGTCACCAGGCCACGGCTGGAGTCGGGATCAAGACGCGGCATATTGCCTGCATCCGGGTCACCGTTCGGATTGCCGTTGGTCACGTCAAACAGATAAACAAATTCGTAGCGGTTTTGAATGGTCATGTGGATTCTCCTTTGATTCAATTACTTGGGGTGGGTGATGCGGATGGCAAGCTGTCTTTCTTGGCGAAGAAACTTTGCTTTTGTTGGTAGTACCCCACAGCAAATTGACCTTGCTGCTCAATGGTGAGTTGCTTAGGGAATGAATGCGGGAGACTTGCAATCACACTGCCCAATTGCTTATCCAAATTGACCGCAAAGCCCGGCTTGTCCTTGCGAATCTTGGACAGGTGGTTCTGACAACCGGCAATCAACCGTGGAAAGACCGAGTACGGTACGCTGGATGCGGTTCCGTAATAGCGGTCGACGATGCTGGAATTCACATCGCCCAACGCACCGCGCTGGGCCTGTTCCAACACAGCAAACAAGCACCCAAGGCGATAAGCCAGTGGTCCATTCTCTAATTCAAGTGACATGGGGATAGCCTCCTTTGTAAAACCTTTGCGATGGTCGCGGTGCAACAACGCTTTGATGAGTGACGCACGCAGTCCATTAACGTCGCCGTCCGAACGCAAGCGCTGCACGAGTTTTGTGAGTAATTGACGGGGATAGCGTTGCCCCGTCAGGATGCTGCGCAAAAACTCCCCAGCCAGTTGATGTGGAATGTCGTCAAACTTGCGACCACGGTAGTCATGCTTTCCGTTTTTTTCCTTAACGGAACCAGCTCCAGCAAAAGGAGTTGTGATGAAGGTGGGCTTTCTGGCTGCCAGGGATGCGGTTCAATTTGCATGTCCTTCCAATGCTCAACCAAACGCGGCCCCAACTCACCTAGGGTACTTTCAAGCCAATATCGAATCGATAATCTGGCTGCGTTAGGTGCCAGACCTAAAACAAAAAATTTTGTACACGGATCAACTTCAGGTGCGACCTCTTCAAATGGTCGACCCTTGGAAATTTTCTCCAGAATGTGCTTTACCTTGTTGGACTGTCCATCGTCCGTAGGTGGGTTAACGATGCTGGCAAATAAGCTGGCGGCTTCTTGTTCTTGCTGTGCATCTTTTGCTTGCGCCCAAAAGACAGTGCTGGTGTCACCAATCGCAAGGCAATGGCCGTATTCGCGTCGCAGCAAATAGTTCAGCGCAGTGGTGTACGCAAAGGCGGCTTGCTCTGAAACAGGAGCATTGTCACCTTGGCTTTTACTAAATGACTCATAAGCTTTTTCGTTGTAGGTCACGATTGCAACGCCAGATGATTGACCACCTGCAACCTTGAGAACAGGGTGGGTTTCAGCAAGCGACCCAACCTCTCCAGTAATTAAGCACTGCCTAGTCACGGAATTTTTCTGATCTTTACAATAGTCATCCCAACATTTAACAGCCGCAGCCCTGTCAGCAATGATGCTCAGATCTCCGTCCAATTTGAACGCGAAATTTGACTTGAGCATTTCGGAATTAAAGAACGACAGTTTTTCGAAATTTTCGGGTTGCCATTGATCTAGGAATTTCAACACCGCTTTCAGCCCCGGATCTTCTGAAGTACCAATCAGATCTTTCTGCTTGGCTTTGAAAGCGCGATAAGGCAAATCTGCCAGTTCAATTTTTTTACCATTGAGTAAAACACCCAGCAAAAATTCAGGCTTGTCCCATAGAAAGAATGCAACGTTCTTTCCTGCATTGAACGCCTTTTCGGTAAATTTTCCTGATCGTCCAAATGCACACGGCACTCGCATTCGACGCTCATCCTGCAGCGTTTTCTTACCTTTTTTCACTTCTACCAAATTTGGCTGAACATCTTTCAAATTCCCTTGTTCATCAAGCACCAAAAGGTAGCCAACTTTTTCATCACTAAAGCCATATGACGGTACTAGGCAAACAGGCTTACTACCTGATTCATCGTATTGAGTTAGCAACCTGCTGTACAACTCATTAAGTCGACTGAGAATCATGACTTGAAACCCTCGCTTTGAAATGCGGGGACCTCAACCACACCATCCTTCAATTCAGCCCTGAAGAAATGCGGCACATAGCCAGCGGCAAAGTCAATGTCATGAAGCATCCACCCCAGATCTCTGTTCTTTTGGGCCTCATTCAATTCACTCTGTGGCCATTGATCACCTTCGCCCAGCAGCGCAAAGTGAGCCGCGAATTCGCGTGTGCCCATACATGGCTGATGAAAGCACTGCCCTTTTCGTGCACGACGATTGAATTGGTCGAGGTGTTTGCCAACGTTGTCATCGCTGCCCGCCTTGCTGGTCATCTCAAAGTGCGCTTCGATCACATAGGCCACATCACGCAAAACCGTTGCTGCGCGCTGTTGGCGATCCTCGTCCGACACGAGGTGCAGGTCTTGCGTGCTTTTGGCATTCATCGCCGAAGTCACGTTACGAGCCGAAATCTTGCTGCCCACTTCGTTGCGTCGGATCGACTCAAACCGTATGTGCTTGAGCACATGTATGCGGTCAATCTGCCATCGAATGGCCGGCTTCCAGTGAATCGCCTCCAAAATGCCACGCGCCGCTGATGGCGTGATCACGTCGTAGCTCACACGCTCCACTTTCATCTCCGGTCGAGTGAAGCAAGCGTATTCACCCCAGATGTGCAGTTTGATGCCGTAGCTCATTTATCCTCCAAATCTTTAGAAAACAGCAGACTCTGCGCTCATGGCAACAGGGTCTGAAAAGTTCAAGCCAGCAATCGGGCTGTAAAGCGATTGCGCAACCAGTTCGTAAAACTGGTTGCCAAATTTCTCAGGTGCAATGACAGCGACAGCACCCAGCTTGAGCAGCTGCACGAATGTCCTCTCTGGCACTTGCACCACATAGCGCTGCAGCTTTTGCGCGATTTTTCCTACGCTCATGTTTTCGGGCAGGTTGCGCAGCAATTCAAGGTTGTCACTGGCCACGTCATCAAACGGCACGATGATTGGCAGCATGTGGCTGTCGATCATGCGAAAGTCACGGGCAATGTCTTGGAACGGGAAATCACAGCCATCGGTGATGCGAATCTTGTTCAGGATTTGGTGATGATCCAGATCGGCACCTTTGGCGTAGTACACCTGCTGGAAGTAGCTTTTCAATGCCTCTGGCGCAAGCACATCGCCTTCATGGTTGCGCAAAATGGAGCGCATGGGGGCGGCCAACTGCGCCAGCTCAGGCGGGGCTTTCCAATCTGGACTTTGAAAAACATAAACCTGACTGTCTGCCAACAAACGTCTGCCTTCGCGGTTACAACGGCCTGCGGCTTGGGCAATCGAGTCCAACCCCGCTTCAGCTCGGTACACCGTGGGAAAGTCCACATCCACCCCCGCCTCAATCAATGACGTGGCGACCAATCGGCAGGCCAGACCATCCTTAAGACGTTGGCGAATTTGGGCCAGTTTTTCGCTTCGATGTTCCGCACACATCGAAGTGGTCAGGTGATATGCGCCTTCTTCGATCGCAATGCCGTCGAAAAGTTCACGCGCATGTCGCCGGTTATTAACAATCATTAGCACTTGAGTGTGGCTACGAAGGTGCGCTACCAACTGCTCGTCACTTTGCACACCCAAAGGTTGGACTTGCGTTCGTCGCAGTTTTTTAAAAAGCTCTTGTGGGTTGGGTGCAATTTCCTGCACCTTGCTGAACCCATTGTTGAACTCATCGCTGTCTTTCAGCGCGGGTTGTGTGGCCGTGCAAAGGACCACCGAACAACCATAGTTGAGGGCCAATTCATCAATGCTGGCCATGATGGGCCGCAACAGCTTCAGGGGCAGCGTTTGAGCCTCGTCCAGCACGATGACGCTTCCTGTAATGTTGTGCAATTTTCTGCATTGCGTTGTGCGATCAGAGAACAGCGATTCAAAGAACTGCACCGCAGTGGTCACCACAATGGGCGCATCCCAGCTTTCCATGGCCAATCGCAGCTTGTCGCGGTAATCCGCTTGGCGGGATTTGCTGGCCGTTTTGATTTCTTCGGGCAACTTGTCACGATCAAAAGCACTGTGATGCTCAAGCACCGCATCTTTGTGTTCACCCATGGCCTGGCGAAATACATCGGCGGTTTGCTCGATGATGCTGGTGAATGGAATAACGTAAATCACGCGGCGCAGCTGATGCTGAACCGCATGATCCAACCCGAAGGCCAGCGATGTCAGTGTTTTTCCACCGCCCGTAGGCACCGTCAGTGAATACAAGCCAGACTCACGGGGTTTGAGCGCTTGTTGGCGTGCATGGGTCAGGATGTGTTGCCGCAAGACATTTACATCCGTCTGTTTTGCCCCTTTAGCCAGCTGCTGCAAATGTTGGCCTAATTGAGCTTGCAGAATTGCGATGTTGGGGAAATTAGTCGCTAACGGCGCTTTGCCGTCGGTAGAACGTGCATGGTTTTCGGTGTCGATGCGGTCTGCGTCAATCAGGCAAGAAAAGAGCATCCGAGCAAAAAATATCAAGCCAAAATTGGTGTACTTGCCTTGAGGTAAATGTGGCTTCAATGCGGGAATTCGCAAAGTCTTTGGCAGCTCAATTTCTTGCCGCCAGAGTTCGTCCAAAGCAGGGAGGTTTTTGCCAAACTCCAGAGCCAATCGTTGTTTCAGGTTTGAGCGTTCCTGCCCTTCATCAATCCCATTGGCCAAACCTGTGTGGTGCCCAGCAATAGCAAAGGCCAATAATTTGCCCAACGGCAAAAATTGCGGCCCCATGATTTCGACGATGTGATCAACCACAACCTTGGCCCCTGCCGTCGCATGATCGGCCCGCTCATTGCTGCCATGGAGTCGCTTTTGAAAAGCTCGAGAGTATTTACCCAGGTCGTGCAGCAACCCGACCAAGTGAGCCCAATCTGCGGCCCCAAATGCTTGCGCACGGGTTTGCGCCAGCTGTGCGACTGACGTGAGGTGATTTTTGAGGGGCTGCCAATCCGTGCCATCTGAACGATTGCCTGTGTGGGCGTAATAAGTTGGTGTGGCTTGCTCATTCATGTACCAGCCCCCGAATCACCCCTGCGCGCACTCCAAATAGATGAATTGCAAAAGCAAGCATGATGCATCCATATAAAACATTAACTTTAGATCTCATTAGTCACCAGAATAATTGTTTTTTGACTCAAATATTGAGATGCCTCAAAATTTCTTGTGTGCTATTTTTGTGGGCACAATAAAGAAGCCAAATCATCTGCTTTGACTTGATCAACCATCAGCGCATAGTCAAGCGCTTAAAACTCCACGCCATGAGCAAACGCAAAACCCAGTCACACACACCCGACACAGACAATCCGGCCTGGACGGTAGAAGACTTGGCCAAAGCGAGACCCGCCGGTGAAGTGCTCGGCCAACTTTTCAGTCCTGAACGAACGCAGTCCTTGTTGACACCACGCGGTAGGCCCAAAGCTGAGATTACGAAGGTGCGAGTGGGCATGCGACTATCGCCAGAAGTGATTGCGCATTTCAAAGCCAGCGGCGATGGCTGGCAAACGCGTATTGACGCTGCGCTGCGTCAATTCATTGCGGAGCACCCCGGCTCGTGACTTACCGGGCGCGAAGTCGGGCCATGCTCAGCACAGCCCCCAGGCCTGCCGCCACGGCCCCCAACAGGATGGCCCGACCTGCGCCCAGCGGCCCAAACAAGTTGAAACACAGGGCCACCAAAGCCGCCCCGCTGGCCTGCCCGATCAGCCGCGCCATTGCCACCATGCCGCTGGCGCCACTGGTGCGGTGGGCAGGTGCACTGGTCATGATGGCGCGCAAATTCGGTGACTGGAACAAACCAAAACCCATACCGCACAGCGCCATGCACAGCGCCATCAGGCCAAACGGCACATCAGCGCTCATCACGCCCAACCCGGCCATGCCCATGCTCAGAATGCTCAAGCCCACACCGCCCAGGATCGCGGGTGGGTATCGGTCAGACAGCGTGCCTGCGACGGGTGCCATCATGGCCACCACCAGCGCCCAAACCGACATGAGCACCCCCGTTTCCAGGGGAGGGCGGCCCAGCTGCTGTTGAAAAAAGAAAGGCAAAGCCACGAACGCCAAGCCCTGGGTCGTGAAAGCGCTGAACGAGGTGAAAACCGACAAGCTGAACAAGGGCCTGCGCATCAAATCCATCGGCAGCACAGGCGCCACATGCCCTCGCTGGCGGCGCAACAAGCAGTAGCCGCTGCCCAACATGAGCACCAGTGAGCCGACCACCACGACAACACCTTCTTGCTGCGCGATGGCACTGAGCGTGAACACCAGCGAGGCAAAGCAAACAGCCGACATCAACGCCAGCACACGGTCATAGGGCTCGTCGGTCTTTGCCGCTTCCGTGCGGGGCAGGTAACGCCGCGCCAGCAACCCGGCCATCAGGCCCAACGGGGCCTGAAAACCAAACAACCAGGGCCAAGGCAAGACGGCCAGCAACAACGAGGCCACTGTCGGCCCCAAGCTGAAGCCCAAACCCACGATCAGGGCGTTGAGCCCGGCGCCGCGCCCTAACTTCTCAGGCGGGAAAATGCGCTGAATCAGCGCCAAATTGACGCTCATGACCCCTGCCGCACCCACACCCTGAATGGCACGAAAAAAGGCCAACCACTCCAAGCTCGTGGCACAAGCGCTGCCCAACGCCGCCAGATTGAACAGCAACATGCCCAGCAGAAACACCTTGCGGGCGCCCCAGCGGTCCCCCAACGCGGCCAACGGCAACAACACGGCCACCACGGCCAACTGATACGCATGGACCACCCAGACCGACTCGGCAGGCGTGCGTTGCATGGCCGCACCGATCGCAGGCAGGGCCGTGTTGGCCAACGATTGATCGAGCGAGCCGAGAAAGACTGCGGTCAGCAATGACAGCAGGGCCATCCGATGCATGCCGTCGGTTGCTGGCTTGACGGCGGTGGTCATCAGGGCCTTCAGGCCTTGGCCGCTTCGAGCGTGTCGCGGGTCTGCATGGCCACCTGGCGTGCGGCCTCAGCAAAGTCGTCACCGCTGGACGCATACAGCACCGCACGCGATGAGTTGACGATGACCGAACCAGCGCTGGAACCATCGGCGTTGGCACGCCAACCGGCCTTGACGGTGGCCACGGCGTCACCCCCTTGTGCGCCCACACCGGGGATCAGCAGGGGCAATGTGGGAGCGAGTTCTCTCACGCGTTCGATCTCTGCGGGATAGGTTGCACCGACCACCAAACCGAGTTGGCCGTTCAGGTTCCAGGGGCCTTGAGCCAGGCGGGCCACATGCTCGTACAAGCGGGGTTGGCCTTCAACCGAAGCCAGGCGCTGGTTTTGCAGGTCGTCGCCGCCGGGGTTGGAGGTACGGCACAACAAGAATGCGCCTTTGCCTTCGAACTTGAGGTACGGTGCCACCGAGTCCCAGCCCATGAAGGGTGAGAGGGTCACGGCATCGGCGCCGTAGCGCTCAAAGGCCTCTTTGGCGTATTGCTCGGCCGTGCTGCCAATGTCGCCGCGCTTGGCGTCCAGAATGATCGGGACTTGGGGGGCCACGCGGCGCATGTGTTCCATCAGGCGTTCGAGTTGACCCTCGGCGCGGTGGGCGGCAAAGTAGGCAATTTGCGGTTTGAAACTGCTGACCAGGTCGGCCGTGGCGTCCACGATGGCGGCGCAAAAGTCGTAGATCTTGTTGGCGTCGCCTTTGTAGCGGTCCGGAAATTTGGTGGGTTCGGGGTCCAGGCCCACGCAGAGCATGGAGCCGTTTTGGCGCTCAGCGGCGCGCAGCATGTCTAAAAAGGTCATGCCGGGGATTTTAAGGGGGCGCCATGAAGCTGGTTGGGTGACAGCAGAGTGACACGGGTCCGTCTAAGATGCAGCCCATGCACAAATTGACCTCCACACAATGGACCCTGCTGGTTTTGCTGACCCTGGTGTGGGGCATCAACTGGCCCATCATGAAGTTGGGGGTCACTGGCTTTCCACCCCTGACGTTTCGCAGCCTGTGCCTTTGGCTGGGCACGCCTGTGTTGGGTTTGGCGCTGCTGGCCATGAAGGTGCCGTTTCGAATTCCGCGTGCGCATTGGCGTGAGCTGCTGGTGTTGGCGGTGTTCAACATGTTCATTTGGCACGCGCTGATCATCATCGCGGTGCAATCCTTGTCGAGCGGACGGGCTGCGATTTTGGGCTACACCATGCCCATGTTTTCGGCCTTGTTGGGCGCCTGGTTTTTTGGTGACCAACTGGCCAAACGCTCTTGGGCCGGTGTGGCGGCTGCCAGCCTGGGCGTGGTGCTGTTGTTGTGGCACGAACTGTCCAATCTCAGTGGCAGGCCCACCGGTGTGTTGTTGGCTTTGGTGGCTGCCAGCACCTGGGCACTGGGCACGCAAATGCTGCGCCGCACCCGCATGCCCGTGCCGACTTTGGCCATTTCTTTTTGGATGACCTTGATGACCACCGGGGTGATGACGGTGTTGGCTTTGGTGTTGGAGTCCGATCAATGGGTGGCGCCCACGCCATCCAACGGGTTTGCGATTGTGTTCAATGCGGTGCTGGTGTTTGGCTTTGCACATGCCGCTTGGTTTTATCTGGCGCGCAGTTTGCCGCCCGTGGCGTCAACCCTGAGCGTGATGCTGATTCCCGTTCTGGGCGTGTTCAGTGGTGCAGTCTGGCTGGAGGAGGTCTTGCACTGGCAAGACTGGGCTGCGGTGGCCTTGATGGTGGCCTCGATTGCCTGTGTGCTTTGGCCTCAAAAAAAGCCCGACAAACTGGATACAACGGGTGCTTGAGCAGGCCGGTGCTTGAACGGAAAAGTTCTTGAGCGGGCAGTCCACCGCCGCTCAAAAGTTCACCAGGCCGGTTGCAGGGCCGCAAAGCCCTTTGGGGCCTGGCTGGCTTTGTCGAAAGTCACCACGTCATAGGCATCAGGCTGCGACAACAACGCGCGCAGCAACAGGTTGTTCATGGCATGACCCGAACGGAAGGCGCTGTAGGCGGCCAACAAAGGCTTGCCCACGATGTAAAGGTCACCCATGGCGTCCAAGATTTTGTGCTTGACGAACTCGTCGTCATAACGCAATCCATCGGCATTGAGGACCTTGTAGTCGTCCATGACGATGGCGTTGTCCAAGCCACCACCCAGGGCCAAGCCGTTGGCGCGCATCATTTCCACGTCTTTGGTGAAGCCAAAAGTGCGGGCGCGGGCAATGTCGCGCGAGTACACGCCTTCCGACATGTCAAACACCACCTGTTGGCCGGTGGAGTCCACCGCGGGGTGCCGAAAGTCGATCTCGAAGCTGAGCTTGTAGCCGTGATAAGGCTCCAATTTGGCCCACTTGATGTTGGCGCCCTCGCCCTCGCTGACCTGAACGGTCTTGAGCACTCGCAAAAACCGCTTGGGTGCTGATTGTTCAACGATGCCCGCACTTTGCAACAAAAAGACAAAAGAAGAGGCGGAGCCATCCAGGATAGGGACTTCTTCGGCTGTGATGTCGACATACAGGTTGTCGATGCCCAGCCCTGCGCAGGCCGACATCAGGTGCTCGACGGTAAAAACCTTGGCTTGACCCACTGAAATGGTGGAGGCCAGGCGGGTGTCCGTGACCGATTCAGCGCGAACGGGGATGTCCACAGGCTCGGGCAGATCGACCCGGCGAAACACGATACCCGTGTCAGGTGCTGCAGGGCGCAAGGTCAGTTCGACCCGCTGGCCGCTGTGCAAACCCACGCCGACGGCTTGGGTCAAGGTTTTGAGTGTGCGTTGTGCAAGCATGTGCCAATTTTAAAGGCCAGAAGGGCATCGCTGCCCTTCTGACCCTTACTGCGGTGTTGCCAAGGCTGGGGGGCCGATCAGTCTGCCTGCTTGCGCAAGAAAGCTGGAATCTCGATGTCGTCCATACCGGCATTGGCCATACCGTCTACTCGCGCAGCCGCATGGGTGCGGTTGCTGCGCCAGATGGCAGGTGTGTTCATGCCGCTGGCACCCAAGCTGGCGGCCGAGGTCAAAGGCGCCGACACCGCATCTTGCCCGCCCATCATGAATGGCACGTTGTCGGTACCGGTGCGCAGCACCTTGAGTTCCGGACGCACAGCGCCTGCCTTGAGCAAACCGGTTGCAACCACGGTCACGCGGATCTGGTCACCCAAGCTTTCGTCGTAAGCCGTACCGTAGATGACGTGGGCTTCTTCTGAGGCGCAGTCGCGTATGGTGTTCATGGCTTGCTTGGACTCGGACAACTTCAAAGAGCCCTTGGCTGCGCTGATCAACACCAAAACGCCGCGTGCACCTTTCAAGTCAACGCCTTCCAACAAGGGACAGGCCACGGCTTGCTCTGCAGCAATGCGGGCACGGTCAGGGCCGCTGGCCGCTGCAGTGCCCATCATGGCTTTGCCAGGCTCGCCCATGACGGTGCGCACATCTTCAAAGTCGACGTTCACATGGCCAGGCACGTTGATGATTTCCGCAATGCCGCCGACGGCGTTTTTCAGCACGTCGTTGGCGTGCGAGAAGGCCTCGTCTTGCGTCATGTCTTCACCGCCGGGCAACTCCAGCAGTTTTTCGTTCAGCACCACGATCAAGGAATCCACATTGGCTTCGAGTTCGCGCATGCCTTCATCGGCATTGGTCATGCGGCGCTTGCCTTCGAAGTCGAAGGGCTTGGTCACCACACCCACGGTCAAAATGCCCATGTCTTTGGCGATTTTGGCAATCACGGGGGCTGCGCCTGTGCCAGTGCCGCCGCCCATGCCAGCGGTGATGAACAACATGTGCGCGCCTTCGATGGCGGCACGGATTTCTGATTCAGCCGCCTCAGCCGCTTCACGGCCCTTGTCTGGCTTGCTGCCAGCGCCCAAGCCCGTCTGACCCAGTTGCACAAAACGGTGTGCAGCACTGCGCGCCAAGGCTTGCGCGTCGGTGTTGGCACAAATGAACTCAACGCCTTGGACCTCGCTCACGATCATGTGTTCGACAGCATTGCCGCCGCCACCGCCCACGCCGATCACCTTGATCTGGGTGCCTTGGTTGAATTCTTCGGTTTGGATCATTTCAATGGTCATGGTGCTCTCCTAAATATCTGCAGTTGCCGGAATTTGTAAACGTTTTTTTAAAGTCAATTTTTTTGAGGGGGTCAAGGCTTGTCAACATCGACATGGCCTGGACCAAAGAGGGCTGCCACGAATCGTGAATGCGAGGATCCAGCGCATCAGAAGGTCCCCACGATGAAGTCTTTGAACCGCCCGAAAGCGTTGTTCACAGAGCTTTTCTTTTGCGTGACCTTGTAGCCACGCAAACGGGCCAATCGGGCCTCTTCGAGCAAGCCCATCACGGTGGCTGCTCGGGGCTGGCTCACCATGTCGGCCAACCCGCCAGAATATTTGGGCAGCCCCCTGCGCACGGGCTTGAGGAAGATGTCTTCGCCCAACTCGATCATGCCGGGCATCACCGCGCTGCCACCGGTCAAGACGATGCCCGAAGACAAGACCTCTTCGTAGCCCGACTCACGGATCACTTGGTGCACGAGCGAGAAAATTTCTTCGATGCGTGGTTCGATGACGCCAGCCAAAGCCTGACGACTGAGCATGCGAGGCCCCCGGTCACCCAAGCCGGGTACCTCGACTTGCGCATTCGGATCAGCCAACATTTGTTTGGCATAGCCACTTTCGACTTTGATGTCTTCGGCATCTTTGGTGGGGGTGCGCAAAGCCATGGCAATGTCGCTGGTGATCAAGTCACCTGCAATCGGGATCACCGCTGTATGGCGAATGGAGCCGTTGGCGAAAATCGCCACATCGGTTGTGCCTGCACCGATGTCCACACACACCACGCCCAGTTCGCGCTCGTCTTCGGACAAAACGGCCAAGCTCGACGATTGCGGGTTGAGCAGCAGTTGGTCCACTTCCAAGCCGCAGCGGCGAACACACTTGATGATGTTTTCTGCCGCACTTTGGGCGCCGGTCACGATGTGCACTTTGGCTTCGAGGCGCATGCCACTCATGCCAATCGGCTCTTTGACTTCTTGCCCGTCGATCACGAATTCTTGGGGCGCGACCAACAGCAAGCGCTGATCGCTGGAGATGTTGATGGCACGCGCCGTCTCCATCACTCGGGCCAGGTCGGCCTGGGTCACTTCCTTGTCCTTGATGGCCACCATGCCACTCGAGTTGATGCCGCGAATGTGGCTGCCCGTGATGCCGCAATTGACCCGGGTGATCTTGCAATCGGCCATCAGCTCGGCCTCTTTCAAGGCTTGCTGAATGCTTTGCACTGTGGCGTCGATGTTGACCACCACGCCCCGCTTGAGGCCGTTGCCGGGTGCAATCCCAAGACCTGCGATCTTGAGTTGACCATCGGGCATGACCTCAGCCACCACCGCCATGACCTTGGAGGTGCCAATGTCCAAGCCAATGACCAGATCTTTGTACTCTTTTGCCATGTCAACCACCGTTTCCGTTTAATGTCATCGTCTTGACCCATCAAGACCGTTTTTGTCGTTCTCAGCCAGCGTGCTCACTCCCCGCAAACGCAAGGCATAGCCATCTTTGTGTCTGAGGTCAGCGCCCAACAAAGCCAACGGTGTCCGGTTGTACCGACCCGTGACCTGGGGCAATGTCTTCAAGAGCAAATCCACCCGTTGCATCAGCTCGCTTTCCGTACCCCGGCCCAACTCCACGAGTGCGCCGCTGTCGGTCCATACCCGCCAACTGCCACGGGCCGTCAATTCGATTTTTTCAAGTCTGAAGTCGAGGGTTTCAAACAAAGGCGTCATGACCCGGTACATGCGTGTGACCAACTGGGATGTGCCCTCTGGTCCTTGCATGCGCGGCAGCTTCTCGATGTCCACGTCTTCCACCGGCGCTTCAAACACTTGGCCCTGTTCATTGACCATGAAGTTGCCGCCTTCTTCACCCCAAGTCGCCATCGGCTGATGCTCCAGCACCACCGAGCGCAGTTGTCCGGGGAAAACGCGGTGCACCACCGCCTCGCGGACCCAGGGCACCGACTGAAACGCCTGCTGTGCTTGCGCCAAATTCAGGGTGAAGAAATTACCACTCAACTGCGGCACCACATGGTTGCGAAAACTCGCTGCATGACTGCGAACCACCTCGCCCTGCACAGTGATCGATTGAATGGCAAATACGGGATGGCGCAACACCCACCAAGCCCCGCTGCCCAAAGACAGCACCACGAACACCAGCAACAGCAACGCAGCCGCCAGATTCATGAGCCGAACATCGGTGGGCAAAGGCAGGCTGTTGCTCATTGCGCGACCCCTTTGTAATCGAGGCTGGCGTGGGCCACCAAATGGCAGCACAGGGCTTCGTAAGACATGCCTGCTGCGCGTGCCGACATGGGCACCAGCGAATGACCCGTCATGCCTGGCGAGGTGTTGATCTCAAGCAAGTAAGGCTGACGCGTAGCCGCGTCGATCATCACGTCGATGCGGCCCCAGCCCCTGCACCCCATAACTTGGTAGGCCTTGATGACCAAGGCATCGATGGCTGCCATTTCTGATTCGGGCAATCCACAGGGCACCAAGTACTGCGTGTCGTCTGTGAAGTATTTGTTTTGGTAATCGTAGTTGCCGTCGGGCGCCACGATCCGAATCATGGGCAGGGCTTGGGCATCGCTGCCATCACCCAACACGGGGCAGGTCACCTCGTCGCCCACGATGCATTGCTCACACAAAATATCGCTGTCGCAGGCGGCGGCTACACGCAATGCAGCGGGCAAATCGGCCGCTTGGGTGACCTTGCTCACACCAATCGATGAACCTTCGCGCGCGGGCTTGACGATCAAAGGCAAACCCAAAACAGCGATCAGTTCATCGGCCGACAGTTTGTCAATTTGGGCAGGATGCACCAGCACATGGCGCGGCGTGGGCAAACCTTCGGCTTGCCAGACACGCTTGGTCATCACCTTGTCCATGGCCATGCTGGACGCCATGACGCCAGAACCTGTGTAGGGGATGCCCATCAATTCCAAGGCGCCTTGCACGGTGCCGTCTTCGCCAAAGCGGCCATGCAAAGCAATGAAGCAGCGGTCAAAGCCTTCCTGCTTCAAAGCCATCAAGTCGCGCTGTGCGGGGTCAAAGGCATGGGCATCGACACCGCTGTCCAAAAGCGCTTTGAGGACGCCCTGGCCCGACATGAGGGACACCTCACGCTCGGCCGAGCGTCCGCCCATCAACACGGCCACTTTGCCCAGCTTTGCATTCGATGGCAGCCTTGAACCGGTCATGCTGCAGCCTCCTGCGTTGCCACCGAACCGGCCAAGGCCACCAGTTGGGCTGGGGTGGCACCAATGGAGCCAGCGCCCATGCAAATGAGCACGTCGCCATCGCGTGCGTTGTCCATCACCATGCGAGGCATGTCGGCAATTTGGTCAACAAACACCGGCTCCAGCTTGCCCGCGACCCGCAAGGCACGCGCCAATGAGCGGCCATCTGCGGCCACGATCGGGGCTTCACCAGCGGCATAGACCTCGGACAACAGCACACTGTCACAGCCTTGGCTGATGACTTTGACAAAGTCTTCAAAGCAATCGCGTGTGCGGCTGTAACGGTGCGGCTGGAAGGCCAAGACCAAACGGCGGCCTGGAAACGCGCCACGCGCTGCCGCCAAAGTGGCGGCCATCTCCACAGGGTGGTGACCGTAATCGTCGATGACCGTGAAACGGCCTGTGCCGTCTGCCGTGGCGACATCGCCATAACGCTGAAAGCGGCGACCAACGCCCTTGAATTGGGCCAAGGCTCTTTGAACAGCCGCATCGTCCACGCCCAATTCGACCGCTACCGAAATGGCCGCCAAGGCATTGAGGACGTTGTGTTCACCGGGCAAGTTCAAAACAATGGGCATGTCGGGCAAGGTGACCCCATTGCGGCGTTGAACCGTGAAGTGCATACGCCCGTTGTCGGCCCGAACATTCAAGGCGCGCACTTGTGCGCCTTCGTGCAAGCCATACGTGGTCACGGGCCGAGCGATGCGCTCAACGATGGACTGAATGCCTGGATCGTCTGAACACACAATCGCCGTGCCGTAAAAAGGCATGCGGTGCAAAAACTCGACAAAAGCGCCTTTGAGTTTGGCCAAGTCATGGCCATAGGTTTCCATGTGGTCGGCATCGATGTTGGTCACCACCGCCATCACGGGCAACAAATTCAAAAACGACGCATCGGATTCGTCGGCCTCGACCACAATGTAATCACCGGTGCCCAATTTGGCATTGGCCCCTGCGCTATTGAGTCTTCCGCCGATCACGAATGTCGGGTCCAGTCCGGCCTCGGCCAAGACACTGGCGACCAAACTGGTGGTGGTGGTCTTGCCATGCGTACCCGCGATGGCCACGCCTTGCTTCATGCGCATGAGCTCAGCCAACATCTCCGCTCGCGGCACGATGGGAATGTGGCGTGTGCGCGCTGCCTGCACTTCGGGGTTGTCAGCCTTGACGGCAGTGGAAGTCACCACCGCATCGGCGTCTTTCACGTGCTCAGCACTGTGGCCCACATGGGTCTCAATGCCGAGTGCGGCCAATCGGCGCAAAGTGGCACTGTCTGACAAGTCTGAACCTGAGATTTGGTAACCCAAGTTGAGCAAGACCTCGGCGATCCCACTCATGCCCGAGCCGCCCACACCAATGAAGTGAATTTTTCGGATGGCGTGTTTCATGCTGCCAACTCCTCACAAGCCATCAAGACCTCCCGGGTCGCCTGATTTTTTTTCTGTGCACTGGCCTTGTCTGCCACCGCCAACAACTGCGCGCGGTCGAGGCGGCTCAACCAATCGGCCAAACCCTGCGCCGTCAATTCGGCTTGCGGCATGAGCCATCCACCGCCAGCGCCCACCAAGAACTGGGCATTGGTGGTTTGGTGGTCGTCGACCGCAAAAGGGAAAGGCACAAACAAGGCGGCCACGCCCACTGAGGCCAGCTCGGTCACGGTGCTGGCACCCGCGCGACAAATGACCACATCGGCCTGCGCAAAAGCGCTGGCCGTGTCGTCGATGAAAGGGGTCAATTCGGCCTCCACACCTGCGGCTTGGTAATTGGTGCGCAGCGCATCGATTTGTTTGGCACCACTTTGGTGGGTGACGACGGGGCGCTTGTCAGGGCTCATCAAAGCCAAGGCTTGCGGCACGATGTCGTTCAAGGCTTTGGCCCCCAAACTGCCGCCGACCACCAGCAGGCGCAGCGGACCACTGCGACCTGCAAAGCGCTCAGCGGGCGAGGCTTGCTCGGTAAAAGCTCTGCGCAAGGGGTTACCCACCCACTGCCCGGTTTTGAAAACCCCGGGGAAGGCCGTGAACACCCGGTCTGCCAGCTGCGACAAGATCTTGTTGGCCATGCCTGGCACCGAATTTTGCTCGTGCAAGACCAAGGGCTTGCCCCACAGGCTGGCCATCATGCCGCCCGGAAAACTGATGTAACCCCCCAAGCCCAACACCACATCAGGCTGGACGCGCCGCACCACCTGCAAGCTTTGCCAGAACGCACGCAGCAAGCGCAATGGCAGCAAAGCCAGGGTCTGAATGCCTTTGCCACGGACGCCGCCAAATGCCACGGGCTCGAACGCAAACCCGCGCGTTGGTACCAAGTCGTGCTCCATGCTGTTGGGCGCGCCCAGCCAGTGAACTTGCCAACCCGCCTCGCGCAGCGCTTCAGCCACCGCCAAACCCGGGAAAATATGACCGCCGGTACCGCCAGCCATGACCAGCGCTGTTTTTTGTTTGGCGGTCATGAGCGGCCCCCACGCATCATTTGCTTGTTTTCGGCATCGATGCGCAACACCACGGCGATGGCAATCAAGTTCATCATGAGGGCAGAGCCGCCGTAACTCATGAAAGGCAACGTCAAGCCCTTGGTGGGCAATGCACCCAAGTTCACACCCATGTTGATGAAGGCCTGAAAGCCGATCCAGATGCCCACACCTTGCGCCACCAAGCCTGAGAACACTTTCTCAAGAGCAATCGCCTGACGGCCAATCACCATGATCCTGCGGCTGAGCCAGAGGAACATGAAGATCACCAAGGACACACCGATCAGGCCAAACTCTTCGCCAATGACCGCCAACAAGAAATCGGTGTGCGCCTCGGGCAGCCAATGCAGCTTTTCCACGCTGCCGCCCAAACCCACGCCCCACACTTCGCCACGCCCAATCGCGATCAAGGAGTGTGTCAATTGATAACCTTTGCCCAAGGCATGCTCGGCACTGAAGGGGTCCAGGTAGGCAAAGATGCGTTCGCGGCGCCAGGGCGACTCGGCGATCATGATCACAAAGGCCAAGATCAAAACACCCAAGATGAGGAAAAACATCCGGGCGTTGACACCGCCCAAGAACAAAATGCCCATGGCAATGGTGGCAATGACCAAGAAGGCGCCCATGTCGGGTTCGGCCAACAAGAAAACGCCCGCCAAACCCACCGCTGCGCCCATGGGCCAGACGGCCTTGAAGAAATTTTCCTTCACTTCCATTTTGCGCACCATGTAATTGGCGGCATAAATGATGGTCGCCAGCTTGGCCAACTCTGAGGGCTGAAAGTTCATCACGCCAAAAGAAATCCAGCGCCGTGCGCCGTTGACGCCTTTACCAATAAAGGGCAACAACACCAAGGCCAGCAGGATCAAGGACAACACAAACAAGGGCCTGGCCATTTTTTCCCAAGTTTCCATGGGCACTTGGAAGGCCAGCAATGCCATGACGCAACCGACCGTGATGGCCATGACATGGCGGATCAAAAAGTGCGTATGGGTATAGCGTGAAAAGCGGGGGTTGTCCGGCATCGCAATCGAGGCGGAATAAACCATGACCATGCCCCACAGCACCAAGGCCACGACCACCCAAACCAAGCTTTGGTCCACACCCATCATGCGCGAGCCTTGGCCCCGCGAACGGCTGGCCAAGTCGTAGACACCCAGATTGACCGGTAAACCTTGCTGAGACGCCGCCTGACCACCCCAAGCGCCGCCCGTCAACACACTGCCCATGCGTGCAACACTGGCTTGCAGTCGTTGGGTGAAAGACATGACCTCGCTCACAGCCCGCCCTCCATGGCCACACCGGCGGCTTCCGCCAATTGGCTGACCGATTGGACAAAAACCTCGGCCCTGTGCACGTAGTGGTCAAACATGTCGAAACTGGCGCAGGCGGGGGACATCAACACCGCATCACCGCTTTGGGCCAACTCGGCTGCCAAGCTCACGGCAGAGGCCATGTCTGCGGCATCGTGCAATGGCGCTGCGCTGTCTTGCAGTGCTGCCCGAATCAGCGGGGCATCCCGGCCAATCAGCACCACGGCTCGGGCAAAACGTGCAATGGGCTCAGCCAAAGGCGAGAAGTCTTGCCCCTTGCCCTCGCCACCCAAGATGGCCACGATCCGCCGATCAGCGCCCAAACCCTTGAGTGCGGCCACCGTAGCGCCCACGTTGGTGCCCTTGCTGTCGTCAAAAAATTCAACGCCATCGATGATGGCCACCGGCTCGACCCGATGGGGCTCACCCCGGTATTCGCGCAAACCGTACAACATGGGGCCCAAAGCGCAACCTGCACTGCTGGCCAAAGCCAAAGCGGCCAAGGCGTTGACAGCGTTGTGGCGGCCCCGAATGCGCAAGGCATCGGCAGGGATCAAACGTTGAATGTGCAAATCGTCGTCTTGGTCCTTGCGGCGGCGACGTGTTTCATCGGCCTCGAGTGCACGCACCAGCCACGTCATGCCGTTGGCCACTTCGATGCCGAAATCACCGGGCCGCTGCGGCATGTCACCCCCAAACAGCAGGCATTCCCGTTCTACGGGTTTTTGCAACTTTGCACGGACAGGCGCTGGGCGCATGGCCATGACTTGGGGCTCTTCGCGGTTGAGCACCATCAGGGTTTGAAGCCCAAAAATACGGGCTTTGGCCGCTGCATAGGCCGTCATGTCGCCATGCCAATCCAAATGGTCTTGCGACACATTGAGCACCGTGGCGGCTGTGGGCTCAAAGCCCTCGCTGCTGTCCAATTGGAAGCTGGACAACTCCAAGACCCACACTTCGGGGAGGGCTGCTGCCAGAGGGTGTCGCTGGGTGATTTTGGATTCAGTTTCAGAGGAAGTGGATTCCGCTGGCAACTCGATTTCGACGTTGTCTTGCACCTCTGATGCGGCCTGAGCGTCTATTTGGGTTTGCGCCTGCGTCAAGGCTTCGGTCAAAGTGTCCAGCAAGGTGGGGCCAATATTGCCCGCAACCTGCACCGACTTGCCTGCACGCGCCACCAACTGACCCGTGAGCGCGGTCACGGTTGTTTTGCCATTGGTGCCCGTGATCGCCAACACATGCGGTTGGTACGCACAGCGTGTGGAGAGGTCGTTCAATGCGGCCGCGAACAGGCTCAGCTCACCACCTTGCCACAAGCCCATGGCTTGCGCGGCGTTCACCACCGGCGCAACCACCTCGGGTGCCAAACCTGGACTGCGGAATACGGCACGCACCGAGGTGCCTTCCACCAATCCGGCGACCAAGGGACCGGCAACAAAACGCACCGATGGCCACTCGGCCTGCAAGGCGGCCAACTGGGGAGGGGCATCACGGGTGTCGGCCACGGACACTTCGGCTCCAGCGCGGGCACACCAACGGGCCATCGCCAGGCCAGAAGCACCCAAACCGAGGATCAGAACATGTTGGCCTTGGAGCTGCATGGCTTATCTCAGCTTCAGGGTCGACAGGCCGACCAAGCACAGCAGCATGGTGATGATCCAGAAACGGACCACAACCTGCGTTTCTTTCCAGCCACTCTTTTCGAAGTGGTGGTGCAAGGGCGCCATCTTCAAGATGCGCCGACCTTCACCGTATTTTTTCTTGGTGTACTTGAAGTAAGTCACCTGCGCCATCACCGACAGGGCTTCCACCACGAAGATACCGCCCATGATCGCCAACACAATTTCTTGGCGCACGATCACAGCGATGGTGCCCAAAGCGGCGCCCAAGGCCAGTGCGCCCACATCCCCCATGAAGACTTGAGCGGGATGGGTGTTGAACCACAAAAAGGCCAAGCCCGCACCCGCCATGGCGGCGCAAAAGATCAAGAGTTCACCCGATCCGGGGATATGCGGCAAGAACAAGTACTTGGAAAAAACCGAGCTGCCTGTCACGTATGCAAAGACACCCAAGGCCGAGCCCACCATCACCACCGGCATGATGGCGAGGCCATCCAAACCGTCCGTGAGATTGACCGCGTTGCTTGAACCCACAATCACCAGATAGGTCAGCACCACAAAGCCCAGCACGCCCAGTGGATAAGTGATCTCTTTGAAGAAGGGCACCTGCAAACCGGCCTTCAGGGGCAAGCTCACTTCAAAGCCCGACATGACCCACTGAACAAACAAGTCCAACACCCGCTCGTTGGAGTTTTCGGAAATGCTGAACACCAAACACAATGCGGCCAACAAGCCCACGACCGATTGCCAGAAATACTTTTCGCGTGAACGCATGCCCTCAGGGTCTTTGTTGACCACTTTGCGCCAGTCGTCAACCCAGCCAATCGCGCCAAAACCCAAGGTCACGATGAGCACAATCCAGACAAAGCGGTTGGACAAATCAAACCACAACAGGGTCGAAATGGCGATGGACATCAAAATCAACACGCCACCCATGGTGGGCGTACCACTTTTGGCCAAGTGCGATGCCATGCCATAGCCACGGATGGGTTGGCCGATCTTGAGTGAAGTCAAGCGCCGAATCACCCAAGGCCCTGCAGCCAGGCCGATCAGCAAAGCGGTCATCGCCGCCATCACCGCACGAAACGTGATGTATTGGAAAACGCGCAAAAACCCCCATTCGGGCGATAAACTTTGCAGCCATTGGGCCAAGCTAAGCAGCATGGGCCTCCCCTTTTTTGTTGTGGTGTTGTGGGCTGTTGGACAAGTCCAAGGCTTGCACCGCCTCGACCACACGCTCCATCTTCATGAAGCGAGACCCCTTGACAACCATGCTCTGAAAGTGCGCCGCATGCTGTGCAACGGCCGCCAACAGGCTGTCCATGTTTTCAAAATGCTGGGCTGATCCAAAGGCCTGACCTGCGTGTTGGCACAAGTCACCCAAGGTGTAGAAAGCCTCAATACCGCACTCCGCTGCATAGGCGCCCACTTCGGCATGGAATGCCGGTCCTTGGTCACCGACCTCACCCATGTCGCCCAAAACCAAGAGGCGTGGCGAAGGCAATTCGGTCAGCACATCGATGGCCGCACGCACCGAATCGGGGTTGGCGTTGTAAGTGTCGTCGACCAACGTCATTTCGCCTGCCGAGGTGTGCACCAACAAAGCGCGCGACCGGCCCTTGACGGGCTCAAAGGCTTGCAACCCTTGCGCAACCGCCACCAGCGGCACCCCTGCCGCCAAGGCACAAGCGCTGGCTGCCAAGGCATTTTTGACATTGTGTCGGCCAGCGATGTGCAAGCGGACAGGGGCTGTGCCCACCGGCGTTTTGAGTGTGAATTGCCAAGCACCCGACTGCCAGACCACCACAGCTGCCCGAACATCGGCAACCCCATCGCCATGGCCCATGGCAAACGTGTGTTGTGTGCGAGCGCCCGATTGGGTCTGCCAAACGGGGGTGTGCGTTTCGTCCGTCGGGTAGACCGCCACACCTTGGCTGGGCAAAAACAGCAAGACTGCACCGTTTTCTTGCGCCACTGCCTCAACAGTGCCCATGAATTCTTGGTGTTCACGCTGCGCGTTGTTGACCAGGGCCACGGTGGGTTGGGTCAACTGGGCCAAATAAGCGATTTCGCCAGGGTGGTTCATGCCCAACTCCACCACAGCCAGGCGGTGATGGCTGCGCAAGTTGAGCAAGGTCAGGGGCACGCCAATGTCGTTGTTCAAGTTGCCCTGCGTTGACAAGGCGCCGTCACCGACGTGTGCACGCAAAATGGCCGCGATCATTTGGGTCACCGTGGTTTTGCCGTTGCTGCCGGTCACTGCGATCAAAGGCAGATCAAACTGTGCACGCCAGCCTGCGGCCAATTCGCCCAAGGCCAAGCGGGCGTCAGGCACCACCAGCGCAGGCAAGCCCTGGGCTGTGGCTTCGGCTTCACCAGAGGCTTCGCACACCACGGCCACTGCGCCTTGCGCCTTGGCTTGGGCCATGAACTGGTTGCCATCAAACCGCTCGCCGCGCAACGCCACAAACAGATCGCCCGCGCGCAAGCTGCGGCTGTCGGTGTGGACCCGGTCGGCCACCACAGCCTGCACATTCACGCCGCGCGCTTGGCTCAGCCAAGCCAATGCCGATTCGAGTTGCAAGTTCATGGGGGTGTGAACCGCGCTCATGCGGTGTCTCCCTGACATTGCGCCGTGCGCTGCTGCAGGGCCTGGCGAACATGCGCCACATCCGAAAAAGGATGGCGCACGCCCATGATGTCTTGCTCGCTCTCGTGGCCTTTACCGGCCACCAACACAACGTCCTGCGCTGCCGCCTGAGCCAGCACTTGGGCAATCGCCAAGGCGCGGTCAGCTTGCACAAAGGCTTGGCTTGGGTGCTGGAGCCCCTCCACCATGGCTGCCAAAATCGCTTCAGGCGATTCAGAGCGGGGGTTGTCGCTGGTCAACATCACCCGATCGGCACAAGCCTCTGCCGCAGCGGCCATCAAGGGGCGCTTGAGCGCATCGCGGTCCCCACCACAACCCAGCACACACCACAAATGGCCGCCACGCAAACGTGCCTGCGACCTGAGTGCTGACAAGGCATGAACAATGGCATCGGGCGTGTGCGCGTAATCGACCACTGCGAGGGGCAAGCTTGCATCCAGCTCGCCTTGCACCGACGGCGCTTGGCCAACACGAACCCTTTGCATGCGGCCAGGCACCGCACTCAAGTGCGTACAAGCCTGCACGGCCTGCGCCAAGTCAAACCCCAGCGCACGCAAGCAACCGATCACGCCCAACAAGTTGTCGATGTTGTAGTCGCCCATCAAATCGGTGTGCAGCGTCTGCACCGCATCGCCTTCGATCACGTCAAAGGCCAAGCCATCGGCGCTGTGCAATGCGCGTGCTTTCAAACGGGCAGGTCCTTGCCTCGAACACGTCCAAACGTCCAAGGGGCCGCCTTGCAACTGGCGGGCCAACAGTGCACCTTGTGCATCGTCGGTGTTGATGACCGCAGCCTGCAAACCAGGCCAGCTGAACAGGGCCGCTTTGGCAGACCAGTACTGCCCCATGTCAGCGTGGTAGTCCAAATGGTCTTGTGTGAAGTTGGTGAACACCGCCACGCGAATCTGCGTGCCGTTCAGTCGGTCTTCGGCCAAACCAATGGACGAAGCCTCGATGGCGCAATGGGTCACGCCGGCATCGGCCATGGCCCTGAATTCTTGCTGCACCAACACCGGATCAGGTGTGGTCATGCCGGTCGACACCAAATGAGGAACGCGCCCCACACCCAGCGTGCCGATGACGGCGCAAGCCTGTGCCAACACGGGCGATGACAAAGCCTGCGCCAGCCACCAAGCGGTCGAGGTTTTGCCGTTGGTGCCCGTGACCGCCAACACCTGCAAAGTTTGGCTGGGCTGCTCGTAATACGCATCGGCCACCCAGCCCGTTTGCGATTTGAGTTGCGGCATGCAGGCCAATTTGTCGTCGGGGACTTTGCCCTGCAAAGCGGTCAACCAAGGTGCATGGCCCGCCTCTTCCATCAAGCAGGCACTGGCCCCCTGCGCCAAAGCTTGTGCCAAAAATCGACGCCCGTCGGTGGCTGCGCCGGGCCATGCGATGAACGCATCGCCTTGCTGAACCTGTCGGCTGTCGGTGCGAAGTGCACCGGTCACACGGGTGCGCAACCAAGAGGCGGCTTGTGAGGCGCTGTGCAGGGTCTGCATCAGAACGACTCCTCGACGGCTTTGGCCACGATTTGAGGCTTGACCGCCATGTCAGGCTGCACGCCCATCAAACGCAAGGTTTGCTGAACCGTCTGGCTGAACACGGGCGCAGCCACGGCACCGCCGTAGTAAACACCATTGGACGGTTCGTCGATCATCACCGCCACCACAATGCGGGGCTGGTCAATGGGGGCAATGCCGACAAAAAAGCCACGGTATTTTTTGCTGGCGTAGCCCTTGCCTTCTTGCTTGCGTGCAGTGCCTGACTTGCCACCCACCGAATAACCCATGGTCTGGGCCTTTTGACCGGTGCCGCCTGGGCCTGAGGCCATTTGCAGCATCTTGCGCATGGCGATGGCGTGCTCGGGGCTGTACACGCGCGTGCCCACTGCGGGCTGGGTGGTTTTCATGAGGGTGGCGGGCACAATTTCACCATCGCGCGCAAACACCGTGTACGCACGGGCCACCTGGAACAAACTGCTGGAGACGCCGTAACCGTAGCTCATGGTGGCCTGCTCCACCGGACGCCATGTCTTGTAAGGCCGCAGCCGACCGCTGACCACACCCGGAAAGGGCAACTGGGGCTTTTGACCAAAACCCAAGTCTGCAAACATTTCCCACATTTCGCGGGGCTGCAATTGCATGGCCATCTTCACCGTGCCCACGTTGCTGGACTTTTGGATGACCTCGTTGACCGTCAACACCCCATAAGGGTGCACATCACTGATGGTGGAGCCTGTGATGGTGATTCGGCCGGGTGCGGTCTGAATCGGTGTCTCGGGTTTGACCAAACCTTGTTGCAAGGCCAAAGCCACTGTGAACGGCTTCATGGTGGAGCCGGGCTCAAAGCTGTCGGTCAAGGCCCGATTTCGCAGCTGCTCGCCCGTCAGGTTGCCGCGCTTGTCCGGCGAATAGCTGGGGTAGTTGGCCAAGGCCAAAATTTCACCGGTTTGCGCATCCAATACCACCACACTGCCGGCCTTGGCCTTGTGCTGCGCCACCGCATCACGCAGGGTCTGGTAAGCATAAAACTGAACCTTGCTGTCAATGCTCAACTGCAGGTCCTGGCCATCGATGGGCTGAACCGTCTCGCCCACTGCCTCGACCACGCGGCCCAAACGGTCCTTGATCACGCGCCTTGAGCCCGCTTGACCGGCCAACTGCTTTTGGAAAATCAGCTCAACGCCTTCTTGACCTTTGTCTTCAACGTTGGTGAAGCCCACGATGTGGGCTGCGGCCTCGCCCTCAGGGTAGAGGCGTTTGTACTCTTTGATGTCGTACACCCCTTTGATGTTGAGGGCACGAATTTCTTTGACCACCGACTCGTCCATTTGACGGCGCAGCCACACAAAGGTTTTTTCTTCGTTCTTGAGCTTGGCGTCCAGTTCGGCGGGGGCCATCTCCAGCAACTTGGCCAGCTGCCGCAGTTTGAGCGGGTCACGCTCCAAGTCCTCCGGGTTGGCCCAAATGCTGGGGGCCGGCACACTCGAGGCCAACAACACGCCATTGCGGTCCAACACGCGGCCACGGTTAGCGGGCAAGCTCAAGGTTCGGGCAAAACGCACTTCACCCTGCCTGATGAAAAAATCATTGTCGATGACCTGAACATGCGCTGCACGGCCCACCAAGCCCGTGAACCCCAAAGCCATCAAGCCCACGATCAATTTGCTGCGCCAAACCGGCGTCTTGCTGGCCAGCAAAGGGCTGGAACTCAGCTGCACACTGCGGCCGCGGTTCATCGGGCGCCTCCGCTTGCAGCTGGCGCAGCAGATGTTTTCCCAGGTACGGTCGAATTGACCGCACCCGTGGTGGTCACGTATTGGGTAATGGCGGGAGAGACATTGCGCATTTGCAATTGCTGGCGTGCGATTTGCTCCACACGCAAAGGCGTGGTTTGCGCCCGTCGCTCAACTTCCATGCGGTCAAGGTCCACTTCGA
The DNA here is from genome assembly GCF_000293865.2 of Limnohabitans sp. Rim28. Taxonomy (GTDB): domain Bacteria; phylum Pseudomonadota; class Gammaproteobacteria; order Burkholderiales; family Burkholderiaceae_C; genus Limnohabitans_A. The sequence continues at coordinate 137,204 of NZ_ALKN02000005.1, read as the reverse complement.
TGCGCTGGTTTTCTTTGCGTGCTGTCTCCAGCGCCATGAACAGGCGCCTGGACTCGTAATGGCTGTGCACCAACCACAAGGCGCTGCTCACGATGGCAACCAGCAAGAACATGCTCAAACGCATCATGCGGGCACCTCGGTGCGCTCAGCCATGCGCATGATGGCGCTGCGCGAACGGGGGTTGCCGCGCACCTCTGACTCGCTGGGGCGAATCCGACCACACAGCTTTAAACGCATCTTGACCGGCTCAGCAAAAGGCACGCGGCGGTCCACCACCTCTTTGGCATGCTTGGCCATGAACTGCTTCACGATACGGTCTTCCAGCGAATGAAAGCTGATCACCACCAGCCGGGCGCCCGGGGCCATGACGAGCAGACTGGCCTCTAGCGCTTGTTCAAGCTCCGCAAGCTCTGCGTTGATGAAAATCCGAAAAGCCTGAAATGTCCGCGTTGCAGGGTTCTGGCCCGGCTCGCGGGTTTTGACCGTGTCAGCCACGAGCTGGGCCAAATCGGTGGTGCTTGAAATTGGGCCCCGTTCTTGTCGGCGAGCCACAAGCGCCTTTGCAATCTGAAAAGCAAACCGTTCTTCGCCATAGTCACGTATCACCTCCGTGATTTGATCCACCTCTGCAGTGGCCAACCAATCGGCCACACTTTGTCCGCGCGTGGTGTCCATGCGCATGTCCAGTGGGCCGTCAAAACGAAAAGAAAAACCCCTCTCGGGGCTGTCAATTTGGGGGGAGCTGATGCCCAAGTCCATCAGCACGCCATCCACACTGCCGGGCGGCAGTTCACCCAGGTTCGAAAAACCTTCATGGCGGATGGCAAACCGGGCGTCTGAAATCAAGGCCGCCTCAGCAATCGCCTCCAGGTCTTTGTCAAAAGCTTGTAAGCGACCCTGCGCCGAGAGGCGCGACAAAATCAGACGGGAATGTCCGCCGCGACCAAACGTGGCATCCACGTAAGCGCCGTCAGCGCCAGCTGTCGCCTGCAACAACTCATGCACAGCCTCATTCAAGAGAACGGTGGTGTGGGTCAATACGGTGTCGGTCATGGCGCTCAAAAAGAAAAGTCTTTGAACACATCCGGCATATCGCCCTGCATGGCCTGCGCCTCTTGGGCGTCGTAAGCGGCTTTGTCCCACAACTCAAAGTGATTGCCCATGCCCAGCAGCATGGTGTCTTTGGAAATGCCTGCGGCTTGTCGCAATTCGGGCGAGATCAGCACGCGGCCCGTGCCATCCATCTCCACATCCATGGCATTGCCCAAAAAGATCCGCTTCCACCACTGGGCCGACATGGGCAGTTGGGCAATCCGCTCGCGGAACTTTTCCCACTCAGGCCGAGGGAAAACCATCAAACATCCGTGTGGGTGCTTGGTGATCGTCAGCTGCCCTTGCGCTGTGGCGCTCAGGACGTCACGGTGCCGGGTCGGCACAGACAACCGCCCTTTGGCATCCAGACTCAGCGATGAAGCCCCTTGAAACACAGCCACGACCTTTTTCAGTTCAAAAGTACCAGCGGAGACACTTTTCCCCACTTAATTGCACTTTTTTGCACTGTATCAGGATTTCACGCCAACTCAAACACAGAAGATCGTTTTTTTTCAATGAAATCAAGGGCTTAGCGCCGAAATCGCAAGCACACTTGGACTAAATTTCCTTGTAAATTAGGCACTTACAAGAGGCTATGAAAGTAAGATCTCAAGGAGTAAATCAAATAAAAATATCAAACTCATTTGAGGCAAGTCATCTGCTGTTTTTAACAATATCAAGCTTCCAGACGTAAAAAAACCCCAATCAAGGGGTTTTCAAAGCTTCACCGAGCCGTCAGCCCGGTTTGGCCAGACTCAATCGCCGAACATTTTCTGCTTCAGCTCACGACGCTGCTGCGCCTCTAAAGACAAGGTTGCCGTCGGGCGGGCCAACAAACGACCCACGCCAATGGCCTCGCCTGTCTCGTCACAAAAGCCGTAATCGCCTGCATCGATACGGTGTATGGATTGTTCAATCTTCTTCAGCAATTTGCGTTCGCGATCACGGGTGCGCAGCTCCAAAGCATGCTCCTCCTCGATCGTGGCCCGGTCGGCGGGATCGGGAACCACCACGGTGTCCTCGCGCAGGTGCTCTGTGGTGGCGCCGGCACTGTTGAGGATGTCTTGCTTGAGGATGCTGAGCTTGCGCCGGAAATAGGCCAGCTGCGTGTCGTTCATGTACTGGTCATCGGGCATGGCCAAGATTTCAGCATCGGTCAGGGCATCGACTTTTTTGGATTTCCAGTTGTTGGCGAGCTTCGGGTCTTTTTTGATCGGTGCAAAAGGAACACTTTGTGCGGGGGGCGCCGAACTGGGCAGGAAACTCGACTTGGCGGCAGTGGAGGCCACGGCTGGCGGCAAGGAGGGCACGGTGATTTGAGCCAACCTGGCGGACGGGCGAGCGGCACGCACAGGCTGGTCTGACGCCACTGGCGTGAGCGGAACGGGCGCAATGGAGGCTTCAACAGCCTCGCTGGTTTGAACGGTCATGGGTTTCACTTGAGGGGCTGTCAAAGACTTCTTCGAAGATTCTTTGACAGCACTTGGCTTGGACACAGAAGACTTGGCTGCAACAGTTTTGGCTAAAACGGGCGGCTTTTTAGCCGCCTTGGCGGAACTCACCACCGGCTTGGCAGGTGCTGACTTGGCTTTGACGGCAGGTTTGGAGGGTGGACTTGACTTTGGCTTGGGTTTGGCAAGAGAAGCAGAAACCGGTTTGGCTTTGGCGGGTGCCGTTTTAGCCGGCTTGGCTTTGGCGGGCGCCGTTTTAACCGGCTTGGCTTTGGCAGGCACCGTTTTAACCGGTTTGGCTTTTACAGGCACCTTTTTAACGGCTTTGACTTGCGCCACAGTTTTGGCCTTCGGCTGGGGTTTGGCTGCAACGGACGGCTTGACTGCCGGGGATTTTTTCTGGGCAGTCACCGCTGTCTTTGCAGCTTTAGAGGCTGCTTTAGCAGGTGATTTTTTGGGGGTCGTCACGTCTTGTCTCCTAGCCTTGTAAGAAGGCAGTTCTCGAACAGCACGCAAACCGCACGCACCGAAGGAACACTGTTCATGCTGATCTCGAACCCATGGATCGATCGTGGATTCGGCTTTAAAACGTCGCCAAAAGGCACCGTTGCAGGCGGGCGATTGTAGCGACTAGAACGGTAAAAAATCTGACGCCGAACGATTAAAGCGATTTTGTTGAAAAAAACACGACCATCCGCCAATCCCGAGAGCAAACGCTTCACACCAAGCTTTGTTCAAGCCCCTGCAACAGGATGTCCTTGGGCAAGTCGATGCCAATGAACACCATCTTGCTCATTTTCGTCTCGCCTGCAGCCCACATGGGTCCCAAATCGCTGCCCATGAGCTGGTGAACGCCTTGGAAAATGACCTTGCGCTCGGTGCCCTGCATGTTCAAGATGCCTTTGTATCTGAGCATCCGTGGGCCGTAAATGTTCACGACAGCGCCCAAAAAGTCCTCTAACTTGGCAGGGTCAAACGCGCGTTCCGACTTGAAAACAAAGCTTTTGACATCGTCGTCGTGGTGGTGGTGATGACCTTGGTTTTGTTGGTGCGACGGATGATCACAATGCTCGCCGTGCTCATGGTCATGGGCGTGCTCGGTCGCTGCACCGTGCTGGTGCGACGGATGGTCGCAGTGCTCGCCGTGCACATGGTCATGGTCGTGTCCATGGGCATCGTCTTTCAAAAAGTCCGGGTCAATGTCCAACTTGGCGTTCAAGTTGAAACCTTTGAGATCGAACACTTCGGACAAAGCCACTTCGCCAAAATGAACCACCTTTTGCGGTGCGCGCGGGTTCATGTGTTTCAAGCGGTGCTGCAAAGCGTCCAGCTCTTGGGGCGAGACCAAATCGGCCTTGCTGATGAAGATTTGGTCGGCAAAGCCCACCTGACGGCGTGCTTCCTGGCGTTCATTCAATTGCTGGGCCGCGTGCTTGGCGTCCACCAAAGTCAGGATGGAATCGAGCAAAAAGGTTTCCGCGATTTCATCGTCCATGAAAAAGGTCTGCGCCACCGGGCCTGGATCGGCCAAGCCGGTGGTCTCGATGACGATGCGGTCAAAACTCAGCAGACCCTTGCGGCGCTTGGCCGCCAACAACTGCAGGGTCACGCGCAGGTCTTCACGGATGGTGCAGCAAATACAACCATTGCTCATCTGGATGATTTGCTCGTTGGTGTCGGACACCAAAATGTCGTTGTCGATGTTTTCTTCACCAAACTCGTTTTCAATGACGGCGATCTTTTGACCATGGGCCTCGGTCAGCACGCGCTTGAGCAAAGTGGTTTTACCCGAGCCCAAAAAGCCGGTCAGGATGGTGGTGGGGATCAAGGACATGGCACGCTTCCGGTGGGGAACAAGACAACAAGAGTTGGGGAGTGTAGCGATGAATTCAAGCTTGAGCTCATCCGCTTGGGCTTGGCCTCACAAGCCGCTTGAAGGCGACGCCAAGGCTTCATTTGCGCTTGGCACGCGGATGCGCTGCGTCGTAGGTTTTGGCCAAGTGCTGAAAATCCAGCCGCGTGTAAACCTGGGTGGTGCTGATGTTGGCGTGACCCAGCAGCTCCTGCACGGCCCGCAGATCGCCACTCGACTGCAGCACATGACTGGCAAAAGAGTGGCGCAGCATGTGTGGATGCACTGGCGTGGCCAATCCCGCCAGCAAGCTGCGGCGCTTCAGGCGCTGAGACACAGCGCGTGGCGTGAGCCGTGTGCCATGCTGCCCGGGAAACAGCGCCAGCGCCAAACTGGATGCGCCGGGGACTGGATGGGTCAACATACCGGTCAATTGGGTGCGCACCGTCAACCAATGCGTCAGTGCCTCTACCGCGGAGCGGCCCAGAGGCACACTGCGGCGTTTGCTGCCCTTGCCTTGCACTTGCACCTCGGCGTTGGGCAGGTCAATCCAGCCGCGCCCGGCGCGGGCGGCGTCTGTGCTGGCCACCACATCCAAACCCGTCAACTCTGCGATGCGCAAACCGCACCCATAAAGCAACTCGACCATCGCAGCATCCCGGGCTTCCAGCCAAGGGTCGTCGTTGGCCTCTTCGTGCTCGGCCAATTGCACCGCTTCGTCCACGCCCAAGGCTTTGGGCAAGGGCTTGCGCACACGCGGCGCACGCACATCGGATACCGGGTTGAGCGGAATCAGGCCTTCCAAACCCAGCCATGTGTAAAAACCGCGCCAGCCAGACAAAATGAGTGCAATGCCCCGCCCGCTGCGCCCGGCGTTGTGCATTTGAGCCACCCAACGGCGCACATGACCGCTTTGCACCTGCAACAAAGGCACTTGCGCGTCGGCTGCCATGGAAGCCAGACGGGTCAAGTCCAGTTGGTACAGCGTGCAGGTGCGTTCGGCCAGGCGCTTTTCAAAACGGACATGGTCCAAGTAACGCGTGACCAGTGGGTCCTGGGCTGCTGACGTCATGGCGGGTCAGGGGGCCCGCAAAACCGACAAAGCCGCCCCCGCCAATTCGGCCAAACGCTCCAGCAAATCGGTGCCCATTTGGTTGTTAAAGCGTTGGGCATCGGGCGAAGCCAGAACCATCAAGCCAAAAGCCGGTTGACCAGGTGCGGCCCGCAGTGCCAGCAAAGCCACCGAAGCGGCTTGGGTGGGTTGGTCCAACCACTGCACCGCCTCATAGCCAGCGTTAGGTCCCACGTAAGGCGTGTCCAAGGAGGTGGCCAAGGCTTGCACCGCCTCTGTCACGCCCTGCGCATAGGGCGCTTGTGCGTGCACACCCCCCAGTGACCACAGGCGCAAGGCCAATTGGGGAACTTGGAACAACTCGCGGATGTTGAACACGGCAGACTCGGCCAGCTGGTCGTGGGGGGTCACCAAGAGTTCACAGGACCACCGGTGCAGCTTGTCGGTGAGCAGCATGTTTTCATGGCCATGGCGCATCATGTCCATGATGCGGTGCTCAAGGCCCTTGATCTTGTCGCGCAGCATTTGCGCCTGGCGCTCTTGCAAACCCACAGCTCGATGGCTTTGAGGGTGCGTCAATTGCACGGTGGCTAAAAGGGAAGCATGGCGCTCAAAGAAATCAGGCGTGTTCACCAAATAATTGGCAATGTCGTCTTCGGTGATGGGGCTCATGGGCTCGGAGGGGATCATTGGGCAGCTCCAGAAATTCAAAAGGTCAAAGTGAGTCAGGCACGTCAATGCTGCCCTCAAAAACGGATGTGGCCGGGCCGGTCATCAGCACCGGGCTGTCGGCCTGACCAGCCCACTCGATGGTGAGGACGCCGCCATGTGTTTGTACATCCACGCGAGCGTCTAGCCAGCCCTGTCGAACGCCCGCCACCACCGCCGCGCACGCGCCCGTGCCGCAAGCCAGGGTCTCGCCGGCACCGCGCTCGAAAACGCGCAGTTTGATCTGGCTGCGCGAGACGATCTGCATGAAACCCGCATTCACCCGGTTGGGGAAAGCCGGGTGGTTTTCGATCAGCGGACCCTGGACCCGCACTGGAAAGGTGGCCACGTTGTCCACGCGCTGCACCGCGTGCGGGTTGCCCATGGACACCACACCCACACGGGCCATAGAAGGAACAATGCCCAGCTCGCCCAGGGGCAAATCAAACACCGGCCAGCCGTTGACCTGGTCGCTGATGAGGCCAATGGGGTTGAAGGGCACGTTGGCCCAATCGAACACGGGCGTGCCCATGTCCACCGTGACACGGCCATCGCGGTTCATGCGCAGCTCGATCTCGCCTTTTTGAACTTTCACGCGGACCGTGGTTTTATCGGTCAGACCCTTGTCTCGGACATAGCGCACAAAACAACGGGCTCCGTTTCCGCAGTGCTCCACCTCGCCGCCATCGGCGTTGTGGATCACGTATTCGAAATCCAGCCCAGGTGCCGGCGAAGGCCGCACGGTCAGGATCTGGTCGGCCCCCACGCCAAAGTGGCGGTCGGCCAAAAATCGGTACTGGGCCGAACTCAGGCCCAAGAGGCCGCGGGTCTCGTCGAGCACGACAAAGTCGTTGCCGGCCCCTTGCATCTTGGTAAATCGAATGTGCATGTTCGGGATTATCGCCCGGGGATGCGGCATCAGCCGCCTGATAATGGGGCATGGCACGCACATCCCAACTCTTACACCCCCAACGTGAACCCGCGCCCCTGCGCCCCGCCGCCACCGTGCTGCTGCTGCGCGATGGCCCGCAAGGCCTTGAGGTCCTGATGACCCGCCGCTCCATGACGGCCAGTTTCGCACCCGGTGCCTATGTATTTCCGGGCGGCGGCATTGACGCGGCCGACGCACAGGCTCACAGCATGGCCTCACGCCGCCCCAAGCAAAGTGACTTGCACCTGACGCAAGCGATTGCCGCCATCCGTGAGAGCTTTGAGGAACTGGGTATTTTGTTCGCCCGCCATGCCGATGGCCGCTGGGCCAACAACAGCGACATTGCGCAGATTGAACGCAAAGCCGCTTTTGTCCCACAGTGCCAGACTCAGGGCCTGACACTGGCGGCTGATCAGGTCTTTGTGCTGGCCCACTGGATCACCGACCGCGACCTGCCGCGCCGCTTTGACGTGCCTTTTTTGGTGGCCCGCATGCCAGAAGGCCAAACGCCTGTGGCCGACGAAACCGAACAATTTGAGCCTGTTTGGGTGAGCCCGGTGGAGGCGTTGACGCGCCACGAAGCCGGTCAGTTTTTCATGGTGTACCCCACCGTTCGCACATTGGAGCGCCTGAAAGCGTTTGCGACGGTAGATGCGGTGTTGCAAGCCTGCGCAGTCAACGACGAACCCCTGTGGACCAGCTGCCCCCGCGCCGGCTGGCTGGCGGGCAATGAAGCGCGCTACATGGAGCACGAAGCCCCTTTTGGTGAGTTGGCGCTGGTCACACCCGACGGGCAAATCCACCACCATCTGGACTGGAAAACCGACCAAGCTGTGCAGCTGCTGAAAAACCTGCAGCGCCTGACCGCACCCAACCCCGGCGTGATGACCGGCCCGGGCACCAACAGCTATTTGGTGGGCGACCCGAACACCGGCTACATCGCGATCGACCCCGGCCCGGCCGACGACGACCATCTGCAACGCCTATGGCGTGCAGCGGGCGGACAAATCCGCATGATTGTTTGCACCCACTCACACCCGGACCACTCACCCGGTGCAGCCCCACTTCAGGCGCTGTGCGCCAACAAGCCACCGATTTTGGGCTTGGCCTCCAAGGCGACCGCCCGCGCCAACAGCCGCTTCGCGCCCGAACGCGAACTGGCCGACGGTGAAAAATTGGTGCTGCAAGGCACCGGCTCGGATGGCGAGATCGTCCACACCCTGCGCGTGGTGCACACCCCTGGCCACGCGGCCAACCACCTGTGTCTGGTGCTCGAAGAAGACGGCCTGCTGTTCTCGGGCGACCATGTGCTCAACGGCAGCACCACCGTGATCGACCCACCCGATGGCCACATGGGCGACTACCTCGATTCGCTGGACAAACTGGCCGCCGCCTGCAAGGCCGGGAACATCGAGTTCATCCTGCCCGCGCACGGCCATGTGCTGGGTTTTGCCCACCAAGCCATCACGCACCTGAAGGCCCACCGCTTGAAGCGCGAGGCCAAAATAGCCGCCGCCATGCAAGCCTTGCCCCAAGGCAGCTTGAAAGAATGGGTGGAAAAAGCCTACGACGACGTGCCGCCTCGCTTGTGGCCTGTGGCGGCACGTTCCCTGCAAGCGCATGTGGACCACATCCGCGAGCAAACCCTGTCTTGATTCGCTTTGAGCATTTTTGAAAGCATGGATGATCTCCTCTGAAGAAGGCATACGCCTGGCCAAACGGGTGGCCGCTGAGCAAAACTGTTCACGCAGTGAAGCCGAGGCCCTGATCGTGGCCGGTGGTGTACAGGTGGCGGGCAAAGTGGTCACCGACCCGGCCCGGCGGGTGCGTGAAGAACAAGCCGTGCAGGTGAACCGCTTGGTCTCGATGGCCGCGCTCGCACCCATGACCCTGGTGCTGTTCAAGCCCGCGCACCGGGCGGCCAACTTGGCCTGGCTGCAAGACACCGTGGGCCTCAAAGCCCCCCAGCCTGGTATTTGGGGGCCTGAACGCCTGGCCAAAATGCAAATGCCGCTGCCATTGGCCAAGCCCGCCAGTGGTTTGTGCATCTTCACAGACGACTTGAGCGTGCTGCGCCACCTGGAAGACCGCCGCAGCCCGATGGAGCAAGAATGGATGGCCACTTTGGGCGGCGAAGTGCCCGGGGACCTGGTCAAGGCCCTGAACGGCCCGGGCATCCGCGCCAGCATCAACCGCCAGACCGACCAACTCACGGTGCTCCGGATCGCAGGAAAAGACATCGACGGGCTGGATTTGGGCCGCTGGCTGGACGAACAATGTCCCCTGCAAGACCTGCGTCGCCAAAGGGTGGGACGGCTGAGTTTGGCGCCTCTGGAGCCCGGTCAATGGCGGCAACTGGAAGGCTATGAAAGGTTTTAATCTTCTGTTAATCCCCTACACACCCCAAATGCGCCTTTTAGCCTTGAATAATCGCGATACACCCTCAGCTGAATGACAGTTTGAGAAACGACCGATCAGTCACAAACGTACACGATATGTTTTGACACCCCAGGTTGGGTCTGCATCTACAGCCCACCACAACGCTAAAAGGAGCCCACCATGCGTTTGAGCACCAAAAGCCGATTTGCAGTCACTGCCATGATCGATGTCGCTTTGCGAGAAGACCGCGGACCTGTATCTTTGGCCGCCATCAGCACACGCCATCAAATTTCTCTGTCCTACTTGGAACAGCTTTTTAGCAAACTGCGTCAGCATGGCTTGGTCGAAAGCACACGCGGCCCAGGTGGCGGTTACTCGCTGTCCCGCAATGCCGAAAAAATCACCATGGCCGACATCGTGGGCGCGGTGGATGCTCCCTCTGACGAAGAAGCCTCCGCAGAAGGGGGTTGGATGAACAGCGAACTGTGGGCCAGCTTGAATGAAAAAATGCTGACCCATTTGCAGTCCATCAGCCTGCGCCAACTGGTGGCCGAACAGCGCACCAAAGGCGTGACCGTAGAGCCTGCGCCGCAGCCTGCCGTCAAGCGCGGCGTGTTTGCCAAGCCCAAAAGTGCGCTGAAAATCACCGCACCCAATTCGGTGTTCGCCTTGGGTGGCAGCCTGATGCCCTCACGCAGCTGAGCCTCTCGGTCGCCCAAGCCAAAACCCGCCTCGGCGGGTTTTTTGTTGCCCTGGGTTCTGGAATTCAGCGTCGCGCCATGCCTGCGGCGGGGTGCTGGGGAAAAGTGTGAAGCTCGCCGATAAGCCGGATTCTGTGCGCAGCGGTTGCCCGCTGCGTGACCGCCATTACTCTGGGCCGGGGGTCGCCCACCCGGCTCGGTGCTACCTACCCGCCAACTCACCCCGCGGAACCACAGGGAGAGGGCATGCGGCGAACCGCACACCCTCAGGAAGGCCTACTTGGTATTGCTGCGCGTAGAGATTGCCCGTTTCACCCGAACTCAATCGGCTCGTCTCTGTTGCTCTGATCCTCACCTCACGGTGGAGAGGCGTTGCCTCCTACGCTGTCCTGTGCAGTCCGGACGTTCCTCCAGTGCTTCCTTTCGGAAATTGCACCAGCGACGGTCTGGCGAGCTTCACGCCGTGATTATCACCTGAGCGCATCCCCAGGCACTGCGTCTCACAGTGTCAGGGGCCCAGCTCTGTTGGTGCTGTGCAAGACATCGGCCTGCGCCCCCCCCGCGCACAATGGCTCAGAACTGCATCAACCCTTAGGAGCCGCCATGAAAGCCCACAGCATCCTTGACACCATCGGCCACACGCCCCATGTGCGCATCCAACGCCTGTTTGGGGCAAACGCCCATGTCTGGATCAAGTCCGAGCGCAGCAACCCAGGCGGCTCGATCAAGGACCGCATCGCGCTGGCCATGGTTGAAGATGCTGAAAAATCGGGCGCCTTAAAACCCGGCGGCACCATCGTCGAACCCACCTCGGGCAACACCGGCATCGGGCTGGCCATGGTGGCTGCCGTCAAGGGCTACAAGCTGGTGCTGGTCATGCCCGACAGCATGAGCATCGAGCGTCGCCGCCTGATGCTGGCCTATGGCGCCAGCTTCGACCTCACGCCCCGCGCCGATGGCATGAAAGGGGCCATTGCCCGGGCCCAGGCCTTGGTGGCCAGCACACCCGGCGCGTGGATGCCCCAGCAGTTTGAAAACCCTGCCAACATCGACGTGCATGTGCGCACCACCGCGCAGGAAATTTTGGCCGATTTTCCGGAGGGCATTGACGCCCTGATCACCGGCGTGGGCACGGGAGGGCACCTGACAGGCGTGGCCCGGGTGCTCAAGGCCAAATTCCCCAAACTCCAAGTCTTTGCGGTCGAGCCTGCGGCCTCGCCAGTCATCTCTGGTGGCACACCTGCGCCTCACCCCATCCAGGGCATTGGGGCCGGATTCATTCCCAAAAACCTCGACACCAGCCTGCTCGATGGCGTGATCCCCATCGATGCGGAAGAGGCACGCGAGTTCGCCCGCAGATCGGCCCGCGAAGAAGGCATGCTGGTGGGCTTGTCGTCGGGGGCCACGCTGGCGGCCATTGCACAAAAACTGCCAAACTTGCCCTCCGGTGCCACCGTTTTGGGTTTTAACTACGACACGGGCGAGCGTTATTTGTCGGTCGATGGTTTCTTGCCTCAAGGATAATCAACGCTTCTTGCTTGATAACCACAAGCCACAGAGGTTGCCATGATCCGGATTTCAGAACTCAAACTCCCCTTGTCGGCCTTGCCGGTCGACGTGCGCCGCGCCGCCGATGCGCCCTCCGAAACCGACGAAGACCGGCTGCCCACGCCGCACCCGATCGATGCGCTGCGCCAACTCGCAGCCCAAGCACTGGGCATCAGCGCCGCCGACATCGCCTCTTTGCACGTCTTCAAACGCAGCTTTGACGCCCGCAAGGCCGATTTGCTGGCGGTGTACATCGTGGATGTGTCGCTGGCCGATGCCCAGACCGAAGCCGCCTTGCTGCACAAGTTCGAACAAAACCCGCACATCCAAACCACGCCCGACATGGCTTGGCACCCGCCCTGCCAAGCCCCTGCCGGTTTTGGCTCTGAGGCCAGCGAACGCCCGGTGGTGGTGGGTTTTGGGCCATGCGGCATGTTCGCCGCCCTGGCGCTGGCGCAAATGGGTTTCAAGCCCATCGTGCTGGAGCGGGGCAAACCGGTGCGCGAGCGTACCAAAGACACTTGGGGCCTATGGCGCAAAAAGGTCCTCAACCCCGAGAGCAATGTGCAGTTTGGCGAAGGGGGTGCAGGCACCTTTTCTGACGGCAAGCTCTACAGCCAAATCAAAGACCCGCGCCACCTGGGCCGCAAGGTGATGGACGAGTTCGTCAAGGCAGGGGCCCCCGCCGACATCCTGTACGCCGCGCACCCGCACATCGGCACCTTCAAGCTCGTCAAGGTGGTCGAGCACATTCGCGAGCAGATCATCGCGCTGGGCGGCGATATCCGATTTGAGCAACGCGTGAGCGATGTGCTGCTCTCGTCCGCCGCAGACGGCCAGCAACTCACGGGGCTGCACGTACAAGACCTGCGCACCGGAGAACACCACACCCTGCACACCCGCCACGCCGTCATGGCCCTGGGCCACAGCTCGCGCGACACTTTTGTCATGCTGCACCGCCGTGGTGTGGCCATGCAGGCCAAAGCGTTTTCCATTGGCGTGCGCATTGAGCACCCGCAAAGCGTGATCGACCAAGCCCGTTGGGGCCGCCATGCAGGTCACCCGCTGCTGGGTGCGGCCGACTACAAACTGGTGCACCACGCACAAAACGGCCGGGCTGTTTACAGCTTTTGCATGTGCCCTGGCGGCACCGTGGTGGCCGCCACCAGCGAGCCGGGCCGCGTGGTCACCAACGGCATGAGCCAGTACTCGCGCAACGAACGCAATGCCAACGCGGGCATGGTGGTGGCCATCGACCCGCCCGACTACCCGCTGGACACCGCCGCCTGGCAAGCCGCCTTTGGTGCGCAAGACGGCGCGCAGCTGGCGCAAGAAGCCCATGCCTTGGCCGCGCAACAACCGCCTTCACCGCATCCTCTGGCGGGCATCGTGCTGCAGCGCCAACTCGAAACGCGGGCCTTTGAAGTGGGCGGCAGCAACTACGAAGCCCCAGGCCAACTGGTCGGCGACTTTTTGGCACAACGCCCCTCCACCACTTGGGGCAGCGTGCAACCGTCGTACAAACCCGGCGTGAAGCTGGTCGATCTGGCCGATGTGTTGCCCGACTACGCGGTAGCGGCCATGCGCGAAGCGCTGCCGGTGTTTGGCCGCAAGATCAAGGGCTATGACATGGCCGATGCGGTGATGACCGGGGTGGAAACACGCACATCCTCACCCCTGCGCATTCCGCGCGGCGAGGACCACCAAAGCACCAATACCCACGGCTTGTACCCGGCTGGCGAAGGCGCCAGTTACGCGGGCGGCATTTTGTCGGCAGGGGTGGACGGCATCAAGGTGGCCGAGTCTTTGGGGCGGTCCCTGGTGGCCTGTTCTTGAACCCTAAACGGCCCGCCTCAATTCACCTGGATTTTGTGATGACAGCTACAGGCCAAACCCGACAAAGGTGGGAGTAAGCGGGATTGAATCTCGGCCAAAGCGCCTTGACCTGTCAAAGTTACCGCACCTAGGCCATGCAGTTTTTGCCAAGCTTGCTGCCATGTCTCGGGCGCCAAACCGAAACCGGCTTGCAGCGATGCCACAGGCACCTGCAGCCGGTGTCCAGGGCTGTGATGCCAAGCCATTAACAACCAACTGGCCAAACTTTGCTCAACCGTGTGATGACGGACACAAAAAGACATCTGGGCCATTTGAGACAGCAACTTCTGCGAACTGGCCGCCATTTGCAAGGCCCAAGACGACAAACGCCTGTCTGCCGCAAGCAACGCCCCCTCAGGCACCCGAAAAGCCCAACCGGCCACCATCACCTGAACTTGTAAACCGCTGGACAGCACTGGATTCGGCGACCAAACACCATGGCGACCCAACCAAGCACAAGGCGCAGCGTGCGTCACCCCAGACCTCTTGAGGTCTGAGGACACACCGAGCAAGGCGTCTTCAGGAAAGTACAAAAAGTTGCCGCCATCACCGGACTGTTCGGTCCAAGGCCCCATGTCCAGGTGCACCCGCTCCAAAACCGACAGGCGTTCCGGTGCGGACAACAGCAAACTTTGAATGAGCGAGTTAGGGGATAAAGGGTGGGTCAATGGAGGTCACCCTGGAGGATGTTGGGTTTCGTTCATTCTATGTTCTCCACCGAACATAAAAACAGACTCAAAAACGGGTTTACTCAGGTTTTACCGAACCTATACTCAGAATGATTTGCTCATGATCCCCAAACCGTCCAAAACCCGTGAAAACCCCCTTGCAAGCCTTGCAACTGATCAGGTGTTTCTTGTGAACCTGTCAGACAACGGTCTCCTGGCTGACCTGCCCAAACTGGAGCGTTCACTGCTCATGAAGACCTGTGAGCCGATCGAATTGAAAGCGGGCCAAGTGTTGGGGGCCAAAGACGTCACGCCCATGGTGTACTTTTTGACGGGTGCCACTGTGGCTCTTTTGGTCATGGATGAACACCGCGCCAGCTTGGCGGTCGGCCTGCTCGGCTCTGCACATGCGGTGGGCCTTGAGCAGGTGCTGGGTTGCCACAACCCCACACTCGAGCACCGCGTGCAAACCGCAGGGGCAGCATGGTGTATTCCAGCCCCGTTGCTCCAAGCCCTGGCACTGGACCATGCGGCCATCCTGAACGCGATTTCCCGCCAACTTTGGTTGTTGGTGTCCCATGTGGCCTCGTTTGCCGCCAGCATCCAAACCCTGGACATCCAAGCCAGGTTGGCGGCCTGGCTGGTGCTGTCCGCTGAAACTGCCCACAGCCAGCACCTGAGCCTCACCCATGAGCACCTGGCCCACATGCTGGGCGTTCGGCGCGTGAGCATCACGCTGGCGGCAGGCCAACTGCGCGAGCAGGGTCTTTTGAGCTATTCACGCGGCCAAGTGCATTTGCTGAACCTGCCCGGCTTGGCGCAAGCTGCCCTGCCCAACTGAAAGCCGCATCGCACAACACAGGTGAACTGCCGCCTGAAGACCCCGTATGTGCGTTGTCGAACACAACATCAGCACAGCCCCTGTTATGTTCATCGGATGATGAATTTAACCAGTCATTGCAAAAAAATGATCCCCATACAAGCATTGGGCAATTGCATTTTGACCCAATTACCGGCAGATGTTTGGGCCCATTGGGAGGTCCACTTTGAAGAGCTGGCGCTGCCAGAAGGTCGGATCCTTTGTGAACCCGGCCAAGCGCTGACGCACATTTACTTCCCAACCACGGCCATCGTGTCTTGGCAATATTTGCTGGCCTCTGGCGAATGCACCGAAATCGCGATGGTGGGCAAGGAGGGCTTGGTGGGCCTGGACTTGTTGATGGGGGCCATGCACAGCAACAACCAGGCCGTTGTTCAGACTGCAGGCCACTGCATTCGCATCAAACTGGATGTGGTCCTGCAAAGTTTTCAACAAAATCAGATCGCGCAAAGCTTGATCATGTTGTACGCGGGGGCACTGATTGCACAAATGTCGCATGGCAATGTGTGCCGTCAACACCACACGGTTGAGCAACAACTGAGCCGCATGATCTTGATGGTTTTGGACCGACAAAAAGAGCTGCACATGCACAAGACGCATGAAGGCATGGCGCAGGCATTGGGTGTGCGCCGAGAGTCCGTCAGTTTGGCCGCTGCCAAACTCATGAAACAAGGCTTTATCAGCTATTCAAGAGGGCATCTTGAGGTCTTGGACCGAGCGGGCTTGGTGCAACGCAGCTGTGAATGCTACAAACTGCTGCAACAGCTCAGGTGTCAAGAGTTTTGTGTCAAAGGGGCGGTGGTCAAACCGAAACCATCTGATTGCGGATGGCATAGCGGGTCAAGTCTGCCACCTTATGCAGGCCTACTTTGCGCATGATGTTGCGCCGATGCACCTCGACTGTACTGGGGGCGATTTGCAGATTTCGCGCAATTTCCTTGGAGGAGAAACCATCGGCAATCAAGCGTAAGACCTGTTCTTCGCGGTTGCCCAAATGGTTTTTCCCAGTGCCATGACCTGAACGGAAGTTGCGCACAGACGCCATCATTTCCGAGGCCGCGGTTTGGCACAAATAAACCCGCCCTGATGCCACCGATCGAATGGCCGACATCAACTCGTCAATGCTGCTGGTGGTCGACACATAGCCCTTGGCACCAGCATCCAGAATTTCGATGATGGCGTGCCGATCGGTGTCCCCCGAAAAAGCCACCATGTGGGGGCTGGTGGGGTCTTGGGCAATTTTTTGCATCAAGGACAAATCCTGCTGCCCATGGGCATGCATACCGATCAACAGGACATCGGGTTCCGACGCCGCACACAGTGCTTGTGTGGTGGCGTCGGTGTCGGCCATTCCGACCAGATGGATGTCAGGGTGCGTTCGCAAGACAGCCGCAATGCCCTCTGACACCACTTTGTGCTTGGACGACAACAAAACACGGATGGACATGGAAACGCTCCTTAATTGATCTTGTGCTGCAACCAACAGCCGCTCATCAAGACGAGGCCGCCAATGCAAGTACTGGATTCAGTGTAAGAAGCGTCCCGGTTTTTGACTGTTCGCGACAGCACACACCGCGCGAAAGACTCAGCGAATCAGTGAACGCCCGAACCGGACGGCGGGCGCACCACCAGACTTGGCCATGGCTGGGCTGCATCCAGTTTCTCAGCGATGCCGAGCGCATCGGTCAAGTGCGCATGCGCGTTGAAGCTGTGGTGCTTGGACAACTTGGCGTGGTGCAATGCCGCCTTGAAAGCACCTGCATCGTGATGGCGTGCCGCCTCCTTATTGCGCTGGTAAGCGTGAAGCAACTCCTCCGAAGCCTGCTTGTAATGGTGACTCATGTTTTCCAAGTTTTCGATTTCAGGGGTTTTCTGATCGTTGGCCATCGTGTCTTCTCCTGTGGGTTGAATTGAAATAGACAAGCTTCACATCAAGCCGTTGTCTTGCATGTAGCGCTGCAAAGACATGCGCCCAGGACATTGCAATTTTTGGTAAATGTGGTGCAGGTGCAGCTTGGCGGTGCCCTCACTGATGAACAACTGGCTGGCAATTTTTTTGTTCGGCAAACCCTCCGTGACCATGCGGGCCACGGTCAACTCTCGGGGGGTCAATGGCGTGACAAGCGCCGGCTTTTTCTTTTGCTGCGCCATCAGCACAGACATGGTCTTGAGGGTCAGGTCCCGGTCCAACCACTTATGACCTGCATGGACCGCCTGAATGCAACGGGCCAACTCTTGGCGGGACTTGTCTTTGCCCACCAGACCCGGCACCCCCGAATCAATGACACGCATGACATCGTCAATCGGCGCATCGGTGAACACCACAGGTCGAGTTCGCGCGTGGTGCTGCTTCATGTCTTCCAAGACCGACCAGCCGCTTCGGTTCGCCAAGGACACATCCATCACAAGGATGTCCGGTTCGTGTTTTTTCACCGCTGCCAGGGCATCGTCTCCCGTACTGGCACAGGCTTTGACCACAAACTCAGGGCATGCTTGAAAAACTTGCGACAAACCCTCGAGCAGCACCGGATGGGGATCTGCCAAAACCAGTTCAATGCTCATGGATTGCTCTTTCTGAAACATGGCACATGCTGCCCTACACCCGCTGGGCTAAGGCCTGATGACCACGATAGCCAAGCCAAGGACAAATGGAAATCCTTAAAAATATCAAAATCATTACTTTCAAACCAGTAGTGCGCTGACGGCCTGGTCAGCGAAATCCATCACCGAACCGCGCGCCATCGGCGTTTGGACCGGTGCGAAGCCAAGAGCTCGCAGGCATGGCGGAAACGCTGTAACGTGGTTTGAACACGGGCCAGCACCGAACCCACCGCATACCCACCAGGACCCCAGAGGCCATAAGGAACCCCTGTCAGCAAGCTCATGCCCTCCCCCACTTGGTCGGCCACATGGATGTGAAACTGCCCCCGTGCCACGGCTTGCACCACTTGGGGTGCCAGCATCAGGTGCCGCCGATTGCGCGCCGGCATCAAGACCCCTTGTTGGCCATCCAGTCCCAACAACTCGCAGCTGCGGAAGTAGCCCTCGATCTTTTCGTTGATGCTGCCGACGGGCAGCAAGTCACCTTGCTGGTTGACAGCACCTGTGACAGCAATGCCCTGGCGCAAAGGCAAACCAGACAGACTGGACAACAAGGCATACAACTCGGCACATGACGCCGAATCACCCTCCACACCGCCATACTCCTGCTCAAACACCACCGCCGCATTCATCGACAAAGGGGCGATGTGGGCAAACAAGCCCGACAAATAACTGTGCAAGATCAGCACCCCTTTGTCATGGATGGGGCCAGACATGTCGACTTCGCGTTCAATGTTGAGCAAGCCCTCGTCGCCAGCGAACGCGCGGGCGGTGACCCGGACAGGCACCCCAAAACTGTGGTCGCCCAAGTCCATGACGGTCAGGCCATTGACCTGCGCCACCCGTTCGCCACTGACCACCAACAAGCGTTCACCACTGGCAATGCTGTCTTGAACCCGCGCTTCAAGGCCATCACGCCGCGCTCTTTGGTGCTGTCTTGCAAGCAACACGTCCTGCGCCTCCACCCGTTGCGCCCCACGCATTTGTGCCAAGGCATGGCTCTCCACCACCAAGGCTCGCAACAAGCCGGTGCGGGCGCTCTGGCGCGTTTGGTCGCCCGCTGCACGGTGGCTGTCCTCCATGACCCGCGCAACGGCTGCGGCCGTGCAATGCAACAAACCCAAGCGTTGGCAAATGTGTGCCACCTCCACGGCCATGGCCTGTGCATTTTGAGGTGTCGCCTTGAAGCTTTCGGCCAATTCCACCTTGCAAGCAAAATGGCAAGCCCAATCGGGGACGATCTCTTGCACCGCATCGAAGGCCCGGTCCGAAGCGATCAGCACGAGCTTGATGTCCACATCCATCGCGTCGGACCACGCGTGCGGTTGGACGCCGGCGTTGGATGAAAAACCCGGCTGTTCCAGCTGCAATCGGCCACTGCGCAAGAGCCGCCGCAGCCTTTCCCAGACAGGCGCATCGGCCAAAAGATCTTGCAGGTGCAACATCAAAAACCCACCGTTAGCCCGCAGCAAACTGCCTGCACGCAGGTTGAGGAAATCGATCTCCTGCCCCCCACCGTCGGCCGCGAGGGCGATGCTGCCAAACAGGTTGTTAAAAACCGGGTTGTCTTCCACCACAACGGGTGCGCCTTTTGTGGCGTGGTGGTCCACCACCACGTTCACCTTGAGCCACGACAGCAACAGGGCCAACTCGGCCCGTCGCGTCGCTTCTTCGTCACCGGGCATCAGCAGGCGGTGCTTTTCAAGCACGCACTGCAAAGCCAGCGCCATGTAGGCCGCCAACCGGGCATCGGTGTCAGGCGACAAATTCAGTGCTTGGCGCAACTGGGCCAAACCATGCGCCAAGACTGGACGCAAAAAACGCTGGCGCAAAGCAGCCAGCGCTTGCGCCATGGCACGCTCCGTCGAACGGGCGCATTCAAGGTACTGGTCCATTTCTCCCCGCAGCGCCTCTTCGGCCGCGTTCAACGCTGTGCGTTCAGCTGCGCTGAGCAACAAGGCTTTGCTTGCCGTCACAGGTTCACCGTGGGCGTCTTTCAGGGTGAACACCATGTGACCCTGGTCGCGTACCACCGCGAAATGGTGAGCCTGGGCATAAGCGGTCAACGCGGCATAAGCCACCTCTGTTTGGGCTTTGAACGCCTGCTCAAGCTCTTTTCGTGCCACCAAAAAATCGGCCTCCAAAAAGCGTTGCGGCACGTCCTCCTGAATGGCTTGCACCCAAGCGGCCATGCCTTGGTGCAACTGCCTGCCCAGACCGGCGGGCACCCGAAGCGCCAGGGCTTGGCCAGTTTGCTCAAAGTTGTTCAAAAAGCACAGGTCTGGGGGCACAGGCCGCAAGGCAGCCTGCTCCAGCATGAGACGGGTCAGCATGCCGGTGGTGTCCGTGTCCACAGCACCCAAAACCAACAGGTTGTAGCCCGGCTGACGGATCTGTAGCCCAAAACGGGCCTCTGTTTCGGCACGCTCTTGCCCGAACCAAGGCAAGGGCAGACCCAGCAACTCGGACGTGTCCTCAAAGCCCAGCTGGGCAGGACTCACGGAGAGACACAAATCAGATGGGCTCAATTCAGCAACAGTCATCGGGCATCACCGTCTTGGCAAAGCCTGAGCGTATGGCCCACCCCGCTCGCAGACTGTGCGGCAAGCCACGGTCACGCCCTGTTTGTGACGGACGAGACTTTTTGCGTTGACAATCGCTCTATGCAAGCTGACGAACCCACCGCCACACCCCACACATTGCTCGCCATGCCGGATTCAAGCGCCCCAGCACAACGGCCACAACAAGCACGCAACCCGCTGCATGGCCTGACCTTAGAAGCCATCGTGACCCAATTGGCCGACTTTTATGGATGGGACGATCTGGGCCAACGTATCCCTGTGCGCTGTTTCACCCACGAGCCCAGCGTCGGCTCCAGCCTGAAGTTTTTGCGCAAAACACCTTGGGCACGCGAGAAGGTGGAAAGCCTTTACCTGTTCATGTTGCGCGACCAAAAACGCCAGGACTTTTGATCGGCGCGGGCAGCCAGCAGCGCCCGGCTGCTCAGTCCGACAGCATCGTGCCTCTGCACTTGGTGGCGCCGCAGCGGCAGGCATACCGGGCTTTCAGCGCATCGGTCATCGGCTCGTCGCTGAACAGGCCGTAGTCAAAGGTCAGCTCCTCCCCTTTGAAGACAGGCCTGCGCGTCAACATGTAAATCCGACCTTTGACTTCGTCGGGCACACAATTAGGACGGCAGGAATGGTTGATCCACTTCGAGTCATTGCCACCGTACAGCGCATCAATGACCTGACCATCGTCCAGGTGAAAATAAAAGGTGTGGTCAGGCTGGTCCGCATCGTGCGGGTGGCGGCGAATGGCTTCGGCCATGCTGATGCGCTCACCCGCGTACTCGATGACCCGTTCCCCTGCGGCCATGTGGCGTGTGGCAAACACGCCTTTGCCATGCACGGCCGAAGACAGGACCTCAATGGGACTGGGCGGTGCTGAGGGCTTCACGAAGGCCTCGCGTTCAGGCCGAAGCCGGGCGGCTCAGACCCAATTCGGCCACCATGGCCTCGCGCATCAAAAATTTTTGCGGCTTGCCCGTCACCGTGACCGGGAGCTCTTCGACCATGCGGATGTAACGGGGCACTTTGAAGTGCGCGATGTTTTGCTCGCAAAAGACCCGAAGCTCTTGTTCGGTGCATTCGGCCCCCGGGCGCTGAACCACCCAAGCACACAGCTGCTCGCCATACCGCTCATCCGGCACACCGAACACCTGCACCGCGGCAATTTTGGGATGGCGAAATAAAAATTCCTCGATTTCGCGCGGATAGATGTTCTCGCCGCCACGAATCACCATGTCCTTGAGTCGCCCCACGATGTTGCAATAGCCCTCAGCATCCATGGTGGCCAAATCGCCCGTGTGCATCCAGCCGTCTTGGATGGTGTCGGCCGTGCGTTCGGGCTCGTCCCAGTAACCCTGCATGACCGAATAACCCCGGGTGCACAGCTCACCCGTTTCACCAATCGGCACGGTTTGGCCCTGGGCATCGACGATGCGCACTTCGAGGTGCGGCAAGACGCGGCCCACCGTGGTGACCCGCTTGTCGAGTGGGTCGTCGGTCGCGCTTTGAAAGCTCACCGGGCTGGTCTCCGTCATGCCATAAGCAATGGTCACCTCGCGCATGTGCATGAGCGACTGAACCCGCCGCATCACCTCGATGGGGCAAGGTGCACCCGCCATGATGCCGGTGCGCAAGGTGTGCAAATCAAACTTGGAAAACTCAGGATGGTCGAGCTCGGCAATGAACATGGTCGGTACGCCATGCAAAGCGGTGCAGCGCTCAGACTGAACGGCTGCGAGGGTGTCCACCGGGTCAAAACCCTCACCCGGAAAAACCATGGCAGCACCGACCGAGGTGCAAGCCAAGACCGACAACACCATGCCAAAGCAGTGGTAAAGCGGAACCGGAATGCACAGCCGGTCTTGCGCCGACAGCCGCATGCAGGCGGCCACCGCGATGGCGTTGTTCACGATGTTGTGGTGCGTGAGGGTGGCCCCTTTGGGCGCGCCCGTGGTGCCGCTGGTGAACTGGATGTTGATGGGCTGGTGCGCATGCAGGCTTTGTGCATCGGGCAGGCTGGTGTGGCCTTGTGCCATCAAGGTCGCCCAATCGAGCATGTCGGCGTTGCCCCCTTCACCCAGTCGAATCACACGCCGCAAAGCGGGCAGCTGGGTGTCAGCAGCACCGAAGCCCAGCTGAACCAGCATGCCCAAGTAATCGCTGGTTTTGAAACGGCTGGCACTGACCAAAACCGATACGCTGGCTTTGTTCAGCGCATAAGCCAACTCGGCCACCCGATAGGCGGGGTTGATGTTGACCAAAATCGCCCCCAAGCGGGCAGTGGCAAATTGCGTGACCAACCACTCGGATCGGTTGGGCGACCAGATGCCCACCCTGTCGCCACACCGCACACCCAGCGCATGCAAGGCGGCTGCGGCGGCATTCACCTGGCTCTGAAATTGCGCCCAACTCCAGCGGATGCCTTCGGCACAAAAAATGGCGGCGTCGCGCTCAGGCCAGCGCTGCACAGCTTGGGCCAGCAACTCGTGCAAACAAGCCTTGCTCAGGGGCTGATCGTCAACACCTCGAACATGGGACAGACCCGAAGACGGGGTGCGCGGCTGGGACAAGGCGGAGTGAATTGTCATGGATCGGTGCGGGTTAAGTGCGCATGCGGCGCGAAGCTGCAGAAATTATCACCAACCCGAGCCAGACCGCGAATTAACCGTGTGGGGTTCAAGGCGATGGGCGCTTCAAACTTTTACTCCACCGTGACAGACTGGTTCAGGTAGTGAGTAATTTTTGTGTTCATAAATATCTATCCTCGACCGTCTTTTTTTTTGGAGACTAGAGCGACTTTGTCTGTTCCTGGAATGACTTCGTATTCCCGTCCCTGTCGCCCAGATCGCAATTTCTTGATACCGTCATCGACGATGGGCAGACTCATGGTCAACGTTAAGTGGTGTTCACGATTTTTAGAGTCGTAGCGCACATCAATCCGCTTTACCAAGCCACCGATGTATTCCTTCTTTTGTTCATCAGTCAGTGCGTCCAGCTTCTCTACTTCGTCGCCAAACGCTTTCAACCAGTTCACCCACTTCCGAGATTCCGCAGTACCAGCCAGTTCTAGCCGTGCGCTGGCAAGCTCCGTTTCAATGTTGCCGAGTTCATCCCGAATTCTCTGAACTGTGGTGTCGTAACTCACATCATTGATCTTGCCGATCAACTTATTCGCTTCAAGATTGCCAAGCGTTTCGCTCATGGAGCCATAGCTCTTCTGGAGCCTGCGAATCTTTGCCTGTAATGCTCTGATCTCAGCATCGGTGCGAATCTTGATGCCGCTTTCTTTGAGCAACCGATTCTTAACCTCTTCTTTCAATGTGCTGGACTTCGCATGAAGTGATGTGACAAGTTCCCACACCAATTTGTCAGTCTGTGGAATGTTCATGGCACGAGCGAAGCCACAACCCGTGCCCCTTTTCCATGGCGTGTCTGATCCACCCTTTTCAACCCAGTCACGCTCTTTATTGGGACAGTAATAAGAAGACTCTGTACGAGCCTTGATGATTCGTCCACTGATCGGACGACCGCAATGAGCGCAGTACATAAAATCACGCAAAAGATAGAAGTTCTTAACAGTAGCGTTCTTCTGTGAATTTCTGAGCACCTCGCTGGAACGCTTGTGCTGAGCCGCATTCCAAGTGGTCTGGTCAATGATGCTGGGACATTGAACTTCAATCGTCTGACCTGACTTGCTGTCGGTGTAGATGTAGTGCCCTGAATAGTGCGTATTCTTCAGTAGCGCATTGATTGATCCAATCGTCCACAAGCCTTTCTTTCTTCTTGGACTCACACCATTTGAATCTAAGACTTGCTTGATATGCGTTGCCGCGCCACCTTTCACGACCTCTTGAAAGATGCGCCTGACCCATTTCGCTTCTTCTTCAACAACGACGAGTTTTCTGTCGTCTAGCTTGTAGCCGTATGGTGGAGGTCCACCGTGCCAGCTGCCCGAACGAACACGATTGAGCTTTCCAAGTCTTGTTCGCTCTGCCCGTGTGACGTTATCAAACTCGGCAACAGCGTCCAACAACTGTTTCAGAAACTTGTCTTGTGGTGATGACAGATCAAACTGACCGTCTTTTGTGTAGAGCGTGACACCCTGCTTGTTGCACTCATACCGAAAGACAGAAGCGACTTGGTCGTTCCGCGAAAGTCTGGACTGGTCATAAACCCAAAGATGCTTTACTTGTCCTGCCTTCATCGCAACATACAGAGCATTCAGTTCTGGGCGATCAGCGATGTTTTCATGGTGGGAACTGCGTCCACCTTCATTCCATACCTTGAAGTCAAACCCAAGCTCTTTAGCCTTCTTGACCCCTAGGTCATGCTGTGACTCAAGTGATGTGCCCTGCTCTGCCTGTGCGACCGTAGACACACGGGTGTAAATGTGAAGCGTCTTATCGGCTGAAGTGGCACCAGTCACTGAATTGCTCTCAAAAATCAATTTTTCGCCTAAAAACTAAGCATATTCCCTTTGGGCATCATTTCCTAGCCAGATAGCTCTAATGTGCCCATTTTGGTTCACAAGCGTCCCGTTACGGGACGGTCATTTTTCCTTTTTATGAGTTTCTACCCATTTCAATTTCTGACTCTTCACCCACTTTGAGTGCTTCAACAACCTTTGAGCAATCTCGGGATAGTTAAAGACTGACATATCCACCGGGTCAGCGCATGGGAATCGTCCACGTGCGGCGTTTTCAGCAATGTGTTCGAAGCGATGAACAGCACGGAATGTGATCTTGCTCATGGTGATGCGATCATCCATTTCAATCGGATCTTTCGGCTTGCGTGGTGCGGCAGGGTCAAGCACTTTTGAGTAGCTGTCACTCAATTGAGCTTTCGCACCTAATCGCCACAACTCCCAATTAGGTTTAGCCGCTCTAAACCAAAGCAGTCGCAAACCCTTGAACATCGGATTGGCGTGAAATCGCTTTCCCATCAATTTGATCTTCGGTGGTGACGGTGCACCCACATCCCTGTCCTTATAAGCATTCAGCAACTTCCGAACTTTTCGCAGTATTTCGGTTGTCTTCAAATCAAGTGGCAATGAAATCAGCAACGAAGCTGTCAATCCTTCATCTCGTCTTTTATCTGAGAAGTCTGTTTGAAGCGAATTCAAAACTTTCTTGTTGTCCATGTCGCTTCCTGCGGGTATGACAGAAATTTCATGGACATCGGGCTTGCTGTAAGGATTACCGAACACCTTCAAGCCGCGCTTTAACCACCACGACCGAAACAACACACAGTTCACGTCGCCGATCAAGTCATATGTCTTGAGGACTTTCTCAAAGTCATCAGGCAGAGCTGTCTTTTCCTCTTGGCTCAATCCAGTAGTACGTTCTTTTCTAGCAAGTTCATAACTTGGACTAACTCGCAAAAACTCGAACATCAATTGATAGGCAGCAGTTGGCTGCGAATGCCAGCCTGGCTTTGAAAAGTCACCGCCTCTAAGTACCCACGGAAGAAGATTGATAGCCATATGTCAACAAATAATTTGACTAATTATATGAATATAAAATTACTTGATGAAGTAGGTATATTCCTTATATCGACTCAACGAAAGCGCAGTGCCTAGTTGGATGTTGATAGCTCAACTAAAGGAGAAACCTATGAGCAAGCAAACTAAAACCTTCACCCCATCCGCCTTAAACACCGCATTTGCGACAAGCATCGTCCAGTCACTGGACGCTCTGTCTATTGCTCGTGATAACTGGGAACAAACAGCATTCAAGAAAGCGAACGAAGGTCTCTACGATTTACTGGCGCAATGTCTGGATGTGTTCAATAGCAACTTCATTGAGGCTAAGAAAGACGATCAACGCACACTTCGCAGTGAGCTGATTTCTCGACTTGCAGAGTTGAAGGTCAAGACTCAAAAGAACAGTCCGACGCTCAATCTGTTCGTGCGCTTCGTATTCAACAGTGATCGCAAGCGTGCCCACGGCTACAGCTATGTGCTCAACGCCGCGATTTCGCACAACGTCACAGCTGCTCAACTGCCGCAGTGGATCGTCAGCGAAGGTGGCATTGAAGAGATCAAGCGCAAGATGGTTCAGAGTGCTGAAGCGAAAGATCGTCTAGAAAAGCGCAAGCAGGCGAAAGAGACTGCTGAGCAATTGATTACTGAAGCACAAGTGAATCCGCTTGCTACTGTAAGCGTGGATGGCTTTAGCCCTGCAAAGCTCAACATCATGCTGGCAGTCGGCGATGTTAGTGGCAACTTCAATGTGACCTATGTGCTCACTGAAGTTTCTGACGGTCTTTACAACGCCTTGCTCAAGCAAGCTGCGAAGCAAATCGTCGCAAAGCAAGACGAAGACGATGCCGTGACCGCCGAAGCTGCAAAGCTGAAGCCTCAACAGCATGCCTCCAACGATCAGCAGATGAAAAAAGCTGCTTGATGACTATATGCGCGGGCACGAGCTTGGCTCGTGTCCCCATTTATTACCTTATTGAAAATACGGAGCTTAAATATGACTACCTGCGAAGTTAAATACGCACCCACGCACATCAACGATGTGGTCTTGAACAACGCCTTCAACGAGCAGCAGCTAAAGCTGATTTTTCAGGGCTTCAGAACGCGCCACCTTTTCCTCAGTGGCACGAATGGCAACGGCAAATCGACTCTGGCGAACTTGATCGCACATGAACTGACCAAGCACTGCCCTTACTTACTGTTGAATGACCCTATTGACACCGTCATGGCGCAGGCAGACCTGTACACATACTTTTCCATGGTCAAAAATACCGCTGGCATGTACGGTGCGTCTAGTAACGACCGAGTTGTGATCGTCTTCAATGAACTCGACAAGTACTCGGGTTCACTGAACAAATTATGGACCGCGATGGACCGCTTGAAAGATGACCTTCTGGTCATCATTACAACCAATAATCCGATGAATCTTGAAAATGCCATTCGTTCCCGTTGCGACAAATACAACTTCACGCGGATTACGCCTGATCAATTTCTAAACCGCGCTCAGTACATCTTGACGCAAGAGAATTTGATCTTGCCTGATGCCAGTGTTCTGCACTATCTGAACACAATGACCATCAAGACCAGCGACGTACGAGACTACATGTCAGTTCTTGACAAGCTGATTTTCATGAATTTGCGCAACATGCCACTGCCAGCTGTGCCAGCACCGCAGCTCATGCAACCTGTGCTGACCGTCATCAAGTGATATGACTGCATGAGCGTCCCGTGACTGGACGCTCATGCCATCTGAAAGACTCTTATGTTTCCCAAAGCCTATATCTTCTATACCGTCCCGAATGTGAAGTTGTATTTGCATATAAAGTCTGACAAGACCTCCAATGTCATACTGTCAGATTACAGCCCGTACTTAAAGCATCACCCAGATGTACATCAAATATGGGATGTTGCCAGATACCAGCATCCATTGGTGTTCTTCAAGAATGTTCTGGTGATTCCTGATGTTGATCCTGGAAATCTGACCTACGCCCATCTAATCAGAAATGACGAAGCGATTTACTGTGTTTCATCTGAATCCGACCTCAAGCAATTGGAGTCCATCGCCAGTGAAATAGATCGTTGCGGCACTGACTACTCGCGGATTCCACCGGATAGCAAGTACCTGCTATCACCGCTGACTTCATATGTGAATGAAAACCAAGAGGAACATGACTTTCTGCATGAAGCCATTCACCGCCGCTTCATTCAGTCTCAATTCCCTGCCTGAACTGTCCAGTCACGGGACGCTCAGCAAGCCAGCTACGTGCTGGCTTTTTTCATGCTAACAATTCGACCGCTGAGCGCATGAGCTTGGGATTGCTCTCGATGTATTTCTGTGTGACTGCAAGGCTGCGGTGACCTGCTAAATCCATCAACACTCGCACTGAAACGCCCATTTCGCTCAATTTCGTGATGAATGACCTGCGCGAACTGTGGGATGAAGCACCCATGATGCCCGAGCCCTTGTACATGTAATGGAAGTGCTGTGCGAGTGTGGACGAGGAAAAGCCACGGTTCGGGTTTTTCTGTGTCGTAAACAATGCCCGTGATGTGTCGGTCATGGTCACTGCCAACAAGTCTTTCAGCTTGAATCGAGTCATCAAGTAGTTCTTGATTTCCTCCTGCGCCTTCTGATTCAAAACCACAACACGTCCCCGTGATCCCTTTGTCTGATCTGCGGCAAGACGAATTTCCTCAACGATCTCACCAGTCGGTGTCAAAACATCACACAAGCGAAGTGCTGCCAACTCCCCAACACGCATTCCAGTTGCGTTGAGCAGTACGAACATTGCTCGGTTGCGTGATGCGTGTTTACGACTTGCAATGTAGATAAGGACTTTGCGGACTTCTTTTTCAGTGAGCACTTTTGCTTGGGACATTTCTGAGTTTCCTTACATATCAAATGATTGACGTGTATTTAGTCTCTTCCCTTTGATTAGGTAGGACAAGCCTTTTGGCGAAATATTGGAAACCCATATGAATCAACAACTTGCGCAGGAATCGAAGCTTCCTTCAATTAGTTTTGGTTTTCATGTGCGTTTCGAATCTGAGCGTTCGTCACGCCAACACATGCTTTGTGTTGTGGGACTGACGATGTGCGCTTGTGCGTGGATCTGATAGGTACTGACGTATGGGCTAAATGAATGCCGCGTGCCTCTGCGCTAGCTGCCCTGTTCATGTGTTTGTTGCTAGCGCAGCCCCGAGATCGATCTGAATCCGTATACCTGACGCAACACCCGTACCAGTCCATTCATCAATTCAGCATCTATGTTGTCTACGCTGATAGCGAACCTGCAGTTCGCTAAGTGCTTTCGCACTCATCTCGCTTCGCTCATTCGTTTGCTCAGCCCTTCAGTTCGGACTAACTTAATAAGAAATAACGATTGAAATTTATCGGTCTTCTGGACTTCTTTTCTGTCATCTGTACTTGAGCCGCACTCACCCTTAAGCAGGGGTGAGTGAGTACATCTCTGTACCTGTCCGTCGCCATTAGACTTTTTCTCAGTGGATCACGCACTACATGCCGTTTCCGACAATTGTCTCGGTCATGATCTATGTGACCATGCCTTTCGTTGCGCTCATTTTTTTTCTCTCAGCAATGACCTGCTCTCGGCTCTGTTCCGCACCGTTCCACAACTATTTTTAAGACTTCTTCTAAGGTGAATTTGAAGTCATGGCAGACCTGTTCTTGATTGCTGTTTTTGTCCTGAATATCAAGACACCCCATCCGATACAGACTCTTTTGCTATGTCAGGCATAGCGGGGTTACTCGTGGCATGAGTAGTTCTGTAAAGACTGTGCTGAACCTCACATCTACCGCCACTACACGAATGAGAACGGATTGTCGGCATGCTTTGAAGTGATGCTAACTTTTGATCCAGTGCTTGAACATGTATTTATGCCAATCCAACCATAACCAAATATTTCCATGAAAGAACCAAACACCAAGGACTAGGAATCAAATGGACACGGCAATAGGCTTAACAGCACTCATCAACAAACAAGGAGATTTTAATGAGTGCGATTCTTTCCAGTCTGAAATTAGTCAATGCAAAGCGCCAAAATTCAATCGATCCGGTTGTCTTTCGGCGCAACAAACTCAATGAGAAATTGAAGGTTCAGATCGCTATGGCACTGGCGATGAATAAGGGTGAAATATTCACGGTCAAGCGCATCAGAAAAGAGCGTGATGAGGTTTCTGGTTTGACTTCAATGATTGAGGTATCGAAGCGAGTCAAGACCTGGTGGTTCACGAACATTGATACAAAGCGTGTAGCTGTGCAGTTGTTCTATGGCAACAAGGTAATCGATCTGGCGAAGGGCAAGAACGCCGTGGAAGTTGCGAACGGCGATGAACTGATCGCTGTATTGTCGAAGTTGCAAGAGGCAGTTCTCGATGGATCGCTAGATGCTCAGATCGAACAGGCAGCGGATTCAGTCAAAGCTCGTTTTGCCAAATGACCTGATCTGGGATGAATGGTGAGCGTCCAGTTACGGGACACTCACTTGTCTTCTTTAAGCATATGCGGATGAATTTCTCCTTCGTAAACACAGTCCCGAAAGTGTTCGTCTTCTTTTCCGTCTTTGCCAATACAAACGGCATTTGCAATCAACTTCACTTCGTTTGGGTTGTTGAACTCCCAGATCATCAACATTTTGAAATCATCACCTTCCTCATATAGGTCTTCTCCACGAATGCAAAAGTAAACACCGCCATTTATAAGCAATCTCTCTTGTCGATCTAGGTGAATGCTTGACTTGTCGTATTCCATGCACTCTTGATCTTCATTGACTGTCAAAGTTGCAGGCTTGCTGAGCATGTCAACTTCAGTCAGCAGGCGTCTGCTTTCCTTGTCTTGGATTTCTACTACATATCCATGAATTCTCTGCACCATCAATTTGAGACCGGAGATTTCAGACAGTAGTTCTGCCAATATTTGTTTCTGTGTCTTCATGTTTTCTCCTGATAAATACAAACATGAAGATCAATGAATTCACATCAAAACTCAATACCTATATTGCGACAGTTCGTGTCGTCTTGCGTGATGGGAGCACGACAGCACGAACCATGATCGCAGCAGACACGCTACAGCAAGCACGTGCAATTTCAACACGCACGTATGGCGATGGCAATGTCTTGAACATCAATCAAGTGTTTGCTGAAGATGAAGAAATGACAGAGGCTACAAAGACCCTCAGTTCACAAGAACTCCAAGTTCAGTCACTCGCCAAAAAAGCAGAGGGCTACAAACAACAAGAAAAGGCATTGAAGGCTCGTCAGCAGATGGCGAAGGCTCAGCAGAACTTGATGAAAGCAAGTCGTGGCGTCAGCGCTAGCTGAACTTCGCAAGACAAAAGAGCTAATGCGCGACGGATCGATTGATGGTCAAATTGGTAGGGCTGCCGAAAGCGAGAGGGCGAGGTTAATTAAATTCGATTAAAAATTCTGATTATTTTTAATTAACACTATTTAGGAATACCCCATTTCATTTTATAATTTTCATCAAAAGAGTCATGGGTTAATTTCTGAACATCACTGCATGACCCATACATTTCACCTTTTTGCACCATAATTGCACTCCCTTGTTTCTGATATTTTTTCCACGAATAGCATTTGCCACTAGTGTCTACTGTTGTTACTTTGATTTCGTTTTCTCTAGTTACATCATAAGTAACTTTGACATCGAATTCATTTTTATATCTTAATTTTTCAGGCACACTGTTTGAGCTTCGAACGATGAATTTAATAGTATTTTCTTTGAAGATTTGATAGCTACCTGCTGTGCCATCCATCAATTCAATTGCTCTAATACTACATTCAGTTAATGAGGATCGATGGGGAATTTCGCAAATCCCTAATAAAAAATTTTTTACTTCATTCTTTGAGTATAAAGATATTCTTGAATCATACCAATTTCTTATGCACTCACGATCTTGACATTGGCTTTCTCTTTTTTTCCAAGCTTCAACGGCATCTCTTTCAAAATCCTTTATATTAGATGCTTGTATTCTCGCTTCTTTAAATAGACTATTTAATCTTCTATCCTTCTCAGCAAGCTCTTGATCACCACAAATTATTTTTTCAACAACTGATTTAGCTTTTGAGCAATTAAAACTTGGCTGCGTGTTTGCATATATATTATTGGTTAAAGCAAATGACAAAAGAAAGATGATTTTGATAAATTTTTTCATTGCGTGATTTTGATGATTGAACATGAAAATATTAATATTATTAGCTAATTAATTAATAATCATTTTAAAAATTAGATCGTATAAATAATTACATGAAGATCTACGAACTCACCAACATTCCTCAGTCCTACATTGCCACAGTCCGTGTCGTCATCAACGGTGCAGTTAGCATAGCAAAAACCACGATCACTGCCAACAACCAGCAACCAGCAACCAGCAACAAGCAACAAGCACGACAGATGCTGACTCGATTGTATGGGACAGGGAATGTTTTGTCGATCAATGAACTCGTCACTAAGTCCCCTAGGATCTGCGAGATCCAAGCTCAAGCGACTGCTCCAGATCGAAGAATACACAAACAGCGTCAAACCAGAAAAACTGGTAATGATGCTATTTCGTGCGTTTCAGAAGCTGGAGCTGACGCTCGGGTCTAGAGTCCCGCCGAGCTACAAGTGAAATCGCTTGCTGACCAAGCCACGAGACTCAATCAGCAAGCGAAATTGAAGAAGGCGCAAACCAATCTATTGAAAGCCCAAGTCAAATTGAGAACAGCTAGCGCAGCCCCGAAGTTGTTTTCTTAAAGGTCACACACCATGTGATCAAAGTAAATATTTCATGTTGAATTAAATATCAATAATTTTTTAGCGCAATTCACATCCCTCTTGCATTATCGCCTCCAACATAGAACCACTTTTTACGAACTCCAATTAAATTCTGTTTTATTTTTTATAAGATCTTTAGAGCAATCAATATGGTATCTATCTGGAAGCGCCAAATCCATACTACCACCTTTGCTTATTACCAATATCTCTCTAAATCCCCCTGGTGAAAACGTATAGTAACGTCCTTTGGACAGAGGCGCCAAGTAGTATTTATATTTGCTAACGCTTCCTATGTATTTCCATTCTGATTCTTGGGCTTGCGCCGATAACATAATAGTTGCCATAAGAGCAGGAATAAATAATAATTTTTTCATATTAAATTCTTCTTTTGTTTTTTGAGAATAAGTTGCAATTTTTGGCAATTAATCAATCTTTGCTTAGTTTCTTTGAAAAGTTGTGCGCAACTGCGTGCAATAGAATTGATTTATTTAAAAGAATTTTATTCTTGTAAATATTAATCGTCAATAAATATTACAAGCAAAAATTGCCAGCAATTTTGGTAGGAATTATTTTATGGGAATACACGCATCGCTGTCAACAGCAGCGAATGATCACAGCAGAAAGCCAACAAAAAGACATCTTTACCAAATGCTTTCAAAACATACGCAATTTGGAAGATCGTTTCCTGCCTCTCTGTCAAAGTCGTATTTCTCGATCTCTTTATCCTGATCGCACATAGCAATGTGACAGACAAGCCGCTAACACTCAAAGAGCGCTGTAATTCTCTCAAGTACAGTGAACGCGGCATCCGCTATGTCCTAGAGCAGCTAATTGACGGTGGCTGGTGTGAAATAGTAGGGCACAGCAAAGATAGGCGATTTCAACTCATTGTTGCCACGGACTTACTTCGCACCCGTCTCTGCAAATATGAGCAACTTGTTTTGAGTGTGTACGCAGCTAAGTTGCCAACCGTCCCGTAACAAGACGCTCATCATGTCCTTTCAACGGACATGACCTCGCCAATGAACATCATTCAAACCACAGGTCTGTCAACTCTGGTTCAACCTTCAATGTGAGTCGTTCTTGCCTGTGCTTGCCTTTCTTGTAGATGGAAAACACATGCTCAGCACCTAACAAGCAGCCATTGACAGAGCGTGTGCCTGACTTCGTCAACAGCTTGGCAATGGCTTCAAAAGTCAGTTGATCTCGTTCACGCAACAAGTAGACCCTGTCAAACAGCCGTTGCTGACTGCTTGAGTAGGGTCCAATAAAAAGCGCATTACTTTTCACTTTGACGACCATGACCAATCTCGTCAGATCGTAAAAATTACTCACTAGCTGAACTACTCCACGGTCACCGACTTCGCCAAATTGCGCGGCTTGTCCACATCCGTCCCCCGCGCACAAGCTGTGTGATAACTCAGCAGCTGCAGCGGCACCACATGCAAAATGGGCGATAGCACCCCGTAGTGCTCGGGCATGCGGATGACGTTGACGCCTTCGCTGCTCTCAATCTTCGTGTCGCCGTCGGCCAGCACATAGAGCACGCCGCCGCGGGCGCGCACCTCTTGCATGTTGCTCTTGAGCTTTTCCAGCAGCTGGTCGTTGGGGGCCACCGTGACCACCGGCATGGCGCTGGTCACCAGGGCCAGCGGGCCGTGTTTGAGCTCGCCAGCCGCATAGGCTTCGGCGTGGATGTAGGTGATTTCTTTGAGTTTGAGCGCGCCTTCCAATGCAATCGGGTAGTGCGTGCCCCGGCCCAGAAAAAGCGCGTTTTCTTTGCTGGCAAATTCTTGTGCCCAAGCGATGATTTGCGGCTCCAACGCCAACACGGCTTGCAGCGCAGCGGGCAAGTGACGCATGGCTTTGATGTGCCCGGCTTCTTCTTCGTCAGACAAGCGGCCTTTGGTTTGGGCCAGCGCCAAGGTGAGCAAAAACAAACCCGCCAGCTGAGTGGTGAAGGCTTTGGTCGAAGCCACGCCGATCTCAGTACCGGCGCGGGTCACATAGGCGTGTTGGCATTCGCGCACCATGGCGCTGGTGGCCACATTGCAAATCGTCAGCGTGTGCAGGAGCCCCAAGCTTTGCGCGTGGCGCAGCGCGGCCAGGGTGTCGGCGGTCTCGCCGCTTTGTGTGATGGTGACGATCAAGGTGTTCGGGTTGGGCACCGATTCGCGGTAGCGGTATTCGCTGGCGATTTCCACTTGGCAGGGCACTTTGGCAATCGCCTCGATCCAGTACTTGGCCACGCAGCCGCTGTAGTAGCTGGTGCCGCAGGCCAAGATCAACACGTTGTCAATTGCCTTGAAGGTGGAATACGCGCCATCCCCGAACAGCTCAGGCGTGATGCCCTCGACGCCTTCGAGCGTGTCGGCAATGGCGCGGGGCTGCTCGAAGATTTCTTTTTGCATGTAGTGACGGTACGGCCCGAGTTCGGCCGCACCGCTGTGGGCCTGCACGGTTTTCACCACACGGGTCACGGCTTTGTGTTCGCGGTCCACCACCCAGTATTTACCCAGCTGGATGTCCACCACGTCGCCTTCTTCCAGGTAAAGGATTTGATCGGTCACACCCGCCAGGGCCATGGCATCGCTGGCGAGGAATGTTTCGCCCTGGCCCACACCCAAAATAAGAGGCGAACCTGCACGGGCACCGATCACGCGCTGCGGCTCGTCTTTGTGGAACACCGCAATCGCGTACGCGCCGTGCAGCTGGCGGATGGCGGTTTTGACGGCTTCAAAAATGTCGCCGTCGTACACGCTGTCCACCAGGTGGGCAATGACTTCGGTGTCGGTCTGGCTCAAAAACACATAGCCCTTGGCCTGCAGTGCGGCGCGCAGCTCGTCGTGGTTTTCGATGATGCCGTTGTGCACCAAAGCCACGCGTCCCGGTTTGTTGTCCGCTGCGCCTGTCCCATGGCTGAAGTGCGGATGCGCGTTGTGCACCGCAGGCGCGCCGTGCGTGGCCCAACGGGTGTGGGCGATGCCGGTGCCGCCTTCGATGCGGTCGGCGCTCACTTGGTCCATCAGCTCAGCCACCCGTGAGGTACTGCGGGCGCGCTGCAAGCCGCCTTGGCCACCCAGACTGGCCGCGTGCACGGCCACACCGCACGAGTCATAGCCCCGGTATTCCAGCCTTTGCAGGCCCTGCACGAGGATGGGCACGATGTTGCGGGAAGAAACTGCGCCGACGATGCCACACATGTTGAAGCTCCAAAACTGGGTAGGTGTTGGATGCTAGAACGATCTGAAAGAAATTTCTCATTATTTTATTAGCTAAATTTATATGAAAATTTCATTGATTTTCTAATTTGAAATTTTATTTCACTAAAATGACTTATATGGAACACAATGAACTCGATGCGGTCGATCTTCAACTGCTGGACAGCCTGCAACGCGACGCCAGCCTGAGCAATGTGGCGCTGGCCGAAAAGGTCAAGGTCTCGCCACCCACCTGCTTGCGCCGCGTCAAGCGCTTGGTGGAGGGCGGTTGGGTCGAGCGGCAGGTGGCCGTGCTCAGCACCGACCGGCTCGCCGCCACGCTTGGGCACGGCCTCACGGCCCTCGTGGAGGTGTCGCTCGACCAGCAAGGGAGTGAACACCTGGAGGCGTTTGAAGCCCGCGCCGTCGCGCACGAGGCGGTTCAGCAGTGCTGGCGCGTCTCCCCCGGTCCCGACTTCATGCTGGTGGTGCAGGCCCGCGACATGCCGCACTACTTGGCGATCAGCCAAACCCTGTTCACCCAAGACGCCAATGTGCGCAACGTGAAAGCGTTTTTTGCCACCAAACGCGCCAAGTTCACGACGACCTGGCCGGTGCTGCCGTCAACGTGACGGGTGAACCGCACAGGTGTGAAAGAATCTTCAGACAAGCAGGGCCGGCGCATCTTGAGCAAGCCCACCACAAGGAAAACTGGCATGAATGTGACCATCATCACAGGGGCATCTGAAGGCATTGGGGCCGAAATGGCCAAGCAACTGGCGCACACAAAAGGTGCCGCCGTGGCGCTCGTGTTGGCGGCCCGCCAGGCAGCCAAGCTCGACGCGGTGGCCGCCGCCTGTCGCCAGCACGGGGCGCAGGTGTTGTGTGTGCCCACCGACGTCAGCGTGCGCGCAGACTGCGAAGCCCTGATCGCACAGACCGTTCAGCAGTTTGGCAGAGTCGACACGTTGATCAACAACGCGGGTATTTCTGCACACGCCCTGCTGCACGATGTCGAAGCAAGCCATTTGGGTTGGTATGAAGCGCTCATGCAGGTCAACCTCTGGGGCACCATCTGGTGCACACATGCGGCATTGCCGCACCTCAAAGCCTCACGCGGTCGGCTGGTGGCGGTCTCATCCTTGGCAGGCTTGGTGGGTGTGCCGGGTCGCACGGCTTACTGCACCAGCAAATTTGCGATGAATGGCTTCATGGAGGCGCTGCGCACCGAATTGTTGAGCGATGGGGTATCGGTGACGATTGCCTACCCTGGGGTGGTGGACACCGACATCCGCCGCCGAGGCTTCAATGCCCTGGGCCAACCCGCAGGCTCCAGCGGCTTGAGCGAGGACAAGGCCATGCCCGTTGGAGTGTGCGCGCAAAAAATCTTGCAAGGCACCGAGCGACGCCAGCGCGACGTGCTCATGAGCCCGACCGGGCATGTGGGCCGTTGGCTCAAGCTGATCGCCCCAAGTTGGGTGGATCGCATGGCCTGGGCTGCCCTGAAAAAGTCCGATACCCAGCGCTGAAAAGGCCTCTGAACTGGCCAGCTCAGTCTTTGGACTTTTTGGCTGGCCGCGCCCAGTTCGCAATGCTGATTTGCTTGCCGCGCGCCACGCTCAAGGCTCCCGGCTCGGTGCTCTTGGTGATGGTGGAGCCGCCGCCCACCGTGCCGCCCGCGCCAATCGTCACCGGGGCCACCAGCACGCAGTTGCTGCCGATGTGAACGTCGGCCTCGATCACGGTGCGGTGCTTGTTGGCGCCGTCGTAGTTGGCGGTGATGCTGCCTGCGCCGTAGTTCACCCGCTCGCCCACGGTGGCGTCGCCCAGATAAGCCAGGTGGTTGGCCTTGGCGCCCTTGGCCAGGGTGGAATTTTTGACCTCTACAAAGTTGCCGATGTGCACCTCGGCCGCCAGCTGCGCACCAGGGCGCAGGCGGGCAAAGGGACCAATGAGGGCGCCCTCGCCCACGCTCACGCCGAGTTTTTCGCCGTCGATGTGGGTGAAGGGGTGGATGACCGCGCCCGCCGCAATCGTGCAGTTGGCCAGCACGCAGTTCGCGCCAACCTTCACGCCTTCGCCCAAAGACACGCTGCCCTCAAAAATGCAGTTCACGTCGATCTCGACGTCTTGCGCACAGTCGAGCTGCCCGCGCAGGTCGAAGCGCGCCGGGTCTTGCAGGCGCACGCCT
This sequence comes from Limnohabitans sp. Rim28, assembly GCF_000293865.2. GTDB lineage: Bacteria > Pseudomonadota > Gammaproteobacteria > Burkholderiales > Burkholderiaceae_C > Limnohabitans_A. The sequence goes on along the minus strand of NZ_ALKN02000005.1, from coordinate 99,212 downwards.
TGCGCCATCAGGCGGTGGGCCTGACGCAGCTGGTGGGCGCGCTCGAGTTCGGCCAGTTGCACCGGGCTGTTGACACCGGCCACCTGGACTGCGTCGCTGATCTTGTACGCCACCACAGGCACACCATCGGTCACGGCCAACTTGACCACATCGGTCAGGTAGTACTCGGCTTGGGCGTTTTGGTTGTTGATGCGGCCCAGCCAGCCTTTGAGCTGCCGGGCGGGCACGGCCATGATGCCGCTGTACACCTCATGAATCTGGCGCTGCGCCTCGCTCGCGTCTTTGTGCTCGACGATGGCTTGCACGGCTTCACCCTTTCGGACGATGCGGCCATAACCCGTGGGGTCGGCCATGTCGAGGGTCAGCAGCGCCAGCTTGTCGCCGCCGCATTGGTCGATCAGCGCCTGCAGCGTGTCGGCTTCGGTCAGCGGCACATCGCCCGACAAGACCACCACCACCCCATCGTCGGGCAGCACAGGCACGGCTTGCTGCACAGCGTGGCCGGTGCCCAGCTGCGGCTCTTGGCGCACGCATTGCACCGCCAGCGCCTGGCCCGGGGCCAGCACCAAAGGCTCCACTTGCTCAGCGCCGTGCCCGGTGATGACCACGGCCGAGCGGGCGTTCAGTTGCGCCGCCGTATTCAGCACATGCTGCACCAGTGGCACACCCGCCAAGCGCTGCAGCACTTTGGGCAAGCGGCTTTTCATGCGGGTGCCTTTGCCAGCGGCCATGATGACAACGTCGATGGGGGGAAAAGAGGCTTTCATGGACTTCCAACTTTCTGATGTACCCGGCGATTTTCAAAGATGATCACGCATGGTTAAATTATCGCCTTCCGGCATGAGGCCTATGATCCGACCCAAAGGCAGTTTCACTATGCGTCAATTTTCTTTAAAACTGGTTTGCATCAGTTTCACCATTTCATTGGTTTTGGCTGGCTGCGGTGGCGGTGGCTCGACATCTTCCGGAGGATCGGTCGCTGTCTGCGAGCTGCCATTGGCCTATGCCAATGGCGTCAGCAGTGGCAACAGGATCGATACTGTGGCGCAAACCATCAACCGACAATTCAACCCTTGTGCCCTTCAACGAGTCCAGACACTCACCGTGGGTGTTTGTCTTGATCACGCGCAAATCAATGAGTTAACTGCTGAACTCTTGCTGCCTGATGGCACTGCGCAAAATTTGAGCATCCAAAACGCCAATTCCGCAGGGGCTTGTTTGATCAGCGGCCAACTTTTACAAACCACGCTGTCATCCAGCAGTCTTCAGTCCCTCCGGAGCTTGTCTGGCAACTGGTCTGTCAGAGTCACTGACAACAACTCAACGACCACCACGCCAACAGGCTCATTGGTGGGCTGGTCCTTGCGCGCTGAAGGCCTGCAATGATCCGCTTTGGGCTCGCCGTTTTGGCACTGGTGCTTTTGCCCGCTTGCAGTGCCATCAAACTGGGTTACCAACAGCTGCCTACGCTGTCGTATTGGTGGCTCGACAGCACGGTGTCTTTCAGCAACGCCCAAACGCCTGCGGCCAAAGAGGCCATCGACAAGCTCTACCAGTGGCACCGCCGTGAAGAGTTGGCCGGTTATGGCGAGGTGCTGCAACGCATTGGGCAGCTGTCCACCGGTCCTTTGCAAGCCGAGCAGGTCTGCAGCGTCGTCACCGATGTTCAAGCGCGTCTGGATGTCTTGATGCGACAAGCGGTGGTGCAAGCGGCTCCGGTTGTTTTGGTGCTGGGCCCAAGGCAACTGAGCCACATCGCTCGCCAATGGGAAAGCAAAAATGAAGATTGGGAAAAAGAGTGGCTGCAGGGTGACGCACAAGCCCGGCTGGACCGCCGCTTGGACAGGGCGGTGAACCGCTTCAACTCGTTTTACGGGGATCTGAATCCGACGCAAGTCAGCATGGTCAGGGCACAACTGGCTCAGTCGCCTTGGACCGCCGAATGGGGTCGACGCGACCGCCAACGCCGCCAGCAAGATTTGCTGTCCACTTTGCAGCGTATCGCCCAAAGCGGCATGCCGACCGCCCAGGCCGAAGCCCTGTTGTGGAGCGTTTGGCAGCGCTGGCTGCAACCGATCGACCCAGCACAACGCGCTGTGCTGCAAAGCCTGTCTCAACGCGCCTGCGAGAACCTGGCCCAGCTGCACAACACCACCACGCCCGAGCAACGCGTGCGGGTGGCCAGGCGCTTGCGGGCGTACGAGCGTGACATCCAAGACCTGACCCGGCCCTGAACAGCCGGGCTCCACGCACTACGCTCTGCCCACCCCACAAAAAACCCCGCCAGTCTGACTGTGCGGGGTTTTTTGTGAAATTCGTGACGGGCTTCAGCTTTGCAGTGCTTTCCACATCGCCATGTCGCGCTCGGCGGTCCAGATGCGGGGGTTCTTGATGCCGCTGGCTTCGTCGTAGGCGCGGGTCACGTCAAACGGCAGGCAGTGCTCGTAAATGAACACATGGCCAAACACCGGGTCCATGCTTTTGCGGGTGTGGGCCATGGCCGCTTTGAGGTCCATCTTGCCTGCAACCGCTTCTTTGCCCGCTTGGAACAAGGTGGTCACCCAACGCTGGGTGTAGTCGAGCGCCTTGTTGACGTTGGCATTGCCCTTCATGGCTTCGCCGCGGCCGGGCACGATGAATTCGGCTTTCAGAGCGCGCAGGGCTTCCAGGGTGGCCGGCCACTCTTCGAGTTGCGCGTCGCCGGTGTACACACCGGCTTCGTACTCGACCAGATCGCCCGAGAACAGGACTTTTTCCTCTTCCACCCAAGCAATCGTGTCGCCACGCGTGTGACCCGGGCCTGGGTGCCAGATTTGCACCACCACACCGCCCAAGTTGATGCTGAGTTTGCCGGGCACCTCACCTTTTGTGGGGTTGCCGCCGCCGACCACCAGGGTGGGCCAGGTCAGGCCGGGAATGCTGTCGGCGCCACGGAACAGGCGGGGGAAGCGCTCCATCTCGCTCTTCATGTCTTGTGCGCCGCGCTCTTGGATCAGATCCAAAGTGCCTTGGCTGGCGATGATCTCGGTCGCACCTTCGGCGGCGTAAGCGTAAGCGCCCAGAACGCGCACGGCGTGGTAATGGGTGAGCAACACATATTTGATGGGCAGGTCGCTGACGGTGCGGATCTTCTTGATCAGGTCTTGCGCCATGGCAGGCGTCGCCGTGGCGTCGCTGACCATGATGAAGCGGTCCCCAATGATCACGCCCGAATTGGGGTCACCCTCTGCGGTGTAAGCCCAGCAGTGAGGGCTGAGTTGCTCAAACGTGATCTTCTTTTCGCTCAAATCGGCCTGGCTGGCGAAGGCCTTGATCGGGGCTTTCAAGGGGGCTTTTGCAGAGGCTTTGGCGGGTGTTTTGGACATGGAAATGGCTCCGATCGGTGAAGCCACGATTTTACCTAAACGAAATCCATTACGGATTGTTAAATTTCAACCCTGAGACCCCTCTCAGCCCAAACCTTTTTCCAACATGCCAATCACCTCTTCGGCAAAGGCCGCATAGCTGATGAGCCCCCCGGGGCGCAGCCAAGTAAAGGTCCAATTGATCATGCCCAACAGCATCATGGTCAGGGCGGTCTGATTGGTGGGGTTCAGGCGCTCGGGGTAGGCCCGCTTCATGAAGCGGGTCATGGCGGCCACGATGTCGCGCTGGCGGTTCAGAATCAGCTCACGCGGAGACACAGGCGCTGCGCCCAAGGCCGGGTCGGGCGCATCGCTCAAAAACTGCGTGTCGTTGAGCAGTGCCGCATGCCGCGTGGCCGAGGTCTCGTACTCCTGCAAAAATGCCCGCACCAACTCATGCAAAGTGGCGCGTTCGTTCAGGTCTTTGCGCTGGGCCGTGGCTTCGGTTTGCGCGATCACCGCCAAAAGGCGTTGGGTGTGACGGTCCAGCAAGTCAAACAGAATGGCCTCTTTGCTCTCGTAGTAGTGGTACAGCCGCGCTTTGGAGGTGCCGCACGCTGTGGCGATTTCGTTCATGCTGGCCGCAGGGTAGCTGCGCTGGGCAAAGCATTGCGCGGCGATGTCCAGGATCGCGTCGCGCTTGATGTCGTGGGTTGCAGATTTGGGTCTTGCCATGGTTCTTTCGCGTCTGACTCAAACCGGCCAAACCACCCCGTTGTCGTTCAAGATCGCATCCAGTGGCTCGTCGTGGTCTTCCGGCTCCAGGTCGTCCAGAAAGCCGTGGGTGTAGCCCAAGCCCACGGTGAAGGGTTTGGGCTGCAGCGTGGCCAAGGTGCGGTCATAGAAACCACCGCCATAGCCCAAGCGGTAGCCACCGATGCCATAACCCACGCAGGGCACAAACAACAAGGTGGGCACGATGACTTCGGTGTCTTTGGGTTTGGGAATGCCGTAGGCATCTTCTTCCATCGGGCAACCGGGGTACCAGGTGTGAAAAGTCAAGGTTTTATGCTGTTTGTTGACCACGGGCAAACCAATTTGGCGACGCTGCGGCTCACCATGCAACTCGCCATCTTCTTTCCAGCGGTGCAGCGCGGGCAAAGGGTCAAACTCGCCCTTGATGGGCCAGTAAGCCCCTATGACGGTGTCGGGACGGTCAAACAGCCAGATGCGCATCACGCGCTGCAAGGCTTCGGCCCGTGCCAGGCGGTCTGGCAAGTGCAGTCTTTCTTCAATCAAGGCCTTGCGCAAGGTCTTTTTGGCTTCAGCTTTGTCCATAATCCACCCATGAAATTGACTCTGATTTTGACACTGCTGGCCAGCCTGGTCACCACCGGCTTGTACAGTCTGCCTGCACAGGCCCAAAACAAGGGCGATGAGGTCGTGCTGGAGATGCAAAGGGCCTATGGCAAAAACGACGCCAAACGCTTGTCTGCCCTGCTGCCGCAAGTGCGTGGCCACGTGTTGGAGCCTTTGGCCGCTTATTGGGAGATGCGGGTTCGGCTGGACACCGCATCAGACTCGGAAATACGCCAATTTATGAACAGCTACGCCGGCAGCTACTACGAAGACCGCCTGCGCAACGACTGGTTGCAACAACTGGGCAAGCGCCGCAGTTGGGCCACGTTCACGGCCGAATACCCACGCTACCGCATGCGCGATGACCGCGAAGTGCGCTGCTACGCGCTGGCCACCGAAGCCATGAACACCAAAGCCGATGTGGCCGAAGAAGCCAAGCGCATTTGGTATGCGCTGCGCGAAGCCGACGACGGCTGCACCTATGTGGCCGAACACTTGCATTCAGGGCGGCAAATCAATGCACTGGACATTTGGCGTAAAGCCCGCATCGCCATGGACGCCAACCGACCTCGCGCCGCCCAAGCGGCCGTGGACATTGAAGCGCCGCGTGCCAGCGAGCAAATCCAAAAAATCCATGCAGATCCAGCAGGCTATTTGAGCAAACGCATTTTGGCCATCACGCGGAACCAAAAAGAATTGGCCGTGTTGGCGCTGATCCGCCTGGCCGCCCGTCAGCCCGATCAAGCGGCCCAACTGCTGGAGCAACAATGGGCGCGGCACCTGAGTGCCGAAGAGCGCCATTGGACTTGGGCCGTGATCGGCAAACAGGCCGCACAAAAACTGCAAGACAATGCCAGCAGCTACTTTGCCAAGGTTCAAAAAGACAGCGATCTGAACGACGACTTGCTGTCTTGGAAAGTGCGCGCAGCCCTTCGCCAAGGCCAATGGCCTCAGGTGCTATCGGCCACCCAAGCCATGAGCGCAGCCACACGCAGCGACCCGGCCTGGATTTATTGGCGCGCCCGCGCCCTGCTCGCCCTTGCGCCCACCGAAGCCCATCGCCACGAAGCCCAAACCTTGTTGACGCAGATCGCCAGCGTTCGCGGTTTTTACGAACAACTGGCGCTGGAAGAGTTGGGCCAAACCATTGGTACACCCGAACGCCCATCGCCCCTGACACCCTCAGAAAAAACCGCAGCGCTCACCCACCCCGGCCTGCAACGCGCCCTGTATGCGATTGCTCTGGGCTTGAGGGCAGAAGGCAACCGCGAATGGAACTACAGCACCAACCTGCACACGCCCGGTGGCATGAACGACCGCGAACTGCTGGCGGCCGCCGACTTGGCTTGCCAGCGCCAGGTGTGGGACCGCTGCATCAACACCAGCGAACGCACGAAGGAGGTGTTTGACCACGAACAACGTTTTCCGATGCCCCTGCGCGAGTTGGTCGTGCGCCGCGCTGGCGATATCCGACTGGACCCCGCGTATGTGTACGGCCTCATCCGACAAGAAAGCCGCTTCATCATGGATGCGCGCTCGCATGTGGGCGCCTCGGGCTTGATGCAAGTCATGCCCGCCACCGCCAAATGGACCGCCCAAAAAATCGGCCTTGCCGGCTTCACGCCGCAACAAATCAACGAGCGCGAAACCAATGTGACGATTGGCACGGCCTATTTGAAACTGGTGCTCGATGACTTTGAAGGCTCGATGCCCATGGCCACCGCCGCCTACAACGCAGGCCCCAGCCGGCCCCGCAACTGGCGCAAAGGTCCGGTGCTCGAAGCGGCCATCTGGGCTGAAAACATCCCGTTTTCTGAAACGCGTGATTACGTCAAAAAAGTGCTGGCCAACACCACCAACTACGCTGCCATTCTGACGCGCCAGCCCCAATCGCTCAAAGCACGTTTGGGCCAGATCGGGCCACGCAACGGGCCAATGGCCTCCGTGGATAAAGACCTGCCTTGAGTCCGGCAAAACCTGGTTTCAGACCACCGGGCCCAACAAAGCATCCAAATTGGCTTGGATTTTTTCTTCGATCTTGCTGCTGTAGGCGCCCAGCAAAAAGCCAAGCTTGATCTGCATGTCGAAGCGGGAAGCGCTCACAGACAGCTCACCACTCACACCGCTGCGCTCAAAGCGCATGCGGTCCACCGCCTCACCTGGCTCTAAAGAACACGTCATGCCCCAGTCTTGCTCAGCCTGCTCGCGCCAGCGATCGGCCACCAAGCGCGCGCCGTCCAGGCCCAAGGTGTGTTCACGTTCTATTCTCAAATCAGGCATGGGGTTCTTTCGAAGTCTCTACGGCGGCGATGGTGGCCGCAAATGCAGCGTCCAAGGCCACCTGCACCAAACAGTCGTAAAACACGGGCGCTCGGCCCAGATCGGTCAGGTGCTGGCTGGTCAGCTCGTTCACATTGGTGCGGTTCAGGCCCAGCTTGCGCCACCAGATGCCCAGGCCGTTGACTACGCCGGGCCGCGCACGCTGGTTTAAGCGCGCCTTGCAGTGGTAAGTGCCCCGGTCGTTGAACACGCGCACCACCGCACCGTCGGCAATGCCGCGCGCCGCCGCGTCTTGCGGATGCATTTCCAGCACCGGCTCGGCTTCGATGTCGCGCAGGCTTTGCACATTCACAAAGGTCGAATTGAGGAAGTTGCGCGCTGGCGGCGAGATCATGGCCAAGGGGTAACGTGCATCGCTGCCCGCCGCTTCGTAATTGGGCAGGTGATCGGGCAGGCCGTCCAGGCCCTGGTCGGCCAGGCGCTGGCTGAAGAATTCGCAGCGGCCCGAAGGCGTCGGGAAGTTGCCCTGGGCAAAAGGCGCATCCGGCACAGGCAGTGAAGCAAAGCCGTGCGCCAGCAGCTGCTCGAAGTCTTTTTCGTCGCCAATGGCGCTGCGGCACAGGCTTTCGTCGGTGTCTGCAAAACACGGATGGTCAAACCCCATGCGCACCGCCAGCGCCCGGAAGATGTCGGTGTTGGTGCGCGCACCGCCCACGGGGGCAATGGCCGGGCGGTTCAGCAGCACGTCGGTGTGGCCATAGCTGGTGTGGATGTCCCAATGCTCCAGCTGCGTGGTGGCGGGCAAGATGAAATCGGCGTAGTCGGCCGTGTCGGTCTGGAAATGCTCCAGCACCACGGTGAAGAGGTCTTCGCGGGCAAAGCCCTGCACCACCTTGCCCGACTCGGGGGCCACCGCCACCGGGTTGCTGTTGTAAACCACCAAGGCCTCCACCTTCGGGCCCCACTCGGGCGAAGCGGGACGCAGCAAATCGTCGCCAATGGTGGACATGTTGAGGGTGCGCGGACGCCGCTCGCCCAGCAAGTCAGGCCGCTGCAAGGCCGCACGCCGCACCGGGAAATGCCCCGAGCTGCTGAGCAAGACACCGCCCGCACGGTGCCGCCAAGCGCCCGTGAGCGCGGGCAGGCAAGCGATCGCCCGCACCGCGTTGCCGCCCCCGCGCACGCGCTGCATGCCGTAGTTCAGTCGAATGGCCGCGGGTTGGGTCGTGCCCCAGTCGCGGGCCAGTTGGCGAATTTGTTCAACCGGCACACCGCACACCTCGGCCGCGCGTTCGGGTGACCACTGCGAGGCGCGGGCTTTCAGGGCTTCCCAGCCCAAGGTGTAGCGCTCGATGTAATCCAAGTCCAGCCAGCCGTGCACGATCAATTCGTGCATGAGGGCCAGCGCCAGCGCAGCGTCGGTGCCAGGGCGCAAGGCGATGTGTTCGTGGCATTTTTCGGCCGTCTCGCTGCGCCTTGGGTCGATGCAGACCAGCTTGGCCCCCTGGCGCTTGGCCTCTTGGGCGATGCGCCAAAAGTGCAGGTTGCTGCCAATCGAGTTGCTGCCCCAAATGACGATGAGCTTGGATTCGGCATAAAACTCGACCTTCATGCCCACCTTGTTGCCCAGGGTCTGGGTCAGGGCTTCGGCCCCGGCCGAGGCGCAAATCGTGCGGTCCAAGAGCGATGCGCCCAATTGGTGGAAAAACCGCGCCGCGATCGACTCACCCTGCACCAGGCCCATGGTGCCCGCGTAGCTGTAAGGCAAGACGGCCTGCGGGTCGCGCGCAGCGATGATTTTCAGCTGGGCGGCAATCGCATCCAGCGCCTCATCCCAGCTGACAGGCTCAAACTGGCCCGTGCCTTTGGGGCCGACGCGCTTCATCGGCGTCAACAGGCGATCCGGGTGGTAAGTGCGCTCGGTGTAACGGGACACCTTGGTGCACAGCACACCATCGGTCTGCGCGTGCGCGGGATTGCCCTGCACCTTGGTGGCACGGCCGTGCTCCACCGTGGTCAGCAAGGCGCAGGTGTCGGGGCAGTCGTGCGGGCAAGCGCCGCGCACGGTCTGGAGGGTGTCAAGGGCCACATGGGCAGCGGGCTGGGGCAACATGAGAGGTCTTCCTGAAGTCGCAATCCCGATTGTGGCCGATGCGCTGCACAGGGTAAAAGACGGGCATGTCCCCGATGCGCTGCGGGTGGTGCAGCGGGAATTGGCAAAATAGACCGACTATCGCTAGACTGAACACCATGAAACTCATCGACACCATCCTCACCGACGCGGCCAGCATCGCGGCCATCCGCAAAGACATCCACGCCCACCCCGAGCTGTGCTTCCAAGAAGTGCGCACAGCCGACGTGGTCGCCCAGCAGCTGACCGACTGGGGCATCCCCATCCACCGCGGCATGGGCACCACCGGCGTGGTGGGCATCGTGCATGGGCGAGATGGCGGGGCTTGCGGTCGCGGCATTGGCTTGCGCGCCGACATCGACGCCCTGCCCATGCAGGAGTTCAACACCTTCGCCCACGCCAGCAGCTACCCGGGCAAGATGCACGCCTGCGGCCACGACGGCCACACGGCCATGCTTTTGGCTGCGGCCAAGCACTTTGCCAAGCACCGCGACTTTGACGGCACGGTGTATTTGATCTTCCAACCCGCCGAAGAAGGCGGCGGCGGCGCCCGCGAAATGATCAAAGACGGTTTGTTCGAGAAGTTCCCCATGCAGGCCGTGTTTGGCATGCACAACTGGCCTGGCGCGCCTGTGGGCACTTTTGCGGTCAGCCCTGGCCCGGTCATGGCGTCCAGCAACGAGTTCAAGATCACCATCCGGGGCAAAGGCAGCCACGCGGCGCTGCCGCACAACGGCATCGACCCGGTGCCGATCGCCTGCCAGCTGGTGCAAGGCTTTCAGACCATCATCACCCGCAACAAAAAGCCGGTGGATGCGGGTGTGATCTCGGTCACCATGATCCACGCGGGTGAGGCCACCAACGTGGTGCCCGACTCGTGCGAGTTGCAGGGCACAGTGCGCACCTTCAGCATTGAAGTGCTGGACCTGATCGAAACCCGCATGAAGCAAGTGGCCGAGTCGCTTTGCGCGGCTTTTGGCGCGCAATGCGAGTTTGAATTCCACCGCAACTACCCGCCCACCATCAACAGCGCCCCAGAAGCCGACTTCGCACGCCAAGTGATGAACGGCATCGTGGGCGCTGACCATGTGATGTCTCAAGAGCCCACCATGGGCGCCGAAGACTTCTCGTACATGCTGCAAGCCAAGCCGGGCGCGTATGTCTTCATCAGCAACGGCGACGGCGCGCACCGCGAGATGGGCCACGGCGGCGGCCCTTGCACCCTGCACAACCCGAGTTACGACTTCAACGACGACCTGATTCCACTGGGTGGCACCTATTGGGTCGAACTGGCCACGCAATGGCTGGCCAGCCCGACACAAACCACTTGACCGCCCTCGCATGAACGACATCCAGAATGGCTTTTCTCAAAGCTACGCGCAGGCCCGCGAGAAATTCCTGAACGCTGCCCAAAATGCGGGCCTTCCGGTGGACTCGAAGCTTCACCCCCTGCCCGGTCGGGACGGTGAAACCCTGGCCATGGACGTGGTGCTGGACGGCGCGGCCGAAGCCCGAAAGCTTCTGGTCATCAGCAGCGCTTGCCACGGCGTAGAGGGCTACTGCGGCTCCGGCGTGCAAATCCACGCGCTGCAAAACACCGCTTGGCGAGAGGCGGCCAAGGCTCAGGGTGTGGCCGTGCTCTACATCCATGCCCTCAACCCGCACGGGTTTTCGCATGTACGCCGGGTGACCCACGAAAACGTGGACATCAATCGAAACTTCCAGGACTTCTCCAAGCCACTGCCCGACAACGCGGCCTACCGCGAGATCCACCCCTTGCTGCTGCCCGAGGTCTGGCCACCCGATGCCGCCAATACAGCGGCCACCACCCAGTACATCGCCGAGCGCGGCATGAAAGCCTTTCAGGCTGCGGTCTCTCAAGGACAACACGAATTTCCAGACGGCCTGTTCTTTGGTGGCCAGGCCCCCACCTGGAGCAACCTGACGCTGCGCCAAGTGCTGCAGAAATACGCCCAGTCTTGCCAAAAAATGGCCTGGATCGACCTGCACACCGGCCTGGGCCCCAGCGGTGTGGGCGAGCGCATCTTTGCCTGCGCCGACGACGCCAAAGCCTTTGCCCGCGCCAAAGCCTGGTGGGGCCAGGGCATCACCTCCATTTACGACGGTTCATCCACCTCGGCCTTCCTCACCGGCCTGATGTGGATGGCGGCTTACCAGGAATGTCCGCAAGCCGAGTACACCGGCATCGCCATGGAATACGGCACACAAACCCAAGACAAGGTCATTGGCGCCTTGCGTGGCGACCATTGGCTGCAGCTGCACCCCGAAGCGCCTGAAGCTCTGAAAAAGCAAATCAAACAAGACCTGATGGACGCCTTCTACACCGACACCGACGCATGGCGCACCCAAATCGTCGATCAAGCCCTGGAAGCGATGCACCAGGCAGTCACCGGATTGAGCACACCATGAGCACACCACGCGTTCTGGTCCTGGGTGGCAGTGGCTTTGTCGGCCGCCAAGTGTGCGAACAACTGGCGCGCTTGGGCTGGCACATCACCGTGCCCACCCGCCGCGCCGTGCATGCGGCCAAGGTGCAAAGTTTGCCCGGGCTCACGGTGATTGAAGCCTCTGTGCACAGCGAGGCCGATCTGGCACGCCTGATGCCCGGCCACGATGCGGTGGTCAATTTGGTGGCGGTGCTGCACGGCAACGAACACCGTTTTGAGAACGTGCATGTGAACTTGCCCGGCAAGATCGCCAGCGCCATGAAAAAAGCGGGCGTACAGCGCTTGGTGCATGTCAGCGCTTTGGGCGCCGACCCTCAAGGCCCCTCGATGTACCAGCGCAGCAAGGCGCGCGGCGAAGCGGTTTTGCAAGCTGCAGGCCTGCAACTGACCTTGCTGCGCCCGAGCGTGATTTTTGGGGCCGAAGACAAATTCCTCAACCTGTTCGCCGATCTGCAGGCGGTCGCCCCTTTCATGCCCCTGGCAGGCAGCGGCACACGCTTTGCCCCGGTGTGGGTGGGGGATGTGGCGCGCGCGGTGGTGACCTGCTTGCAACAGCCCAACACCATCGGTCAGACCTACGAGCTGTGCGGCCCGGACGTGCTGACCCTGGGTGAATTGGTGCAGCGCGCTGGCCAATGGGCGGGCATCAATAACGGCCGAGGCCGACCGGTGATCGGTTTGCCGATGTGGGTGGGCTGGCTGCAAGCGGCGGCCATGGAGTTGGCCCCGGGTGAGCCTTTGATGAGCCGAGACAACCTGGCCTCGATGAAAGTGGACAACGTGGGCACGGGCCTGCTGCCAGGTCTTGCGGCCTTGGGCATCACGGCCGCATCGGCTGCGGGCGTGGCGCCGACCTATCTGGGTCACCGCGGCCCGCGCAGCAAGTTGAACCGTTGGCGATCGGGCGCGGGGCGCTGATTCCATTTGCAAGCCGCTTTGGTGGATGTGTGAGGGCATGCGACGGGTTCCTCATGACGGGGTACCGAAAATCGTCACCCGCCGCATGCCCTCACACACCTTAGCGGTGCAATATGCGCCTCGTCTGCAGCCGTGACCGCTAACATGTGGGCTCTGATTGACGGGAGAAAACAATGATCCAGCTTTACATCGCCAACAAAAACTACTCGTCCTGGTCCATGCGCCCCTGGGTGATGCTGCGCCAGGCGGGCATTGACTTTGAAGAGGTCTTGGTGCGCTTTGACAGCTTTGCGCCCGACTCGCAGTTCAAGGCCGCGCTCAAAGACGTCAACCCGGTGGGCAAGGTGCCCGTGCTGGTGCACGACGGTCTGGCCGTGTGGGACACGCTGGCGATTGCGGAATATGTGGCCGAACAGTTTCCAGACCAGCAGCTTTGGCCACAGGACCGCGCTGCCCGAGCACGCGCCCGCAGCATCTGCGCCGAGATGCACAGCGGCTTCATGGCCTTGCGCAGTGCCTGCCCCATGAACATCGAAGCGCATCTGCCCGAGATTGGCGCTTTGGCCCTGCGCGATAAACCTGCTGTGCGTGCTGACCTGAACCGCATTTGCAGCCTGTGGAGCGGTCTGCTGGCAGAGCACGGCGGCCCCATGCTGTTTGGTCACTTCACCATCGCCGACGCCTACTTCGCCCCAGTGGTCATGCGCCTCAAAACCTACGCCCTGCCCGTACCGGCCGATGTGGCCGCTTACATGGACCGCGTGTGCGCCCTGCCCGGCGTGAAGGCCTGGATCGACGAGGCAATGGCCGAGCAGGACTTCATCGACTTTGAAGAGCCTTTCCGGCTCCAACGCTGAGGGCCATCATGGGCGTTTTTGTCGTTGGCGGTGCAGTGCGTGATGCCTTGATGGGCCAGACCGTGAATGACCGCGACTGGGTGGTGGTGGGCAGCACCCCCGAAGCCATGAGCGCCCAGGGCTTCATCCCCGTCGGCAAGGACTTTCCTGTTTTTTTGCATCCACAGACCCGCGAAGAATATGCCTTGGCCCGCACCGAGCGCAAAACGGCCCGGGGCTACAAGGGCTTTGCGGTGCAGGCTGCGCCCAACGTCACCCTTGAAGAAGACTTGGCGCGGCGCGACCTCACGGTGAACGCCATGGCCGTGCCGGAGGCGCTGGCGCACGCGCTGCCCAGCACCTGGGCTGGCCACATCATTGACCCCCATGGCGGCCAGGCTGACCTGAACCACAAGGTGCTGCGCCATGTGACCGGGGCCTTTGCCGAAGACCCGGTGCGGATCCTGCGCGTGGCGCGCTTGGCGGCGCGCTTTGCCGACTTCAGTGTGGCCGACGAGACAATGGTGCTGATGCGCCAAATGGTGGATCACGGCGAGGCCAACCACCTGGTGCCCGAGCGCGTTTGGCAGGAGTTGAGCAAGGGGCTGATGAGCGAGAAGCCTTCTCGCATGTTCGCGGTGCTGCGCGAGTGCGGCGCGCTCCAAGTCTTGCTGCCCGAGCTGGACCGTCTGTGGGGCGTGCCCCAGCGCCCCGAATACCACCCCGAAATCGACACGGGCGTGCACATGATGTTGGTGATGGACATGGCGGCCAGGTTGAACATGCCGCTGGCCGTGCGCGTGGCCTGCCTGATGCACGACCTGGGCAAAGGCAGCACCCCTGCCGACGTGCTGCCGCGCCACATCGGCCACGAAGGCCGCAGCGTGAAGCTTTTGCAACAAGTTTGCGAACGCCTGCGCGTACCCAACGACTGCAAAGAACTCGCCGATGTGGTGGCGCGGGAGCACGGCAACATCCACCGCAGTGGGGACTTGAATGCCGAAGCCGTGATGCGCTTGCTGGAACGCTGCGATGCGATCCGTCAACCCGAACGTTTTGCACAGGTGCTGCAAGCCTGCGAATGCGATGCGCGGGGGCGGCTGGGGTTTGAAGAAACGGCTTACCCACAGGCAGCACGTTTACAGCAGGCACAAAAAGCGGCGCTGTCCGTCGAGACCGCGCCGATTGCACAAGCAGCGGCGGCTGCAGGTCTCAAAGGCGCGCAAATTGGCGCGCAGATCGCCCAGGCCCGCGTCAAGGCCATTGCGCACGTGTTGTAAGTGCGTCAGCTCAAAGGTGAGAGCGCGCCCAATCGGCGATGTCTTGCGCCGTGCGAAATGCCCCAGCTTGGCGGGCGACTTCTTGACCGCCGACAAACAAAGCGAGTGTGGGAATACTGCGGATGTTGAAGCGGGCAGCGATGGCTTGCGCCTCTTCGGTGTTGAGTTTGGCCACCCGCACTTGGGGTTCCAAAAGACCCGCTGCCTGCTCGTAGGCCGGGGCCATCATGCGGCAAGGCCCACACCAAGAGGCCCAAAAGTCCACCAACACCGGGATTTGATTGCGGCCGATGTGCTTGTCAAAGCTGGCTGCATCCAGCGCCAGCGGGTGTCCTGCAAACAAGTTTTGGTGGCATTGCCCGCAATCGGGTGTGTTGTGCAGATCGGCCACACGCACGCGGTTGGTGGTGTGGCAGTGCGGACAAACAATGTGCAAGGCGTCGGCTGAAACGGTCATGGATTCCCCTGTATTTCAAAAACACTTGGGGGCCATGCTCTGCGATTCAAGAGCCTTGCGCGTTGACGCAGGTCAACGCAAAGAAGCGACCAGGATCAGCGTGCGGGTGGGCGGCGAGGCGCCATCGGTGCACGTCCAGCCAAGTGACGGAAGCTGATGCGGCCTTTGCTCAGGTCATAAGGCGACAACTCCAGCGTCACGCGGTCTCCCGCCAAAATGCGGATGTGGTTCTTGCGCATCTTGCCAGCGGAATAAGCAATCAATTGATGGCCGTTGTCCAGCGTCACGCGAAAACGGGTGTCGGGCAACACCTCGTTGACCACGCCCATCAATTCAATCAGTTCTTCTTTAGCCATTTAAAACGTCTTTCTCAAAGCAGGATCGGTTTTGTCGTCTGGCGCTCCACCCACAACATGCCTTCATCGAGGGCGTATTGACTGGCGGCGGCAGGCGTCGCAAATTCAGGCACAAAACGCATCACGCGGTCGGTGCTGGCGCTGCCGCGGCCACTGGCCACAGACACTTGCGCGCCAAATGCGCCATTGGGCAAAGCCCTGGAGCACGGTTGAATTCGGAATTTTCCCATGGAGATGGGTTGGTGTGAACAATAAAAGGTAGTCATGTATTTTAACGAAGGGGGTCGAACCGCACACAAGGCCCTCTAGGGGGCTGTTTGGCGGAACGGTTCTTGGCATGTCCTGCTGCCAAAAAGCTCCCTCGAATGCCAGCTGCAAAGCTTGGCGAACAACCGCACCGTGCAGAGGTGCATGAAAAGGGAAGCAAAAAATCGTCTGGGCCCAGCTTAGAAAGCATGGCGGGCGATGTGCACAGTGGAGGACAAGACTGGCATCCCTCTGCCGGGATGCGCTATCGGCTCAGCAAGAGCGAGATGGGCATAAGTCGCCAATGGCGTGACGCACTGTAACACGTTCGTGTTGCAAGCCCTTGGAGACGCCCAGTCAGATCCAACGGGCAATGGCGGCCGCCAACAGGCTGAGCAACAAGGTGCTGGTCAAGGGAATGAACCATTCCCGCCCAAAAAGACGGAACCGAAAGTCGCCGGGCAAACGCCCAAAGCCGAATTTCTGCAGCCACTTTTGCAAACCACTGAAAATGATCAGGGCCAGAAACACCACGATGAGCCAGCGCAACATAGCTTGCCTGGGTGCCGTTTACAGGCGGTGCGAGCGGTCGCCCCGGGCAAAGCCCTGAGCGGCCCAATCGGACGACGTGGCGAACCCGACCACTTTGAACAACTCGCCCATTTCGTGCTCGTTGATGAGGCGCTGGGCCTGGCTGCGTTCGGGCAAAGAGGCCTCGGCCATGCGCTCGGCCAGGCCCAGATTGAGCAAGAACCAGGCTTGGCTGGCGTAGCCCAGCACATTCAGCCCCGCGTTTTGCCCGGCCAAGGCCACCCCGGTGAAGTTCACATGGGCCGTGATGTCTTTTTGGCCCACTGCCACCAAGGGGTTGTCGTCGGCCTGGTGCAGTTGGTGGCACATCACGGTGCCCATGTGGCGCTGGGGGTGAAAGTATTCGCCCTCGGGAAAGCCGTAATCCAGAAAAAACGCCGCGCCACCCCGCCCAGCCAGCATGCGCTCGGCCAAGCTGGCGATGAAGGCTTCGGCCTGAGGGTGGATCTCGGTCAAGTAATCGTGCTCGCCCTCAATCTCAACAGGCGGACGCAAATCGGTGAGCCGGTCTTGCCAAGCCCATGTTTCCCCGGCGCTGACCACACCCCGCTCGTGCCAGACACCCTGCGTTCTTTGCAAGAGCTGTACCGGCATGGCGTCGAGCACCTCGTTGCCCACCACCACGCCTTCGATGGCGTCGGGCCAGGCGTCGAGCCAGCGCACTTTGTCGGCGTGCTTCAACAAGGTATCGGCCTGACGGGCGCGCAAAGTGCCCGACAAATCGATGAGGGTGTAACGGCGCACCGCATCGCCCAGGCTGTCCAGCAGTTGCAGGGCCAGTGCCCCGGTGCCCGCGCCAAACTCCCAGACCTCATCGCTGCCCGTGGCTTGCAGCGCCTGGCGCACCTGCACGGCCAAGGTTTGGCCAAACAGCGGGGACATGCCCGGCGCGGTCACAAAGTCGCTGCCCGAAGCGGGCATGGCCCCGAATTTTTGCAGCGCATTGGCGTAGTACCCCAAGCCAGGTTCGTACAAGGCCATGGCCATGAAACGGTCAAACCCGATCCAGCCACCGGCTTGGGCAATGGCCTGGTGGATACGCGGGGTCAATTCAGCAGGGGGATGGGGATTCGGCAAGCTCACGCGCTGATTGTCGCCGAAGGCGTACGGGGGTTTGCCGGGGCACCGGGGGTCCATTCCATGGCTTGCCCGATAATTCAGGCCTTTGTCACTTTGGATGTTCTGGCGCAGTCCCCTCTGCCCAGCCCCCCTTCATGAAACAAGTTCTGGTCACCGGAGGCGCTCATCGCCTGGGCGCAGAGATCGTTCGCCAATTTGCGGCGGCGGGCTGGCGCGTGTGGTGCCATTACCAACGCTCGGCCGATGCGGCCAAGGCGCTGCAGGCGGAACTGCAGGCCGCTGGGGGCTTGGTTGAATGCGTGCAAGCCGATTTGGCACAAAGCGCACAAGTCGAACAGATGATGGCGCACATCGCGCAAAGCCACGGCCCGCTCGACTGCGTGGTCAACAACGCTTCGCTGTTCGAGCCGGACGAGGGCACCGACATGGACTTGCCCGGTGCGCGCCAGCAAATCGAGGTGAATTTGATCGCGCCCATGTTGATGGCCTCACTCATGGCGCAGCAAACCTCGCCCAAGGCCACGCCCGGCCAGCGCAGCGTGGTCCACATCCTGGACCAGAAGGTGTTCAACCTGAACCCGGACTATTTTTCATACACCGTATCCAAACTGGCGCTCGAGCGTGCCGTGGCCTTGCAGGCGCAGGCCTTGGCCCCCTTGCGGGTGTGCGGCGTGGCCCCAGGCCTGATGTTTTTGAGCGGCCCGCAAACCCAGGAGAACTTTGACCGCGCCAGCCGCGTGAACCTGCTGCGCGAGCCGATCGACCCGGCGCAGGTGGCGGCCACCTGCCTGTTTCTGGCGCAAAACCCCTGCATCACCGGCACCACGGTGTGTGTGGACAACGGCCAGCACCTGGTGCCTTTGGCGCGGGATGTGATGTTTTTGGCCGACCCGAAAGGTGCTGCATGAGCGATCTGATGACACCATTGGCGCTGAACTGCCGCCGCCTGTTTTTACGCAACCACACGGTGGACGTGCGCATCGGTGCGCACGACTTTGAAAAGCTCGGCCCCCAGCGGATCGTCTTCAATGTGGAGCTGTTCGTGCCCTACAGCGCGTCCACACCGACGCAAGACGATCTGGCCGAGGTGGTGGACTACGATTTCATCCGCGAGGTGATTGCACAGCGGGTGGCCCAAGGCCACATCGTTTTGCAAGAGACCTTGTGCGACGACCTGATGCGCGAGCTGATCGCCCACCCGCAGGTGCAGGCGGTGCGCCTGTCCAGCTGCAAACCCGATGTGTACCCGGACTGCGAAGCGGTTGGGGTGGAAATTTTCCAGACCAAATCTTCCAGATGAAAACCCCTGCTGGCCATCAAACCTTGGAGCTGACCGGTTTGCGCTTTGACGCCAACCTGGGCATCCTCGAACACGAAAAAACCGATCCCCAGCCGATCCAGGTGGACGCCGAATTGAACCTGGGTACGCAACCCCTGCTGCCCAGCGACGACGACATCCACTCGGTGCTGGACTACCGCAAAGTGCGCAAAATCATCATCGATGAATGCACGGCTGAGCACATCAACCTGCTGGAAACGCTGATTGGCAAAGTCTCCAACCGCCTGATGCAGTTGCCCGGCGTTTTGGGCGTGCGCGTCAAGATTGCCAAACTTGAAATTTTTGAAGACTGCGAAGTGGCCATTCGCATGGAAACCGGACAGTGGTGAACCTCATGAACACAGACACAGAAGCAGACAACGCCTGGGTACAAGCACAAGCCGAATCAGAGGCCGCCAAAGCCATCAAGATCGAACGCGAAACCCACAAGCTCGAAAAACGCCTGTGCCGCCAAATGGGCCAGGCCATCAGCGACTTCAACCTGATCGAGGCAGGCGACCGCATCATGGTCTGCATGTCCGGCGGCAAGGACAGTTACGGCATGCTCGACATCTTGCTCAAGATGAAGGCCCGTGCGCCGGTCGACTTCGAATTGGTCGCGGTCAACCTGGACCAAAAGCAACCAGGGTTTCCCGAGCACATCCTGCCCGCCTACCTCAAAGAGCTGGGCGTGGAGTTCCACATCGAGACGCAAGACACGTATTCGATCGTGAAGGACAAGATCCCCGAAGGCAAAACCATGTGCAGCCTGTGCAGCCGACTGCGCCGGGGCATTTTGTACCGCGTGGCACGTGAATTGAAGTGCAACAAACTGGCGCTCGGCCACCACCGCGACGACATGCTGCAGACCTTCTTTTTGAACATGTTCTTTGGCGGCAAGCTCAAGGGCATGCCGCCGAAGCTGGTCAGTGACAACGGCGAGTTCATGGTGATCCGCCCGCTGGCCTATGTGGCCGAGTCCGACCTGATCCGTTGGGCAGCGCACCGACAGTTCCCCATCATCCCCTGCACACTGTGTGGCAGCCAAGAGAATTTGCAACGCCTGCAGGTGGGCAACATGCTGCGCGAGTGGCAAAAGAAGCACCCTGGCCGGATTGAAAACATGTTTTCGGCCTTGCAAAATGTCGTGCCCTCGCATCTGATGGACGCCAAATTGCACGGCTTCAAGGATCTGAAAATCACGGGCATCGAATCAGACGACGGCGATAAGGCTTTTGACGAGGAAGAGTTCAAGGAATCCGCCTTGCCAGGCATCCAGGTCATTTCCATCTGAACCACCAAGAGAGCATCTTCATGAACACGATCGTTCGGCGTTTTTTGTTGGCCTTGGCCGCAGCGACCTTGGGTCTGCTGTCGGGCTGTGCTTCGATGCGCCTGATCGACAGCGATGTGGTGTCGGTGGCGGCGGTGCCGCCCGGCATGAGCCTGCTAGGGGCCACCTACCGTTTTGAGCGCCTCCCCTCTCAAGCCAGCAACCCGGAAGCGGGCTTGGCCGAACAACAAGCCCAAGCCGCCATGACCGCCGTGGGCCTGGTGCGCGACGATGCGGGGGCCCAATTGAGTGTGTTGGTGGGCTTCGGGGGCAACCGCTACTTGGCCGACCCTTGGGGCCGACCGCTCGCCCCAGGTTGGGCACCTTATGGCAGCATCGCCGTGGGTTCGGGCTTTGGCGGTGGATTTGGACCGCACATTGGCGTGGGCATGGGCATGCGCTTTCCGCCACCCACCCATTACCGACGCGATGTGAGCCTGATCATGCGCGACTTGAAGTCGGGCCAGGTGGTGTACGAAACCCGGGCCAGCCACTCGGGTCCATGGAGTGACAGCGTCCCGATTTTTGCCACACTGTTTCAAGCCGCCCTGGCCAATTTCCCCAACCCGCCAGCGGGCTTACGGCGGGTCAACATTGAATTGCCGCGCTGAGCGGTTCAGGCCCATGGACTTCACCCGAATTTTGGCGATTCGCCACGGAGAAACCGCTTGGAACGTGGAGACACGCCTCCAAGGTCATTTGGACATTCCACTCAACGACACCGGGCTGCTGCAGGCCGATCGCTTGGCACGCGCATTGACGGGTCGTGAAACGGTGGATGCCATTTATGCCAGTGACTTGTCACGGGCGCACACCACGGCACAAGCCCTGGCCAATGCCGTGGGACAGACTGTGCGTACGCATGTGGGTTTGCGCGAACGGCATTTTGGTGTTTTTCAAGGACACACCTTTTCCGAAGTCGAAGCGGAGTGGCCCGAGCACGCTGTGCAATGGCGCAAACGCACACCCGAGTGGACGCCACCTGGCGGCGGCGAATCACTGCTGGTGTTGCATCAGCGCATCATGAACAGCGTGAACGAGTTGGCCGCCCAACACACCGGGCAACAAATTGTGTTGGTGGCCCATGGCGGTGTGCTCGACATCTTGTATCGCGCGGCCACCCGCCTGGACCATCAGGCCCCTCGCACTTGGTCGCTCACCAACACCGCAGTCAACCGCTTGTTATGGACACCTGAAGGCCTGTCCTTGGTGGGATGGGGAGACACATCCCACCTGGACGCACTGGCCAAAGACGAAACGTCTTTATGAGGCGCTGTTTTGCAGCGCAGCGATCCGCTCTTCAATCGGCGGGTGGGTGCTGAACAGCTGACCGATGCCCCCCGCAATGCCCATGGCCGCCATGGTCTTGGGCAACTCGGCCGTGTGCACACCGCCCAAACGGGCCAGGGCATTGATCATGGGCTGCTTGCGGCCCATCAGCTGGGCCGCGCCGGAATCCGCGCGGAACTCGCGCTGGCGGCTGAACCAGGCCACGATGATCGCCGCCACAAAGCCCAGCAGAATGTCCATCACGATGGTGGTGATGTAGTAACCCATGCCAGGCCCGGTGTTTTCGCTGTCACCCTTGCGCAAGAAACTGTCCACCGCATAACCCACCACGCGCGAGATGAACACCACAAAGGTGTTCATCACACCCTGGATCAAGGTCATGGTGACCATGTCACCGTTGGCAATGTGCGCCACTTCATGGGCGATCACCGCCTCGACTTCCTCGTGCGTCATGTTTTGCAACAAGCCGGTCGACACCGCCACCAGCGCCGAATCGCGGAAAGCGCCGGTGGCAAATGCGTTGGGGTCACCCTCAAAGATGCCGACTTCGGGCATGCCGATGCCGGACTTGTCGGCAAACTTGCGCACCGTGTCCAGGATCCAGGCTTCATCGGCATTGGCAGGCTGGGTGATGACCTTGACGCCGGATGTCCACTTGGCCATGGGCTTGCTGATGAGCAAGGAAATGATGGCGCCGCCAAAACCCATGATCAGCGCAAAACCAAGCAGTGCGCCCAAGTTCAGGCCATTGGCCGTCAGGAATCGGTTGACGCCCAGCAGGTTGGCCACAATGCCCAGCACGACCACCACAGCCAGGTTGGTCATGACAAAAAGAAAAATGCGTTTCATGTTGAGTTTCACTTTCAGCCCGAAATACGCGGGCACGTGGGATTGAATATTAGGGTCTCAAAATACAAATTCAAGACAGTGCTTCGTAATCCTGATCGGCGTGTGGTTTTTCAATGGGGGATGGACGCCGTTTGGGCCTGAAAACGGTGGGGTCGGCGTAAAAAGAAGGGTTTTCGTTGTCGGGCCACCAACCGGGCAAGCCCAGCAGGGGCAAAGGACTGAAGGGTTTTTGCGACAACTTGGTCTCGGTCAAGTCTTGCGCCAACCAAGCATCGATGTCTTGTGACGGCACACCCAGCGGCACACGCCACATGTGCACTGTGATCGACTTGTAGGGCTGCACGGCTTTTTCTAACGCAGCATGGCCAAAGGCCCAAACGCGTGTGTGCGCCCACTCACTTCTCAATCCCATGAAGGCGTCAGCCCATCGGTGACCAGTCAGCGCCTCCCACAATGCGTCAGACGGCTGAACCAGCAAAGCATTTTCATCGAACACGGTCGCCGCATCGCGGACTTTGCCGCGCACTTGGCCCACACCAGCGCGGGCGATTTCATGGGCTTGCAGCTGGTTCAAACGTTTTTTGGTCAAGGGGAAATGCATCCAGCACAAGGCATTGAAAAAGTCGTGCAAGCCTTCACGGGTGGGCACTTGGCCCCTGGCAAAGATGAAGTCTTCATAGGCCTGACCTTCTGGCAAGTCGTCTTGGGGCACAAAACGCACGGAGGCACGGCGGGCTGCATTCAAAGCTTGGTGCTGGGGGCAACCCGTGGCCACTTGCTGGGCGATGGGCTCTCCCACAGCGCGCCAGTCGGCCAGCCAGGGCGCTTGCCAATCGATGTCACTCACACGCAGGGCCGTAGCGGCTGCGCAGCGACGACCAGCACGGTGGGGATTCAGGCGCTCAGCAGTCGCCACGGCAGCGCCTCGCCGGAACGCAAGGGCTTGAGTTCGGCCTCGCCAAACGCGTAGCTCTCGGGGGGCGTCCAGTTTTCACGGCGCAAAGTGATGCGGTCTGTGTTGCGTGGCAAGCCATAAAAATCGGCCCCAAACAAACTGGCAAACCCCTCCAGCTTGTCCAAAGCACCCGCCTGGTCAAAGGCCTCGGCGTACATCTCCATGGCGGCATGCGCCGTGTAGCAACCGGCACAGCCTGTGGCGTGCTCTTTCAAGTGGGCCGGATGGGGCGCACTGTCGGTGCCCAAAAAGAAGCGTGGGTCGCCCGAGATGGCGGCTTGCACCAGCGCCTGGCGGTGCGTCTCGCGCTTGAGCACAGGCAGGCAGTAGTAATGCGGGCGAATGCCCCCCGTGAAGATGGCATTGCGGTTGTACAGCAAATGGTGCACCGTGATGGTCGCTGCCAAGTGGCTGTCGGCCGCAGACACGTACTGCACCGCCTCCGAGGTCGTGATGTGTTCCATCACGATTTTGAGCGCCGGAAAGTCCCGGCGCAAAGGCATCAAGTGCCGCTCAATGAACACCGCTTCGCGGTCGAACAGGTCGATGTCGGACGTGGTCACTTCGCCATGCACCAAGAGCAGCACGCCTTCGCGCTGCATGGCTTCGAGCACAGGGTAAATCTTGCGCAGATCGGTCACACCCGCGTCGCTGTTGGTCGTGGCACCAGCGGGGTACAACTTGCACGCCACCACGCCTGCGGCTTTGGCACGGGCGATCTCTGCCGGGTCCAGGTTGTCGGTGAGGTACAAGGTCATCAGTGGCTCAAAGGCCATGCCCCGGGGCACAGCGGCCAAGATGCGCTTTTTGTAAGCCAACGCCTGCTCTGCCGTGGTCACCGGCGGCTTGAGGTTGGGCATGATGATGGCGCGGGCAAATTGTGCAGCGGTGTGGGGCACCACCACGTCCAGGGCGGCGCCATCGCGCACATGCAGGTGCCAGTCGTCGGGGCGAGTGAGGGTCAGTTCTTGGGTCATGGGGCGTATTGTCGCAAACCTACTGGTAGGTCATTGGGGTTCACTTGATTGGAACCAGAGTTGGGGTCACGGGCCGGGCTCATACTCGCAAGCTCGCCAAATCGCCCCAACCCGTGACCCCAACTCTGGTGCGAACGTTTGCGGTGGAATACGCTCAATGCCCGAGTATCTTGGACAAAAAGTCTTGCGCCCGATCGGTTTGCGGCGCATCAAAGAATTGCTGGGGCGGGGCTTGCTCAACCACCTGACCTTGGTCCATGAAGATCACGCGGTCGGCCACCGCTTTGGCAAAGCCCATTTCGTGCGTGACGCACAGCATGGTCATGCCCTGGCTGGTCAACTCGATCATCACGTCCAGCACTTCCTTGATCATCTCAGGGTCGAGGGCCGAGGTGGGCTCATCGAACAGCATGATCTTGGGGGTCAGGCACAACGCACGGGCAATGGCCACGCGCTGCTGCTGGCCGCCGGACAACTGCAGCGGGTACTTGTGGGCATGCTCGGCAATGCGCACACGCTCCAGTTGCACCATGGCTTTGTCGATGGCTTCTTTGCGGGGCATCTTGGCCACCCAAGTGGGTGACAAGATCAGGTTTTCCATCACCGTCAGGTGCGGGAACAGGTTGAACTGCTGGAACACCATGCCGACTTCGCGGCGCACTTGGTCGATGCCCTTGAGGTCATCGCCCAAAACGGTGCCGTCCACGGTGAGGGTGCCTTCCTGGTATTCCTCCAGGGCGTTGATGCAGCGGATCAGGGTGGATTTGCCCGAACCCGAGGGGCCACAAATGACCACTTTTTCGCCTTTGGCGAACTGCAGGTTGACGTCGCGCAGCACGTGGTAGCCATTGCTGGCATACCACTTGTTCACGCCTTTGAATTCAATGATGGGGGTCGCGTTGGAGGTCATAGGTGTCTTTCGTTCAGCGGACTTTGCTCACGGCCGTGCGCTCTTCGATCCACAGGCTGTAGCGCGACATGGCAAAGCAGAACGCGAAATAAATGAAGGTGATGAAGAGGTAGGCTTCGATCTTGAAGGGGCGCCAGTCGGCGTCCGAGTTGAGCGCAAGACCCAAAGCTCCGGTCAGCTCATAGAGGGACACGATGGTGACCAGCGATGTGTCCTTGAACAGGCCGATGAAGGTGTTCATGATGGACGGCACCACGGTGGCCAAGGCTTGCGGCAAAACAATCATGCGCTGGGTCTGCCAATAAGTCAGGCCCAAAGTGGCTGCAGCTTCGGTTTGTCCCTTGGGCAAAGCCTGCAGACCACCGCGAATCACCTCGGCCATGTAAGCTGCCGAAAACAGCGTGATGCCCACCACCACGCGCACCAGCACGTCGATCTTCACGCCCTCGGGCATGAACAAGGGCAGCATGAACGAGGCCATGAACAGCACGGTGATCAGCGGCACGCCACGGATCAGTTCGACATACAGGGTGCACAAAGCCTTGATGGCGGGCATGTTGGAGCGACGCCCTAAAGCCACAAAAATGGCCAAGGGAAACGCCAAGGTCATGGAAATCACGGTCAGCATCACCGTGAGCGGAAAGCCGCCCCACTGGTCGGTGTCGACGTCGGTCAGACCGAAAAATCCGCCCTTCATGAGCACAAAGTAAACCACCAACATCAGGGCCCAGATCAAGGGCAGTGATTTGTTCCAAAAACGCGGCATGCAGCTGATGACCACCACACCCAACATCAAAGCGGTCGCGATCACCGGCCGCCAATGCTCGGCTTCAGGGTAGCGGCCCATCACGATCAAGCGGCCTTTTTCGGTGATCACACCCCAGCAAGCGCCGACACCGCGAACTTCATTGCAAGCCTGCAAATTGGCCCCGAACACCGCTTGCACCACCGCCCAGTCCATGGACGAATACAAGAGCCACAAACACACAGCCAACAACACCACCGACAAGAGGCTGTTGCCAACGCTGGAAAACAAGTTGGCCCGAAACCAGGCACCTAGGCCTGCGCTGCGACCCGGCATGGGCCGCGCTTCACTGGATTTGAAAACCATGGTCATGTCAGCGCTCCTGAATGGCGGCACTGGCGTTGAACCAGTTCATGAGCGCCGAGGTAATGAGGGACAGGGTCAAGTAAACCAACATCACAATCGACAGGGCCTCGATGGCGCGCCCCGTTTGGTTGAGTGTGGTGTTGGCGATCGACACCAGTTCAGGGTAGCCGATGGCCACGGCCAAAGAGGAGTTCTTGGTCAGGTTGAGGTACTGGCTGGTCAGCGGCGGAATGATCACCCGCAAAGCCTGCGGCAACACCACCAGGCGCATGGACTGGTTTTTGGTCAAGCCCAAAGAGGCTGCGGCCTCATGCTGACCCAAAGACACCGACGCGATGCCCGAACGGACCACTTCGGCAATGAAAGCTGCCGTGTAAAACACCAAGCCAAACAGCAAGGCCATGAACTCGGGGCTGAAGGCGCCACCGTCTTCGATTTGGAAATCGCCCACTTTGGGCAGATCCCACTCCGCAGGTGCACCACCGGCCAGCCAGCCCAAAACGGCCATGCCCAAAATGGCGGCCAAAACCACCCCGAAGACAGGTCGCGCATGGCCCGTGCGGTCAAAGTGTGCCCGTGCCAAATGCCGATAATACAGCCCGAACACCAGGCCCAAAACCGCCCCGACCAAGGCCAGTGTTTGGCCCAACTGCCAGACGGGCCAAGGGAAAGAAATACCGTTTTTGCTGAGGTAAAAGTGGCCCGCATTCCAGGCGTTGTCCAAGTCGGGCAAAGCTTCAGCAAACACCAAATACCAAATCAGCAACTGCAAATAGACCGGCACATTGCGGAAGAACTCCACAAAGGCATAGCAAATCTTTTGCACCAAAAAGTTGGCCGAAAACCGGCCCACGCCAATCAACACCCCGAGCACGGTGGCCAAGGCAATGCCAATGATGGCCACCTTCAGGGTGTTGAGCATGCCGATCGCAAACGCCACAAAGTACGAACTGTTGTGCGCGTAATCGATCACCGTTTCGCTGATGTCAAAGCCAAACGGTTGAAATAAAAAATCGTAACCGCTTTGGATGCCGCGCAAACGCATGTTGGCGAGGGTATTGCGCACCAACAAAGCCACCAGCGCAAAAGCCGACAAAAGCGCCACGACCTGGTAGATGACCGATCGCCCTTCGCGGCTGCGCCACGAAATCGACCGGTTTTTCTTGTCGGGTGAGGGTCTGGCCTCAATCATAGAAAAATGGGACATGCTAGCTGCCTGAATAAAAACGGTTTGGCAAAAAATACGCCCCAAGAAGGGGCGTATTCAGAGCCTTCAAAAGAGGCAGGACATCAACGTAGCGGTGCCGAGTACAGCAAGCCGCCCTGATTCCACTGACGGTTCATGCCGCGGGGCAGGTTGATGGAGGTCTTGGGGCCCACATTGCGCTCAAAA
This sequence comes from Limnohabitans sp. Rim28, assembly GCF_000293865.2. Taxonomy (GTDB): domain Bacteria; phylum Pseudomonadota; class Gammaproteobacteria; order Burkholderiales; family Burkholderiaceae_C; genus Limnohabitans_A. Next base: position 71,730 of record NZ_ALKN02000005.1, on the reverse strand, counting down.
ATCTCACCGTAGTTGCCGGTGACTTTGATCGCGCGGTAGAGCCACTCTTTGTCCAGGCCCAAATGCTTGCCCAAATCTTCCGTCGCGCCGAGCAAACGACCGACTTGCGGGTTGTCGCTGGACTTCATTTGGTCAGCATTGGCTTGGGTGATGCCGTACTCTTCGGCTTCGATCAAACCAGCCAACACCCACTTGTTGATGGCCAACCACTCGTCGTCACCGCGGCGAACCATGGGGCCCAAGGGCTCTTTGGAGACCAGGTCGGGCAAGATCACGTGGGCGGCTGGGTCCTTGGCTTCTTTGGCACGCACAGAGGCCAAGCCGGAGGTGTCGGTGGTGTAAGCCTGGCAACGGCCCGCGAAGTAAGCACCGGTAGCGGCTTCCACTTTCTCAAACACCACAGGCTTCAGGTTGAGCTTGTTGGCGCGCGAGTAATCGGTCAGGTTTTTCTCTGTCGTGGTGCCGGACTGCACGCAGACGGTGGCGCCCTTGAGCTGCTTGGCGCTGGTGATCTTGCCTTTGGGAACCATGAAGCCTTGGCCGTCGTAGTAGTTCACGCCGGCAAAGTGCAGACCCAAGGAAGCGTCACGGCTGAGCGTGCTGGTGCTGTTGCGGGCCAACACATCGATTTCGCCAGACTGCAAGGCTGTAAAGCGCTGCTGGGCGGTCAGGGGCACGTACTTGACTTTGGTGGCGTCGCTCAAAACGGCAGCCGCCACAGCACGGCAGTGGTCCACATCGAGACCCGACCAGTTGCCGCTGGAGTCAGCGGCCGAAAACCCTGCCAAACCTGTGTTGACACCACAAACAATTTGACCGCGCTGCTTGATTTGGTCAAGTGTCTTGCCGGCCATCGCGGATGTGCCTGCCAACAAACCGGCTGTCGCCAGAACGGTACCGATCACGGTGTGTGCATATTTCTTCATGGGTTGAATCCTCTTTAGAACGGTTGAGCGGCAAAAAGCCACTCCCAGATTAGATGACAAATCCGGACTTGGATGGCCTAGGTAAGTACCCTAGGGCTTTTGATGGACAAGGGTTTTGGCTGGATATGCACCAAGTTGACGCATCACCACAACCTCCACACCGGTCTTTTGCACAAAGCGTGCCTGTCCAGTCAAGTGGGTGAATATAGCCTGTTCTGAGGCCTGTTCTGCTCAGGTTTTCCCTGACCATCAAGCCACAAACATTAACAAAAGATGAACGCTTAACGAGACGAATGAATGGGGCCCGTGCTTTGGGTCAAATGCTGCCAAAGCAGATGCGCCGGACTGGGTGTTGTGGGTTGAGAGAACGGTTTTTCGCGATAAGCCCGCACCTCCATGTTGAGCGCCAGCGCCTGCCCTTCCGGCAGCGTCATCTCGACCAGCGCACCCGCTTGCACTTCTTTTTTCACCGCGCTTCGGGGCAAGAAAGCCACGCCATGTCCCTCCAAAGCCATCACCTTCAAACCCTCGGCCATGTCCGTTTCGTAAACCCGCTCCAAATGCACCGGCGTGCCAGCCTGCTTCAAAATCCAGTCGGTGATCTCACCCAAATAAGCGCCTGGCGCATAGCCCAAATAAGGCAATGGCTTGGCCGCAAGACCCGGCAAGCTGAACAGCGCACGACCATCCGGGCGAGCAGGGGCGTAGGGCGCCAAGACCTCATGCCCCAACACCACCATGTCATAACGATCGGGGTCAATTTGCAACGGCAGCGACGGGTGGTGGTATGCGATCAGCACATCACACCCGCCCTCGGCCATGCGCATGGCCGCATCGTGCACATTGAGGGCGCTCAATCGGCTTTTGATCGGGCCAAAACTCTCACGCAAAGCCGCCATCCAAGCCGGAAAGAAAGTGAAAGCCAAGGTGTGGGGCACCGCAAACTGGATAAAGTCTTTCCCCACTGCGTTGTGGCCTCGCAGCATGGCCCGGGTGTTTTGCAGCGCCTGCAGCATCTCGAGTGCCTGCGCATACAAGGTCACGCCCGCTGGCGTGAGTTGGGTGGGGTAAGAGCTTCTGTCCACCAAGTTGGCCCCCGCCCAAGCTTCGAGCGACTGGATACGGCGAGAAAACGCTGGTTGCGTGACATGGCGCAGCTGCGCCGAACGGCTGAAACTGCGGGTTTCAGCCAAGCTCACAAAGTCTTCCAGCCACTTGGTTTCCATAAACGCCTCAGAGCAATCGCACTTTCACACTTTTGCCTTTGATCTTGCCGTGCGACAGCTGCGCCTCGACCTTTTTGGCCAAGGCCGCTTGCACCGCCACATAGGTCGAAAACTCATTCACATTGATTTTGCCAACCTGCTCTCGCGTCAGGCCGCATTCGCCCGCCAGCGCGCCCATCACGTCACCCGCACGAATCTTTTCCTTGCGTCCACCCACAATTTGCAGCGTGCGCATGGGTGGTTGCAGCAGCCCACCGCCAGCAGGCGTCAGGCCGGACAAGGGCTCCCAATTGGATTCGCGGCCCTGCATCACCTCGATCTTGCCGACCGCGCCCATCTCGTCCATGCTGGCCAAAGTCAGCGCCAGGCCTTCGGCATCGCCCCTGCCGGTGCGGCCAATGCGGTGGATGTGGATGTCTGCATCAGGCGTCACATCGACATTGATGACCGCCTCCAGCCCTTGCACGTCCAGCCCGCGCGAAGCCACATCGGTGGCCACCAACACCGAGCAGCTGCGGTTGGCAAACTGCACCAGCACCTGATCGCGCTCGCGCTGCTCCAACTCACCAAACAGCGCCAGCGCGCTGTAGCCTTGGGCCTGCAGCACCGCCACCAAGTCGCGGCACTGCTGCTTGGTGTTGCAAAAGGCCAGCGTGCGCTCAGGGCGGAAATGCGCCAACAGTTTGGACACGGCATCGAGCCGCTGGCTTTCGCTCACCTCGTAGAACACCTGACGAATTTTGTGGGCGCTGTGCTGCGCCTCGACCTTGACGGTTTGCGGCGACCGCATGAACTGGGCCGCCAATTTGGCAATGCCTTCAGGGTAGGTGGCCGAAAACAGCAAGGTCTGGCGGTCTTTGGCGCATTGGCGCACCACCTTGGCGATGTCGTCGAAAAAGCCCATGTCCAGCATGCGGTCGGCTTCGTCCAGCACCAGCGTGTTCACACCTGCCAAACTCAGCGAGCCGCGCTCCAGGTGGTCCAAGATGCGGCCAGGTGTGCCCACCACCACATCGGCCCCGTGCTCCAGACTCAGGGTTTGGCCACGCAGCGCCACGCCGCCGCACAGGGTGACGACTTTCACATTCTGGCGGGCACGGGCCAAGCGGCGGATTTCTTGCGTGACCTGGTCGGCCAATTCGCGGGTGGGGCACAAAATCACGGCTTGGATGGCGGCGCTGGGCGAGCCGGCCGTTTGCAGTCGCTCGATCAAGGGCAGGCCAAAGGCGGCGGTTTTGCCACTGCCCGTGCTGGCTTGGGCGATCAAATCTTGCCCCGCCAGAGCCAGGGGCAAACTGGCCGCTTGGATGGGCGTCATCTGGATGTAGCCCAATTGCACCAGGTTTTGCAGAGTGGCCTGGGCCAGTTTCAGCTGGGCAAAGCCAGTCGATGTCGCGTCTTGAGGGGTTTCATTCATGGTGTGATTATCGGGGCCAAGTCGGTGCCCAGACCCTTGGATCACTGCCCAAAATTTTTCGGAGGCGTGACACCCAAATGCCTGAAGGCGGCCAATGTGGCGATGCGTCCGCGCGGCGTGCGCTGCAAATAGCCCTGTTGAATCAAATACGGCTCGATCACGTCTTCGATCGTGTCGCGCTCCTCACCAATGCTGGCGGCGATGTTGTCCAGTCCCACGGGGCCGCCGTCAAAACGGTGGATCACGGCCTCCAGCAGTTTGCGGTCCATCAGGTCAAAGCCTTCCGGGTCTACATCCAGCATGACCAAGGCTTTTTGGGCCAAGCCTTTGTCGATGGTGCCATCGCCCTTGACGTCTGCATAGTCTCGCACCCGGCGCAACAAGCGATTGGCGATGCGCGGCGTACCGCGTGAACGGCGGGCGATCTCAAACGAGCCCTCCGGGTCAATCGGCGCCTTGAGCAAACCGGCGCTCCGGGTCACGATGCGGGTCAGCTCTTCGGGGGTGTAAAACTCCAGCCGCGACACGATGCCAAAACGGTCGCGCAGTGGGTTGGTCAGCATGCCGGCGCGGGTGGTCGCGCCCACCAGGGTGAAGGGCTGCAAGTCCAGCTTGATGCTGCGTGCCGCCGGGCCCTCGCCGATCATGATGTCGATCTGGTAGTCCTCCAGCGCCGGGTACAAAATCTCCTCAACGACGGGCGAGAGGCGGTGGATCTCGTCGATGAAGAGCACATCGTTGCGCTCCAGGTTGGTCAGCAGCGCCGCCAAATCTTTGGGCTTTTCGAGCACCGGGCCACTGGTCTGGCGCAGGTTCACGCCCAGCTCGGCGGCGATGATGTGGCTGAGCGTGGTCTTGCCCAAGCCCGGCGGGCCAAACAGCAGCACATGGTCCAGCGGCTCTTCGCGCATCTTGGCCGCGCTGATGAAAATCTCCAGCTGCTCACGCACCTTCACCTGACCGACGTATTCATCCAGCAGCTTGGGGCGCAGGGCGCGCTCAATGGCTTCTTCTTGGTGGGAAACAGGGGCCGCTGAAATGACCCGAGGTTCGGGTTGCGGGGCAAAGTCGTCGGTGCGGATGCTCATGGCTCAGTTCACTTATTTGTTCAAGGCTTTGAGCGCCAACTTGATGCCCTCGCTCACGCCCACATCGGCAGGCAGGCTCTTGAGGGCCGCAGCGGCTTCTTTGTCGTTGTAGCCCAGCGCAACAAGGGCTTGCTGGATGTCGCTTTGCGCATCGGAGGTATTGACCGCAAACAAACCGCCCAGGTCTCCGCCCAACTTGCCTTTGAGCTCCAGCAGCAATCGCTCGGCGGTCTTTTTGCCGATACCGGGTACTTTGACCAAGCGACCCACTTCTTGGGTGGTGATGGCCTGTGCCAGATCGGTCACGCTCATGCCCGACAACACGCTCAAAGCGGTTCGCGGCCCCACGCCGGAAATTTTGATGAGCTGGCGAAAAGCCTCGCGCTCACCCAGGGTGGCAAAGCCGTACAAGATTTGCGCGTCTTCGCGCACCACAAAGTGCGTGACCAGACTGACTTTTTCACCCGTGGCGGGCAGGTTGTAGAACGTGCTCATGGGCACATTCACCTCGTAGCCCACACCATGGCAGTCCACCACCACCTCCGGTGGGTTTTTGTCGCTCAGGATGCCGGTGAGTTTGCCAATCATGGTGGGGGACGCCTTAAATGCCTTGGATGGGAGAAAATGCGCTTTCGCCCGGGCCACACTGGCCAAAAACCGCGCACAGCTAGGATTATCAACTTGATCGTCAGACACACCTTCACGCCGCACAACAACACCCGCCTGTCTCACCTGTGTGGCCCCATGGATGCGCACCTGCGCACCATCGAAGCGGGTTTGCAGGTGGGCATCGCGCACCGGCACGAGCAGTTCAAGGTGGACGGGCCCAAGGCCGTGGCCATGCGGGCTATGGAGATTTTGCAGGCCATCTACGAGCGGGCTGACCGTCCGATTTCGCCCGACATGGTGCAGCTCATGCTGGTGGGCGACAGCGGGGGCGAAGAAGCCGACCTGCCCGCACTGCAAACCCGCCGTGCCGACCTGAAGGCCCGCACGCCTGTCCAGGCCGCTTATCTGGAGAGCATTGCCACCCACGACATCAGCTTTGGTATTGGCCCAGCGGGAACGGGCAAAACCTACCTGGCCGTGGCCTGCGCGGTGGATGCGCTGGAACGCGCGAGCGTGCAGCGCATTGTGCTGACACGCCCAGCGGTAGAAGCCGGTGAGCGCCTGGGCTTTTTGCCGGGCGACTTGTCGCAAAAAGTCGACCCGTACCTGCGCCCCCTCTATGACGCGCTGTACGACCTGATGGGTTACGACAAAGTACAAAAAGCCTTCGAACGCAACGCCATCGAAATCGCGCCACTGGCCTTCATGCGCGGTCGCACGCTGAACAACGCCTTTGTGATCCTGGACGAAGCGCAAAACACCAGCACCGAGCAAATGAAAATGTTTTTGACACGCATTGGCTTTGGTGCCAAGGCCGTGGTCACGGGCGATGTGAGCCAGATCGATCTGCCCAAAGGACAACTGAGTGGATTGATTGATGCCGAGCGTGTGCTGAAGCGCGTCAAAGGCATCGCCTTCACGCGCTTTAGCAGCGCCGATGTGGTGCGCCACCCGCTGGTGGCCCGCATTGTCGATGCGTACGAAGCACAAGGCAGTGCCCCCATGCGGGCAGGGATCAGCACCCGGCGCAAAGCTCTGGACAGCGGCGACTGAAATCTCGGCACGACTTGAACGCGCCGCACCCCACCACCTTGACACACCGATTTTCTCTTTGCCCATGCCCTTGCAACAACTTCAACTGTCCCTGCAATTCGGTGACATTCCCGATGCGGCGCGCCACCGCGCCGCCCTGCCGCGCCACGCCGTCACGCGCGCCATCCGCCATGCGCTGGCCGATGACGCAGAAATCACGGTGCGCATCGTGGGCGAAGAAGAAGGGCGTTCCCTGAACCAGGGTTACCGCAAAAAAAACTACGCCACCAACGTGCTGACCTTTGATTACCAGCAAGAACCGGTGGTGATGGCCGACTTGGTGCTGTGCGCTCCCGTGGTGGCCAGAGAGGCGAAAGCGCAAGGCAAAACGCTGGCAGCGCATTACGCACATTTGCTGGTGCACGGCACGCTGCACGCGCAAGGCTGGGACCACGAAACCAGCACCCTTGACGCCGAAGAGATGGAAGCCTATGAAATCGCCATCTTGGCCGGTTTGGGTCTGAAGAATCCCTACCTGTAAACACTCAGAACGGCTTGCGCTGCAGGCCGCTCAACCCACCCCGCTGAGCTACCCGTTGCGCCCAAGGCTTACAGGCCAGATTTCAAACGGCCCACAATGTCGAGCGTGGGCGCACTTTGGTTCATGGTGTAGAAATGAATAGCGGGCACGCCCCCATTCAACAGCTGCTCGCACAAGTCGGACACCACATCCAGGCCAAATGCCTTGATCGAGGCGATGTCGTCACCATAGGCTTGCAGCCGCAACCTGATCCAACGCGGGATCTCTGCACCGCACGCATCTGAAAACCTCAGCAACTGCGATGAACTGGTGATGGGCATGATGCCGGGCACAACGGGCACATCCACGCCCAATTTGTAGGCATCGTCCACAAAGCGAAAGTACGCGTCACTGTTGTAAAAATATTGCGTGATGGCGGAATCAGCACCCGCTTTCACCTTGGTGGCGAAGGCTTGCAAATCGGCTTCAGGGGATTTGGCCTGCGGGTGAATTTCGGGGTAGGCGGCCACTTCGATGTGGAAATCGTCACCGGTCTCTGCCCGAATAAAAGCCACCAAATCGCTGGCGTAATGGAACTCACCACCAGCCCCATAGCCGCTGGGCAAATCGCCGCGCAAAGCCACCAGGCGCTTGACGCCCATGGCTTTCAGGGTGGCCAACTCGGCACGCACCGAGGCCTTGCTCGCGCCAATGCAAGAAAAATGGGACGCGGCGGCAACACCCTCGCTTTGTATCGCATTCACCGTGGCAAATGTGCCCTCTTGCGTCGAGCCGCCCGCGCCGTAGGTGACCGAGCAAAACTCAGGCTTCAAGGCGTAAAGTTTTTCGCGCACACCACGCAGCTTTTCGGTACCTTCAGGCGTTTTGGGTGGGAAAAATTCCAAACTGATGGGCAGTTTCAAACCAGACATCACAACACCTTCCAAAATCAATAGTCGTTGGCCAAGGCATCCGCCTTGGCGGCCAGATCGGCCTCATGGGCCACACGCGTTTGCGCTCGCGCAGGCAACACTGCGGCAGGGTCAGGCCAACAGGCCTGTACAAAAAACTCGTGGTTGCCGTCTCCGCCCGCAATCGGGCTGTCGAGCCATGCCGTCACTTTCATGCCCAATTCGGTCAATGCCGTGCGCACACGGTTTTCGATGAACGGGAAATGCGTGTCGTCTTTCACAATGCCCCCTTTGCCCACTTGGCCTGGCTGCAACTCAAACTGGGGTTTCACCAGCATCAGCAACTGGCCCGTGGGTTTGAGCAAATGCACCACACCCGGCAGCACCAGTGTGAGCGAGATGAAAGACACATCACCCACCACCAGGTCAAAGCCTTCCAGCGCATCGGGCACGCGTTCGTCACCGGGCACCAACTCGCGGGCATTCACACCCTCGATGCACACCACACGCTCGTCTTGGCGGATGCGCGGGTGCACCTGGGCATGGCCCACGTCGATGCCCACCACCTCGGCCGCGCCATGCTGCAACAAACAGTCGGTGAAACCGCCCGTGCTTTGGCCCACATCCAAGCAACGCAAACCGTCGACATGCACACCCGTGGCCTTCAAAGCCCCTTCGAGCTTGAGGCCGCCACGCGACACATAACGCGACTCGGCATCGTCCAGCAACACCAAGGCGGCGTTTTCAGGCACTTCGTCACGGTTTTTGACGACGCTGCGCCAATTCCCGTCGGGCTGCTGCCACTTCACGCCTCCGGCGATCAGTCGCTGAGCCTGAGAGCGAGACGCGGCCAAGCCACGTTCGACGAGAAGTTGGTCAATGCGCATGCGGTGGAGTTCGGTCAAACGAGGTATAAAAAGGCCGTGATCAGCACAGCCATCAAAAGCGGGTGTCAGCAACCTGAGCACCGACCTCCATGGCAGTCGCCACATGCAAACAGCCTGCCAGAAACTGAGTTTTGGCAGGCCACCCGCATTCGCTTACAGGCCAGCGACAAAAGGCTCCAAATCATCGCAAGCCCAACCCTGCTGGGCTCAGCCTGCTGACGATCAGGGCTCAATAACGGTAAGTGTCAGCCTTGTAAGGACCGTTTTTCGACACACCGATGTACGCGGCTTGCTCTTCGCTGAGTTCGGACAACATGGCGCCGACTTTTTTCAGGTGCAAACGCGCCACTTTTTCATCGAGGTGCTTGGGCAGCACATACACCTTGCCGGACTCGTACTGGTCTTGCTTGGTGAACAGCTCGATCTGGGCAATGGTCTGGTTGGCAAACGAAGACGACATCACAAAGCTGGGGTGACCGGTGGCGCAGCCCAGGTTCACCAAACGGCCCTTGGCCAACAAGGTGATCTTCTTGCCATCGGGGAAGATGACGTGGTCGACTTGCGGCTTGATCTCGTCCCACTGGCACTTTTCCAAAGACACGACGTCGATTTCGTTGTCAAAGTGACCGATGTTGCAAACGATGGCCTCGTCCTTCATGGCGGCCATGTGCTCGTAGCGGATCACGTTCTTGTTGCCGGTGGCCGACACGAAGATGTCGCACTTGTCGGCGGCGTATTCCATGGTCACCACCTTGAAGCCTTCCATGGCGGCTTGCAGGGCGTTGATCGGGTCGATCTCGGTCACCCAGACCTGTGCGCTCAAAGCGCGCAAAGCTTGGGCCGAGCCCTTGCCCACGTCACCGTAACCGGCGACCACGGCCACTTTGCCCGCGATCATCACGTCTGTGGCGCGCTTGATGGAATCCACCAAAGATTCGCGGCAGCCGTAGAGGTTGTCGAACTTGCTCTTGGTGACCGAGTCGTTCACGTTGATGGCACGGAACATCAAGTTGCCCTTGGCGGCCATTTCGTTCAGGCGCAACACGCCGGTGGTGGTCTCTTCGGTCACGCCGATGATCTGGGCGCCCTTGCGGCTGTACCAGGTCGGGTCCACAGCCAGTTTGGCTTTGATGGCGTTGAACAGGCAAATCTCTTCTTCGCTGCCAGGGTTGGCGATCAAGGACGCGTCTTTTTCGGCGCGCTTGCCCAGGTGCATGAGCAGCGTCGCATCGCCACCGTCGTCCAAAATCATGTTGGGGCCTTCGCCTTCGGTGCCGGCCGCGCCGAACTCAAAGATGCGGTGGGTGTAATCCCAGTAGTCGGCCAGAGTTTCACCCTTGATGGCGAAAACGGGTGTGCCTTTGGCGGCGATGGCCGCAGCGGCGTGGTCTTGGGTCGAGAAGATGTTGCAAGAAGCCCAACGCACATCGGCGCCCAAGGCTTGCAGGGTCTCGATCAACACGGCCGTCTGGATGGTCATGTGCAAGGAGCCGGTGATGCGGGCGCCCTTCAGAGGCTGGGCTTTGTTGAATTCTTCACGGATGGCCATCAGGCCAGGCATTTCGGTTTCAGCGATTTTGATTTCTTTGCGGCCCCAATCGGCCAGGCCGATGTCGGCGATCACACAGTCGGTGTGGACGGCGGTAGGAATACGTGCATTCATGAGAAAAGCTCCAAGCAAGGTGAATAAACCACAAGCGTGACCATGAACACTGAATTTGGAAAAACAGGCTCACCACACGTCAAGTGGATGAGCGTCGTTGCTGTTGAAGTGTTCCGAGCCTCACGCCCCGCTGCCGACTTGATGACAAGTCAGGGGGCGCTGCAACGCTCCTCGGAAGACGATATTCTAGCTCAGAGGCTCTCTAAATAGGGAAGGTTTGGCAGCCACCCCGCAGCAACGTCGGACTTTGCACGCGGTCTTTGCTAGACTGAAACAACCTCACAGACTCACCCACAACCATTTCGACCTGATGAATCACCTCGCAAACTACTGGCATTTATGGACCGTGACCGGTGTGATTGTGTGGATCGGGCTGCACTGCGCCTTTCACTTTGTCTTGCCTGCCATGCGCCTCAAAGACCAGTTGGCCAGAGCCGTCTCCCAATTGGCTTCTCTGACGCCCCAAGAAACAGGCGCCCACATTGATTTGTCAGAAATTCAACAAGCCGCCATGACCACGCCCGCCTTGAAGCATGCTTGGCAGCAGTATGCGAGCAGCCTTCAGCCGCTATGGCAAAGCGCCGATACGGGGCCCATCGGGGCAGCCAGGCAACGTGCCAGCCATTTGTCTCGCGCTTTTTTTGCACACATGAACATGAGCTCTGACGGAGGACGCCTGGACCTTGCAGACATTGAGCACCTCGCCCAATCCGACACGCAAATGGCTGCGCTCTGGACCGAATACAACCAAGCTGTAGAGGCCCTGCAACGCCTCGAATCTGCCCAACAAACGAGTGCGGGGCAGTGGCAAGCCATCAGCCACGCCGAAAACTTTTTCACCGAGCAAGCCTTGGTGGACTCACCGCTTCAAACCCATTTCTTTGCCCACATGCCCGGCATTTTGACGGGCGTGGGCATCATCGGCACCTTCACCGGCTTGATTGCAGGTCTGATCGGCTTCGATGTCTCCAACCCTGCACAAGTTCAAACCGAATTGAGCCAATTGGTGCAAACCGTTGGCCACGCTTTTTTGGTCTCTGCCTTGGCCATCACTTTGGCCATGGTGTTCACATGGCTTGAAAAATCTCTGTTGACCAGCCGCTATTTACAAGTCGAGCAACTCCAACAACAACTGGACACCCTTTTCACCCCCCATGCCGGCTTGCAGCAGCTTGAAAGGCTCACACTGGCGACAGAGATGCAAGCCAGCTTGTCACACAAAATTTTGCAACAGTTGCGCAGTGCCTCCCCTGCTGCTCGCTCGCGCTGAACCCGCATGCTGGCCCCTCATCGAACGCCGCCAAAACGGCGCAAAGACCAGGCAGAAAAACCTTTTTGGATCTCTTTTTCTGACTTGATGACCGCACTGATGGTCCTGTTCCTGGTGGCCATGGCGGTGGCCTTGCTCAGCGTCACCGAAGGCATACGTCAACAAGACGACCAGCGGGCTCAGCGCGACAAGGGCATTTCGACCTGCCTTCAAGACATCGCCCAAATGACCCAAGAAAAGTCATTGGCTGGCGTTCAACTGCGTGGGCAAACACTTGAATTGGGCACATTGGCCGAGTTCCCCAAGGACAGCCACCAACTGGATGCCCAACGGGCTGATTTTTTGCGTGACTTCGTGCCCAAAATGCTGGACATCGCACGCACACCCGCCTGTCAGATGTGGCTCAAACGCTTCGTTTTAGAGGGTTACGCCAGCCCTGAGGGCTCTTACCTTTACAACCTCAATCTCAGTCTGGCGCGGTCCCAAAGGGTGCTGTGTGTCTTGCTCGATGACGCTGCAGCCAAAGCGCCCAGTCAATCTGACCGTCAGGCCGTGCGCGACCTGTTTTTTGTGGGCGGCTCGTCATTCAATTCGGCCATCCTGAACCAACCCGAAAAGAGTCGCCGCGTGGAACTCCGGCTGGAGTTCAAAGAGCTCGATCCCAGTTGCAGCCCATCTGGGGCTTGCGAGGCAGTGCCGGCCAAGTCCATTCCGTGGGACGACGACGTCAAATGCCCGTTGGCATCTCGCTGACGAAACTCAGGCGAATGGCGAGCCCTCGGCCTTCTTGGACAGGGCTTTGCAAGCGCCATTGCGCACCGTGTTGGAGCGCGATTTCTCGCACAATGGCCAAACCCAAACCACTGCCCACCACACCCGAAGGCGCCGCCCTGTAAAACCGCTCCCAAACATGGGCCTGATGCTCTGGCGCAATCCCTGGGCCATCGTCTTCCACCTCCACCCAACCGGGCCCCACACGCGTCGTGATGTGCGCGCCCGCAGGGCAATGGTTCAAAGCGTTGTCAATCAAGTTGGCCACCGCTTCTTGCAAAAGTACAGCCACACCTGACACCTTGCAGCTTGGCACCAGCGCATCAAAACCCAGATCGCAAGCCCGCTGATGGGCGGCCAGCGCGTGGGATTCGGTGATCTGCCGCACCAGCTGCACCAGATCCAGCGACTGAGCAGGGTGTATCTCGCGCGCATGCTCCACACGGGCCAAGGCCAGCATTTGTTCGGTCAAGCGCACAGCCCCTTCGGTGGTTTGATGGGCCGCCAGCAACAAAGCCCCCGCTTGATCGGGTTCGACATTGCGCTGGGCCAAACTCAGCTGGGTTTTGAGCACCGTCAAGGGCGTGCGAAGCTGGTGCGCAGCATTGTCCAGAAAACGCTTGCGGATCTCGATCAAACGCCCCAACCGGTCCACATAGGCGTTGAGCGTGTCCATCAAAGGCCGCAGCTCTCGCGGCAAATCAGGCGTATGAACGGGTGAGAAATCGTCGTCGCGTTTTTGCGCCCATTGCTGCCTGAAAGCCTCCAAAGGCCGAATCCCCCGACCCACCGCCCAATTCACCAACAAGGCCGCCGCCAGCAACAACAAGCCCTGGCTGCGCAGGGTGTCCCCCAAAATGCGCTGAATCATCTGTTGGCGAGACTCTCGGGTCTCAGCCACCGTGATGTGGATCAGCGGGTCCGACAAGCTCGCATCGGGCATGACATGGGTCAGCTGCACCAAGCGGACGGGCTGTCCCAAGTAATGACCATCCCCAAAACGCACCAAGGCAAAAAATTGAACCGAAGCTTCTTGGCGTTCGGGCAAAGAGGGCAAATCACGGGACCCTGCCAACCACTGCCCTTGCACCGTGCTGAGCTTGTAAAACAAACGCGAGCCCGTGTGGTTTTCAAACAAATAGCCAGCCGCCTTCATCAACTCGAGTTGGGCTTGTCCATCCACCCACACCAACTCTTCGGCCAAGGTCCGGGCGGCCAAATACAAAGACCGGTCATAGGCTTCGTTGGCTGCCTGCACCGCATGGCCATAACCCACCCAAGCGTTCAGCGCGATGAGCGCCGTCAGGGGACCCAAAATCCAAGCCAACAAACGCCCACGCAAGGACGCCGTTGTGGCGGATCGTTCAGACGCAGCCGCGCTCACATCAAACCTGCGTGGCCACTGGGGTCAGCATGTATCCCAAGCCGCGAAAGGTGGTGATCGCCACCCCCGACGACCCGTTGGCCAAAGGCTCGGTCGATTCGATTTTTTTTCGCAAGCGGTAAATCAAGACCTCCACCGCTTCCAGGCCAGCGCTGTCATCGACAAACACTTCGGCGTGCAAATGTTCTTTGCTCACGGCGCGTTGGGGTGATTCAAGCAAGACCCGCAGCGCAGCGGCTTCACGTTTGGTCAGCGCCAAAGGCTGGCCGTGCAGCCAGACCGCAGCACTGTCAGGCTCCATTTCCACGGGGCCCCAACGCAAACTGCTTGCTTTGGACTTGCCTTGCCGGCGCAACAACACCTGCAAACGCGCCTCCAACTCACTCAGGTCAAAGGGCTTGGGCAGGTAATCATCGGCACCCATGTTCAGGCCCAACACCCGATCCGGCACACTGGCGCGGGCCGTCAAAATCAACACCGGCACAGTGTCGCCCCGTGCGCGCAGCGCTTGCAAAACAGCCAAACCGTCTTGACCTGGCAACTGCAAATCGAGCAACACCGCATCCATGCCGTGCCCCGCTTGCAAACAAAGATCGGCCTGCCAACCATCGGTGGCAAAGACCACCTCCATGCCCGCTTGGCGCAAGGCTGTACCCAACCACAAGGCAATTTCGGGTGTGTCTTCCACCAACAGGATTCGCGGCTTGAGGGTATTCACTGAACAGCTTTGACAGGTGATTGACAGCTTGGTGAGGCGCTGAACGCCAAAATCGTGACATCTGCGCAAGGTATGGGCCTTGGCAGTGGTTTTTATTTTCACACAGGAGACCTCCATGCACATTTCCAAACGCGATTTTCTGGCTTTCAGCGCTGCCACAGGCGCCTCACTGGCTCTGCCGGCTTGGGCACAAGGCAAACCCATGTTCGAGACGCTCAACATGTTTGTGCCTGCGGCTCCCGGTGGCGGTTGGGACGGCACGGCACGCGCCATCGAGCGCGCGGCCAAGGCTGCTGGCCTGGTGGGCAATATGGCCTTTGAAAACGTCGGCGGCGCGGGCGGCATGGTGGGCCTGCCCCGCTTTGTCAACCAGCGCAAAGGCCAGGGCAACATCCTGATGGTGGGTGGCTCGGTCATGATCGGCGCAGGCATCGCCAACAAGAGCCCCGTGACCATCAAAAACGTCACGCCCATTGCACGCCTGACCGAAGAAGCCGGCGTGATCGTGGTGCCTGCAGCGGGCAAGATCAAAACTTGGAAAGAGCTGGAAGCCGCCATCAAAGCCAACCCCAAAGCCGTCTCGGTGGCCGGTGGCAGCGCGGGCGGTACCGACCACCTGATCCTGGGCATGCTGATCAAAGCGCTGGGCAAAAACCCGCGCGAAGCCGCTTACGTGGCCTTTGCAGGCGGCGGCCCCGCCAACGCGGCCATTTTGGGCAACCAAGTGGTGGCGGGCATTTCGGGCTACTCCGAGTTTGAAGAGCAAATCAAAGCGGGCAAGATGATCCCTCTGGCCGTCTCGGGCAAGAGCCGCATCCCTGGCGTCAACGTGCCCACCTTGAACGAACTGGGCATCAACGTCTCCGAGTCCAACTGGCGCGGCGTATTTGCAGCCCCCGGCATCACCGATGCACAGCGCAACAACTTGATCGACTTTGTGACCCGCCTGACCCAATCGGCCGGCTGGAAACAAGAACTTGAAACCCGCAAATGGACCAATGCCTTCATGACCGAGCGCCCTTTTGAACGCGATCTGGCCAAAGACATTGCCGACAAAGAAGTCTTGATGAAAGAACTGGGCCTGGCATGACGCCATTGCGCCTGGCCTTGTTGCTGTTGGCCGTCTGCGGTGTCGCCGCATGGCAGCTCACGGTCATTCCGCAATCGCTGATGCAGATGACCGTGGGCCCGGTGCTGGCCCCGGCCGCCATCGTGGCGGGGCTGACCCTGGTCGCGTTTCTGTACGGCTTGAGCGCCTGGCGCGGCCATCAGGTGGACTTGAGCCAGGAAGCCGGGCAAGAAGCCTTGCCCGGCGCCAGCACCCGCCTGCTCAGCTTGTTGGGCGGTGGGGTGGCCTTCATCGTGTTGGTCATCCCCATGGGTTTTGTGTTGCCGGGCACCTTGTGCGGCATGTGCATTGCCCGTGCTTTTGACGCCCCTTTCAATGGCAAGTCACTGCTCGTGTGCGGCCTGATTGCCAGCGTGTTCTGGTTTGTGTTTGCCCGCTTGCTCGGTGTCGGCCTGGGCCCTGCCCTGCCCTGGCTCATTTGAATCGGATACCCCATGGAAGCTTTTGACGCCCTGATGGGTGGCTTTGCCATTGCCTTGCAACCCACCACCCTGATGTGGGGTTTCATTGGCTGCTTTGTCGGCACGCTGGTGGGCGTGTTGCCGGGCATTGGCCCGGCACTGACCATCGCCTTGCTGCTGCCCCTGACCTACCATGTGCCCGCCACCAGCATGTTCGTCATGTTTGCCGGCATCTACTATGGCGCAGCCTATGGTGGCTCTACCACCTCCATCTTGCTCAACACCCCGGGTGAATCGGCAGCGGTGGTCACCGCTTTGGAAGGCAACAAAATGGCCCGCAGTGGGCGCGCCGGCCAAGCCCTGGCCACCGCCGCCATCGGCAGCTTTGTGGCCGGCACCATCGGCACACTGGCACTCACCTTTTTTGCACCCCTGGTGGTCGATGCCGCCCTGGCCTTTGGCCCCGCCGAATATTTCAGCCTCATGGTGCTGTCGCTGGTGGCCGTGTCCGCCGTGCTGGGCAACTCGATGCTGCGCGGTCTGGTGGCCCTCAGCCTGGGCTTGCTGCTGGGCATGATCGGCGTCGACCTGCAAACCGGCCAGCCGCGCTTCACCTTTGGCAGACCCGAACTGCTCGACGGCATCGAAGTCACCGTGGCCGCGGTAGGCTTGTTTGCTGTGGGCGAAGCGCTGTACCTGGCCTGGCAAGGGCGCGAGTCCAAAGGTGGCGAAGTCATGCGGCTTTCGGGCAGCTTGTGGATGAGCAAAAAAGACTGGGGCCGCTCCTGGAAGGCCTGGTTCCGGGGCGCGTTTTTCGGCTTTCCGATCGGTGCCATGCCCGCAGGCGGGGCCGAGCTGCCCACGCTGCTGTCTTATTACACCGAGAAAAAACTCTCCAAACACCCTGAAGAATTTGGCCACGGCGCCATCGAAGGGGTGGCAGGGCCTGAGGCCGCCAACAACGCTGCAGCCGCGGGTGTGCTCATGCCTTTGCTCACTCTGGGCATCCCCACATCGGCCACCGCCGCCATCATGCTGTCGGCCTTTGAAGGCTATGGCATCCAGACCGGACCTCAACTTTTCAGCCAGCAAGGCGGATTGGTGTGGACTCTGATCGCCAGTCTTTACATTGGCAACGTGATCTTGTTGGTCTTGAATTTGCCCTTGGTCAGCCTGTGGGTCAAGCTGCTCAAGATCCCCCCGCCCTGGTTGTACGCGGGCATCATCGTCATCTCGACGGCTGGCGTTTATGGCGCTGGCAACTCGGTCTTCAATGTCGGCATGCTGTTTGTCTTTGGCCTGCTGGGTTACTTGATGCGGCGCTTCGACTTTCCGGCTGCACCGCTCATCGTCGGTCTGATCCTGGCCCCCATGGCCGAGCAGTCCATGCGCCAGGCACTGACCATCAGCCAAGGTGAATGGTCCACCTTCTTCACGCGGCCTTTATCGGGCAGTCTGATGGCGGTGTCTTTGTTGCTCTTGGTGGCGCCAACACTGTGGCGACAAGTTCGCATTAGAAAAACCGACTTACAGTAGGCCTTTTGATACGTAATATCCCTCTATCAAAACCATTTTTTTTTTGGTTTCATCGATAACTTCGTTATTTCAATCAATTCCAAGACAACCGCTATGCATTCCAACGACTCCTCCCCCATCCAAAGACGCGACTACCTCAAATGGATGGGCGCAGCCGGTCTGGCCGCAACCGGCGTTTCGGGCCACGCCCAATCTGCCTGGCCCAGTAAGCCTATCCGTTGGATCATTCCGTTCGCCCCCGGCGGCACTTCCAGCATCGTGGCCCGTGGCATTGCGGCCCAGTTGACCAAGCAAATGGGGGTGTCTTTTGTCATTGACAACAAGGGCGGCGGCGGTGGTGTACCCGCCATGCAAGAGATGCTCCGCGCACCAGCCGACGGCTACACCATCGTCATGAGCCACATCGGCCTGATGGCGGTCAACCCCCTGATCTACCCCGACAGCGGCTACGACGTGAACAAAGACTTTGTGCCCGTGACTTTGCTGTCACGCGTGCCCAGCCTGTTTGTGGTGCACAAAGACGTGCCCGTGACCGACATGAAGTCCTTGGTCGCCTACGTCCGCGCGCGCCCCGGTCAGCTCAACTACGCATCGGCCGGCAACGCCAGCGCAGGTCACCTGGCCATGGAAGCGCTCAAACTGGCCACCGGCATGTTCATCACGCACATCCCCTACCGCGGCACAGGCCCCGCGCTGAACGACGTGCTGGCGGGTCGCATTCAACTGATGTCTGCAGGCACACCGGCTCTTTTGCCGCACATCAAGAGCGGTGTTTTGCGCTGCATTGCCACAGGCACCACCGAACGCATTCCGGTGCTGCCCGACGTCCCCACCGTCATGGAAGGTGGCTACAAAGACTTTGAAACCGTGCAGTGGTACGGCATCCACGCCCGCGCCGGCACGCCGCCAGAGATCATCAACCGGCTGCAACAAGAGTGCGCCAAGGCCGTCAAGTCGCCCGAGGTCATTGCGCAAAACGCCGCCGAAAGCGCCATTGCCGGTGGCGGCACGCCTGCCGAGTACGGCGCCTACGTGGCACGCGAACAAGCCCGCTGGAAAGACGTGGTCATCAAAGGCCAGATCCGACCCGGCTGAAGCCTGCGCTGCTGGGTCTTGTTTCGACAGACAGCGGCCCTCGCCCCCCATCAACCCCTGCCGGGCCACTGGCAGGGGTTTTTTGATGGTGCGGCCGCACACCTCAATTTTTGGACGTGCGCCGGCTTTGCAACATGGCCACGTTCATCTCGCCGTCCAGCGCTGACGCATAAAAACGCTCGATCATTTGCACCGATGTTCTGGCGTTGCGGGCCAATGTCAGCATGTCGATGCCCTGGCCATAGAGCAAGCGAAACATGATGGACGTGTGCCGCAAGCAATACAGCGTGCGCAAGCGGCCCATCGCATCTTCGGGGGCCACACCGGCCTCGCGCATCACCCACTTGAACCAAAAGCCCAACACGGCCAAGGCGTAATTGCGGTCTGTCTCGGCAGGCAAAAACACATAGTCGTCGGGTTCTCCGTGGCCATCTCGGCGCGCTTGCGCCAGCGCTGCCTCGTAGACCTGCACCGCCGGTCGCAAGGTCACCATGGGCGCGTCGTGCCGCTTGGTCTGCGGCAAGGTCATGCGCAAATACACGCTGCTGCCGCGCACCACCTGCACGTGTTTGTGCTTGAGTTGTCGCAAGTCACCGGGCCGCACAAAACTGTTGACCATGAAGCGAATGGCCCACGCCATGTCGGGCGGCAGACTCAGGTTGCGCGGCTGAACCCAAAAACGCTCTCGATGGCCGGTCGAGGCCTTGACCTCGGGGGCCTTGTCGCCTTTGCGGACCAAACGGTGCGCCGTTCGCACCACAGCCGCATACTCCTTCAGACTCAGCATCGAGCGCGGCCGATTGGCCACCTTGATCGTGGGCAACTCGGGCACTTCGCGCAAAAATCCGTGGCGAATGGCCAGTTTCAGCAGTTTGCGCACCACCACCAAGTATTGCGACACCGTGGTTGAACTCAAATGGGCGTCGGTTAAACGCTTGACAAACGCGTCCATCATCACCGGCGTGACCTGCGAGGGCGGAATGTATTTGAAATACGGCAACACATGGGCGTCCAGCCGGTTTTTCAAAATGCCCACGGAGGCCGCACTCAACTCGCCGCGTTGGACGCGCTGGCTTTCTTGCGCAATCAACTGGTCGGCCAACACATCGAAATTATTCGAACGCATCGCCCCTTGCGTCATGACCGAATCGGTCATGTCCGATCGCTTGCGCGGAGGGCTCTTTGGCCGACGGGGCCTTGAAGGGGCTTCTGCCAAACCATCCGGCCCGTCCTCGTCCTCATCCTCGCGCTGAAATTTATCGTTTTTAACGTTTTGAGTTGGCGCCCTTTCGCCCCTCGACATGGCCCGCCATGCATCCGGACTGACCACATAAAACACCGGCTGATTGGCATCCAAAATGGCCACGGCAGACGCCCCAGATTCCCCTACGATATTCAAGGGCTTTACCATGAAGTCGTCAAGGCTTGCGCACAAAAAACCGAAGAGAGGACGGACGGTCATGCGTTTATCTTGAACAAAGAATGACCGCTCTGTCGCTCTGAAAATTGCCATAAGCAAAGGCCAATGCCCTTACAAAACTTGGCTGAAAATGCCAAGTTTTCCACCACATGGTGTAAACAAAATAATCAGAGATTTTCAACATAAGACATTCATAAAGCACTCATTCAACAGCCCAAAATGACTGCTTAGACACGAGTTTTGTACATTCGAAATGACCGTGTCAAAACACTGAAATTGGGGGCGAGATGCGGTCATTCGAAAACGATTTGGAAAAGCTGCAAAACCATAGAGTGACAAATTCGAAGTTAACTCTTTATTCGACAAATTCATTAACAATGTAACTGCTCTGGCTACATTGGCAGCCGCTGGCACCGCCTTCGCTCAATCCACAGCCACCATCTCTGGCTCGATCTCTGTCGGTGTCATGGACACTGGCGCTGCTGGTGCAACTGCTGCTGTATCAACCCTGGGTGGCGGTGCCAACGCCATCAACATCGTGACTGTTGAAGACCTCGGCGGCGGTTTGCGCGGCGGTTTTGACAGCCAGATGCGTTTCAACGCAGCTACGGGTGACCGCAACTCCTCTGGTACTGGCGCAGCGCTGTTGCACGGCGCCAACGTCTACCTGAGCGGTGGTTTTGGTACCGTTCGCATGGGCAAGATCATTGAAGCCAACAACTGCGCATTTGACCCATGGGCATGTACAGGCGGTGCTGGTTTCGCCGCTGGTGCACCTGGCACCATCTCTACACTGATTGCTGCTCAAACCATCGCCAACTCTGTGAGCTACGCAACACCTACTGTTAACGGCTTCAGCGGCTCTTACCACACATCCGTTTCTGCTCGTACCAACGAGCGTTCGGTCATGAGCTTGAACTACGGCAAAGGCCCTCTGTCTGCTCAATACCTGCAGTCTAAGAACAGCGTGAACATTGCAGGCGACGTCGCAGGTGCTGCCAGCATCACTGATGTTGCTGGTCAAGGTACTTCCGTTGGTGCCAGCTACAACTTCGGCGTGGCTCGTTTGTCCGCAGTCAATGCCAAGACAGAAAACGCTGCTGGCGCTACAACAGCTGACATCACGGCTGTGACAGCTTCCATGCCCATGGGCGCATACACCCTGTTGGCTGGTTATGCCAAAGACAAGAAAAGAGCAGCTACTGCTGATACCAAGTTGGCCATTGGCGCTAACTACGCTTTGAGCAAGCGCACCACATTGGGCGCTGACCTGTTCAAGCAAGAACAAGTCGGTGGCAGCACCGGCTTTGTGGTTCGCGCACGCCACAACTTCTAATCCCACGCTGGCGCAAGCCAGTTGAGGTTTAGAAAATCAAAAACCCACTGTGGCAACGCGGTGGGTTTTTTTACGCTTGAAAGCTGTCTCTGCAGCGACTTCAGCAAGCCATTGACAAGGGATAACACGGGTGTTGCCTCAAGTGACGGCTGATAAATTGAACCTTTCTCAGGATTTCATCATGCACAAAAACAGTCTCGCTGATCGCCCCCTACACACCGCCATCCAATTTGGATTGTCCATCGCAGGCCTGATGTTCTTGGCGGGCTGCGTCAGCTTGCCAAAAGAAGCCCCTCCAGCCAAAGTGGCCTGTCCTGCGGGCGTTCCTGCAGGCACCCAGTGTTTGCGTGGGCAAGACTCGTCGGGCTCACACTATTTGATCGCCACGCCCGCCAAATGGAGCGGTGTGCTGGTGGTGCACGCCCATGGCGGCCCTGCACTGGGTGAACCCAAAGCGTCACGGGCGGATGAAGACATCAAGCGCTGGGCCATCACCTTGACCGAAGGCCATGCTTGGGCGGGCTCGGTGTTCAGACAAGGTGGTTTTGCGGTCACCACGGCGGCCGAAGACACCGAGCGTGTTCGCCGCATCTTTGTGGACCACGTGGCCAAGCCCCAACGCACTTTGCTGCACGGGCAATCTTGGGGCGCCATGGTGGCCACCCGTGCGGCGGAGCTTTACCCCAAATCCTGGGAAGGCATTTTGTTGACCAGCGGCGTGGTGGCAGGCCCCACCACTTACGATTTCCGCTTGGACTTGCGCGCCATCTACCAGCACCTGTGCCAAAACCACCCGCGAGCAGATGAGCCGCAATACCCATTGGCCTTGGGTTTGCCTGCTGACAGCAAAATGACCCCGGCCGATTTGGCCACGCGGGTCAACGCTTGTCTGGGCTTGCGCAAACCAGCAGCACAACGCACGGCCGAGGAAGTCCAAAAAATCAAAACCATCGTGGATGTCTTGAAAATCCCCGAAAACTCGATCGTGGGCCACATCAATTGGGGCACCTTTACCTTGCGCGATGTGGTTGAAAAAAGCGGCGGGGCCAGTCCCTTCGGCAATGACACCGTCAAATACAGTGGCTCCGCCAACGATGCGGCCTTGAATGCCGAAGTGCTTCGCTTCAAGGCCGATGCCAAGGCAAGCGCCAGGTTTGAAGCCGATGTGAACCACCAAGGCCGTTTCAAAGTGCCAGTCTTGACCACCCACGGCATCGGCGACTCCACCGTCTTTGTAGAGGGCAGCGACACGCTGCGCCAACGCATGGAAGCGTCTGGCAACGGCGCGCGTCTGGTGCAAACCTATGTGAACTCCTCAGAGCACAGCTATCTGGGCGATGCGATTTACCCGCCGCTCTTTGAAGCGTTGTTGAACTGGGTCAACCAGGGCACCAAACCCACACCTGCCGGTATTGCCACGCGGTGCACGGCCTTGCGGCCAGCGCAAGCGGCTGAGTGCCGGTTTGACACGGGCTACACGCCTCGCCCTCTGTCCAGCCGCATCGCACCGCGCTGAAAATGCGTCAATCCTGCTGCAGGGGCTTTCAAGCCCATGCAGCAGGCGCATCAAGGCATCACTGCTGCGGTATGCCCGCCTTTTGGATCACATCGGTCCAACGTTTGATGTCGGCATCGAGCAACTGGGCCAGTTGGGTGGGCGTGCTGGACTGGGCTTGCACGTTGAAGCCCGCCAAGCGCTGCACCATGTCGGGCGCGGTCAGCACTTTCACCAGTTCGGCGTTCAAGCGGTTGACCACGGCCAAAGGCGTCTTGCCGGGAGCAGCCAAAGCGTTCCAAGAAGACACATTGAAGTCGCTCAGGCCCGGCAACTCGCGCACTACCGGGGTTTGGGGCAGATCTTTGGGGCGCTTGGCGCCCATCACGCCCAACAAACGCACGGCTTTGGCGTTGATCTGGGGTTTGAGTGGGCCCAAGATTTCGACCGCCACATCGACTTGACCACCCCGCAGGGCGTTGATCACGGCGGGTGTGCCGTTGTACGGAATGATCTGGGCAATGAGGTTGGCTTGGGTGCGAAACAGTTCACCCGCCAGGTGCTGGGTACTGCCAATGTTGATGGTGCCCATGTTGAGCTTGCCCGGGTTGGCGCGGCCAAAGTTGACCAAGTCGGCCAAGGTCTTGTGCGGCGAAGTCTCGGGCACCACGATGGCGATGTCAAACAGGCCAAGCAATGACACGGGCGCAAAGTCAGAACGGGGGTTGAAGGGCAAGGCCTTGAACAAGCCCGCACTCACGGCCGTGCCATTGGACATGAGCAGCAGGGTGTGGCCATCGGGCTCGGCCCGGGCCACTTGCTCGGCCGCCACGATGCCGCCCGCGCCGGGTCGGTTGTCGATCACCACGGGTTGACCCAGATTGACCGAAAGCTGTTGGGCCACGGCCCGCACCGTCAAATCGGCCACGCCACCCGCCCCAAAGGGCACCACAATGCGCAGCGGTTTGCTGGGGAAACTGCTTTGGGCCCAAGCCGTGTTCAATGTCCCTGCGGACAAAAGGGCGGCTTGTACGAGGCGGCGGCGATTTAACATCTTGTCACTTTCGTCAGATTTAATAAGCTCATGATAAATGGCCTCACAGCGGCTCACCATTCGCTGAAACCCTCGGCAATGCCTTCGTCCACCTTCGCCAGGTGCTTATGGGTTGTGGCTGGGTGTTGGGGTCTGGTCGCTTGTTCAGTGGTGCCCCCAAGTCCGCAGGCCGATAGCCCTCCTAGACCCGCACCATTGCAGCAGCTGCCCTTGCATTTCAGCGCCAAAGACACCGCGCAATGGGACAAGATGGTCTTGCCGGGCAAGCTGCGCACCGCCTACAAACTTGAGCGCCAACCCCAAGGCTATGCCCTGCAAGCACAGGCCGAGTCATCGGCCAGCATGTTGCGCCAGCCTTTGCGCATTGCGCCCGAGCAATTGGGCCGCTTGACGTTTGACTGGCAGGTGGAGCGGCTGATTCCCGGGGCTGACATGCAGCAACGCGACACCGAAGACTCGCCGGTGCGACTGATTTTGGTGTTCGAGGGCGACCGCCAGCTGTTCAGCCCCAAAAATGCCATGTTGAGCGAACTCACCCACAGCCTGACCGGCGAGCCCATGCCCTATGCCACCTTGATGTATGTCTGGTGCAACCAGTGCCCGCCAGAGTCGGTGATCGTCAACCCCCGCACCGACCGCATCCGCAAACTGGCTGTGGAGTCTGGCCCCGGCCGTGTGGGCACCTGGTTGAGCTACACGCGGAACATTCGGGCTGATTTCGAAAAAGCCTTTGGCGAAGCCCCCGGCGCCCTGTTGGGCGTGGGCCTGATGACCGACACCGACAACACCCGAAGCACCACACGGGCTTGGTACGGCAAGGTGCACCTCGACTGAACGCACCAGTCCGGTGCGCGACAGGCACTTTGGGGGAATTCCCTCTGTCTGCAACAGGCACAAATGTTGCAAACTGATGGGTCATACAACTGCAACGAACGAGGTGATTGAATGAAGAAATTAGCGCCCCAATGGCTGTCCGGTGTCCTCACCACTTCTTTGGTTTTGGCCGGTTTGGCTTCTGCAGGCCAGGCCCAGGCCAAGCCTTTCAAATGGACCAGCGCCAGTGACATCCCCACGCTGGACATCCATTCTCAAAACAACGCCTTGGGCAACGGGGTGCATGCCGCCATTTTTGACTCGCTGCTGTACTACAACAGCAAAACCTTCAAGATCGAGCCGCGTTTGGCCACTTCATGGCGCGAAGTCACGCCTACACAGCACCGCTTCAATCTGCGCAAAGGCGTCAAGTTCAGTGACGGCTCCGATCTGACGGCCGATGACGTGGTCTTTTCTTTGGATCGCGCACGCGCCAAAACCTCCAACTTCAACATTTACGCCCAAGGCATCAGCCGCGTTGTCAAGGTGGACGCCCACACGGTCGACGTCATGCTGAGCGGCCCCAACCCGGTGCTGATCAACCAATTGACCGAACTGCGCATCATGAGCCGCGCTTGGGCCGAGAAGAACAAATCCATGGAGCCCAAGGACATCCGCTCCAAAGAAGAAAACTTTGCCCACCGCAACGCCATGGGCAGCGGCCCCTACATGGTCAAGGAATGGCAGCCTGACCAAAAGTTGGTGATGGTGAAAAACCCGCTCTGGTGGGGTTGGGCCAGTTCGCCGACCAACGTGACCGAAATCATCTACACCCCCATCAAGAACGAAGCCACCCGCGCCGCCGCTTTGCTGTCAGGTGAGATTGACTTCATCCTGGACCCCAGCCCGCAAGACTTGGGCCGCATGCGCAACAACGCCAACCTGAAGGTGGTGGACGGCATCGAAAACCGCACCATCTTCTTAGGCATGGACCAGCACCGTGAAGAATTGCCGGGCTCCAACGTCAAGGGCAAAAACCCCCTCAAGTACGTCAAGGTGCGCAAGGCGCTTTACCAGGCCATCGACATCGACACCATCCACCGCGTCACCATGCGCGGCCTGTCGCAAAACACAGGGGCCTTGGTGGCGCCCCAAGTCAACGGCTGGACGCAAGGCGTGAACACCCGCTTCCCTTATTCACTCGACGCCTCCAAAAAGCTGTTGACCGAAGCCGGCTACCCCAACGGCTTCGAGGTGGACTTTGCCTGCCCCAACAACCGCTACATCAACGACGAAGAGATCTGCCAGGCCATCACCGCCATGTGGGCCAAAGTGGGCGTGCGCGCCAAGCTGCGCACCTTGCCCCTGGTGACTTACTTCCCCATGATCCAGCGCTACGAAGCCAGCATCTACATGCTGGGCTGGGGCGTGCCCACCTTTGATGCCTTGTACAGCCTGCAGTCGCTCACACGCAGCGTGGGCACGGGCGGTGACGGCAACTACAACGTGGGGCGCTACAGCAACACGCGCATGGACTATGTGGTAGACCGCGCCAAAACCGAGACCGATCTGCCAGTGCGCAACCGTTTGCTCACCGAAGGTCTGCAGTTGTCCAACGACACGGTGTCGCACATTCCGCTGCACAACCAAGTGATTCCTTGGGCCATGAAGAAAAACGTGGAAGTGGTGCACCGCCCTGACAACCGTCTGGATTGGACGCTGATCAAGGTCAACTGATGCTCGCTTTCATCTTGCAGCGGCTGATCCAGGCCGTGATCGTCATGGTCACGGTGGCTTTCATCGCGTTCTTGTTGTTCCAGTATGTGGGCGATCCGGTGGTGTTCTTGCTGGGTCAAGACGCCACCAAAGAGCAAATCGACGAGATGCGCAACGCGTTGGGCCTGGACCAACCGTTCTTTGTGCAGTTTGGCCACTTCTTGGTCAACGCGGTGCAAGGCGAGTTTGGCCTCAGCCTGCGCCAAGGCGCCAAGGTCTCGCGCCTGATCGCCGAGCGCCTGCCCGCCACCCTGGAGCTGGCCTTGGTGGCCGCCTCATTGGCGCTGCTCATTGGCATCCCCATGGGGGTTTACGCCGCCTTGCGCCGGGGCACTTGGACCAGCCAACTCCTCATGACCGTGTCGCTCTTGGGTGTGTCCTTGCCCACCTTTTTGATTGGCATTTTGCTGATCTTGGTGTTTGCTGTGATGCTCGGCTGGTTTCCCAGCTTTGGCCGGGGCGAGGTGGTGCAAATGGGCTGGTGGTCCAGCGGCTTGGTGACCGCCAAGGGCTGGCACCACATCGTGTTGCCGGCCGTCACGCTGGCCATCTTTCAGCTCACGCTCATCATGCGTTTGGTACGGGCCGAGATGCTGGAGGTGCTGCGCACTGATTACATCAAGTTCGCCCGTGCGCGGGGTTTGTCCAACCGCACCATCCACTTTGGCCATGCGCTCAAAAACACCTTGGTGCCGGTGCTCACCATCACCGGCTTGCAGTTGGGCGGCTTGATCGCGTTTGCCATCATCACCGAGACGGTGTTCCAGTGGCCCGGTATGGGTTTGCTGTTCATCCAAGCGGTCACGTTTGCAGACATCCCGGTCATGGCGGCTTATTTGTGCCTGATCGCGCTCATCTTTGTGGTCATCAACCTGATCGTTGATTTGTTGTACTTTGTGGTCGACCCGCGCCTGCGGGTGGGCAAGCCCGGAGGTCACTGAGCATGGGCGCTTCTTTGCAATCGGTGTTGGGGCACGGCGCGGCGTTTGCCCGCATTGCCCAGTTCCACCCCGAGCTCACGGCCTTCAGGCGCGACCTGCATGCCCACCCCGAGTTGGGCTTTGAAGAGGTCTACACCGCGCGCCGCGTGGCCGAGATGCTGCAGGTGTGCGGCGTGGACAGCATCCACACCGGCATCGGCAAAACCGGCGTGGTGGCTTTGGTGCATGGCCTGGGGCGCTCGGCCAGCCACCCCGGCCGCATGATCGGTCTGCGGGCCGACATGGACGCGCTGCCACTGACCGAACTCAACGAGTGCAACTGGAAGTCGTCCAAGCCCGGCCTGATGCATGGCTGCGGCCACGACGGCCACACCACCATGCTCATGGGTGCGGCCCGTTATCTGGCCGAAACCCGGCGTTTTGATGGCACCGCGGTGCTGATCTTTCAGCCGGGCGAAGAAGGCTATGCAGGTGCCCGCGCCATGATGCAAGACGGCTTGTTCGAGCGCTTTCCGTGTGAGCAGGTCTACGCCCAACACAACTCCCCTGAGACGCCCTTGGGCGTGATCGGCATCACCCCCGGCCCGATGCAGGCGGCGGTGGACCGCATCGAGATCCACATCCGCGGCAAAGGCGGTCACGGCGCCCGTCCGCACCAAGGCATCGACCCGGTGCTGGTGGCAGGCCACATCATCACTGCCGCGCAAAGCGTGGTGGCCCGCAACCTGTCGGCCTTTGACCAGGCCGTGGTCAGCATTTGCTCGATGCAAGGCGGCCACCCCGGCGCCATGAGCGTGATCCCCGGCGAAGTCACCTTGGTCGGCACGGTGCGCACCTACAGCGAGAGCGTGCAAGACCTGGTTGAAGATCGCTTGCGGTCTTTGTGCTCGGGCATTGCCCAAGGTTTTGGCGCATCGGCCGAATTGACCTACGAACGCGTCTACCCCGCCACCGTCAACACCGTGCCCGAGGCGCAGTTCGCCTGCGATGTCGCCGCCAGCTTGGTGGGCGAAGACAAAGTTTGGCGGAACATGCTGCCCAGCATGGGCGGTGAAGATTTCTCTTTCATGCTGCAGGCCAAACCCGGTGCTTACATCCGCATCGGGCAAGGTCTGCCGCACGGCCCCGGCCCGCACCCGCTGCACAACAGCCGCTACGACTTCAACGACGAAATCTTGCCACTGGGTGCGGCCTTGCACGCCAGTTTGGTGGAGCAAGCCTTGCCCCTTCAGCCCCAGGCAGCCGCCTGATCGGCATTCACATTCAACCCCAGGAGAATCCCATGCGCATTTCCAAACTGTCCCGTGGCTTGTTGGCCGCCACCCTCGTCTCGGCTTTGTCGCTGGGTGCTGCGCATGCGGCCACCGTGCGCATTGCCAACCAGGGGGATGCTTTGTCGATGGACCCGCACTCACTCAACGAATCGCTGCAACTGAGCGTGACCAACAACGTGTACGAGTCGCTGGTGGGCGTGAGCAAAGACCTGAAATTTGAACCCGGTCTGGCCACCTCGTGGAAGCAGACATCGCCCACCGTGTGGCGCTTTGAGTTGCGCAAGAACGTGCGCTTTCACGACGACACGCCCTTTACGGCCGACGACGTGGTGTTCTCTTTGGCCCGTGCTGCCGGTGAAGGCTCCGACATGCGCAGCAACACCAACGACATCAAGGAAGTGCGCAAAATCAACAGCCACACCATCGAGATCGAAACCAAGTCCCCTTTCCCGATCTTGCCCAACGTGCTGTCCACCGTGTTCATCATGAGCAAGAAGTGGTGCGAAGACAACCAGGCCACACGCCCGGTGGACCGTCGCCGGGGCATTGAAAACGCCGCGTCTTTCCGCGCCAATGGCACAGGCCCTTACCGCCTGCGTGAGCGCCAGCCCAACATCCGCACCACCTTTGTGCGCAACGGCAACTACTGGGGCAAGATCGAAGGCAACGTGGACGAAGTCATCTTCTCGGTCATTGCCAACGACCCCACCCGTGTGGCGGCTTTGCTGTCCGGCGAGATCGACATCATGGAGCCCGTGCCGGTGCAAGACGTACCGCGCATCAACACCAGCCCCAACACCCGCGCCATGGTGGCGCCTGAGTTGCGCACCATCTTTTTGGGCATGGACCAGCGGCGCGACGAGTTGCTGTACTCGAGCGTGAAGGGCAAGAACCCCTTCAAAGACAAGCGTGTGCGCCAGGCTTTTTACCAAGCGATTGACATCGAAGGCATCAAGCGCACCGTGATGCGCGGTGCCTCTAACCCGACCGCCCTGATGGTCGGCCCCGGCATCAATGGCTTCAACCCCGATTTGAACAAGCGATTGCACTTTGACATCGAAGCCTCTAAAAAGCTGTTGGCCGATGCGGGCTACCCCACTGGCTTCACCATCGACATGAACTGCCCGAACGACCGCTATGTGAACGACGGTCAGATCTGCGAAGCCGTGGCCGCCAACTTGGCCCGGGCGAACATCAAGGTCAACCTCAAGGCCGAGACCAAGGGCACTTACTTCCCCAAAATCTTGCGCCGCGACACCAGCTTCTATCTGTTGGGCTGGACCCCCAGCACCTATGACGCGCACAACGCGCTGAACGCCTTGATGCGTTGCCCTGACGACAAGGGCGCTGGCCAGTTCAACCTGGGCGCTTACTGCAACCCCAAGGTCGATGAGTTGATGATCAAGGTGCAAAGCGAAACCGACCCGGCCAAGCGCAGCGCCATGATCCGCGAAACCTTTGAACTGCACAGTGCCGACATCGGCCACTTGCCTTTGCATCAGCAAGCGCTGGCTTGGGGCATCAACAAAAAGGTCACTTTGACCCAACGTGGTGACAACTACATGCCTTTCAAATCCATCTCCGTCAAGTAAGCCATGAATGTTTTGAAGCGCTGGCTGAACAGCGATGTGGGTTACAGCTTCCGCCAATCGCCCACGGCGATGGTGGCAGCAGCCATCGCCGCGCTGTTCCTTTTTTGTGCGGCCTTTGCGGGCTGGGTGTCGCCGACCAACCCGTTTGACCTGGCCACGCTGGAGCTGAGCGATGCCCGAATACCGCCCGCCTGGATGGAGGGCGGCAGCACGAAGTTTTTGCTGGGCACCGATGACCAGGGCCGTGACATTTTGTCGGCCATCATTTATGGCTCGCGCATTTCTTTGGTGGTCGGCCTCGCGTCGGTGGTCTTGTCGGTGGTGGTGGGCGTGGGATTCGGTCTGTTGGCGGGCTTTCGCGGCGGCTGGATCGACGCATTCTTGATGCGCTTGTGCGACGTGATGCTGTCGTTTCCAGCCATTTTGGTGGCGCTCTTGATCGCGGGTGTGGGGCGTGCGCTTTTTCCCGATGCCCATGAGTCCTTGGCGTTTGGTGTCTTGATTTTGTCGATCACCCTGACGGGTTGGGTGCAATACGCCCGCACCGTGCGCGGCACCACCTTGGTCGAGCGCAACAAGGAATACGTGCAAGCCGCGCGTGTCACGGGTGTGGCGCCCTTGCGCATCATGTTCAAGCATGTGCTGCCCAACGTGATGGGGCCGGTCATGGTGCTGGCCACCATCCAGGTGGCCACGGCCATCCTGACCGAAGCCACTTTGTCATTTTTGGGCGTGGGCGCACCGCCCACATCGCCATCCCTTGGCACCTTGATCCGCATTGGCAACGACTATTTGTTCTCGGGCGAATGGTGGATCACGATTTTTCCGGGGCTGATGCTGGTGCTGATCGCCTTGTCGGTCAACCTGTTGGGTGACTGGTTGCGCGACGCGCTGAATCCGAGATTGCGATGAGCCTTTTACAAGTCAAAAATCTGGTGGTGGAATTCCCCAGCCGCCACGGCACGCTGCGTGCGCTGGACGACATTTCGTTCGACATTGCCCCAGGCGAAATTTTGGGCGTGGTGGGCGAGTCCGGCGCGGGCAAATCGCTCACGGGCGCTGCCATCATTGGCTTGCTGGAGCCACCGGGCCGTGTGGCCGGGGGGCAAATTGTGCTCGAAGGCCAGCGCATCGACAACCTGAACAACGACGAGATGCGCCACATCCGGGGCCGCAAAATTGGGGCGATTTTTCAGGACCCACTGACCTCGCTCAACCCGCTGTACTCGATTGGCAAGCAACTGACCGAAACCATCTTGGCCCACCTGCCCGTGACGCCGCAAGAGGCCCGGCAACGCGCCATTGACTTGCTCAAAGACACCGGCATTTCGGCCGCCGAAGAGCGCATCGACCACTACCCGCACCAGTTTTCGGGCGGCATGCGCCAGCGCGTGGTGATTGCGCTGGCCCTGGCTGCCGAGCCTCGGCTGATTGTGGCCGACGAGCCGACCACCGCGCTCGATGTGTCGATCCAGGCGCAGATCATCAGCTTGCTAAAAAAGGTCTGCAAAGACCGGGGCGCAGCCGTCATGCTGATCACCCATGACATGGGCGTGATCGCCGAGACCTGCGACCGCGTGGCTGTTCTGTATGCCGGGCGCGTGGCCGAAATCGGCCCAGTGCACCAGGTCATCAACCAACCGGCCCACCCTTACACCGCTGGCCTGATGGCCTCGATCCCTGACATGGACAGTGACTGCGAACGCCTGAACCAAATTGACGGCGCCATGCCGCGCCTGAACGCCATTCCACAAGGCTGCGCCTTCAACCCGCGCTGCCCGCAGGTGTTTGACCGTTGCCGCCAAGACCGCCCTGACTTGGTCCATGCCGGTTCGACCCAAGCGGCCTGCTGGCTGCACAACGGGAGTGCGGCATGAACGCGCACAAGACGCAGCCTTTGGTCGTGGCACACGATCTGGCCAAAACCTTTGACGTGTCGGCCCCGTGGCTCAACCGCGTCATCGAGCGCAAGCCGCGCCAATTGCTCAACGCGGTCGATGGCGTGAGCTTTGAGATCGAACGCGGCAAGACGCTGGCCCTGGTGGGCGAATCCGGCTGCGGCAAAAGCACGGTGGCCCGTTTGCTGGTGGGCCTGTACGAGCCGACTCGCGGCGGCCTGACCTTTGACGGGCAAGACGCCCACGCGGCCTTCAAATCATCGGACGCCAAAGCCATGCGGCAGCGCATCCAGATGATCTTCCAAGACCCCTATGCCAGCCTGAACCCCCGCTGGACGGTGGACAACATCATTGGCGAGCCGCTCAAGGAGCACGGCCTGATCAGCGATGCCGAAGAACTCAAGGCCCGCGTGGCCGAATTGCTCCAATCGGTGGGGCTGTCGCCGCTCGACATGGTCAAGTACCCCCACCAGTTTTCGGGTGGGCAGCGCCAGCGCATTTCCATTGCCCGCGCATTGGCCACGGCGCCTGAGTTTTTGGTGTGCGACGAACCCACCTCGGCGCTCGATGTGAGCGTGCAGGCGCAGGTGCTCAACATCATGAAAGACCTGCAGCGCGAGCGCGGCCTGACGTATTTGTTCATCAGCCACAACCTGGCCGTGGTGCGCCATGTGAGCGACCAGGTGGGTGTGATGTATTTGGGCCGACTGGTGGAGCTGGCCGACAAACACACCTTGTTTGGCAACCCACAGCACCCCTACACCCGCATGCTGCTGGACGCGATCCCGAAGATGCACGACACCGGCCGGGCCCGCACCCCGGTGCAAGGCGAAGTGCCCAACCCCCTCAACCCGCCGACAGGCTGCACCTTCCACCCCCGCTGCCCCCAGGCCACCGACATCTGCCGTGCGGAGCGGCCTGCGCTGCGCGACTTCAAAGGCATCAAGATCGCTTGTCACGCGGTGGTTTAACGCCCTGACGGACCTTTAGACCGCAACTGGCCGGATTGGCCACAAAAAAACCCACCGTGTTCCCACGGTGGGTTTTTTGTTGTCTAAACCTCAGCTGGCTTGCGCCAGCGTCAGATTAGAAAGTGTGGCGTGCGCGAACGACGAAGCCGTTGCTGCCACCGACTTGGTCTTGCTTGAACACGTCAGCGCCCAAGGTGGTGCGCTTGCTCAAGGAATAGTTCACGCCAACAGCTGTACGGCCGTCGAGGTTAGAAGCTTTTTTCTTGTCTTGAGTCATACCGGCCAAGATGGTGTAGGCACCCATTGGAACGGTCAAGCCGAGACCTGTGATGTCAGCGGTTGTCGCGCCAGCAGCGTCTTCAGTCTTGGCGTTGAACACAGAAACGTTGGCCACACCGAAGTTGTAGCTGGCGCCGATGGAAGTGCCTTGAGCTTTTGCGTCGGTGATTGCGGTGGCATCAGTTGCACCGATGTTGACGCTGCCCTTGCTTTGCAGGAACTGAGCAGTCATGGGGCCTGCAGCGTATGTCACGTTCAAAACATTGCGCTCATTGGCACGAGCAGACACGGATGTGTTGTAGCCGACGCTGAAGCCGCTGATGGTAGGAGATTGGTAGCTAACGGCGTTAGCGATTGTTTGAGCAGCGATCAAGCCACCCGTTGTGTTGCCAGCGCTCAAGCCAGCGCCACCTGTACAGGCCCATGGATCGTAGGCGCAGTTAGAAGCCTCAATGATCTTACCCATGCGAACGGTACCGAAGCCACCGCCGACATACACGTTGGCACCGTGGAACAGTGCTGCACCTGTACCAGCAGAGGCGCGGTCACCAGTTGCTGGGTTGAAACGCATTTGGCTGTCAAAACCAGCGCGCATGCCACCGCCCAAGTCTTCCAAGGTCACGATGTTGATGGCGTTAGCACCGCCACCCATACGGGAGACAGTTGGCTGAGCACCAGCAGCGCCGCTGTCCAAGACACCGACGTTGATCGTGCCGGAAATGGTGACCGAAGATTGTGCGAAAGCAGCGCCGGAAACTGCCAGAACAGCCAGAGCAATCAGAGTTTTTTTCATTGCAAATTTCTCCAAGGTTAATAAAGGGCCTAGATCAGATGGGTGACTATCACCCTTCGAGACCCTGAGCCAACCTCCAATTCAGGAAGTTGTGTGTATTCCACCAGACGTAAATGACTTCGCCAAGACATATGCGAAAGATTAGCTGTTTTTGTTGTTGGCATGCAACATACCATGGTACTAACCCTCGAACCACCCCTGTGAAAAGCAATTTTCCCCAATAAATTCAATAACTTCCATCTATTTTTGAATTGAAAGTCTCAAAACGGACAAAAGCAATTCACCAGTTCGCACAGCGATCATGGACCCTGCAGCTGACGGCCTGACGGCCAGGTGAGTAAACTTTGAGCATGATGAATGCTTTGATACTGGCCACAGACAGCGCCTTGCGCACCCTTTTTGCCGAGCCTCGTGCCAGTCGCCCCAATCCTGCCGCCCGAGTGGCCGATTTGGAACTGAGCGACGCTGAACGCCGCCAGTCAGGCGCACTGATGCGCATCAACCACGTGGGTGAGGTGTGCGCCCAAGCGCTTTACACCGGTCAAGCCCTGGCTTGCAAGAGCCCGGCGCTGCGGGCCCAATTGGCCGAAGCCAGCCGCGAAGAGACAGACCACTTGGCTTGGACCCAACAGCGCCTGAAGGACCTGCATGACCGCCCTTCTTGGCTCAATCCGATTTGGTATGCGGGGGCTTTTGCCATTGGGTTTGCCGCTGGCAAGCTGGGGGGCGACCAAGTGAGTTTGGGCTTTGTGGTCGAAACCGAGCGGCAGGTCGAAGCGCATTTGCAAAGCCACATGGATTTGCTGCCAGCGTCCGATTTGGCATCTCGCGCCATTGTGTCGGCCATGAAAGCCGACGAGCTTGCCCACGCCCAAATGGCGCAACAAGCGGGTGCCGTGGAGCTGCCTGCCCCGGTCAAATCACTCATGCAAGCCGCGGCCAAGGTGATGACCACGGTGGCGCACCGGATTTAAAAGGTTTTTAAGCGGCCTCCACCACCTCAAAACTGGTGGTGATCTCGGCAGTTTTGCCGATCATGATGCTGGCCGAGCAGTATTTGTCGTGGCTCATGGCGATGGCGCGCTCGACGGCACTGGCAGGCACGCCTTTGGCCGTGACTGTGAAATGCATGTTGATGCGGGTGAATACTTTGGGGTCGACCTCGGCGCGTTCGCTGCTGAGCTTGACGCTGCAGCCGCGCACATCGTGGCGTCCGCGCTTCAAGATCAGCACCACGTCATAGGCGGTGCAACCGCCCGTGCCAGCCAAAAGCATTTCCATGGGACGGGGGGCAAGATTTTGGCCACCGTTTTCAGGCTTGGCCGCGTCTGGTGCACCGTCCATGGCGACCATGTGGCCTGAGCCAGTTTCGGCCAAAAAGCCCATCCCCGAGCGCGTGCCGGCAGCGCCGGTCCAGGTGACTGTGCATTCCATGAATTTTTCCTCCAATGATTGCGGCGAGTCTTGCCGAAGGCTGGTCAGGATGTTACCCAAACCGGTCAAAGCCCAGCGTGGCATGTGATCTTGCGCAAACCGCGGCTCAAAAAACCCACATTTTTTATCTTCTGAGGGCTATTTCTGCTGCATTGCAACAATTCACGCCTACAATTGCGAACAAGCGTGCTTTTTTAGCCCGCACCGGTTGTCTCCTCCACCCTCTGAAAAGGTGGATTTGCCCCAAGTCGCAAGACTTGGGGCATTTTTTTGGCCGTTATCATCAAACCATTCTTTTGAGCGATGCAGTATGCCCGACATCGCACCGAACATGATGACCCCCAAACTCCAACCCGCCGACTACCTGATCAAGATCCTCAACGCCAAGGTGTATGACGTGGCGACCGAGTCCGCCTTGGAAACGGCCAAAAACCTGTCCAAGCGCTTGGGTAACCAGGTGCTTTTGAAGCGCGAAGACCAGCAGCCGGTGTTCAGCTTCAAGCTGCGCGGGGCTTACAACAAGATGGCCCACCTGAGCCCTGAGCAGCTCAAAAAGGGGGTGATCTGCGCCTCGGCAGGCAACCATGCACAAGGCGTAGCCTTGAGTGCCAGCAAGCTGGGCACCCGCGCCATCATCGTCATGCCCACCACCACACCGCAGGTCAAGATCGATGCGGTCAAAGGCTTGGGCGGTGAGGTTGTTTTGTTTGGGGACAGTTACTCCGACGCCTACAACCATTCGCTGGCCTTGCAAAAAAAGCAGGGCCTGACCTTTGTGCACCCCTTTGACGACCCGGACGTGATCGCGGGCCAAGGCACGATTGCCATGGAAATGCTGCG
The DNA here is from genome assembly GCF_000293865.2 of Limnohabitans sp. Rim28. Classification (GTDB taxonomy): domain Bacteria; phylum Pseudomonadota; class Gammaproteobacteria; order Burkholderiales; family Burkholderiaceae_C; genus Limnohabitans_A. Next base: position 35,231 of record NZ_ALKN02000005.1, on the reverse strand, counting down.
CCAGCACCAAGGGCCACTGGATGCGGTGTTTGTGGCCATAGGCGGTGGCGGATTGGTTGCTGGCGTGGCCAACTACATCAAGGCGGTGCGCCCGGGGGTCAAGGTGATTGGCGTGCAGATGAACGACTCTGACGCGATGATGCAATCGGTGGCGGCCCAAAAACGCGTGACGCTGCCCGATGTGGGCCTGTTCTCGGACGGCACGGCCGTGAAACTGGTGGGCGAAGAGACCTTCCGCGTGGCCAGCAATTTGGTGGACGAGTACATGACGGTGGACACCGATGCGGTGTGCGCGGCCATCAAGGATGTGTTTGTGGACACCCGCTCGATCGTGGAGCCGGCGGGCGCACTGGCCGTGGCCGCCATCAAACAGTATGTGGCGGCACATAAATGCAAGGGCCAGACCTTTGCGGCCATTTTGTGCGGCGCGAACATGAACTTTGACCGTCTGCGCTTCGTGGCCGAACGCGCCGACGTGGGTGAAGAAAAAGAGGCCTTGTTTGCCGTGACCATTCCTGAAGAGCGTGGCAGCTTCAAGCGCTTTTTAGAGCTGATCGGCAGCTTGCCGGGCGGACCGCGCAATGTGACCGAGTTCAACTACCGCATGAGCGACTCGGACAAAGCCCATGTGTTTTTGGGCCTGAGTACCCACGGCAAGGGCGAGAGCACCAAGATCACGGCCAAATTCAACAAACAACTTTTCAAAGCGATTGACCTGACGCACGACGAGTTGGCCAAGGAGCACATACGCCACATGGTGGGTGGGCATTCAGCCTTGTCACAAGATGAGCGTCTGTTGCGCTTTGAGTTCCCCGAGCGGCCCGGCGCACTGTTCAAGTTCTTGAGCCTGATGCGGCCGGGCTGGAACATCAGCCTGTTTCATTACCGCAACCAAGGTGCCGACTACGGCCGCATTTTGGTGGGCCTGCAAGTGCCCGCCAAAGACGACAAAGCCTTTGACAAGTTCTTGCAAACCCTGGGTTATCCGTATGCAGAAGAAACGGACAACCCGGTTTATCGGCTGTTTTTGCGCGCTTGATGCACCTGCAAGAGTGTCAAGGCGCCTTGCCTTGACCCTGCAGCGCCAACGAGAAACCGCCAACGCCAGAGCCAGTGGGCCCCACATTGGCTTGCTTGGCGCTCAGGCTGATCAATGTCAGCCCCTCGGTCAATGTTTGCCCCACGCGAAACGCTTTGGGTGGCTGCCCATCCACCGAGATCAAGGCACTGCCTTGGCCTGATGCGCTCGCGATGACGCCCAACAGTTGAAAGCGCGAGGACAAAGCCACACTCACTTCAGGCTGGGCCGACTGAACGCCCCATGCCCGAGCGGTCTTGACATCGGCCTCGGCCATCGAACCCGAGCCGTCCTTTGGGACTGACGCGGCCAAGCTGTGAAGAGGCGCTGAATCCAGGGGGAATTTCAACACCCAGAAAACGAGTCCGGCCGCAGCAAGGCACCAGATCAGCGCGGTCATGGTGTTCGTTCTCAGCACACGGGCGGGCATGTTATTGATTTGAAACATAGGCAGATTATGATTCACGACATGCAAACCCCTGCCCCCTCAAACCAACGCCCCGCTCACCACCGCCAACGCGGCTTCACCTTGATCGAGTTGATGGTCGTTTTGGCCATCATTGGCGTGCTGGCCGCGCTGATCGTGCCCAACGTATTGGGGCGCGCCGACGATGCACGCATCACCGCCGCCCGCACCGATGTGGGCAATTTGATGCAAGCGCTCAAACTCTACAAATTAGACAACCAACGCTTTCCGACGCCCGAACAAGGCTTGCGGGCCTTGGTCTTGCGGCCCACCACAGCGCCCGTGCCCACCAACTGGAAACCCTATTTGGACAAACTGCCCAACGACCCTTGGGGCCGGCCTTACCAATACATGAACCCTGGCATCCGCAGCGAGGTCGAGATCTTGTCCTTTGGCGCTGACGGTCAGGCCGGCGGCGAAGGCAACAATGCGGACATTGGCAGCTGGCAGTAAACACCACCCCGCCCCAGCCCGGGGCTTCACCCTGATGGAGCTGTTGGTGGTGGTGGCCTTGATCGCGGTGGCCACGGCAGGGGTCAGCCTGTCGCTGCGCGACAGCGCCGAAAGTGGTTTAGAGCGAGATGCAGAAAGGTTGGCCGCCTTGCTGGAAACTGGCCGCGCCCAAGCCCGCGCCCAAGGCGTTCCCGTGGTTTGGCTCACCTCCAATGCGGGCATCGATTTCGAATTTGCTGGCTTGCCGCCACCGGGCTTGCCCCGCACATGGTTGAACACCACCACACGCGCCGTGTCCGGTATGCGGGTCATTTTGGGGCCAGAACCCTTGATCGAGCCGCAGGCTTTGGCCTTATCAAGCACCAACGCACCGGGTAAAAACCTGTGGGTGGTGACCGATGGCTTGCGGCCGTTCAGGGTGCAAAGTTCACCCGATGGGACGGGCTCCAGGCCATGAGAGCGCCTCGATCGGCCCCATCCTTGCGTGGCTTCACCTTGATCGAGGTGCTGGTTGCTTTGGGCATCACGGCGGTGGCGCTGATGGCCGGCTTACAGGCAACGGGTTCACTCAGCCGGAACGCGGAACGGCAAATTGTGAGCATGCTGGGGCAGATTTGCGCTGAGAATGAATTGATTGCCCTGCGCTTGCGCCGCCAATTGCCCGACACGGGCAACCAAAGCGTGGACTGCAACCAAGCCGGGCGTTTGTTGCAGGTTGAAGTATCGGTTCGACCCACCCCCAATCCGAATTTCAGGCGGGTCGATGCGCGTGTATTGGAGCAAGGCAGCTATGTGTTGCAACTGTCCACCGTGATGGGGCGGCAATGATCAAAAACAGCGCCAAGCACATGGTTCAAGGTTTCACCCTGATTGAGGTCTTGGTGGCGATCAGCGTGATGGCTTTGATGAGCCTGATGGTGTGGCGCGGCCTGGACGGCATGCTGCGCACACAAAGCAGCCTGCAAACCAGAGCCGACGAAGTGCGCACATTGCAGGCTGGCCTGGCCCAGTGGCAAACCGATCATGACCAATTGGCTGAGTTGCCCGGCACCCCCAGCTGGGACTGGGATGGCCGTGTGTTGCGCCTGACGCGTCGCAGTGCCGAACAACCCGCGACCAACCACATCAACGCGCCCGGGGCCAGCATTCGGGTGGTGGCCTGGACTTGGCGCACCGACCCGGGTCGTCCGGGCGGCGGCGATTGGCTGCGCTGGCAATCCGACCCCTTGAGCCAACGGCAAGACTGGCAAAGCGCCTGGAACCTGGCCCAGCAATGGGGCCAGACGCCCAATGACGACATGCGGGCAGGTCAGGTGCAGATTCACCCCTTGTCGGGATGGCAGCTCTTTGTGCACCGCGGTGGCAGCTGGGCCAACCCTTTGTCCAGCGATGTGGTCAGCACCAACCCCACACAAGCTGGCGCTCCGCTTGCAGGCAAGATACCGGACCCCAACACACCTGACGGGGTGAGGCTGGTGCTCAGCTTGCCACCAGGCCCGGCTGGCACGGGCACGCTCAGCATGGACTGGGTACGACCCACCCTGTCTGGAGCGGCTTCATGAGCCGCCCTGCAGCGCAAGGCGGCGCAGCCTTGTTGACCGCCATGCTGGCCGTGGCACTGGTGACCACTTTGGCCAGTGCGGCCTTGTGGCAACAGTGGCGGCAAGTTGAGATCGAGACCGCCGAGCGCGGGCGCAGTCAAACCAGCCTGATGATGACCGGGGCCTTGGATTGGACCCGACTGATTTTGCGCGAAGACGCGGTATCGGCCCAAGGCGCGCAAGCCGACCATTTGGGTGAACCCTGGGCATTGCCCGTACAGGAGTCCAAGCTTTCAAGCTTTTTGTCGCAAGACCAACAATGGCGCGACGGCGATGCCGAAGTGTTTTTATCGGGGCAGATCACCGACGCCCAATCGCGCATGAATGTGATGAACCTGCTGGACAACGGCCACGTCTCACCCAAGGCATTTGCACGATTTGCCGCACTGTTTGAGCGCTTGAACCTGCCCTTGGCCGAGCTGCAAACCTTGGCGCAACAACTTCAACGCAGCCAACAAAGCATCTCGTCCAATTCAGCAGGCAATGCAGCGACCGGCGTTTCTGTTTCAGCAACTGTCTCCGCTCCCGTCACTTGGGCAGGGCCATTGATGCCGCAGCAAACCGCCCAACTGGTTTGGCTGGGCTTGAGCCCCACCAGCCTAGCGGCCTTGCAGCCCCATATCACGGTGCTGCCCGAGGCCACACCCGTGAACCTGAATACAGCTTCGGCCGAAGTACTGTCGGCTGCCATAGCCGGGCTCGATTTGGCATCGGCGCGCCAAATGGTGCAACAACGCCAGCGCGCTCACTGGACGAGCCTGACGGCCGTTCAGCAGGCCCTGGGGCCATCCGCTCGCCTGCTGGACGAACAGCAGCACAGCGTGCGCAGCCGCTATTTTGAGGTGCACGGCCGCATGCGCATTGACAACGTGGTGCACCAAGAACTCGCCTTGGTGCGGCGCGAGGGCAACCAAGTGCGAATGCTCTGGCGCATCCAAAGTCCCATGAAGCGTCACAGCGCCCCTCTACAATGATTCGGACATGCGCACCCTGATCGTCCAACTGCCCACCGACTTGCCGCACCCTGCATTGGCTTACCCCTATGCCATGGTGGGGGCCGAGCCCATGGTGCAGCCGCTGACACTGCAATGGGCCGCCTGCGCCTTGTTGCCCCAACCCGCTGCACCCGCAGAAACCGTGGCCATGGTGCCGGCAACAGCACTGTCTTGGCATCGGGTTGAGTTGCCCACGGGTTTGCACAAACAGCCCGCACGCTGGCAAGCTGCCCTCCAGGGCGTGCTGGAAGAACGCTTGCTGGATGACCCCAGCCATTTGCACTTGGCCTTGCAACCCGATTGGCACAACACCGCACGCCCTTGGGTGGCGGTGTGCGATCGCACATGGCTGAGCGCCCACTTACAAGCGCTGGAACAAGCGGGTATTCAGGTGCATCGCATCGTGCCCGAATTGAACCCTCCTGCAGAAACAGCGCCTGCACGCATCACCGCTTTGGGCGATGCCGACAGTGGATGGCTTTGGGTGAGCCATGCCGAACGCGGCGTCTGGGGGCAAGCTTTCAATGCAGGCACGGCCCATCTGCCGGCTCTGGGTCTGAGCGACGAAGCGTGTCAACTGGCCTTTGTTCAGGCCGAACCTGGCGTGGTGCAGGTGGCCAGCGAATGGACGAAAACCTCTGCTCGACTCATGGCCCCGGGTCAACATTGGCTGGATGCCATCGGCTCGGATTGGGATTTGGCCCAGTTTGAACTGCGCGCCAACGCGCAGACCCGGCGATTCAAAAAGCTGCAACGCAGTCTGGACAACCTGTGGCGCAGCCCCTCTTGGCGTCCGGTACGTTGGGGTTTGGTCTGTCTTCTGAGCGCCCAGTTGATTGGGCTCAATGCTTGGGCCTGGAAAACACGTGCCGACTGGCAAGACCAACAACAGCGCTGGGGCCAAATCTTGCGCGAAACGTTTCCAGACACCCAAGTGGTGGTCGATGCGCCTTTGCAAATGGCCCAGCAAGTCGAACGTCTGCGTCAAGGCGTAGGCCAACTGGGTGCGGCAGACTTGGAATCCATGCTGAATGCCTTAGGCGGCGCATTGCCCACCGACCTGGCAGCGCCTCGGCAATGGACTTACCAAACGGGTCAATTGCGCTTGCAAGACTTCAAACCTTCAGCAGCCCAGCAGCAAGGCCTGGTTCAAAACCTGAGCGCTCAAGGCTACCTGTGGCGTGCCGATGGCGATGACTGGCTGATGCGTGTGAACACGGCAGCGGAGGTCAAACCGTGAGCGCGCTCAAACCATGGCAAGCGGCACAGGAAAGTGCCTCAAATGCTTGGCGCCAAGCTTGGGACGCTCGCAGTCCGCGCGAACAAACACTGCTTCGCACATGTTTTCTGGTGCTGGCACTGGCCGTTTTGTGGCAATGGGCTTTGGCGCCCGCTTGGCGCACTTGGCAAGAAGCACCTGCCCGCCAAGCCGCACTCGACAGCCAGACCCAACGCATGCTGCAGTGGCAAGCGCAGGTGCAAGGTTTGCAAAAACCTTCGGCGGTCTCGCGCACGGAAGCCACCCAATGGTTAGAGAAAAACCTGTCCGAGCTGGGGCCCCATGCCAAACTCAGCCTATCGGGTGACAACGTCACCCTGCGCGTTGAAGCGGCTCCAGCCCTGGCCATGGCCCGCTGGTTGAGCCTGGCGCGTGACCACGCCCAAACATTGCCTCTACAGGCACACATGCAACAAGTCACCAACCCTTCCCCCAGCGAAGTGCTGTGGCAAGGCACTTTGGTGCTGAGATTGCCGTGAGCACGATGCCCAGCCACCTGCGCCCTTCGCCCCCACGCGGCTCAAGCCACCCCGCGGCCATGGGTGTGCGACCTGCTTGGCGCCATGCGGTATGGGGAGCGCTGCTGGGCACAAGCATGGCCATGGTGGTTTGGGCGCCTGCACGCTGGTTGGCCTGGGGGGTGTACGAGATCAGTCAAGGTCAAGTGCAATGGCTCAATCCCCATGGCACGGTCTGGCAAGGCTCGGCCCAATTGCGCCTGAGTGGGGGCGAGGGTAGCCGTGACCCACAGGCCTTGACAGGCCGTTTCCATTGGACGCTGGCCCCCACCCTGAATGGTGTGCGTTGGGGCTGGCAAGCCGATTGCTGCATGGCCCAAGCGGCCAACGTGCAATTGAGCCTGGGTTGGGGCACGCAACAGTTGCGCGTCAGCGACCACGCCTCGGTGTGGCCTGCGGCCTTGCTGACCGGATTGGGCGCGCCTTGGAACACCCTGCAAACCGAAGGCCAGTTGCAGCTGAACACCCGCTCAGTGCAGCTGCTTTGGGCGCAAGGCCGCATGCAAATGCAAGGTCAATTGGAATTGAACCTGCAAAACATGTCTTCGCGCCTGAGCCCCATCAAACCCATGGGCAGTTACCGCATCCAACTGTCGGGCACACCCGAGGGCACGGCCACCCCCAGCGTGCAGCTGAGTACCTTGCAAGGGCCCTTGATGCTGTCGGGCCAAGGCCAATGGGTGGGCCAACGCCTGCGCTTTACCGGCGAAGCCAGCGCACAAGAGGGCCATGAGTCCGCTTTCGATAACCTGTTGAACATTCTGGGCCGCCGTCAAGGCGTGCGCAGCCTGCTTTCTTTGGGATGAAACAGTTTCATCCAAAAACCATGCGCCAAGCCATGCACACCACGACCCCCCATCCTCCCATGCCTTCCATTCAATGCCCTCTATTTTTGTCAAAGCTGGTGCACTGGAGGCACTCGGTGGTGGTCTTGGCCTGCATGACGGCCATGGCTTTGAGCGCACCAACGGTCCTGGCACAAGTCTCTCGCAAAGAGCCTGTGACCCTCAACTTTGTCAACGCAGAAATCGAGGCGGTGGCCCGCACGCTGGCGACCTTGTCGGGTGCCAATGTGGTGGTGGACCCGCGGGTCAAAGGCACGATGTCGCTGTCCAGCACCGTGCCGGTGCCACCCGCCCAAGCTTTGCGTTTGTTTGCGGCGCAACTGCGCACTCAGGGTTTTGCACTGGTTGAATCCGCAGGGCTTTACACCGTGCTGCCCGAAGCCGAAGCCAAGCTGCAAAGCAGCACCGTGACTGCTGGGGCTGTACCTGTCAAAAGCGGGCAGGTCGTGACGCAAATTTTTCAGCTTAACCACGAAAACGCCAACAACCTGGTGCCTGTGCTGCGCCCCCTGATCAGCCCCAACAACACCATCAACGTGAACCCAGGCACCAACGCCTTGGTGATCACCGATTACGGCGACAACTTGCAAAGACTGGGCCGCATCATCGCGGCGCTCGACGTGGCCAACGCGACAGGGGTCGAGGTGATCCGCCTTCAGCACGGCATCGCAGCTGAGTTGGCGCCCATGGTGCAGCGCCTGATCGATTCGGGCGCCGCCGCCGGTGCAGGGGCACCTGCAGCCCAAGGCCAAACCGACACGGCTTTCAGAACCACGGTGTTGCCCGAGGTGCGCACCAACTCGCTGATCATCCGCGCCGCCAACCCTGCCCGCTTGTCGCTGGTGCGCAGCTTGGTGGTGCAACTGGATCAACCGAGCGCCACCGGCGCGCGTGCAGCCAGTGGCAACATCCATGTGGTGTACCTCAAGAACGCCGATGCCACCAAACTGGCAGCGACATTGAGGGCAGCCGTCACCGCACAAGGCAACACGGCTTTGCCCGGTAACACCAACAGCAGCTTGCCGATCACCTCGCCTGCGCCTTCAAGCAGCACGCTGGGCCAAAGCAACGCAACCCCGCAGGCTTCAACCGGTGGCCAGATCCAGGCCGACCCGGCCACCAACTCGCTGATCATCACCGCACCAGAGCCACAGTACCGCCAATTGCGTGCCGTGATTGACATGCTGGACCAGCGCCGTGCGCAGGTGTTTGTCGAGAGTTTGATTGCCGAGGTCAGCGCTGACAAAGCGGCCCAATTTGGGGTGCAATGGATGAGTGGCACGGGAACCGGCAGCAACACCGTCGGTCTTTTGGGCACCAACTTTGGAACAGGCAACACGAACCTGCTGAACATCGCCGCAGGTGCAGCCGCAGGAACGCTGGTTGCACCCACTGGACTTAATTTGGCGGTCGGTCAACAACGCAATGGCGTCTTGGCCCTGGGCGCTGTCGCGCGTTTCTTGCAGACCGACGGCAACAGCAATGTGTTATCGACACCCAATTTGCTGACCTTGGACAACGAAGAGGCCAAAATTGTGATCGGCCAAAACGTGCCTTTCATCACCGGTTCTTTTGCCAGTGCCGCACCCGGCTCAACCAACCCGTTCACGACCGTGGAGCGCAGAGATGTCGGTCTGACGCTGCGGGTGAAACCTCAAATCAGCGAAAACGGCACCGTGAAAATGCAGATCTACCAAGAGGTCAGCAGTGTCGATCAAAACTCCACCAACTCGCCAACGGGCTTGATCACCAACAAACGGTCCATCGAGTCGCATGTGCTAGTCGAAGATGGCGCCATCGTGGTGCTGGGTGGCTTGCTGCAAGACGACACCAGCAACAACCAAGAACGAGTGCCCGGGCTGGGCAACATGCCGTTTTTTGGCAACCTCTTCAAATCCGAAGCCAGGCGCCGCAATAAAACCAACCTGATGGTGTTTTTGCGACCGGTGGTGGTGCGCGATGGCGCAGCCACAGAGGCTTTGTCCAGAGGGCGTTACGAGCAAATGCGCATCAACCAACAAGGCTTTCAACCTGAGGCCACCAGCACGCTGCCCATCAGCGGCTCTGCGGTGCTGCCCGCCCTGAACCCTGAATCACAGCCAGCGACGCCGCCATCGGCCCCGTCCGCTTCACGGCCTTGAGTGCCCAACTGCGCCATGACTTACCCTTTGCCCTATTCGTTTGCGCGAACCCACCAGCTCCTGCTGGAGGATGACGGCCAAAGGCTGTGCCTGAGCCTGTCCGACGCCAGTGACCGCTCGGCCTTGTCGGAAGTGACGCGCAAGTTTGCGGGCCAAGGCTTGAAAGTGCAAGCTTGCACGCCTGCCGAATTGACACAGCGCATTCACCAAGCCTATTCGGGGGGGCAAGCCCACGGGGCGTCCATGGCGGCAGCCGTGGTCAATGAAGTCGAAGCCGAGGCCGACCTGTCGCGCATGATGCAAGAGTTGCCGGCCGTAGAGGACCTGCTGGAGGCCAGCGACGACGCGCCCATCGTCCGCATGCTCAACGCCTTGTTGACCCAAGCGGCCCGCGATGGCGCCAGCGACATCCACATCGAACCCTACGAACGCCACTCGAGTGTGCGCTTTCGCATAGACGGCACGTTGCGTGAAGTTGTACAACCGAACAGGGCGCTGCATGCCGCATTGATTTCGCGCCTGAAAATCATGGCCGAACTCGACATCGCAGAAAAACGTTTACCGCAAGACGGTCGCATCAGCCTTCGCCTGGGTTCAAGGGCGGTGGATGTGCGCGTCTCAACCCTGCCCAGCGCCCACGGCGAACGCGCGGTCCTGCGCTTGCTGGACAAGAGCGAGGCGCGTTTGACCCTGGAGGCGGTGGGCATGCAAGGGCGTGTGCTGGCGCAAATTGACCAACTGATTGCCCAGCCGCACGGCATCTTGCTGGTCACGGGCCCCACCGGTTCGGGCAAAACCACCAGCCTGTATGCGGCACTGCAGCGGCTGGACGCCACGCGCAACAACATCATGACCGTGGAAGACCCGATCGAGTATGAGCTGCCCGGTGTGGGTCAAACGCAGGTCAACAACAAAATCGACCTGAGCTTTGCCAAAGCGCTGCGGGCCATCTTGCGGCAAGACCCGGATGTGATCATGATCGGTGAGATCCGCGACCACGAGACCGCGCAAATCGCGATCCAGGCTTCGCTCACGGGTCACCTGGTGCTGGCCACACTGCACACCAACGATGCCGCCAGCGCGGTGAACCGCTTGATCGACATGGGCGTGGAGCCGTTTTTGCTCAGCTCATCGCTCTTGGGCGTGCTGGCCCAGCGCTTGGTGCGAAAACGCTGTCAAGCTTGCGAGGGCGCTGGCTGCGATGCGTGCGGTCAAACCGGCTATGCCGGCCGCACAGGCGTGTTCGAGTTGCTGGTGGCCAGCGAAGAAATCCGCGCGCAAATTCACAACCGGTCGGCCGAAGCCGAGTTGCGCACCACAGCGCTATCGCAAGGCATGGTGTTGATGCGTGAAGACGGTCAACGCCTGGTCGATGCAGGCGTGACCAGCGCAGAAGAACTGTTGCGCGTCACGCGCGACTGACGCGCCATGCCTGGTGTTCGCGCTTTTCGAATGCCCCCATTTTTGTGGATTTTGGGTGTTGGATGCCTGCTGGTTGGGATGGTCCCCACCCGCGTGGGCGCCAAACCCAATGCGGTCGAATCTGCGCCCACAGACACGCCAACATCCCCTTGGCTGTACACCCTGGGCGTCAAAGTTCAAAGCCATGATGTGGCGGGTACCGGCACCTCCGCGGTTTTGCGACCCATACTGGGTTTGCGTTACGGGCGTTGGCGCCTCGGTCACCCCACGGGCACCGAATGGCTGAATTTCAGCGGCTACCGCAAAGAGTCCAATCTGGCCTACCAACTGCGCGACGATGACCGGCTGAAGGTCGGGTTGTCTTTGCGGGTGCAGAACCTCCAGGACAACAGCTCTTTTGATGGGTTTTCATCGGGCCAAAATACTTTGCGCGGTCGTCTGAGCGTGAACTACAGGCTGAACCCGCGCTGGTCGCTGGGCAGCGACCTCACGCAAGACCTGATGAACCGAGGCGATGGCACCACCGTGTCGGTGGGCGCTTCTTATGGCTTGCCTTTGAACGATCGCAGCACGCTCAGCCTGAGTGCGGGCTTGAATTGGGCCACCGCTGACCATTGGGCCACCCAGTGGCGCAATGCCCCCACACCCACAGAGCCGTGGCAAGCCGGACTCGGCTCGCTGGGCGTCGGCATGAGTTACCGCTACGCCCTGACACCCCAATGGGCTTGGTTTGGTACGCTGGGCACATCCCGCCCATTGGGGCAGGTGCAAACCATCAACCCCCACAATCTCAACTGGCAGGGCCAGATGGGCTTGCTTTACTTCAGCCGTTGAGATTTGTCCCATGCCCGCCTACCGTTTTGAAGCCCTGCAAGCCGATGGTGCCCTGCGCAAAGGCACGCTGGAGGCCGACAGCCTGAAAACCGCGCGCAGCCAATTGCGCGCACAGTCGCTGGTGCCGCTGTTGGTCGAGGCGATTGCATCGGGCGCTGCAACCGAGGCCAGCCATGCCCTGCCCTGGTGGCAACGCCCCATTGGCGGTGGCCGCGCCTTCAGCACCAGCCAACGCGCGGTGTGGACACGCCAACTGGCCGGCCTGGTGAGCAGTGGCCTGCCCGTTGAACGCGCTTTGGCCGCCCTGACCGAAGAGGGTGAAGACGACAAACAGCGCCACCTGATGGCGGCCATCCGCGCCGAAGTCAATGCAGGCAGCACTTTGGGCCGTGCTTTGGCGCAATACCCGCAAGAATTTCCTGCAATTGACCGCGCCGTGATCGCCGCCGGGGAGCAAAGCGGTCATTTGGGCGATGTACTCAACCAACTGGCCAACGACCTGGAAGACCAGCAACTGCTGCGCTCCAAGCTGTTATCGGCCTCGCTCTACCCGGCCATCGTGAGCTTGGTGGCACTGGCGATTGTGATTTTTTTGGTCACCTCGGTGGTGCCGCAAGTGGCCGGGGTGTTTGCCGGCACCAAACGCCAACTGCCTGGCCTGACGGTGGCCATGCTGGCCATCAGCGACTTGGTGCGCACTTGGGGTTGGCTCATGCTGTTGTTGCTGGCAGCGGGTGTGTTTGCATGTCGCGTGGCCCTGCGCCAGCAAGCCCTGCGTTTGCGTTTTGACGCGGCCTGGCTGCGCTTGCCGGTGATTGGCCGCTTGGCCCGGGGTTACAACAGCGCCCGGTTCGCCTCGACGCTGGCCATGCTGACGGCTGCAGGCGTGCCCATCCTCAAGGCCTTGCAGTCGGCGGCCGACACGCTGTCCAACCAAGCCCTGCGGGCAGATGCCCTGGAAGCGCTGGTGCGGGTGCGCGAAGGCGCGCCTCTGGGCACAGCGCTGGCGCAAAACGCACGCTTTCCAGGCTTGCTGTCGATGTTTGCACGCTTGGGCGAGCAAACCGGACAACTGCCCGTGATGCTGCAGCGGGCCGCACAGCAACTGTCCAGCGAAGTGCAGCGCCGCGCCATGGCGCTGGCCACCGTGCTCGAGCCCCTGTTGATCGTGGCCATGGGCGGCATGGTCATGCTGATCGTGCTGGCGGTGCTCATGCCCATCATGCAGCTGAACCAGTGGGTCAAGTGAGCGATGATGTCGACCTGTCTGATCCCGGAGTGAACCATGCCCGCAAGCCTTGAAGGCCAACTCGTCGTCGCCATTTCTTCCCGCGCCTTGTTTGACTTTGAAGAAGAGAACAGGCTGTTTGAACAAGGCGACGACCGGGCTTACATGAAGCTGCAACTGGATCGCCTAGAGGCACCCGCCAAACCCGGCGTGGCCTTTTCATTGGTGCGCAAACTGCTGGCCTTCAACGATGCCGAAGCGCAACGGGTCGAGGTGGTGATCCTGTCACGCAACGACCCGGTCTCCGGCATGCGGGTATTTCGCTCGGCGCAGCATTACGGTCTGCCCATTCAGCGCGGCAGCTTCACCCGCGGGCAGCCGCCGTGGCGGTACCTCAAGCCACTCAATGCCAACTTGTTTTTGTCCACCCATTTGTCGGACGTGCGCGCGGCTTTGGGCGCAGGCGTGCCGGCTGCGCAGGTGTACCCGCACTCGGCCTTGGCGTCTGAGGCGCATCCGAACGAGGTGCGCATCGCCTTTGACGGTGATGCGGTGCTGTTCTCTGACGAGGCCGAGCGGGTGTTTCAGGCCCAAGGGCTGTCGGCTTTTCAGGCCCATGAGCGGGACAAGGCAGGGCAACCCCTTTTGGCGGGGCCTTTCAAGCCATTGCTGGCCGCCTTGCACCGTTTGCAGCAAGAGGGCACACCGGCCATGCGTGTGCGCACCGCCCTGGTCACCGCCCGCAGTGCCCCGGCGCACGAACGCGCCATCCGCACGCTGATGGACTGGAACATTGAAGTGGACGAGGCCATGTTTTTGGGTGGCTTGGCCAAGGGCGAATTTTTACGCGAATTCGAGCCTGACTTTTTCTTTGACGACCAGACGGGGCACATCGAATCGGCGGCCCGGCACGTGCCTTCGGGGCACGTCGTGTCGGGGGTTTCCAACCCCGACTGATCAGCGTTTTTTCTCGGTGTAAGGTGACACTTGCCGGGCTTCAATTCGGTAACCGGCCACCCCCATGTGGGAGTCGGTTTTGGTGGCACTCATAGGGCCGGTGACCCACACCACATCCATCAGGCGCAGCCGCTTGGCGGGTTTGTTGAGCACCACATGCACGATCTGGTTGGCCGGGGGCGGGGGTGAATGGATGCAGGCCCCAAAGTAAGGCACCAGCAAAAACTCTTTCATCCCCTCGGGCAGGTCTTCCAAGGGCACCACATAACCCGGCAAGCGCAGGTTTTGGCCCAGCACCAGCGGGTTGATGGGCGCGTTGTCCCACATCTTGCGCATTTTTTGCAGCGCCTCTTCGGCCTTGGGGTCGTTGTCTTTGAGCGCATCCAGGTTCAAGGCCTTGAGGTCTTTGAAAGGGTCCCAACCGGGCGGTATCAGCTGCTCCCAGCCAATGGTGCGCGCCTGACCTGGCAGGCTGGCGCCCGTGGGCGGGGCTTCGGCCGACAAGGCAGGTTGTATTTGCGGCACCAATTCACGGGCGGTTTCGCGCACGCTTTGGGCTTGAACCCAGCCGGGCAGCAAGCTCAAAAGACCTGCGCCCAAGATCTTGGCAGCTGTGCGGCGGTCGTTCATGCTGAAATTTGCTTTCATCTCAAACATGCGGTGACAAACCATCGGCCAAGGACAATCGGTAGGCCCGCCAAGCCGGCCCCAAACTGGCCAACAAGCCCGCCAAAAACACCGCCACCAGCAAAGCCCACTGCGTGTGCAAGGGCGCCGACATTTGCAAGCGAATGCCCAGCTCTTGCTGCATCCAGGGCGTGGCCAGCGCCATGCCCACTTGTGCCAATAAAACGCCCAGCAAGACCCCCGCACAGGTGACCCAAGCCCCTTCCAGGGTGAGCAAGCCCAGCACATGGCGCGGCCCCGCACCCACGGCACGCAGCACCGCGAGTTCTCGGCGTCGCTCATTCAGGCCCGCCAGCACCACCGCCATCAGCGAGACCACGCTGACCAAGGCCACCAAGGCAGACACGGCCAACAAGGCGTTCTCCCCCATGCCCAGCACAGCCCACAACTCACCCAGCGCCACGCCGGGCATCACGCCCATCAGGGCTTCGACTTCGTAAGCATTCACAAAGCGCTGCACGTTGAACACGGCCGCTCGGGTTTTGAGGCCCACCAAAGCGGCCGTCACAGCTTGGGGTTCCAAGTTGAATTTGCGCGCTTGGTCAGCGGGAATCTGACCGCCGGGCAGGGGTGCGCCCGCCACCCATTCGAGGTGCAAGGCCTCGAGCGCCTGCAGGCTGACATGGACTGTGCGGTCGACCGGCGTACCCGTCGGCGCCAAGATGCCGACCACCTTGAAGGGCTTGTCGTCATGGCTGGGGGATGCAGGGCTGGCGGGCGCATGGCTGTGGCCATGTGAATGACCATGGTCGTCCATGCCGTGACCGAGCGTGATGCTTTGACCCAAGGCATAGCCCATTTTGCGCGCCACCTCGGACCCGATCACCGCCTCGTACAAACCATCGAGCGTGCCCGCAAACACCGCGCCTTGCTGCAAGTTCAGGGGTTGTTTGTCGCCATAAGCAAAGTGCTGGAAGTACGCAGGCGTGGTGCCCAGCACCGGATAGCCCCGGTGCGAGTCGCCCAAACTCAAGGGCACGACCCACGAGACCGAGCGGTGCTGCGTCAACGCCCGAACACTGTCCATGGACATGCTTTGTGGCACGCTGCCGATGTGAAACACCGAAAACAGCATCAGCTGCACAGGGCTGCTGCGGGCGCCCACGATCAGGTCAACCCCGCTGACGGATTGCGAAAAACTGCTGCGAATGTCGTGCCGCAAACGCTCCAAGGTCCAGAGCAAGGCCGTGGCCAGCGCCAGCGACACCACCACCCAGACCAAGGTGCTTCGGCGGTTCCAGGCACTGTGCCGGGCGATGCTCAGCAAACTGTTCATGCCTTGGCCCCCGCTGTTTTCAAGTCGGGCAAGGACCACTGCAGGTCAAAACGCGCCGCTTGTTGCGGGTCATGGCTGACGCAGACCAAGGTGCTGCCCGCGTCCCGCGCGGCTTGCATGATCACGTCCATGAAATCCTGGCGCAAGGCGGCATCGAGTGCCGAGGTCGGTTCGTCGGCCAAGATCAATTCAGGTTGACCCATCAGGGCGCGGGCCGCAGCCACGCGTTGCTGCTGGCCCACCGACAAGGCATCGGCACGGCGCGTCCACAGCTCGGCAGGCAAGCCCATGCGCTCCAACCAGTTTTGGGCCGAGACCTCAGGGCCCCCTGCGCAGAGGCAACGCGCGTGTCGGCGCTGAGAAAAGCGGCAGGGCAAGGTCACGTTGTCGAGCACACTCAAATAGGGCAAGAGGTTGAATTGCTGAAACATCACGCCCACATGGTCGGCGCGAAAAGCGTCGCGCCGGCCAGAAGGCAAAGTCGCCCAGTCTTGCCCGAGCAATGACACGCGGCCCTGCTGCGGCAACAAAACACCCGCCAGCAAACCCAACAAGCTGCTCTTGCCGCAACCACTGGGGCCATGCAAAAACACAGTCTGGCCCTGCGCCAAGTGCAAACGGCCCAGCACCAAAGTGTCAGGCCCCCCACGTGTCCAGGCAAAGCGCATGGGTTCGATGTCGATCACGAAACTCCCCTTTTGTTGAGTCCGGGCCAATATACCCGCTCAGGGATTTCAGGCGGTTTTTCTCCGACCTTCCCTGCGGGCAATCCACACCGTGGCCCACAAAATGACAAAAGCGCCCAGCCATGTCGATTGACTGGGTATGTCACCAAACACCAACCAGCCCAGCACCGAAGCCCACACCAAATCTAAAAAGCGCAGCGACTGGGTGGCTGAAATGTCGGCCAGCGCAAAGGC
This sequence comes from Limnohabitans sp. Rim28, assembly GCF_000293865.2. Taxonomy (GTDB): domain Bacteria; phylum Pseudomonadota; class Gammaproteobacteria; order Burkholderiales; family Burkholderiaceae_C; genus Limnohabitans_A. The sequence continues at coordinate 18,531 of NZ_ALKN02000005.1, read as the reverse complement.
CCGGGTCAGGCAGTAGTGGGCCAGCGTGCCCAGCACGCCTGTGGCTGCAAAAGCCAACCACTGCATGGGGGTCGGCATTTGCCAGTTGGGGATCGCCATGGGCAAACTGAGCACCGTCACCGTGAGGGCTTGCCAGAGCACGATGACACCGGGTTTTTCATAGCGGGTCAGCGCTTTGGTGATGAGAAAAGACGCGGCAAACACCGGCGCCGAAGCCAGCATGACCAGGTTGTACCAACCGCCATCGCCCGACATTTTGGGCAACACCACCACCAGCACCCCGCTGAAACCGATGATGGCTGCAATCCAACGGTCTTTGCGCATGGGTTCACCCAAAAACCAAGCGGCACCCAGCATGATGAAAATCGGCCCGGTGAAACCAATCGCGGTCATGTCGGCCAAGGATATTTTGGGCAAGGCTGTGAACCACAAAACCAAGCCCAGTGTGTGCACGCCACCACGCCAAAACTGCCCCGCCAGGTTCACGGGCATGTAAGCCCGCCAACCCTCGCGCCAAACCCAGGGCAGGATCACCAGCAAGCCAAACAGGTAACGCAAGAACTGCGATTGGTAAACGTCCAAATGCAGCGTCAGGTCGCGGGCAATGGTGTTGAGCAAGGAAAACAAGAAGCCGCCCAGCACCATCCAGACCATGCCACGCACCGCCACAGGCCAATTGGCAAATGTGCGCAAACCGCGTCGGTGGGCCAAGGTCCACTGGCGTCTGGGGTAAGTGGGTTTGCGCCGTTTCAAGCCCAAACCCAGGGGAAGGTGTGCATCACGCCCACATCTTAGGCCCGCAAGTCTGCAGTGGGGGTCGCTTGGGTTACGCCGTCATGCGCATCGGAATGGTCACCGGCCCATCGTTGACCAGCGCCACTTTCATGTCGGCTGCAAAGCGGCCGGTTTGTACCACTGGGTGGTCCTTTTGCGCTTGCGCCACAAAGTGTTCATACAGGCGCCGGCCATCCTCAGGCGCGGCCGCTTGGGTGAAGCTGGGCCGGTTGCCGCCGGCCACGTCTGCGGCCAAGGTGAACTGGCTCACCAGCAGCAAACCGCCAGCCACATCTTGCACGCTGCGGTTCATTTTTCCGGACTCGTCACCGAAGATGCGCAGCTTCAAGAGTTTGCTCAGCAGCTTGTCGGCCACGGCTTCGGTGTCGCCCTTTTCGGCGCACAACAACACCAACAAACCATGGCCGATCTGTCCGATCACCTCGCCATCTACGCGCACACTGGCTTCGCTCACCCTTTGCAACAAGGCCATCATTTCAAGTCCCTCGCATCGTCAAAATGCGCCTCCACATCGCTGGGCAACAGCTGGATGGTGGCCCGCAAACCAGGCACGGCGCTCATCAAAGCCTGCTCAACGCTGCCGCGCAAAGCGGCAGCGCGGCCCAAGGTCCAAGCCGAGGGCATGTGCATGTGCACGTCCACAAATCGCCGCTGGCCCGCTTTGCGGGTGTTCAGGTGGTCAAAGCGGATGATCTCGGTCTCGCCGCGCTGGTGCGCAAAGCTGCCCAGCACCGTGTTGACTTGGGTCAAAACTTCGGGCTCCAGCGCCTCGTCCATGAGGCCTTGCGACGATCGCCAAATCAGGTACCAGCCTTCTTTCAAGATGTTCAGGGCCACGCCAATGGCCACCACCGCATCCAGCCACAGCCAGCCACTGACGGTGACCAGGGCAATGCCCAACACCACACCGGCGGAAGTCCAAACATCGGTCACCAGATGCCGGGCGTCCGCCTCCAGCGCCATTGAGCGGTGTTGGCGGGCGGCCCGAAACATCAACCAAGCCAGCAAGCCGTTCAAGGCCGAGCTGCCCACCGACAAGGCCAGGCCCCAGCCGACTTGCGCGATGGGTTGAGGATCAAACAAGCGATGAACCGCCACCCAGATGATGCCCAGGGCGGCCACGATGATGAGGATGCCCTCGAAGCCAGAAGAAAAGTACTCGGCTTTGTGGTGGCCATAGGGGTGATCGTCGTCCGCGGGGCGGGCCGCAACCGTGACCATCATCAAGCCGAACACCGCACTGGCCAGATTGACCAGTGACTCCATGGCGTCCGACAGCAAGCCCACCGAGTCGGTGAGCCACCAAGCGCCGGTTTTGAGGGCGATGGTGATCAAAGCCACCACCACCGATGCCCACAGCATGCGCGTGGGGGTCATCCAACTGTCGATTTTTTTCATGCGACGAGGATAACGCGGCACCACCCGTTTGCCGTGCGCCAGACCGCCATCAGGACAACGTCACCTTGGCAAACTTGCGCTTGCCCACTTGCACCACGTAAGTGCCCGCTTCGAGCTTGAGCCCCTTGTCGCTCACCACGCTGGAGTCGACCCGCACACCGCCCCCATCGATCAGGCGGCCCGCTTCGGTCGTGGACGGGGCCAAGCCCGCCGACTTGAGCAAAGCCCCAATCCCCAGGGGTGCGCCCGACAGACTGACCTCGGCGATGTCGTCAGGCACGCCACCTTTGCTGCGGTTGATGAAGTCTTGCTCGGCCGCATCGGCCGCTGCGGCGCTGTGAAAACGGGCGGTGATCTCTTTGGCCAGCATGACCTTGGCGTCTTTGGGGTTACGCCCGCCTTCCACCTCTTTTTTGAGCACCTCGATCTCGGCCATCGATTGGAACGACAGCAAGGTGTACCAGCGCCACATCAGGGTGTCTGAGATGCTCAACACCTTGGCAAACATGTCATTGGGCGCTTCGGCGATGCCAATGTAGTTGTTTTTGGACTTGGACATCTTGTCCACGCCATCCAGGCCCTCCAGCAAAGGCATAGTCAAGATGCACTGCGGCTCTTGGCTGTACTCGGCCTGCAGGTGGCGGCCCATCAGCAGGTTGAACTTCTGGTCTGTACCGCCCAGCTCCAAATCGCTCTTGAGCGCCACCGAGTCGTAGCCCTGCATGAGCGGGTAGAGGAACTCGTGCACGCTGATGGGGGTACCCGCCTTGAATCGGTCATGGAAGTCGTTGCGCTCCATCATGCGCGCCACGGTGTACTTGGCGGCCAGCTGGATCATGCCCATGGAGCCCAATGGTAGCGACCACTCACTGTTGTAGCGAATCTCAGTTTTACTGGGGTCCAGCACCAAGCTGGCCTGTTTGTAATAGGTCTCGGCATTGAGCTTGATTTGCTCTGGCGTGAGCGGCGGGCGGGTGCTGTTGCGCCCGGACGGGTCGCCGATCAGGCTGGTGAAATCGCCAATCAAAAAGATGACTTGGTGGCCCAAGTCCTGCAGTTGGCGCATTTTGTTCAGCACCACGGTGTGGCCAATGTGGATGTCGGGTGCGGTCGGATCCAAACCCAATTTGATGCGCAAAGGCACGCCTGTGGCCTCAGATTTGGCCAGCTTTTGGAGCCAATCCTCCTTGGGAATCAGTTCTTCACAACCACGCAAGGTGACTTCCAGCGCATTTTGCGTCTTGTCAGTGACCGGAAATTTTGTAACAAGCGCTTGATTCATAAGGGTTTTTTCTGAAGTCAAATGGGTTTAGACCGGTACAATAGCCCGTTGTCTTGTGTTGCTCCATTTTAGGACGACCAGATTTTGACCCTCGCGCACCGGTTTGGCTTTGCCAAAACGGTCCACGACAACCACTGAATAAATGTCTTTTTTTGCTGTCCTCCAGTCTCGACTGGCCTCCCTGTTGATCGGTATTTTGTTCCTGAGCACCGCATTGCTCGGCGCCATGCTGGTCGGCGTGCAGCGCTTGTTGGGCTGGCTGGATGGACAACATCCCGTGCTCACCGCCGGCACCAAGCGATGTGCCCGCTGGTTGTCGCGCCACCCCAAAGCCATCAGCGCCAGCTTGGCCTCTTTGCTTCTGGCGGGCGGAGGCGGTGCTTTCGCCATTGCCAATCTGGGGCCGGACATTTCTGATCAACCCGTGGTCACCATCACAGTGCCTGTGGCCATTGCCCAACTTGAAGAACAGGTGCAATCGCTCGACCTGGTCAACCTCAATTTGACGCGCAGCGACACCACACGTTCTGCTGACACCCCCGAGAGCCTGCTCCGCCGCTTGGGATTGGCAGATGCAGAAGCTGCCGTTTTCTTGCGCAACAACCCATTGGCCAAACAGGCTTTGCGTCAGGCAGGCCGAGCCGTCACTGCCGAAGCAGACAGCCAGCAGCGTCTGGTGGCTTTGCATGTGCGCTGGCTCAACAAAGAGTCCGACACGTTCTTCCAGCGTTTGGCCATCCAGCGCAGCGACAAAGGATGGCAAGCCGCGCTAGAGACCTCGCCGATGAATACCAGCATCCGCATGACGGGTGGCACGGTCACACGGTCTCTCTACGATGCGGCCGACGAGGCCCGCTTGCCCGACACGGTGATCAACCAGATCACCCAGATTTTTTCCAACCAAATCGACTTCCACCGCACTTTGCGCAAAGGTGCCCGCTTTTCGGTGGTTTATGAAGTCCTCGAGGCCGACGGTGAACCCGTCCGCACAGGCCGCGTTTTGACCGCTGAGATCGACAACGGCAGCAACACCTATGCAGCCGTCTGGTTCCAAGAGCCGGGCCAAAAAGGCAATTACTACAGCCTGGAAGGCAAAAGCCTGAGCCGCGCTTATTTGGCATCCCCCGTTCCTTTCTCTCGCAAGACCAGTGGTTTTGCCATGCGCCTGCATCCCATCTTCAAAACCCAGCAAGCCCACCGAGGCGTGGACTATGCAGCGCCTACGGGCACGCCTGCCCAATCTGTGGGTGATGGCGTGGTCACTTTTGCAGGTGTTCAGGGAGGTTACGGCAACGTGGTTGAAGTCCGCCACGGCACCGGTCATTCCACTTTGTATGCGCACCTGAGCAAAATCAACGTGCGCAAAGGACAGACTGTCCAAAAAGGCCAAACCATTGGCGCAGTCGGCTCCACAGGCTGGTCCACCGGACCCCATTTGCACTTTGAATTTCGCGTCAACGGGGTACACACAGATCCCCAAAAGGTCATTCAGCAAGCCCAAGCTTTGCCCATTGCACCCGGCGCCATGCCCCGTTTCAATGCGCAAGTAGCGCAGGCCAAAACCCAACTTTTGGCGGCTGCGCAAATGCGAGAAAGCAGCAGTCAGTGATGAACAAGGGCCGCAAGGCCCTTTTTTAATGCACGGCGACCCCTCTGCTCACGATCCCGGCACTGGTTTTTCATGGCTCCAGCTCTTTTCATTGGCCTGATGTCTGGCACTTCTCTGGATGGCGTCGATGGCGTCATGACTCAGATCGACCCGTCAGGTCGATTGCAGGTCACCCACCACGCCTTCGTTCCTTTTGAAGCGCCATTCCGCACCGAGTTGCTGCAACTCAACCAGAGCGGGCCGGACGAACTGCACCGCAGCGCTTTGGCGGGCAATGCGATTGCCCGGCATTACGCACAGGTGGTCCAAAATCTTCTGCATGCCGCTGGCATGAAGCCTGAAGAGGTGATGGCCATTGGCGCGCATGGCCAAACCGTGCGTCACCGCCCCCTGGAGTTCGATGGCGATGCTGCTCGCCATCAGGCCGCCGTGGGCTACACGCTGCAACTGATCAACCCTGCGCTGCTGGCCGAGTTGACGGGCATCGACGTGGTGGCTGACTTTCGCAGCCGCGATCTGGCTGCAGGCGGCCAAGGCGCGCCCCTGGTGCCGGCCTTTCACCAAGGCGTGTTTGGCCAATCCGCCGCCTGTGTCGCCGTGCTGAACATGGGCGGCATCTCCAACCTCAGCGTGCTCCACGCCGATGGTCAGGTTCAGGGTTGGGACTGCGGCCCCGGCAATGCACTCATGGATTTTTGGTGTGCACGGCACACCGGCCAGGCTTTTGACCGTGCAGGGGCTTGGGCGGCACAAGGCCTGGTCAACCAGGCTTTGCTGCAGCAATTGATGACCGAAGAATTTTTACAGCGTTTGCCCCCCAAAAGCACAGGGCGAGATTTATTCAACCCCGCTTGGCTTGAGCAGCACATGGGTGCGCTTTCGGCTTCCCATGAATGGGCGCCTCAAGACGTTCAAGCCACTTTGACGGAGTTCACTGCGCTCACTTGCGCTGCGGATGTCAAACGCCATGCCGCTGATGCCACGTCGCTGGTGGTGTGTGGTGGGGGCGCCCTGAACGACCATTTGATGGCGCGACTGGCGCATCATGTGCCCGGGCTTGCGGTCGTCAGCAGCGCTGATCGGGGCTTACCGCCGCTGCAAGTCGAAGCAGCGGCTTTTGCTTGGTTGGCCTTTAAAAACCTCCACCGCGAAACGGCCAGCCTCCAAAGCGTCACGGGCGCCCGAGGCGCCCGTGTCTTGGGGGCTATTTACCCCCGTTGAATGGCAGCGAGCCAGGCTCGCAGGCTGGAAGGATCAAGCTGAGAAAGACGAGCCGCAGCCGCAGGTCGATGTGGCGTTCGGGTTTTTGATCACGAACTGTGCACCTTGCAGGTCTTCTTTGTAGTCGATCTCGGCACCGGTCAGGTACTGGTAGCTCATCGCATCGATCAACAGGGACACACCGTTTTTGCTCATGGTGGTGTCGTCTTCGTTGGTGATTTCATCGAAAGTGAAACCATACGAAAAACCCGAACAACCGCCGCCTTGCACAAAGACGCGCAATTTCAAATCTGGGTTGCCTTCTTCGGCGATCAGGTCGGCCACTTTGGCGGCAGCGCTGTCGGTGAAGACAATCGGATCGGGCATGACAGTTTGGATATTTTCAGCAACAGCGCTCATGGTGTTTCTCCGGTTCAGTGCAAATAGTATAGCGCGCTGGTCGGGAATTACCGAGTGTGCCAAGCAGTAACGCTACTGGCCTCATGGGCTTTTCACCCAACACGCGCCCAAACAAAAAGCCGCCACGGCGAACCGGTGCGGCTTTTTGATGAAGCAGAAAAAGCGAATTAACGCTTGGAGAACTGCTTGCGGCGGCGAGCGGAGTGCAAGCCCACCTTTTTACGTTCGACTTCACGGGCGTCGCGGGTGACGAAACCAGCTTGGCTCAGCACAGGCTTGAGCGAAGCATCGTAGTCAATCAGGGCGCGGGTGATGCCGTGGCGCGATGCGCCGGCTTGACCGGATTCGCCACCGCCGTGCACGTTGATCATGATGTCGAAAGTTTCGGCATGGTTGGTCAACATGAGGGGTTGCTTGGCGATCATGATCGAAGTCTCACGGCCAAAGTAGGCTTGGATGTCCTTGCCATTGACTGTGATCTTACCAGTGCCTTTTTTCAGAAACACGCGGGCGACGCTGGATTTGCGACGGCCTGTGCCATTGTTCCATTCACCAATCATCTCAAGGCTCCTTAGATGTCCAGCACTTTAGGCTGTTGGGCGGTGTGTGGGTGCTCTGCGCCGCCATACACCTTGAGTTTCTTGATCATGGCGTAACCGAGTGGGCCTTTGGGCAACATGCCCTTGACAGCCTTCTCGAGTGCGCGGCCAGGGTGCTTGGCTTGCATGTCGCGGAAGTTGGTGGCAGTGATGCCGCCTGGGTAGCCGGAATGGCGGTAATAGATCTTGTCGATCGTCTTGGTGCCAGTCACTTTGAGCTGGGCAGCATTGATGATGACGATGTAGTCACCGGTGTCAACGTGAGGCGTGTAAATGGCCTTGTGTTTGCCGCGCAAACGGAGAGCAACTTCGCTGGCTACTCGTCCGAGGACCTTGTCGGTCGCGTCAATCACAAACCACTCGTGCACGACCTCAGCGGGTTTGGCGCTGAAAGTAGTTGTCATGAGTTTTCTCTTTGAGGAAAGGTTTGTCGGGCCCTTTTCCACGGTCGGTGTTCCTCTGCTGGGAACCTCTTAGGTGGGAGATTGCTGAAACCCTGAGGGTCTTAGCGCCTTCGCCGCGGGGCCACAAAATCGCTGCGAAGCCCGCCATTATACGAATAATCAAGGCCTTGCGGAAGTTTTTGGTTACCATCAAGCGATGTTCAGTTATCGACACGCTTTCCACGCGGGCAACCATGCCGATGTGCTCAAACACATCACCTTGCTCGCCACCCTGCGCCACCTCATGCAAAAAGAGGCCGGCATCACCTTGATTGACACCCATGCTGGGGCGGGCTTGTACCGTTTGGATGGTGATTACGCCCAAAAAGGGGGCGAAGCCGAAGATGGCTTGTTCAAATTATTGGCCGCTGCCGAAAAAATCGATGCCTTGCCCGAACCTGTGCAAGATTATTTGGAACAAATCGCCAGCTTCAACCCCAACGGACAAGCCAAGATCTACCCCGGCTCGCCGTTCTTGATGCACAAATTGATGCGCCACGCCTCGCGTGACCGCCTTCGTTTGTTTGAGTTGCACCCCACCGACAGCAAGTCCCTGACCTCCAACGTCGCGCAACTCGAGGCAGGTCGCACCATCAGCGTCAGCCGCGAAGATGGCTTTGAGGCACTCAAAAAGCTCTTGCCACCACCGCCATCGGCCACGGGCTCCAAGCGTGCCATGGTGTTGATCGACCCCAGCTACGAGATCAAGTCCGATTACAGCAAGGTCGCCAGCGTCATCCAGGAATACCTCAAGCGCTTTTCGACGGGCACCTATTTGGTCTGGTACCCGATCATCCCGCGCCCCGAGGCGCACGACCTGCCCAAACGCCTGCGCACCTTGTCCAACCAAGCGCAAAAGCCTTGGCTCAATGCCACGCTCGCCATTGGCCGAGGTCCTGGCGACGAAGGCGGCTTGGTGGCCAGTGGCATGTTTGTCATCAACCCTCCCTTCACGCTCAAAGACCAGATCCGCAAAGCGCTGGACATGGTGGGCCCTGCCTTGGCGCGTGGGTCTGGCAAACACTGGGCTGTTGAGTCGTCTTGAGCGACATCCAGCCCGCTGCTATGCCAGCTTGCATGGGGCTTGAGCCTGAAAACGCAGAATCAGGGAAATACCTGACCACGGTGAAATCAAATTAACCGACCGATCGGTCGGTTAATGGGTATACTGGCACCCGCGCCGTGATCATCCCATCCTGTTTGGCGCAGGAGATACGCCATGTACACCCAATCTTTCAGCGTTCCGGACTCGTCCGAGGACGTCAAATCGGCCGGCCTGAAAGCCGTGCCCAAAGCCCTGAGCACGCAAGACGCCGAACTTCAAGCAGCCTTTGACGCCCGCATCGACGCCGACGGCCGCATCGAACCCCGCGAGTGGATGCCTGAGGCCTACCGCAAAACCTTGGTTCGCCAAATCAGCCAACACGCCAACAGCGAAATCGTGGGCATGTTGCCTGAGGCCAACTGGATCAGCCGCGCGCCCAGCCTGAAGCGCAAAACCATCCTGATCGCCAAAGTGCAAGACGAAGGCGGTCACGGCCTGTACCTGTACAGCGCCGCCGAAACCTTGGGCACCAGCCGCGACCAAATGCTGGACGCCCTGCACACCGGCAAAGCCAAATACAGCTCCATCTTCAATTACCCCACGCTCAACTGGGCCGATGTGGGCGTGGTCGGCTGGCTGGTCGATGGCGCGGCCATCATGAACCAGGTGCCCCTGTGCCGTTGCTCTTACGGTCCCTATGCCCGTGCCATGGTGCGTGTGTGCAAGGAAGAGTCTTTCCACCAACGCCAAGGCTACGAAGCCTTGCTGGTCATGATGCAAGGCACCGCCGAGCAAAAAGCCATGGTGCAAGACGCCGTGAACCGCTGGTGGTGGAAATGCTTGGCCATGTTTGGCCCCCCCGACGCCGACAGCCCCAACAGCGCGCAGGGCATGCGCTGGGGCATCAAGCGCATCAGCAACGACGACCTGCGTCAAAAGTTTGTGGACGCCACCGTGCCACAAGCCAAGGTACTGGGCGTGACCCTGCCTGACCCCGATTTGAAGTGGAACGATGCACGCCAAGCCCACGATTTTGGTGCCATCGACTGGGACGAGTTCTGGGACACCGTGAACGGCAACGGCCCTTGTAACAAAGAGCGCCTGGGCGCCCGCGTCAAGGCCTGGAACGACGGCGCCTGGGTGCGCGAAGCCGCACTCGCCCATGCCCGTAAACAGCAAGCTCGCCAACTCAAGGAGGCCGCATGAGCACCGCTACATTGAAAGAATGGCCCCTGTGGGAAGTTTTTGTGCGCAGCAAACAAGGCTTGGAGCACAAGCACTGCGGCAGCTTGCATGCGTCTGATTCAGAGCACGCCTTGCAAATGGCACGCGACGTCTACACCCGCCGCCAAGAAGGCGTGAGCATCTGGGTGGTGCCTTCGGCCAGCATTTCGGCCAGCGAGCCCAACGACAAGTCCGAGTTCTTCGATCCGGCCAGTGACAAGGTGTACCGACACCCCACTTTTTACCAAATCCCCGACGAAGTCGGACACATGTGAACGTGCAGATGAATGCGCCCATTGAATACCTCCTGCACCTGGCCGACAACGCGCTGATCCTCGGTCAGCGCAATGCCGAATGGTGTGGCCATGGCCCGATATTGGAAGAAGACATCGCGCTGTCCAACAACAGCCTCGACCTGATCGGCCAAGCCCGCATGCTCTACCAGCATGCGGCAGCCTTGCATGGCGAAGGCACCACCGAAGACACGCTGGCGTATTTCCGCGATGTGCCCGACTTCAAAAACTACACCCTGTGCGAATTGCCACACACGCCTTTGATGGCGGCCACGTCTGCGGGCGACCGCGACTTTGCCACCACCATCGTGCGCAACTTTTTGTACAGCAGCCTGATGGTGCTGGTGTGGGACCAGCTGCAAAGCTCGCAAGACACGCAGCTGGCAGCGATTGCCGCCAAGTCGCTCAAAGAGGTGCGTTACCACCTGCGCCACTCGCGCGACTGGCTGGTGCGTTTGGGTGATGGCACCGACGGGTCACACACCAAAGCACAAGCCGCGCTGGACCAATTGATGTCCTACACCCAGGAGTTCTGGACCGCCAGCGAGCACGAATCTGCGGCGCTGACCAACGGCACCGGCACCGACATGGCCGCCTTGCAGTCCGACTGGAACGCGATCGTGGACACCGCGCTCCAAGAAGCCACCCTGAAGCGCCCCACCGATGGCGGTTTTGTCTCCACGGGCAAACAAGGCCTGCACTCTGAGCATCTCGGATTTGTATTGGCCGAAATGCAAAGTCTGGCCCGCGCGCATCCGCAAGCCACTTGGTAACCAACACCCATGACCCGCACTGTCGATGAAGACCGCGCCTGGGCTCTGCTGGAGCAACTGACCGACCCGGAAATTCCGGTCGTGTCATTGCGTGAGCTGGGCATCTTGCGCGAGGTGCGTCAAGGGACCCAGGGTTTGGAAGTGGTCATCACACCCACCTACAGCGGCTGCCCGGCCATGGGCCAGATCGAGGACGACGTGAAAGCCTTGCTGCAGGCCCACGGCTTGCAAGGCCAGGTGGTCACGCAATTGGCCCCCGCCTGGACCACCGACTGGATGACCGACACGGCCAAAGACAAACTGCGCGCCTATGGCATTGCGCCGCCGCACGCCTGCGTCAACACACCCTCGGGCGCGGTCAACGTGGTGCAGTTTGCCTCTCGCAGCGCCAAGCTCGAAGTGGTCAACTGCCCGCAATGCGGCTCGGCCAACACCACTGAAACCTCCCATTTCGGCTCGACCGCCTGCAAGGCCCTTTACCGGTGCCTCGCCTGCATGGAGCCCTTCGACTACTTCAAACCCTACTGAGCCGCCACAAGCCCCTCAGCGCCAAGCCATGTCCGCAGCCCGATTTCATGACCTCCAGATTGCCCGCATCAACCCCGAAGCGGCAGGCGCCGTGGCCATCACGCTGAGCGTGCCCCACGACCTGCGCAGCAACTTCGACTTCCAGCCCGGTCAGTTTTTGACGCTGCGCGCCGTGATTGGCGGCTCGGATGTGCGCCGCAGCTATTCCATCAGTTCAGCCCGCAGCCAGCTGCACAAGCAAGGCGTGCTCGAAGTGGGTATTCGCCCTGTAGAAGGCGGTGTGTTTTCCAACTGGGCCGCCACCGAACTCAAATCTGGCGACAGCCTGCGCGTGATGCCACCGGATGGCCGTTTTGTGGTGCAACGCCCCCGTGCCATCCACCGTGTGGGCTTTGCAGCAGGCTCTGGCATCACCCCCATTTTGTCCATCTTGTCGAGCACCCTTGAAGAACAACCCGACAGCAAATTCACGCTGGTCTATGGCAACCGCCGCATGGACAGCGTGATGTTCAACGAAGCGCTGCAAGACCTGAAAGACCGCTACCCCTCGCGCCTGACGCTGATCCACGTACTCTCTCGACAAGCGCAAGAAGTGCCCCTGCTCGAAGGCCGCATCGACGGCGCCAAGGTGCAGGCCATCATCGACGCCTTCTTGCCCGTGGGCAGCATGGACGAAGTGTTTGTGTGCGGGCCCGAAGCCATGATCGAAGCCACCGAGCAAGCCCTGCTGACGGCTGGCGTGAAAGCCGAACGCATCCGCACCGAGCGTTTCAGTTCGCCCACGCTGGACGCACTGGCGCCCGAAGTTCGCGCCAAAGCCGTGCTGGGCCACCCGGCCACGCGCGCACAAGGCGAAGTGCAGCTCACCGTGGTGCTGGACGGCAAGCCTTACAACATGCCCATGAACCGCAACGAGAAGATCCTGGACATCGCTTTGTCGCTGGGTCTGGATTTGCCGTATTCGTGCAAAGCCGGGGTGTGCTGCACCTGCCGTTGCAAGGTCATGGAAGGCACGACCGAGATGGAGAAAAACTTCACCCTCGAGAAGCCCGAAGTCGAACAAGGCTTCATCCTGTCCTGCCAAGCCCGCCCCACCAGCGAGCGCGTGGTCATCAGTTTCGACGAGCGCTGAAAAAACGCCTGTTCACTCGCCAGACTGCTGCATCGCCCACATGCTGGCGTATCGGCCTTGAACGGCCAACAGCTCGGCATGGCTGCCGCGCTCGATGATCTGCCCGGCCTCCATCACCAAAATTTCATGCGCATCGACCACCGTAGACAGACGGTGTGCAATCACCAAGGTGGTTTTGTTTTGCGCCACATTGGCCAATTCAGATTGAATCGCGCGTTCGTTGGCCGAATCCAGCGCCGAGGTGGCTTCGTCGAACACCAAAATGGGTGGGTCTTTGAGCAAGGTGCGGGCAATGGCCACGCGCTGCTTTTCACCGCCTGAAAGCTTCAAGCCACGCTCACCCACCGAGGTCTGGTAGCCCTTGGGCGTGGAGGCGATGAAGTCGTGGATGCGGGCAGAACGCGCAGCGCCCTCGATCTCGTCCTGACTGGCGCCAGGACGACCATAGGCGATGTTGTAGGCCACGCTGTCATTGAACAGCACCGTGTCCTGCGGCACGATGCCCAAAGCGCCACGCACACTGGACTGCGTGACTTGTCGGATATCTTGCCCTGCAATCCGAATAAAGCCCTGCTGCACGTCATAAAAACGGAACATCAAACGCGCCAGCGTTGACTTGCCCGACCCCGAAGGCCCGACCACCGCCACCGTTTTACCCGCAGGAATCGTGAAGCTGATGTCTTTGAGAATCGGGCGGTCGCTCTCGTAAGCAAAAGACACGCGGTCAAACACCACATCGGGCGCACCGTGCAAAGACAGCGCTGAGGCACCCGGCGCATCGGCCACTTCGCGCTCGCGGTCCATCAGCACAAACATTTTGTCCAGATCGGTCAGGCTTTGCTTGATTTCGCGGTACAGCACACCCAAAAAGTTAAGCGGAATGTAGAGTTGGATCATGAATGCGTTCACCATGACCAAATCACCCAAGGTCATGCGCCCAGCCACCACGCCCTCGGTAGCCCGCCACAGCATGGTCACCAAAGCAGCGGCAATGATGAGCTGCTGACCCGTGTTGAGCAACGACAAGGTGGTCTGCGACTTGAGCCGTGCCACACGCAAACGCTCCAGACTTTCGTCATAACGGCCAGCCTCAAAGCGCTCGTTGCCAAAGTACTTGACGGTCTCATAGTTCAACAGCGAGTCGATGGCACGGGTGTGGGCAGCCGAATCAAATTCATTGGCTTGCTTACGAAACTGTGTGCGCCATTCGGTGACATAAACCGTGAAGACGATGTAGAAAACCAAAGCTGCAAAAGTGATGCCTGCAAACCAAGCGTCGAACTTCACCGCCAAAATCGTCAACACCAAAGCCACCTCCAACAAGGTGGGGATGACGCTGTACAGCGAATAGGAAATCAGCGACTCAATGCCACGCACACCGCGCTCAATGTCCCTGGTCATGCCGCCCGTCTGCCGCGCCAGATGAAAGCGCAAACTCAAGGCATGCAGGTGCTCGAAGGTTTGCAACGCAATGCTGCGCGAAGCCCCTTGCGTGGCTTTGGCAAAGACCAACTCGCGCAACTCGGTGAAAGCCGATGTCAGCAAACGCAAAGCGCCGTAACCCAACAAGAGTGCCATCGGCACCACCAGCACCGCGCCCGGATCGCTGGGCTTGATGCTCATGGCGTCGACCAATTCCTTGAGCAACAGGGGCACGCTCACGTTGGCCAACTTGGCGCACACCATGAGGCCAAGCGCCACCACGACGCGCCATTTGTACTGCCACAAATAGGGCCACAGACGCGACAGCGTTTTCCAATCGCTCGTGGCCACCGTTGGGGACTGGGTGCCCGATGGCGAATTGGGGTGAGGGCCAGAGGAGACAGCAGGGGCAGAGGTTTCGCCGTGTGGGCGCATAAGACACAATCCAGTTCAACGTCAACCATTAACGAACACCGATTGTGCCCATGTCTGAACCTCAACGCCCCGACACTGTGTCTTTGCCCACTGACCAAGAGTTGGTGCTCAAAGTCATCCCCATGCCTGCGGACTGCAATGCCAGTGGCGACATTTTTGGTGGCTGGGTCATGGCCCAAGTCGACTTGGCCGGCGCCGTCTTACCCGCACGCCGTGTGCGCGGACGCATGGTGACGGTGGCGGTGAACGAGTTCATCTTCAAACAGGCCGTCAAGGTGGGCGACATCTTGTCGTTTTTCTCGCGCATCGTGCGCGTGGGGCGCACCTCGGTCACCGTCAAGGTCGAGGTGTTTGCCGAACGCTTTCAATTGCAGGGCCAGTACATCAAGGTGACCGAAGCGAACCTGACCTATGTGGCGGTGGACGACCAAGGCAAACCCAGGCCCGTGCCTGCCGAGTGATGGGGCAGATGTTTTGGCGGTTAGGCGCTCAAGAGACGATGTAAGCCGCAGCGCCTGTCGACATCAAGGTCCCATCCGGGCCACAAAACTCCATGCGCGAAGACCCCACACGCGAGCCCACGCGCAAAGCGTTGGCCGTGATGGTGAAGTGCTCGCCAATGCCGGGTCGCAGGTAGTCCACCCGCAAATCGATCGTGCCCAACTTGGCAAAGCGCTCCAGGCGTTTGGCGGGCAGCTCGTCCATGTGCTTGGCGGCCAACGCCGCCATCACGGCCGCGCTGCCGATGGCGTCGAGTACCGCGCTGATGACGCCGCCGTGGATGCGGTTGTAGGCAAAGTGCCCCACCAATTCGGGCCGCATGTTGATGCGGGCCTCAACACCCTCGGGGGTGACCTTGACGAGCTTCAATCCAAGCGTTTTGTTGAAGACGATTTTTTCTTCGTAGATCTGACGAAAACCCTCGATGTATTCAGGTTCCAGGACGATAAGGGTTTCGGTGCGATGGGGCATGGCTTGATTCTATTGAAAGCGCCATCCAGCCCCGGTCACACCCGCGCCAACACCGGTCCCAGCGCCACACCGGTGTGGGTACCCAAGATCACCAGCGCCTCGGGCGTCATGGCCGCCACAATCCGGCCACCGGCGTTGCCACCTTCCGGCCCCAGGTCAATCACCCAGTCGGCCTCGGCGATCACATCCAGATCGTGCTCGATCACGATCACGCTGTGGCCCGCATTCACCAATCGGTGCAGCACGCTGATGAGCTTGTCCACATCGGCCATGTGCAGGCCCACCGTGGGCTCATCCAGCACATAGAGGGTGTGCGGTGCCTTGTTGCCCCGTTTGCCCACCTCGTCGCGCACCTTGGTCAGCTCGGTCACCAGCTTGATGCGTTGGGCCTCGCCACCACTCAATGTGGGCGAAGGTTGGCCGAGCGTGAGATAACCCAGCCCCACATCCTTGAGCAGTTGCA
This sequence comes from Limnohabitans sp. Rim28, assembly GCF_000293865.2. GTDB lineage: Bacteria > Pseudomonadota > Gammaproteobacteria > Burkholderiales > Burkholderiaceae_C > Limnohabitans_A. The sequence continues at coordinate 2,498 of NZ_ALKN02000005.1, read as the reverse complement.
AAGGGTGCGCGATGCTGGGCATGCTGGCGAAAAAATCCACCGCCTCGTCCACTTCCATCTGCAGCACATCGCCAATGCTCTTGCCCCGCCAGGTCACCGCCAAAGTTTCTGGGTTGAAACGCGCGCCTCGGCAGGTTTCGCAAGGCACTTTCACGTCGGGCAAAAAGCTCATCTCGATGGTGCGCATGCCCTGGCCTTCGCAACTGGGGCAACGGCCTTCGCCGGTGTTGAAGCTGAAGCGCCCGGCGGCATAACCCCGCGCTTTGGCCTCCAGCGTTTCGGCAAACAGTTTGCGGATCGTGTCCCAAAAGCCGATGTAAGTGGCCGGGCACGAACGCGGTGTTTTGCCAATTGGCGTTTGGTCCACTTCCAGCACGCGGTCAATCGTTTCAAAGCCTTGCACGTCGCTGCACGCCGTCAAAGCCACGCGCTGGCCAGCGTCTTGTGCGGTGCGCCCAGCAAAGGTGGATCGCTGGCTGACCAGCGCCTGCACATTGGCCAGCAACACATCGCGGGCCAGGGTGGATTTGCCCGAACCGCTGACGCCCGTGACGGCTACCAAGCGTTTGAGTGGGACCTGCACATCGACCTGGCGCAGGTTGTGCAGGTTGGCTCCTGTGAGCGTGAGCCATTGCATCGGCGACGCCAATGTCTCGGCATGGGGTGATGGGCTGGGCGACGATTTCGGCGTACCCCCGCCATATGAGGAGTCCAGCCCATCGCCCCGTGACGAGACCGACACCGATCTACGCAACTGCATCGGATGCTTCATCGCATGCAACAAATACCGCCCAGTCTGCGAATCGGCAGACGCCGTGATGTCCGCCACCGAACCTTCGGCCACCAAGCGGCCACCACGCTTGCCCGCACTCGGGCCGATGTCGATGATGTGGTCAGCACGGCGGATGGTGTCTTCGTCGTGCTCCACCACCACCAGCGTGTTGCCTTTGTCGCCCAACTTGTGCAGGGCGTTCAGCAAAATCTGGTTGTCGCGGGCGTGCAGACCGATGGTGGGCTCGTCCAGCACGTAACAAACCCCCTGCAAGTTGCTGCCCAGTTGCGCGGCCAATCGGATGCGTTGCGCCTCGCCGCCGGACAGCGTGGGGGCGCCCCGGTCCAGCGTGAGGTAGCCCAAACCCACTTCTTCCAGAAACTCCAGGCGGCTCTTGATTTCAGGCACCAGATCGCGGGCGATGTCGGCGTCGCGGCCAGTCAGCTGCAGCTTGTCCACCCAATGCCGCACATCGGTGACGGACAAACTCGCGATGTCGGTGATGCGCCAGCCTTGGCCAGGGGCCGAGCCCAAGCGCACGGCACGGGCCGTGGCATTCAAGCGGGTGCCTTCGCAACTGGGGCAGGCCACGTTGGCCAAGTCTTCGATTTCGGGCTCGGCAAAGGTTTGCTCGCGGCCCTTGTTTTTGTCGTCCTGCACCGAATCGTCAAACACCGAGCGTTCGTCTTTGCTGAGTTGAACACCCGTGCCCACGCAATCGGGGCACCAGCCGTGTTTGCTGTTGTAAGAGAACAAGCGCGGGTCGAGTTCGGCATAAGAAGTGGCGCAGGCCGGGCAAGCCCGCAAGGTCGAAAACACCCGGTGCTGACCAATGCGGGCGGTGGAGTCACCACTGAACATGGCTTCGCGCAAGCCGTCCAGATCGCTCAACACATGCACCACGCCTTTGCCATGCTCCAAGGTTTTGGCCAGGGCCTGGCGCAGCGCTGCCTCCTGAGTGGGCAGCACATCCAAACTGGTCACAGGCAACTCGATGTTGTGTTCCTTGAAGCGGTCAATGCGCGGAAAGCCTTGAGTGGGCAAAAATTCACCATCGACGCGCAGGTGGGTGTAGCCACGCGGCCGCGCCCAATCGGCCAGCTCGGTGTAGACGCCTTTGCGGTTGGTGACCAGCGGCGCCAACAGGCCAATGTGCTGGCCACGAAACTGGGTCATCAGCTGGGCGATGATGCTGTCTGGCGTTTGCGGCTGCACGGGTGTGCCGTCGTGCACGCAATGCTGAATGCCCAGCTTGACGTACAGCAAGCGCAAGAAATGCCAAACCTCGGTGGTGGTGCCCACCGTAGATTTGCGACCGCCGCGCGACAAGCGCTGCTCAATCGCCACGGTGGGCGGGATGCCATAGACCGCATCGACCTCGGGGCGACCTGCGGGCTGAACGATGCTTCGGGCATAAGCGTTCAGGCTTTCCAGATAACGACGCTGGCCTTCGTTGAACAGGATGTCAAACGCCAAGGTGGATTTACCGGAGCCGCTGACGCCTGTGACCACGTTGAACTTGCCGCGCGGGATGTTGACGCTCAGATTTTTGAGGTTGTGCTCTTTGGCGTTGACGATCTGGATGTTGTTGTTGAGCACAGGGGCGCGCCGAGCGACCGGAGCCAGTGAGGTGGCACCTTCCCCGCCTCGAACCTTCGCCAGCGAGGCTGCGGTGTCGGCGGGTGACGATTTGGGCGTACCCCCGCCGTATGAGGAACCCGCCGAC
>NZ_ALKN02000004.1 GCF_000293865.2 Limnohabitans sp. Rim28 | reverse complement strand
CCCGAGCAAATTCGCTGGCGAATTTGCTCGGGCACGCTTTTCATTACTTAGCCCTTGAAGCGACGATGGCCTCGGCCACGTTACGTGGGGCTTCAGCGTAGTGCTTGAATTCCATGGTGTAAGTGGCACGACCTTGTGACATCGAGCGCAGTGTGGTCGAGTAGCCGAACATTTCGGACAATGGCACTTCGGCCTTGATGGCCTTGCCACCCCCGACCATGTCGTCCATACCTTGAACCATGCCACGGCGTGAGGACAAGTCGCCCATCACGTTACCGGCGTAGTCTTCTGGGGTTTCAACTTCCACCGCCATCATGGGCTCCAGAATCACAGGCTGGGCTTTGCGGCAACCTTCTTTGAAACCAAAGATGGCGGCCATTTTGAATGCCATTTCGTTCGAGTCCACATCGTGGTACGAGCCGAAGTGCAGCGTGACTTTGACGTCAACGACGGGGTAGCCCGCCAACACGCCTTGACCCAAAGCTTCGATCACGCCTTTTTCCACCGCAGGAATGTATTCACGAGGAACCACACCGCCCTTGATGGCGTCAACGAATTCAAAGCCTTTACCCGGCTCTTGAGGTTCTACCTTCAGAACCACGTGGCCGTATTGGCCCTTACCACCGGACTGACGCACGAACTTGCCTTCGGCTTCGTCCACGGTCTTGCGGATGGTTTCGCGGTAAGCCACTTGAGGCTTGCCCACGTTGGCTTCCACACCGAATTCACGCTTCATGCGGTCCACGATGATTTCGAGGTGCAATTCGCCCTGACCACCAATGATGGTCTGGCCGGATTCTTCGTCGGTTTGCACACGGAAGGATGGATCTTCGGCAGCCAGGCGGGACAAAGCGATGCCCATTTTTTCCTGGTCGGCTTTGGTCTTGGGTTCAACGGCTTGGCGGATCACCGAGTCGGGGAACACCATGCGCTCGAGCGTGATCACCGCGTTGGGATCGCACAAGGTTTCGCCTGTGGTCACGTCTTTCAAGCCCACGCAAGCAGCGATGTCGCCGGCACGGATTTCGTCGACTTCTTCACGGTTGTTGGCGTGCATCTGAACGATACGGCCAATGCGCTCTTTTTTGCCGCGCACCGAGTTGAACACGGTGTCGCCTTTTTTCAGCACGCCGGAATACACACGCACAAACGTCAACTGGCCCACGAACGGGTCGGTCATCAATTTGAAGGCCAGTGCCGAGAACTTTTCGTTGTCGTCAGCTTTGCGGGTGATTTCAACTTCGTCTTCGTCAAAGCCCTTGATGGCTTTCACGTCCAAAGGCGAAGGCATCAATTCCAGAACCGCATCCAGCATGCGCTGAACGCCTTTGTTCTTGAACGCTGTGCCGCACAACATGGGTTGGATTTCGCTGTTGATCGTGCGAACGCGCAAGCCATGCGTGATTTCTTCTTCGGTCAAGTCGCCTTCTTCGAGGTACTTGTTCATGAGTTCTTCAGAGGCTTCAGCGGCAGCTTCCACCATCTTCTCGCGCCACTCCTTGGCCACTTCGACCAAGTCAGCAGGGATTTCTTCGAAGGTGAACTTCATGCCCTGGGAAGCTTCGTCCCAGATGATGGCTTTCATCTTGCGCAGATCCACCACGCCGGTGAAGTTTTCTTCAGCGCCAATCGGGATCACGATGGGCACAGGGTTGGCCTTCAGGCGCAACTTCATTTGCTCCACGACTTTGAAGAAGTTAGCGCCAGTGCGGTCCATCTTGTTCACAAAGGCCAGACGTGGCACTTTGTACTTGTTGGCCTGACGCCAAACGGTTTCAGACTGAGGCTGCACGCCGCCCACAGCGCAATACACCATGCAGGCGCCGTCCAGCACGCGCATGGAACGCTCCACTTCGATCGTGAAGTCCACGTGGCCGGGGGTGTCAATGATGTTGATGCGGTGGTCTTCGAAAGAGCCGTCCATGCCCTTCCAAAAGCAGGTGGTGGCAGCAGAAGTGATCGTGATGCCACGCTCTTGCTCTTGCTCCATCCAGTCCATGGTGGCAGCGCCGTCGTGCACTTCACCAATCTTGTGGTTCACGCCGGTGTAAAACAAGATGCGTTCGGTTGTGGTGGTCTTGCCAGCGTCAATGTGCGCCGAAATACCGATGTTGCGATAACGCTCGATGGGGGTGATGCGAGCCATATGTTTCTCCAATGATTAAGTACCAAAGCCCGCCACCCCTTTTGGGGCCAGCGGGCTGGCTTCTGACAGTGTGAGGCTTCTTTATGAAGCCTCTGTGAATCAGAAGCGGAAGTGCGAGAACGCCTTGTTGGCTTCGGCCATGCGGTGAACTTCGTCACGCTTTTTCATGGCACCACCACGGCCTTCGTTGGCCTCGAGCAATTCGTTGGCCAAACGCAGGGCCATCGACTTCTCACCGCGCTTGCGTGCGGCTTCTTTGATCCAGCGCATCGACAGCGCCAAGCGGCGAACAGGGCGCACTTCAACAGGCACCTGGTAGTTCGCACCACCCACGCGGCGGGACTTGACTTCCACCATGGGCTTGACGTTGTTGATGGCGATGGAGAACAGCTCGACAGGGTCTTTGCCTGTTTTCTTTTCCATGTTTTCGAGGGCACCATAAATGATGCGCTCGGCCACAGCTTTTTTGCCGCCTTCCATGATCACGTTCATGAACTTGGACAACTCGACATTGCCGAACTTGGGATCCGGCAGGATTTCACGTTTAGGGACTTCGCGACGACGTGGCATATTTCACCTCATATTGCTTCAGTTGGCATCTTTTCAGACACCGCGAGGGTTATTCAAAACCACTCACTTACTCGACCCACCTGGACAATTCCGGGCTTCGGGTCACTTCGCTGAATCACCGCGCCACGCGGGAAACAGCACCGAAAAATTTCAACCCGTGAGGGTTTACTTGGCCTTTGGTTTCTTCGCGCCGTACTTGGAGCGAGACTGCTTGCGGTCTTTCACGCCTTGCAGGTCCAAAGAACCGCGGACGATGTGGTAACGCACACCCGGCAAGTCTTTGACACGACCACCGCGCACCAGAACCACCGAGTGTTCCTGCAGGTTGTGGCCTTCACCGCCGATGTAAGAGATGACCTCAAAACCGTTGGTCAAGCGCACTTTGGCAACTTTACGCAGAGCGGAGTTAGGCTTTTTAGGCGTTGTGGTGTACACACGGGTACAGACACCACGGCGCTGTGGAGAGTTTTGCATCGCAGGGCTTTTGGACTTGATCGTTTCGACCTCGCGCCCCTGACGCACCAATTGATTGATGGTTGGCATTGTTTGTAACGTCCCTAAACGTTGAATTTTGACAAAAGAAACTTCCCCGCCCCAAAAGCGGAAAAGCCCGCCAGTATAACCGCACAGCGAACTCTGGGCAAGTTATCCACAATTTGGCGCCTTATGCAGGTTCAAGGCCTACTTGATCCAAAGGCGCACCGAGCCCCAAGCGCGCCCAAAAATGCCCGCCTGCTCGACCGGTTCGAGCACCGTCAAAGGCACTTCGAACAAGGGCCTGTCGCCCTGCAGCACCTTGAGGCTGCCCACGGACTGGCCTTTGACAAAAGGTGCAATCAAGGGGTCAGGCCGAACCACTTGGGTTTTCAATTGGGCCGCCGTACCCGAGGGCACCGCCACGATCAAGGGGCGATCTGATCCCAGCTTGACCACCGCTTGCTTGCCTTTCCAGACCGGGGGCGTCACCACCGATTGGTTGGCCTCGAACAATTTGACCGCGTCAAAGGCGGCATAACCCCAGTTGAGCAACTTTTGGCTTTCGTTGGCGCGCGCGTTTTCACTTTCAGCCCCCAAAACCACACTGAGCAGGCGACGCGCGCCCACATTGGGAAACTCGCGTTTGGCCGAAGCCACCAAACAGTAACCCGCGGCTTGGGTATGGCCGGTTTTCAGCCCATCCACCGAGGGGTCCCTGAACAAAAGCAAATTTCGGTTGCTGTCATTGGCAGCGGGGGTGCCTGCATAACGGTACTTTTTGATGGCGTAATAAGGGACATAGTCAGGAAAGTCCCGCATCAAACGGGTGGCCAGCGCGGCCAGATCCCTGGCGGTTGTGGTGTGACCGGGGGCGGTCAGGCCCTCCGGGTTTTTGTAGGCCGTGTTGTTCATGCCCAAAATGCGGGCCTGATCATTCATCAACTGCACAAACCGCTCCACACTGCCCGCCACCCCTTCGGCCAAGGCCACAGTGGCGTCATTGCCAGACTGCACAATCATGCCTTTGATCAAATCCTCGACGGGCACCTGCATCTTGGGATCGATGAACATGCGCGAACCGGGCATCTTCCAAGCCCGCTCGGAGACCGGCAAGGCTTGCTGGAGGTTCAGCTTGCGGGATTTGAGCGCATCGAAGACCAAATAAGCGGTCATCAGTTTGGTCAAAGACGCGGGTTCAACCGCCATATCAGGGTCTTTGGCGGCCAGCACTTGATTGGCCGTGACGTCCATCAAAAGGTAGGCTTTGGCAGCCAACTCCGGCGGCTGAGGCATCTGGGCGTGGGCCGCCCCAGAAAGAACAAGGCAAAAACAGCTGGCCAGAATTTTGAGGAAGAGGTTCATCGCGGGTAAATCATGAAAAGTCTTGAAGCCATGTGGGCCCAAATCGCGCGCCCACATGGGCGGACAAGCGAAGAGAGGGCGAGGGCACCCAACGGGTCTGGCCACTCAGGCCTTCATGTGACGGATCACCAAGGATTTGAGCAAGGGCAATTGTCCGTGAAAGAAATGCTCAACGCCGGGAATCACCGTGATCGGCAGGGATTGCGGCCGGGCCCAATCCATCACACTGGCCAGCGGCACCGTGTCGTCTTGCTCGCCATGCACCACCAAGCAGCGCTCGTGCAGGGACTGGGGCACGGGTGCCACCTCAAAACGCGAGGCCGCCGTGCCCACGAGCACCAAGGCCTGCGGCAAGCGCGCCTCGCCCAGGGCTTGCACCACATGGCTGGTGACAAAAGCGCCAAAAGAAAACCCCGCCAAGGCCAAGGGCCCATCAGGCGCCAACTGGTCGATCAACCGGCGCATGTCCACGGCCTCCCCTCGTCCTTCGTCGTAGGACCCCGCACTTGCTCCGACACCCCTGAAGTTGAAACGCACTGCGCGCCAGCCACATTGCACAAAAGCACGGGCCAAGGTTTGCACCACTTTGTTGTGCATGGTGCCGCCAAACAAGGGGTGAGGGTGGGCAATCACCGCCGTGCCCTGCAAAGTCCCTTCTGGGGGCGAATCCATCAGCGCCTCCAGGTTGCCCGCTTCGCCTTGGAGGGTCAGGGTTTGGGTGGCCTGGTTCATCAGCGCCCCAAGTGCTCGGGGGTCACAAGACGCTCGACCACCTGACCATTTTTCAGGTGTGATTCAACGATTTCGTCGATGTCCGCGTGGTCAACGTACGAATACCAAACCCCCTCGGGATAGACCACCGCCACAGGGCCGCCCGCACATCGGTCAAGGCAGCCGGCCTTGTTCACCCGAACTTCGCCGGGGCCAGCCAAACCAAGGGCCTTGACTTGGGATTTGCAATGGTCAAACGCAGCCTGTGCGTTGTGCTGGGCACAACAAGACTCATTGTTTTTGCGCTCATTGAGGCAAAAAAAGATGTGCCGCTTGAAATAGGGTGGGGTCTGGGGAGTGCTCATCCAGCAATTTTAGGCCTGCTGGGGTGGGCCTCACATTCAAGGTCGCCCAGCAGAAGGTGACATGGACAGTTGGCGCACCAAATACACCAACAAGGCAAAAGGCCACGACCAACCCAACCACTGAATCAGCCCATGAAAGCGGATAAAGCGGCCCTGCTCCCAAGTCTGCAAGGTCAATGGAAAGTAAGCATCGGCCGACGCCGTGTTGAGCAAGCTCAACTGCAGCACCAGTGCCGCCAGCGCCAGCACCCAGCAAAGCCGCGCCGAGGCCAAAGACAAGGCCAGCGCCAAGATCAAGGCAACGGCAAGCCCTTGCAGGACCTCGGGACTGACCCAGCCCCAGGCATGCACGGGTCCATAGGTCAAAGCCGCCGACAAAGCACTGGCCAGCATACCCACGACCAAACACAAGCCGGCCAAAACCCAGCGCTGAGGCCTGCGCTGCACCACGCCATACACCAGCAAACACGGCAGCAGCAAACCCAAGGCCACACACAAAGACTCGGTCATGGGCAGCATGGGCTGGAGCTCCACCTCGCGCACCGGCCAAGACTCCAGCCACGGCGTGTCTTGCAACCAATCAATCCAAGTGCCTTCCAAACGCTCCAGCACTTGACCCAAACCAAAAGGCACGGCAGCCGGAAACAGCAAGGCCAAAGGCCAAACCGCCAACAAAGCCAAAGCACCACTGGCTTCGGTCTCAAACCAGCGGTCACGAAACCGGTTCCAGGGGTCCATCAGTCCGACCCCAACCAAGCCACGCGCCACCACCGCACCCGCCCAAGCTCCGCCAATGTTCAAGGCCGTGTCCACGTTGGAAGGCACCCGAACCGGCAGAAACATCTGCAGCGACTCGAGCGTGAAGGACAAGCATCCGGCCACTAAAGTGGCCACCACCACGGCAGGCCAGTGAGGGCGCATGCGGCGCAAACTCAAAGCCAGCAAAAAACCCAGCGGGGCATAGCCCAGCACGTTGGACAGCACATCAAAACCCGTCCAATAGCGTGGCCATGAAGCGGTCAGGAATGACCAGGACATGACGCCCTGAAAGCGCCAGTTATCAAATGGATAGAGGCTGGCGTAAACGATCAGAACTGCGTAAATGCAGAACAAGGGCCAAGCCGCTGAAGTGCGCCGTGTCATGCCGACCCCTTAAGACAGCCCCTTAAAAGGGTTTGACCACCACCAAAATGACCGCCGCCACCATCATGAGCACTGGGGCCTCGTTGTACCAGCGGTACCAAACATGGCTGCGCTGGGACTGACCGTTTTCCAATTGGCGCAGCAAAACGCCACAACTGTGGTGATAGGCCAAAAGCGCCACCACGATCAGCAACTTGGCATGCATCCACCCCTGCCCACCGCCCAACCCAATGCCGTAATAAAGCCACAGCCACAAGCCCAGCGCCAAGGCCGGTATCGCCAAAATGGTCATGAAGCGGTAAAGCTTGCGAGACATCAAAAGCAAGCGCTCCCTTTCCGCCACCGAACCCGGCTCCACCATGGCCAAATTGACAAAAATTCGGGGCAGGTAAAACAGGCCAGCAAACCAGCTGGCGATGAACACGATGTGAAGGGCTTTGATCCAGAGCATGGCTCAAGTGTAGTCAGAGATGGCTCTCGCCGCACACCCAAGGCGAGCAGGCAAAAAAAACCCCCGGCCTGGGGCCGAGGGTGGGAAACCTGTCAACGTTACCGTCTCCAGGCCCCGCTCAGGGAGGTAAAGCGGGAGGCAGCAAGCTGCCCGAAGTCAATTTATCAAATATCAAAACCGATAACAAGTCTGAATTTGTCTTTTATGTAACTTTTGATGTTTATGGCACAAACACGATGGGCTGACGGCGGACTTGTTGCCTGAGCGACTGGACAGGTTCGACAGGCTTTGGCATTGGCGAGGACTTCAGGCACAATTTTCACCATGAACCCAGTTGCCCCCTTCCCCGCCAATCGCCCACGCCGCTTGCGCCGTGATGAATTCACCCGCAACTTGGTGCGCGAACACCAAGTCACGCCGCACGACCTGATTTACCCGGTGTTCGTGCTGGACGGCCAAAACCAGCGCCAGCAAGTGGCCTCCATGCCCGGGGTCGAGCGCTTGTCGCTCGACCTGCTGCTGCCCGTGGCGGAAGACTGCGTCAAGCTCGGCATCCCGGTGATGGCCCTGTTTCCGGTGATCGACGCCAGCCTGAAGGACCCGACCGGCAGCGAGGCCATGAACCCCAAGGGCTTGGTGCCCCGCGTGGTGCGCGAACTCAAAAAACGCTTTCCCGAGCTGGGCGTGATGACCGACGTGGCACTCGACCCCTTCACCAGCCACGGCCAGGACGGCCTGCTGGACGAGACCGGCTACATCCTGAACGACGCCACCACGGCCGTGCTGGTACAGCAAGCCCTGGCTCAAGCCGAAGCGGGTGTCGATATGGTCGCACCCAGCGACATGATGGATGGGCGAATCGGCGCGATCCGCCAAGCACTCGAAGCCCGGGGCCTGATCCATACCCGCATCATGGCCTACAGCGCCAAATACGCCAGCGCCTTTTATGGCCCCTTCCGTGACGCGGTCGGCTCGGCAGGCAACTTGGGCAAGAGCAACAAAAAGGTCTACCAGATGGACCCGGGCAACAGCGACGAAGCCCTGCGCGAAGTGGCCATGGACTTGGCCGAAGGCGCCGATATGGTGATGGTCAAGCCCGGCATGCCTTATTTGGACATCGTTCGGCGTGTCAAAGACGAGTTCAAAGTGCCCACCTTTGCCTACCAGGTGTCCGGGGAGTACGCCATGCTCAAAGCGGCCGCGCAAAACGGCTGGCTGGACCACGATTTGGTCATGATGGAAAGCCTTTTGGCCTTCAAGCGAGCCGGTGCCGACGGCGTGTTGACTTACTTTGCACGCGACGCCGCACGCTGGATTGCGGCCCGTTGAACCAAGCCATCCTTTCTGAAAACGTGCCCGGATTGCGGGCATTCAGCATCAGCGATGGCCAGGTTCAAGCCCTGCCCGCGGAGACCTCTCTGCCTGACTTGCCCGGCGCTTTGCCGGTGCAAGGCTTTGTCTGGTTGGCGATCTCAAGAACGCAATTTGAACGCCAATTGCCAGAGGTCCAGGCTTGCTTGCAGCAACTGACCGGCCACCATTTGGTCGACCTGCACGTGTCAGACTTGTTGAACAGTCAACTGCCTTCGCGCTACGACTTCACCTCGCACTACGACCTGTTGGTCTTTCGCCGCCTGGCGCCACAATCGGCAAGCCCCAGCCGGGCGCAAGCCGAGCGCCCGAAGCCACCCCGCACCAAGCGGCCCGGCCCCCCGATTCTTCAACGCATCGACACCAGCCCGGTGGGCTTTGCGGTGTTTGACCGCGTCCTTCTGAGCGTGCACCCTGACGACTGTGCCGTTCGAGACGCTTATGCCAGTCGCTTGCTGGTCGCCACGGCTGTTCAAGCGACCGGCCAGGACCCACGGTCCGCCGGAGCACGCGGCATCCCTTTGAGCTCAGCCGACCTGATGCTGCGCATCGTGAGCCACATGGTGGATGCCTATTTGGATTTGCGTCGCGAACTGAGCCGCCAGCTGGACCATTGGCAAACCGAATTGATTCAGCCCAAGACCCGGTTTCGGCGCTGGGACGCCTTGCTGCAAGCCCGCTTGGCTTTGCACCAGCTGGAAGACCTGTGCGACGACCAGCACACCGCCATGCTCAACTGGAACGAAACCCTGGACGACTGGGTGGTCAACGACGACCCGGCTGCGCTGCGCGAACACGAATTGCTCAAAGTGCGCTGCCGCGACGTGCTGGAACACATTGACCGGGTGGTGCACCATGTGCGCCGCCTGGAACACAACACCGAAACCGCCGTGCAAATGCATTTCAATGCACAGGGCAACCGCACCAACGACATCATGCGCACACTGACGGCGCTGACCGCCATCTTCTTGCCTTTGAACCTGATAGCAGGCATTTTTGGCATGAACTTCGAGTTCATCCCTTGGCTGCACACCACCAGCGCCTTTTGGTGGACGCTCGGCAGCATGGGTGCGATTGCGCTGACCATGGGCTTGGTGTTTTGGCGCAAACGCTACTTGGCACGCACGGGCGACTGAACCCGGCCAAAAACCTCGCCCGTCCATCTCCCGCCATGCCGGGCACTCAGCCCAGGTGCTGTTTGAAAAATGCCAACGTGCGCTCACGCGCCAGTTGGGCCGAAGGCGCATGCCATGAGCCGCGCTGGTCGCAGTTAAAACCATGGTGCGCGGCATACGTGTGAACAGCCACTTCGGGGTGCGCTTTTTGAAAGACTTCGACCGTGTCCATCGGAATCCAACGGTCTTCTTCGGCAAAGTGCGCCATGACGGGCACTTGCGGGTGACGGGCGGTTTCGGCCTCGGTGGTCACACCACCGCCGTAATACGGCACAGCAGCACTCAAGCCCGACAAAGTGCAGGCCGCACGCCAGGTCAGCAAACCGCCCCAGCAATAACCGACGATGCCCACCTTGCCACCCGACACTTGGGCTGCATGGTCAACGGCAGACTGAATGTCTTGCATCACACCCGGCGCAGGCAAGGCCTCTGCCGCGGTTTTGTAGCCAAAACCCTCGCCCATGTCGGCGTCGGTGTAACCCAGCTCCACCCCGGGCTTGACGCGGTGAAAAGCGGCTGGGGCCACAGCCAAATAGCCCTCAGCAGCGTAACCATCGGCCACCTGGCGAATGTGGCTGTTCACCCCAAAAATCTCCTGAATCACCACCACGGCGCCCTTGGGCGCACCCACAGGGTGCGCCACGTAAGCAGGCACCATGGTGCCATCTGCCGCTTTGAGCTCGATCATCGTTCCCATGCACATCTCCTGGTTGGTCAACACGCTTCAACGGGCCAATGCACGCTCGACAAATTCGAGTCGGTCTTGGCCCCAAAAAATCTCGCCCTCCACCACATAGCTGGGGGCACCAAAAACACCCGCATCGATGGCCGCCTGGGTGTAGCTTTCATACCGCTCCTGCACCGCTTGGCTGCGCGAAGCATCCATCCACTGAACCGGTAAGCCCTGCTCGCTGAGCAGTTCAGCCAGGACCTTGTCATCGGCCATGTTGCGCTCTTGGGCCCAACAGGCGGTCAAAATCGCACCGGCGATTTTCAGGGCGGCCAATGGGCCTTGGGCCAGATCGGCGGCAATGATCAAACGGGCCGAATCGTCCCCCCCCACCGGGAAATACTTGGGCTTGAGGTTCAATGGCACATTCAGGTGCTGGCTAAACCGTTGCAACTCCACCAAGCGGTAGGCTTGGCGCTGCGGGGCTCGCTGACCCAAAGGCAACCCACCCGAAATCGGGAAGACCTTGCCCCCTAAGTCGATGGGCATGACGCGCACGGTGGCGCCGGTGCGGTGCACGATGTCGGCCAAGCGCTGGTGGCCCAAATAAGCCCAGGGGCTTTGCGGGGCGAGGTAATAGTCCACTGTGCGACCCATGGTGTCTCCTTGTGCGTTGTGTAATCTGGGCTGTGCGGTTTTAACCGCAACAAACCATTTTTGCAGGAGACACACGATGAACAAGGTCTTGTTGGTGACCGGTGGCAGTCGGGGAATCGGGGCCGCCACAGCCCTTTTGGCCGCCCAGCAGGGCTGGACGGTGGCCGTGAACTACACCGCCAACTCGCTCGCTGCCGATGAGGTGGTGCGCCAAATTCGCAGTGCAGGCGGCAATGCCATCGCGGTCCAGGCCGATGTGGCCGACGAAGCGCAGGTCATGCGCATGTACGAACACATCGACGCCAAGCTGGGCCGCCTGTCGGGCCTGGTCAACAACGCGGGCGTGGTCGACGTCTATGCCCGCGTGGCCGACATGAGTGTCGCGCGCTTGAAACGCATGTTCGACATCAACGTGATGGGCAGCCTGATTTGCGCCCGCGAAGCCGTGCGCCGCATGAGCACCCGCTACGGCGGTGAAGGCGGCAGCATCGTCAACGTTTCGAGTGCCGCCTCCCGTCTGGGATCGCCCGGCCAGTATGTGGACTACGCCTCGGCCAAAGGGGCGATTGACGCCTTCACCTTGGGCCTGGCCAAAGAGGTGGCGGCAGAAGGCGTGCGCGTCAACGCCGTGCGCCCGGGCTTGATCGACACCGAAATCCACGCCTCTGGCGGCCTGCCGGACCGCGTGAAAGACCTGCAGCACCTGGTGCCCATGCAACGCGGCGGCACCGCCGACGAGGTGGCGCAAAGCATTGTCTGGCTCTTGTCTGACGCCGCCAGCTACACCACCATGAGTTTGATTGACGTCTCCGGGGGCCGTTGATGGCCGGGATCAAATACTTTTGGGAAGACATGGCCGTGGGCCAAGTGCGCGATCTGGGCACCATCACGCCCACCCGCGAAGAGATCATTGCCTTTGCCACCCAGTTTGACCCTCAGCCCTTTCACCTGGACGACGAAGCGGCCAAAGCCTCGGTGTTTGGCGCCTTGTCGGCCAGCGGCTGGCACACCTGTTCGATGGCCATGCGGCTGATGGTGACCAACTTCCTGTGCGAAACCTCCAGCCTGGGCTCACCGGGGCTGGAGGGCATCAAGTGGCTCAAGCCGGTTTATCCGGGCGACATCCTGCGCCTGCAAAGCACCGTGCTGGAGACCAAGCCCATGGGCAAGCGCCCCGATGTGGGCATGACGCGCAACCTGTGGGAAATGTTCAACCAGCACGGCGACAAAGTGCTGCACATGGAAGGCTGGGGCATGTTCCGCCGCCGCACACCGGCCACCACGGCCCCACCCTGAAGCCTGCACAATGCGGTGATGGACTTCAAACCGCTCATCACCCTGCTGGCCATCGTCAACCCCTTGGCCATCGTCCCGTTTTTCATCCACTACACGCAGGGCTTTAGCCACGCGCAGCGGCAACGCACCATTTGGGTGTCGTCTTTCAGCGCTTTCGTGGTGATCGCCGCCAGCGCCCTGCTGGGTCTGCAAATACTGGCGTTTTTCGGCATCTCGCTGGCCAGCTTTCAAGTGGGCGGCGGCATGCTGTTGCTGACAGCGGCCTTGTCCATGCTCAACGCCCAGCCCGCCGAAGCCCGCGCCAACGCCGATGAGGTGCACGACGCCGAAGCCAAAGCCGCCATGGGGGCCAGCATCGCTGTGGTGCCGCTGACCATCCCCCTGCTGACGGGCCCGGCCACCATGTCCACCGTGGTGATTTACGCCGAAAAAGCCAAAGACTTTGCCCAACTGGCCACCCTGGTGGGCTACGGCGTGGTGATCGCGCTGGCCACGGCCTTGTGCTTCTCCTTGGCCACCCCGATTGCCCGCATTCTGGGCAAAACCGGCATCAACGTCATGACGCGGCTCATGGGTTTGATTTTGGCGGCACTGGCCGTGGAAGTGATGGCCGACGGGCTGCACAAGCTGTTTCCAGTGCTGGCCGGACACTGACCACTAAGCGAACCCCTGCACCAAGCCATTGCGCAAAGCGTCCACCAAGGCCGTCACGGCCCGGGGCACATGCGGTGCATAGGGCCGGATGGCGTAAATGGTTTCAGCGAAAGCACCCACCGGTTTCCACTGGGGCAACACCTGCGCCAGTTTGCCTTGTCGCAAGGCGGCTTGGGCACTGAAGTCGGGCAGCAGGGCAATGCCTGCGCCGGCCAAGGCGGCTTCGCGCAGCGCCTCACTGTTGTTGGCCGCCAAATTGCCCATGACCGGGACCGTGATGCGCTCATCACCCTCTGTGGGGTGTCGCGGCTCAAAGGTCCAAACGGGGGTGTCTTGTGAGCGGGGGTAATGCAGGCAATTGTGGGCCTGCAGGTCCGCAGGGGTTTGCGGTTCGCCCTGTTTGCGCAAATAGGCGCGGGTGGCCACCAGCACCGATTCGGTCGCGCACAGCGCCCAAGCCACATGGGTATCGGGCGGGCGGGCCGTGTGGCGGATCGCCAGATCGAAGCCCTCGGTGGTCAAGGCACTCAAACGGTCAGACATGTCCAACTCGATGCGCACGTCGGGATAGTCCTTCAAGAAGTCGGCGAGCAAAGGCACGAGTTGCTGGCGCGCAAAGGCGACCGGCGCGGTCACGCGCAACAAACCGCTGGGCTGCTCGGCCAGGTCGCGCACCTGGGCAAAACTCTGCTCGATTTGCTCAAACGAAGCACGGGTCTCGTCCACCAGTTTTTGCCCCGCTTCGGTCAGCCGCAGGCTGCGGGTGGTGCGCTGGACCAGGGTGACCTTGGCCGCACGCTCCAGCTCGGCAATGCGCTGGCTCATGGCGGCCTTGCTCACGCCCAGGCGGGCGGCGGCGGCCGTGTAGCTGCCTTGCTGTGCGAGCACGCTCAGCCAGTGCAGATGGGTCCAGAGGGTGTTGATCTTTTGCTCTTCCATGTACGCATTGTTCACTATTTTGAACAATCAATTCAGTTTTAGGATCTTGTGACGGGTGGCGAGGGTGCCTACACTTGCCACGCTGCACAAAACATTCGCGCCCAGACGCGCGCTCCCACATTCCCAACGAAAGTCCCCAATGAGCATTTCCCAAATCGGTCATTACATGGGCGGCCAAGTGGCCGCAGGCACTTCGGGCCGCAGCCAGAGCGTGACCAACCCCGCCACCGGTGCCGTGACCGGCAACGTGGCCTTGGCCAACACATCGGAAGTGGCCCGGGCCGTGGCCGCTGCCCAAGCCGCATTCCCCGCTTGGTCCGACACGCCGCCCCTTCGCCGCGCCCGCGTGATGTTCAAGTTTCTCGAGTTGCTGAACCTGCACAAGGACGAGCTGGCCCACATGATCACCGCCGAGCATGGCAAGGTCTTCACCGACGCGCAAGGCGAAGTGAGCCGCGGCATCGACATCGTGGAATTTGCCACAGGCATTCCGCAGTTGCTCAAGGGCGACTTCACCGACCAGGTGTCGACCGGCATCGACAATTGGACCCTGCGCCAGCCCCTGGGCGTGGTGGCGGGCATCACGCCGTTCAACTTCCCCGTGATGGTGCCCATGTGGATGTTCCCCGTCGCCATTGCCGCGGGCAACACCTTCATCCTCAAACCCAGCCCCACCGACCCGACGCCTTCGCTGTTCATGGCCGAGTTGCTGAAAAAAGCCGGTTTGCCCGACGGCGTGTTCAACGTGGTGCAAGGCGACAAAGAAGCCGTGGACGCCTTGCTGGAGCACCCCGATGTGAAAGCCATCAGCTTCGTCGGCTCCACCCCGATCGCCAACTACATTTATGAGACAGGCGCCCACCATGGCAAGCGCGTGCAGGCCTTGGGCGGCGCGAAAAACCATTTGGTGGTCATGCCCGACGCCGACATCGACCAGACCGTGGACGCCTTGATCGGTGCGGGTTACGGCTCAGCCGGTGAGCGTTGCATGGCGATTTCCGTGGCAGTGCTGGTGGGCGATGTGGCCGACAAAATCATCCCGAAACTGATCGAACGCACCAAGACCTTGAAGGTCCTCAACGGCGAAAACCTCGCCGCCGAAATGGGCCCCATCGTCACCGACGCAGCGCGTCAACGCATCAAGGGCTACATCGACGCCGGCGTGGCCGAAGGCGCCAAGCTCTTGATCGACGGCCGCGAGTTTGATGGCGCCAAGGCGGGTGCCGGTTGCGAGCAAGGTTTCTGGCTCGGCGGCACGCTGTTTGACCACGTCACCACCGACATGAAGATCTACAAAGAAGAAATCTTTGGCCCGGTCTTGAGTTGCGTGCGCGTGCCCGACTTTGCCACCGCGGTGCAGATCATCAACGACCACGAATTTGGCAACGGCGTCTCCTGCTTCACCCGCGATGGCAACGTGGCGCGTGAGTTTGCGCGCCGCATCCAAGTGGGCATGGTGGGCATCAACGTGCCCATCCCCGTGCCCATGGCCTGGCACGGCTTTGGCGGCTGGAAGCGCTCGCTGTTTGGCGACATGCACGCCTATGGCGAAGAGGGCGTGCGTTTTTACACCAAGCAAAAGTCCATCATGCAGCGCTGGCCCGAGAGCATTGGCAAAGGCGCGGAGTTTGTGATGCCCACGGCCAAGTGAAGTGACTTCAAGAGCCGCATTTCTGTTTTCCGCGAAGGTGACTGGCCGGGGTCGCAGGGCCTCATCAGTCGCTTTGCGCCAGCAAATCGGCCCTACGGCCCCGTCCAGTCACCCTTGCTGCACTTGCTGGGCCTCCATGGCTGGTTGGCGTGCACAATCGTGAACCGAGAAGTCAAGGTCAAAACCATGAACGACAACAGCTTCGACTACATCATCATCGGCGCGGGCACAGCGGGGTGTTTGCTGGCCAACCGGCTCAGCGCCGACCCCAGCAAGCGGGTCTTGCTGGTGGAGGCGGGCAAAAAAGACAACTACCACTGGATCCACATTCCGGTGGGTTATTTGTACTGCATTGGCAATCCGCGCACAGATTGGCTTTATCAAACCGAACCGGCCGAGGGCTTGAATGGTCGCAGCCTGCGCTACCCGCGCGGCAAAGCGCTGGGTGGTTGCAGCAGCATCAACGGCATGATTTACATGCGCGGTCAATCGCGCGACTACGACCATTGGGCCGAAGTCACGGGAGACGATGCTTGGCGTTGGCGGCAGTGTTTGCCTGATTTCAAGGCGCACGAAAACCACCACAAGCTCGACGCCACTTTGTCGCATGAATTTGCCCGTCAGCATGGCGGTGCGCGCGATGCCTTTGCCCAATTGCACGGCCATGGTGGCGAGTGGCGCATCGAAAAGCAACGACTGCGCTGGGATGTGCTGGATGCTTTTGCCCAAGCTGCGGTGCAGGCTGGCATCCCGGCCACGCCGGACTTCAACACCGGCAACAACGAAGGTGTGGGCTATTTTGAGGTGAACCAAAAAGACGGCTGGCGCTGGAACGCCTCCAAAGCATTTTTGCGACCCGCGCAGCAGCGCCCCAACCTGACGGTCTGGACCGAAACCCGGGTGCAAGCCCTGCAACTGGCGCCCCAGCCTGATGGTCGCATGCGCTGCGAAGGTGCCACGTTGTTGCGGCAAGGACAAACGCTCAACGCATCTGCCAAAGCCGAGGTGATCTTGAGCGCGGGCAGCATCGGTTCGGTGCAAATTTTGCAACTCTCGGGCATTGGCCCAGCAGCGTTGCTGCGGGCCAAAGGTGTCCCCGTGTTGGTCGATCTGCCGGGCGTGGGCGCTAACTTGCAAGACCATTTGCAAATTCGCACGGTTTACAAAGTGCGCAACACCACCACCCTCAACACCTTGGCCAGCAGCCTGTGGGGAAAAGCCAAAATCGGCCTGGAGTACGCCCTCAAGCGCACTGGCCCCATGAGCATGGCACCCAGCCAGTTGGGGGCCTTCACCCGCAGTGACCCGAGCCGTGCCTGGCCCAACATCCAGTACCACGTCCAGCCCCTGAGCTTGGACGCTTTTGGCGAACCCCTGCACAGCTTTCCAGCCATCACGGCCAGCGTGTGCAATTTGAATCCCACCAGCCGAGGCACCGTCCAGATCAAGACGCCTCACTTTGAAGACGCCCCCGCCATTGCACCCAATTACCTGGCCACCGACGAGGACCGCAAAGTGGCCGCCGACAGCCTGCGGGTGACGCGCCGCATCATGGCGCAAACAGCCATGGCGCCTTTTTCTCCCGAAGAATTCAAGCCCGGCGTGCAGTACCAAACCGACGAAGAGCTGGCCAAGCTGGCCGGTGACATTGCGAGCACCATCTTTCACCCGGTGGGCACCACCCGCATGGGCCGCGATGACGACCCGATGGCGGTGGTCAATGCGCGTTTGCAAGTGCGCGGGGTGACCGGCTTGCGCGTGGTCGACGCCGGTGTCATGCCCACCATCACCAGCGGCAACACCAACAGCCCGACGCTCATGGTGGCAGAGAAAGCCGCTCAGTGGATCGTGGCCGATGCCGCCCTGACGGCCTGAGCCAGCACGCCATCGGGTCCAAACAGGGATTTACCCCCGGATCGGGAAATCCCTGAGAAAAACCGCCACCGGCATCCCTTACATTGCAACAACTCGGTGCACAGCAGTATCTGCATCTTGAGGGCCGAGGAGACAACTCGAACCCCGAAGAACTCGAACATCACCCAACATCCGAACGAGATGTACTTTCCCAAGCGTCGCGCAAGCGGCGCTTTTTTTTGCCTGCTGATCAGCGACTGTGCGACAGGCCTTGCGCCCTTGGGGTGACACAATCCTTGCCATGGATTTATTGATTGTGACGCTGGCCTCGCTGCTGGCAGGCTTGGTGGACTCGATCGTGGGCGGCGGCGGCCTGATTTTGCTACCGGCCTTGTTTGCCACCTTTCCGGGCGCACCCCCCGCGACTTTGTTTGGCACCAACAAAAGCGCCTCTATTTGGGGCACTGCTTTTGCGACTCTCCAATACAGCCGCAAGGTGGTGATGCCTTGGCGCTCCTTGCTGCCTGCAGCAGGTGCGGGCCTGGTGGGCTCGGTGATCGGGGCATGGGTGGTCACGCAAGTCGACCCCGCCTTGTTTCGCAAGGCGCTGCCCGTCATGCTGGTCGCCTTGCTGGTCTACACACTGGCCAAAAAGGACATGGGCCGCGAGCACGCACCCCGCTTTACCGGCCGAAAAGAGATTTGGGTCGCCTCTGGCATTGGCTTGACGATCGGGTTTTACGATGGGTTTTTTGGTCCCGGAACGGGCAGTTTTTTGGTGTTTGCCTATGTGCGTTGGCTGGGCTATGACTTCTTGAACGCCTCTGCCTCGGCCAAATTCATCAATGTGGCGACCAATTTTTCAGCCCTCATGCTGTTCGCCTACCAAGGCCATGTCTGGTGGCATTTGGCGCTGGCCATGGCGGTGGCCAACATCGTGGGCAGCTTGATCGGCACGCGCTTGGCGCTCAAACACGGCTCGGGCTTTGTGCGCCAAGTCTTCATCTTCGTGGTCTTGGCCTTGATCTGCAAAACCGCCTACGACACTTGGTTCAAGTGATGACGACCACTCGGCTCAGCGCATGCGCCATTTGATTTGCCCGGCATATTGGGCCAAAGCCACGCCCAGCAAGGTCACGCCCGCCCCGGCAATCTTGATCCAGGTATAGTGCTCGCCAGACAGCGCCCAAGCAAAAAGGCCCGCCATCGGCGGCATGAGGTACATGAGGGGCGCAGACCGGGCCACCCCCCGCACCGTGTTGATCCAACCCCAGGCCAGCCAGCCCAAAAAGGCCGACACCAACACCGACCAAAACAAGCCCACCCAAGCCCAAAAATCGAGCAGCGACCAGTTGGCCTCCAGCCCAGCAGGCACCGACAGCAGCATCACTGGCAAACCACCCAACAAGGTCGCATAGCCCATGGTCAGCACAGGCCCATGCCGTTGCATCACAGGCCTTACCGCCACCGTGTAGTAAGAAAAAAGAGATGCAGCGACCAACAACACCAAGTCACCGCCACCCGCCCGCCAGTTGCCCCCCAACAGTTTGTCGGACAAGAACATCAAAACGCCGCCGAAAGCCAATGTGACCCCCGCTATTTGCGCGCTCGTCAAACGCTCTAGGCCCTGTACGCGCAAGATCAGCAAAGTGAAGATCGGGCCACAGGCCAAAATGACCGAGCTGGAAAACGCCGTGGACCAATGGATGCCGTAAGTCACCAGACCCACGTGCAAAGAATGGCCAATGAAACCCAGCCAGGCCATGTGCATCCAGTCCTTGCGCGGCAAGGGAGGCAGCCAAGCGCCCATGCGCCAACGCATCAGCAGCAAGGCACACACGGGCATGATGAGGTAACGCGCCCACAAAAAACCACCTGGCGTGATCAGGTCAAACAGGTACTTTTGCAGGGTGAAATTGCCGCCCCAGATGACGATCAAGACCAGCGCCACCACCAAGGCACGTTGGTCATGGGGGTGCGGTGGGGTGCGGTAGGGCATGAAAACAATTGTGCGGCCAAGCGCAAGGGGGCCATGTCCCCCGCGCAGCAAACTTTCAGTCGGCCACCACCACAGGCACCCGCGGCGCCAACGCGCACATGAGCTCATAGCCCACGGTGCCTGCCTTTTGTGCCACCTCATCGATGCTGAGCACCGGGCCCGAAACCGACCGTCCCCAAAGCGTGACGGTACTGCCCACACCGGCATCCGGAAAGGGGCTCAAATCCACGGTCAACATGTCCATGCTGACCCGCCCCACCGTACGGCCGCGCTGCCCATTCACCAGTACCGGCGTGCCGGTGGGGCAGATGCGCGGATAGCCATCGGCATAACCACAGGCCACCACACCGATGCGCATGGCCCCATCGGCCACAAAGCTGGAGCCATAGCCCACACTGTCGCCCGCTTGCAGTGACTGCACCGCAATGACCTGGGCATTCAAACTCATGACTGGCTGCAAATGCCAATCGCTCGCGTTGTTTTCAGGAAAGTCGGGCGAACTGCCATACACCGCGATACCAGGGCGAATCCAATCGGCCTTCACGGCCCCGTCCTGCGCATGGCGCAGCGCTGCAGCGCTGTTGCTCAAACTGCGTTCACCGGGTAAATCACGGGTGGCTTCTTCAAAAAGGGCCATTTGCGCGGCGATGCCTTTGGGGCCGTCGGCATCGCTGAAATGGGTCATGAGCGAAATTTCATCCACCTGAGGCAAAGCGTTCAAGCGCGTCCAGGCCGAACGAAAGCGCTGGGGAGCAAAGCCCAGCCGGTTCATGCCAGAGTTCATTTTCAGAAAAATACGGTGCGGCTCGTGCGTCTTGTGAAGCGCCAACATGTCGATCTGCTCGTCGCAATGCACCGTGTGCCACAGGTTCAGACGCGAGCACAGTTCAAGATCGCGCGCCTCAAAGGCCCCCTCCAAAAGCAAGATCGGACCGCGCCAACCCAAAGCACGCACGCGCTGGGCCTCGCTCAAGTCCAGCAGGGCAAATCCGTCGGCACCACGCAGCCCCTCAAACACATGCTCAATGCCATGCCCATACGCATTGGCCTTGACCACCGCCCAAACTTGCGCATCAGGGGCGGCCAGGCGCACCCGGTTCAGGTTGTGGCGCAAGGCTTGAGGGTGAATGGTGGCTTGTATCGGGCGGGGCATGGGTGTGCAAAAGGACTGACGAACACACGCAAGTGTGCCAGCAAAGTCCCCCCCTGCAAGCGGCCCGACGAGCCCTGTCAAATCGACCCCAAAGTGTGGGACCACAGCGACCTGACCCGTCTCTGGAAGGGGCTTACAAATGCTTTACACTGGCGCGCAGCCTGCTGAGCCCCTGCATTTCGCCAGGGGTTTTTTTAAGCGGCCAAACCTTGAAATCCATGGAAGTTTTTGAGTTTCTGATGCCCATCTTCACCCAATACGGCTATTTGGCTGTATTTGTGATGTTGCTCATTTGCGGTTTTGGTGTACCCGTTCCTGAGGATGTGACCCTGGTCACAGGCGGCGTGATCGCAGGTTTGGGGCATGCCGATGTGCACACCATGTTTGCCGTGGGCATGGCGGGCGTGATGGTGGGTGATGGTCTGATGTTCACTTTGGGCCGCCTGTATGGCGAGCGCATTGCCAAACTGCCCGGTTTTCGCAGAATCCTCACACCCGAGCGCTTTGCCCGTGCACAAGAAGCTTTTGAAAAATACGGCAAATGGGTCATGTTCGTGGCCCGCTTTCTGCCCGGTTTGCGCACGCCGGTGTTTTTCTCAGCCGGCATGAGCCGCCGTGTGAGCTTCGGCACCTGGTTCTTCATGGACGGCTTTGCAGCCCTGATCAGCGTGCCGATCTGGGTCTACCTGGGTTACTTTGGTGCGCAAAACTGGGACTGGATGTTTGGCGTGCTGCGCCAGTTCCAGCATGGCATTTTTGCCCTGCTGGGCATCGGCCTGGCCTGGCTGGTTTGGCGCTGGTGGCGCAAGCGCCAAGCCACGCTGGCGGCGGCCAAAGCCTCAGGCGACGCCTCCTGATCTGCCCTCCATGGGCAACACCTCCCCCAAAAGCCTGGCGGTCGCCGGGCTCCTGTTCAACGCTTTTGTTTGGGGCGTGTGCTGGTGGCCCTTCAAACAGCTCGAAGCACAAGGTCTGCATCCACTGTGGGCCACGGCGCTGGTTTACGCCTTTGTCTTCGTGTCCATCGCCCTTTGGCTTTGGCGCAGTGGGCAACTTCAGAGCTGGCGCGGCCACCCCGGGCTGTGGCTCTTGTTGCTCGCCTCGGGCCTGACCAATGTCGGCTTCAACTGGGCTGTGACCGTGGGCGACGTGGTGCGCGTGGTGTTGTTGTTTTATCTGATGCCCGCTTGGTCGGTGCTGGTGGCCTGGTGGCTGCTGGGTGAAAAGCCCACACCCATGGCCCTGGTGCGCTTGGTGCTGGCGCTGGCCGGTTTGTTCATCGTGCTCAAAACCCCCGAAACGCCTTGGCCGGTGCCCGAAAGCCTGGCCGATGGGCTGGCGCTGATGGGCGGCCTGACTTTTGCCATCACCAACGCCTTGCTGCTCAAGCTCAAGGACAGCCCCAGCGCATCGCGCACCCTGGCCATGTTTGGCGGCGGCGCGGTCATGGCCACGCTGGCAGCGATTGCGGGTTTGGCCACAGGGGTGGTGGCCATCGGCGCGGCCCCCACTTGGGGCTGGCTGCCCCTGGTGGCCTTGCTGAGCCTCTCGTTTTTGTTGGGCAACTTGGCGCTGCAATACGGCGCTGCCCGACTTGCAGCCCACACGACGGCCCTGGTCATGCTGTCCGAGGTGCTGTTTGCCAGCGTGTCCTCGGTCTTGCTGGGCGCCTCCAGCTGGGACAGCCGCACCCTGATCGGCGGGGCCCTCATTATGTTAGCGGCAGCTTTGTCGGTGATTGGCTATAGTTCAAAGAAAGGCTGAAACTCTAGAGCGTTCTAGCCGACTGTTGCGCCAACACTGCGGAGGATTGTGATGTCTAAATGGCTTATTTTTGGAATCGGCTTTCTGACGCACGCATGGGCGTTTGCGCAGGTGGTGAGCGTCGAATTCAAAGAGAAAGGGTTTTTGTTCAGTGATGCGCCAACCCTCAGTTTTTTATGGCCAGCCAAACAAGCCAAAGCCACGTTGGTCTTTATCCCCGGCGGAGAGGGCCGAATTGGCCTAACCCCTGATCGTAAAAACTTAGGTGGCTTTTACGGAAATACGCTCAAGCCATTAAGTGATGAAAAATTAAGCCGTGGCGCCTTCAATGTGGTGGTTTTTGACTCGCCCATTAACCTTCCAGGAATCGATTACCCCACTTCACGACAAGCCAATGAACATCTGCTCCGTATAGAAAGTGTCGTTCGTCACTTCAAGGATATGTACTCGCTGCCTGTCTGGATCATGGGCCATAGCAATGGGGCTGTGAGCATCACTGAGTTTTACAAAGCGCTTCAGAAGTCACAAAAAGAGGACCTGATCGCCGGGGCCATTTTTAGCGCAGCTCGTCATGGTGCAGACTTTAACGATAAGACCAAAATACCCATCCTTTTTTTAGCCCATGAGCGGGAGCAGTGTTCTAAAACATTGCCAGCAAGAACCAAAGCGGTTTATGACCAACAACAAAAAACGAACCCTTCGAGAACGGAATATGTCTTGATAAAAGGCGGTGAAGCGCAGCCTCAAAATCCCTGCAGCTCAGGATTTCATATGTTTTTCGGCGCATCGGAGGAGGCATATACCGCCATCGAACAATTCGCTTTCAACCCGTCAAATTGATGGCCTAACCAGCAAACAAGTCGCAGCCCGATTCCACCAACCCTGACCGCTAAGCACACCATGAGCCTCTACGACCTCGAAGCCCAAAGCATCGACCATCAAACCGTGCCCCTGTCGCGCTACAAGGGCCAAGTGATGCTGATCGTCAACACCGCCAGCGCCTGCGGCTTCACGCCCCAGTTCACCGGCCTGGAAAAGCTGCACAAATCCTATGCCGACCAAGGCTTGGCCGTGCTGGGCTTTCCCTGCAACCAGTTCGCCAGCCAAGACCCGGGCGACGACACGCAAATTGCCAACTTCTGCCAGAAAAACTACGGCGTGAGCTTTCAGATGATGAGCAAGGTCAAAGTCAATGGCGACGGTGCCCACCCGCTTTACCAATGGCTCACCGCCGAAGCGCCCGGCATTTTGGGCAGCAAGGCCATCAAATGGAACTTCACCAAGTTTCTGGTGGGGCGCGATGGGCGTGTGATCAAGCGCTATGCACCGCAGGATGCGCCCGAGAAAATCGCCAAGGACATTGAGGCAGCGCTGGCGGCTTGACCTGTTGCCCGAACTGGGCCTGCGCCATCTCGGGCCTGAGCCCGTTCAGGCCTGCCAAGTCAATACGGCCAACCAGAGCAACACAACTGCACCGCCCCACACCAGCACCCGCGTGCGCAGGCGCAGCACTTCCACGGTGCTGATCAGGCGCGCATTTTGTTCGGCCAACTCGGCCAGGGTTTCGGTGAGTTCGCGCTGGGTCTGGGCTTGGCGCTCGATCTGGCCTTGCGCAGCGATCAGGGCATTTTTGAGTTCGCCCAGACTCGGCACCGCGCTCACAGGGGTGGTTGCGGGGGTGCCCGCTTGACCGGTAGGCTGAGCGGGTTGACGGTCCATCAGCTTGCGTGCAGCCTTGAGCACCGAAGGCGCGTGTTCGATCACGTCGCCCCAGGGAATCACTTTGAGCGCCATCAACCAAGGTATCGCCATCGTCAAGTCCTGTGAGTGCGCTTTGCAAGCGCGGTATGCCATTGAGCGTTGAATACTACATCTGCCAGCATTTCCGTGCGGCTGGATACGGGTCTTGTCGGATGGGCGAAAGGACTTGGAGACGCGATCAAGAGCCGCTGATCGCCTCGTCCAGCAACTCCACCCAATGCCGCACCGGCAGGCCACTGCCGCTTTGCAGGTGCGTGATGCAGCCGATGTTGGCGCTGATGACGCCTTGGGGCTGCAGCGCATTCAGGTGACCCAGCTTGCGGTCGCGCAGCTGCTTGGACAGATCCGGGTTGAGCACGCTGTAAGTGCCGGCCGAGCCGCAGCACAGGTGCGACTCGTTGGCGGTGACCTTGATCTGAAAGCCCAGATCTCTCAAATGCTTTTCCACACCGCCTTTGAGTTGCTGGCCATGTTGCAGCGTGCAAGGCGGGTGGTAGGCCTGCAGGCCTGCGGCTTGCAGCGCCTCAGGTTTGATCTTGGCTTGGAGCAAAGGCACCAGCTCGGGCAGCAGCTCGCTCAGGTCTTTCGTCAGCGCGCCGATGCGGGCGGCTTTGTCGGCGTAAAGCGAATCGTCTTTGAGCACATGGCCGTAGTCCTTGACCATCACGCCGCAGCCCGAAGCGTTCATCACAATCGCCTCGACCTCGCCCGATTCGACCAGTGGCCACCAGGCGTCGATGTTGGCGCGCATGTGGTCTTTGCCGCCATCGTGGTCGTTCAGGTGGAATTTGAGCGCGCCGCAGCAACCGGCTTTGGGAGCCGTCACAGCCTGGATGCCTGCGGCATCGAGCACGCGGGCGGTGGCGGTGTTGATGTTGGGGCTCATGCTCGGCTGAACGCAGCCGGCCAGCATCAGCACCTTGCGGGCGTGCTGCGCCGTGGGCCAGGCACCGGCGTCTTGCGGCGCGGGCACTTTGGCCTTCAGGCTTTCGGGCAGCAGGCCGCGCACCATCTGGCCCATCTTCATGGCCGGGGCAAACAGGGGCGAAGGCAGGCCTTCTTTCAGCGCCCAGCGCACCAGCTTTTCACCAGCAGGGCGCTCGACTTTGGCGTCCACCAGCTTGCGGCCAATGTCCACCAAGTGGCCGTATTGCACGCCACTCGGGCATGTGCTTTCGCAGTTGCGGCAGGTGAGGCACCGGTCCAGGTGCATCTGGGTTTTGCGGGTGGGCGTTTCGCCTTCCAGCACCTGCTTCATCAGGTAAATGCGGCCACGCGGGCCGTCCAACTCGTCGCCCAGCAGCTGGTAGGTGGGGCAAGTGGCGGTGCAAAAGCCGCAGTGCACGCACTTGCGCAGAATCGCTTCGGCCGCCAGGCCATCGGGGGTGTTTTGGTATTCGGGGGCGAGCTTGGTTTGCATGACGATTCGCCTCAGAGGGGGTGCATGCGACCGGTGGCGAACACGCCTTTCGGGTCGAACTGCTTTTGCAATTGTTGCTGGATGCGTTGCTGGACGGCGTCCAGCGGGGTGTTCACGCCGGCGATTTTGTCCAGCTCGGCATGTGCGGCGCTGGCACGGAACAGGGTGGCGTGGCCACCCACCGATTGCGCCAGCCCACGCAAGGCCAAGGCCGCAGAAGCGGGTGCCCACAACCAGCGCTGTGCACCTTGCCATTCGATGTATTGGGCATACGGCAAGTCCAGCACCGGCGCGGTTTGCGGCACCGACAGGCGCCAGAGGCAGTCATCCGGGCTGGGCGCGTCAAAAAACGGCAGCGTCTGCTCGGCGCTGGCACGCCAGTCTTGCGCGGCTTCGGCCTTGTCCATGGCCTGCACCTGAGCGCCCAGCGCCAGCGCATCGGCACCCATCCGGGCCATGGCCGACTGCACCGCGGCCACCGCACCGCGCAGACGCACAAACAAATAATCGGCCTCCGGCTGGGCCGTGGGGTCGCGCACCCAGGCGCTGGCATTCAAAGGCAGGGGCTGCCCGCCCCAGCGGTGCAACAAATTCAGCGCGGGGCCCTGGGCCAGGCCCGCGATCATCAGCGTGGCTTCGGCCGGGGCCACCGGCAAGACCTTGAGGCTGACCTCGGTGATCAGGCCCAGCGTGCCCCAGCTGCCGGCCATGAGGCGGCTCACGTCGTAACCGGCCACGTTTTTCATGACCTGGCCGCCAAACGTCAGGTGCTCACCCAAGCCGTTGATGAAACGGGCACCCAAAATAAAGTCACGCACAGCGCCAGCGGTGGCGCGGGCTGGGCCGCTCAGGCCTGCAGCCACCATGCCGCCCACGGTCGAATGGGGTCCGAAGTGCGGTGGCTCAAACGCCAGGCACTGGCCTTTTTCGGCTAGGGCGGCTTCCAGTTCGGCCAGCGGCGTGCCGCAGCGCGCCGTGACCACCAGCTCACTGGGCTCGTAACTGACGATACCCGCATAAGCCCGGGTGTCCAGCACCTCACCCGTGAGGCTTTGGCCCCAAAAATCTTTGCTGCCGCCGCCGCGCAAACGCAGCACACGGCCATCCGCACCCGCCTGGCGCACGGCATCGGTGAGGGAATTGAGTAGAGCTTCCATGGTCAAAGATGGTAACGCCCACGCCCTGACGCGTGCGTGAATTTTTTGAACGGGCAGGTTGTGGGAAATTGCGCGGGTCATGCCCGATAAACATTCACCGGCACCCCCGCCACCTCCACCCGCATCGCCCACACACACCCTGCACCGGGGTAGTGCGCCAGCTCTTGCTCACTGCGGCCATGGCGGGCGGTGGTGATGAACAGGGTTTTCAGGTCCGCACCGCCAAAGCAGGGCATGGTGGGGCACAGGGCCGGGGTGGGCACTTCGGCCAGCACTTGCCCGCTGGGCGCGATGCGCAGCAGGCGCCCGCCTTCGTATTGGGCGGACCAGTAGCAACCTTCTGCGTCCACCGCCGCGCCGTCGGGTCGGCCGCCGTAGGGCGTGGCGCCTCCCCAGGCCCAGCCTGCGGATTTAGGAATGGCTTGGTAGAACACGCGGGGGTGGCTGAGTTGGCCGCTTGCGGTATCAAAGTCAAAAGCCCGCACCTGGTGCGCAGCGGTGTCGGCCCAGTAGGCGGTGCGGCTGTCGGGTGACCAGGCCAGGCCATTGGCAGTGACCACGCCACCATGTGCCTCGTCTTTGGTGTCACCCAACATGGCGTGCAGACCTTGGCCGTCCAGCCTGAACAGCGCACCCAACGCCTGGTCTTTGGGTTCGTACAAGCTGCCCACCCAAAAGCGGCCTTGGGCGTCGCACTTGCCATCGTTGAAACGTTGCTTGCTGGTGTCGTAGGGCGCTGCCGCCAGCAGCTGCAAGGGGCCGCCCCATTCGCGTGCAAGGTAAATGCCATCGCGCAAGGCCATGATCAAACCGCCACCTTGCACAGGCGCAATGCAACCGGGCTCTTGCGTCAAAGGCCAGTACTCCACCGGGCCTTGCGCCTGCAGGCCCTGCACCGCCACACGCGCGATGCGCCGACCCGGAATGTCCACCCAATACAGATGCTGCTCTTGCGGGTGCCAAAAGGGCGATTCGCCCAAGCCATCGGGCTCGGTGGTGATGGCGGTCCAAGTGGGTGAAGACAAGGCGGGTGCGTGCATGCAATCCATTGTGCCCGAGCGACCCCCCAAAGAAACAGCCCGCAAGGCCGAAGCTTTGCGGGCTGATGAGGGGGTGGCTTGCGCCACCCTTTGCAATGAAACTTGTCGTATCCGGTTTTTAGCCGTGGTAGGCCGACTCGCCGTGAGAAGCGATGTCCAGACCTTCGCGCTCTTCTTCTTCGGTGACACGCAGACCAATGGTCAAGTCAACGATCTTGAAGGCGACCACCGAGACCACACCCGACCAAACGATGGTCAGCAGCACGGCTTTGGCCTGTGTCCAAACTTGCGCAGCGATGGAGTAAGCATCAGGGGCAATCATGGCCACCGTGACCCAGTCACCCACGGCGCTGGGGCCACCCAGGGCGGGCGAGTTGAACACACCGGTCAACAAGGCACCGACGATACCGCCCACGCCGTGCACACCGAACACATCCAAGGAGTCGTCAGCACCCAGCATCTTCTTGAGGCCGTTCACGCCCCACAGGCAAGCAAAGCCAGCCACGATGCCAATCACCAGACCACCGCCGATGCCCACGTTGCCTGCGGCTGGGGTGATGGCGACCAAACCGGCCACCGCACCCGAGGCGGCACCCAACATGGAGGCTTTGCCACGCATCAGCGCTTCACCCACGCACCAGGCCAGCACAGCACCGGCTGTCGCGACCAAGGTGTTGATGAAGGCGAGAGCCGCGAAGCCGTTGGCTTCCAGAGCCGAGCCAGCGTTGAAACCGAACCAACCCACCCACAGCAAGGACGCACCCACCATGGTCAAAGTCAGGCTGTGGGGGGCCATGGCTTCACGGCCATAACCCACGCGCTTGCCCACCATGAAGGCACCGACCAAACCGGCCACAGCGGCGTTGATGTGCACCACCGTACCGCCCGCGAAGTCCAGAGCACCCCACTGCCAGATCAGACCGGCTTTGCTGGTCATTTCATCGGCCACTTCCTTGGCGGTGTAGGCGTCAGGGCCCATCCAGAACCAGACCATGTGGGCAATGGGCAGGTAGCTGAAGGTGAACCACAACACCATGAAAGCCAGCACAGCAGAGAACTTGATGCGTTCGGCAAAGGCACCGACGATCAGGGCACAGGTGATGCCCGCAAACGTGGCCTGGAAGGCAGCGAAGGAAATCTCGGGAATGACCACGCCCTTGCTGAAAGTAGCGGCGTTGGCAAAAGTGCCCGCGGCGTTGTCCCAGATGCCTTTCATGAACAAGCGGTCAAAGCCACCGATGAAGGCATTGCCTTCGGTGAACGCCAGGCTGTAGCCGTAGATGAACCACAGCACGGTGATCATCGAGAAGGTGACCACAACCTGCATCAGCACCGACAGCATGTTTTTGCTGCGCACCAAGCCGCCGTAGAACAGGGCCAGGCCCGGAATGACCATCAGGATCACCAAGATGGTGGAGATCATCATCCAAGCGGTATCGCCCTTGTTAGGCACCAGCGCTGGCGCGGCTTCTGCCGCAGCCGTTGCTGCTGCAGCGGGCGCGGCAGGTGACGGTGCTGCATCGGCCGGTTTGGCTTCTGCGGCGGGCGCGGCCACGGCAGCGGGTGCGGTCTGTGCGGTGGCCACAGAAGCCGTGCCGAACACACCCAGACCCAAACTCAGGCCCAAGGCCAGGGTAGCGAGTAGTTTTTTCATTTGTCGACTCTCTTTCTGATTCATCAAAGGGCTTCGGCGCCGGTTTCACCGGTGCGGATGCGAACCACTTGCTCGAGGTCGTACACAAAGATCTTGCCGTCGCCGATCTTGCCGGTGCGGGCACCAGCTTCGACGGCTTCGATGACGCGCTCGACGAGTTCGTCAGACACAGCGGCTTCGATCTTGACTTTGGGCAAAAAGTCGACCACGTATTCCGCACCGCGGTACAGCTCGGTGTGGCCCTTTTGACGACCAAAGCCTTTGACTTCGGTCACGGTGATGCCCTGCACGCCGATGCCCGAAAGTGCTTCACGCACTTCGTCCAGCTTGAAGGGTTTGATGATGGCGGTCACCAGTTTCATGATGGTTCCTTGATCTGAATGGATGAAATCAGAAGGTGTACTTCAGGCCCACGACGGCGCCCGTCTTGCCGTTGTATTTGCCCTTCAAGCTGTAAAAACCTTCATCGGCATTGGTGCCGACAGCTGCAACGGTGGCACTCAAACCATTGCCCAGATCTTTGGCAAGGGTCAAGGCGTAATCTGTGTAAGAAGCATTGGCCACGTTTTTCACACTCTGGTATCCAACGTGCGGCGTCAATGTCAATCCGTTACCCATGTCAAAGGCAGCACTCAAATCAACGTAATAGCTGTTTTTGCTGTTGGCATTGCCGAACAGATTGGAGATGGCGTGCGAGTATTTCGCGGTGAAGACACCGTACGTCACGGCACCATAAACCTCATTGGTGTTCGCGTTGGCACCGCTGGCCGAAGCGTAGTTGTTGCTCAGGTACTCGTAACGCAGAAAGCCGACGTCATAAGCCAAGTCTCCAACCGTTGACTTGTAGCCACCGTAGAGGTCGATCTCGGTAGAACCTTTGGTCGCGCCAGGGGTGTCCTTGATCCACTTGATGCTCGAACCCCAAGCGCCGACATAAAAGCCGCTCTTGTCAGCGTAGTCAAAACCACCCTGCACCGCTGGCGCCAGACGCGACTGGGAAATACCGCGGTAACGGTAATCCGAAACCACACCCGCATTGAAGGACAAAGTGCTCTCGGCGGCTTGCGCCTGGGCCACACCGGTCACGGACAACAGCGACAAAGTCAGCAAGGAAGGAACGAGGATGTTTTTCATGAGGGGCTCCAAAAAAAGAAAAGGACAAACCATCAAAGCAGGGAGCGTGCCAACTTGGGCTATACGCTCTATTCGGGCTTATCCCCGTGCACTCTGGCCCTGTGCATGCTTGAATGGCATTCCAACAAGTTCTGCGCGTTCAGACTGCGCGACAGGGCACATAAAGCGCACCAAATCAGGGCGGGGAGGGCATATGAGTCTCAGTTTGGTGCACAGCCGCGCCTTGGTTGGCCTGCAAGCGCCCGCCGTCACCGTCGAGGTGCACATGGCCAACGGGCTGCCCAGCTTCACGCTGGTGGGGCTGGCCGATGTCGAAGTCAAAGAAGCCCGTGAGCGGGTGCGATCGGCGCTGCAAAACAGTGGCCTCGACTTTCCGCACAACCAGCGCATCACCGTCAACCTGGCCCCCGCCGACTTGCCCAAAGACTCGGGCCGACTGGACTTGCCGATTGCACTGGGCATCCTGGCGGCCAGTGGACAAATCGATGCCAACAAACTGGCGGGCCACGAGTTTGCAGGGGAGCTGTCGCTGTCGGGCGAGCTGCGCCCGGTGCGCGGCGCTTTGGCGATGAGCCTGGTGTTGCGACAACAAAAAGTGCGTACCCGGCTGGTGCTGCCACCGGGCAGCGCCGAAGAAGCCGCCCTGGTGCCCGATGCCGAAGTCTTTCGCGCCAAGCATTTGTTGGATGTGGTGCAGCAGTTTTTACCGCCGTCCAACGAAGCACCGCCCGAGCCCAGCGACGGCTGGGCGCGCATGGCCGCCACCACGCCCACGGCCCCCCCGCGTTATGCCGACCTGGCGGATGTGAAAGGCCAAGCGGGCGTCAAGCGCGTGCTGGAAATTGCTGCCGCCGGTGGGCACTCGCTGCTCATGCTCGGGCCACCCGGTTCGGGCAAGTCCATGTTGGCGCAGCGCTTTGCGGGGTTGCTGCCACCCATGTCCACGGAAGAAGCGTTGGAATCGGCCGCGATGGCCAGCCTGGCCGGACGCTTTGATCTGAGCCGATGGGCGCAACGCCCCACAGGTCAGCCGCACCATTCGGCCAGCGCGGTGGCTTTGGTGGGCGGCGGCTCACCGCCCCGCCCAGGCGAAATCTCGCTGGCCCACCATGGCGTGCTGTTTCTGGACGAACTCCCCGAGTTCCCGCGAGCGGCATTGGAAGCGCTGCGCGAACCGCTGGAAACCGGCAGCATCACCATTGCACGAGCGGCAAGGCGGGCCGAATTCCCGGCACGCTTTCAATTGATCGCGGCCATGAACCCCTGCCCCTGCGGCTATCTGGGCAGCGTCACCAGGTCGTGCCGCTGCACGCCCGACCAAGTCAGCCGCTACCAGGGCAAGCTGAGTGGCCCGCTGCTCGACCGGATTGACCTGCACATCGAAGTGCCCAGCCTGGGCGCGCACGATCTGTTGAACGCGCCGCCCGGCGAAAGCACCGGGCAAATTGCGGCGCGCAGTTTGGCCGCACGCGAACGCGCCATCGCCCGGCAAAACTGCACCAATGCCGAACTGCAAGGCCAAGCCATCGATGCACAGGCACGGCTTGAAGACAGCGCCACCGCTTTGCTTCAAAGGGCCGCCGACAAACTGGGCTGGAGCGGGCGCAGCACCCACCGCAGCCTCAAGGTGGCGCGCACCATTGCCGATTTGGCAGGCTGTGACACCATCGCTGCCGCCCATGTGGCCGAAGCCATCCAGTACCGGCGGGTGCTCAATGGGCCCTGACAGGCCTTGAACGGCTGAGACACACGCGGCCTGGGCGCGCTCCGATAATGGGCACATGCCCGATGCGCGCCAGCACTCTCCTCAAGCCAAAGCACTGGGGCCTTTCAGCGTCTGGCTGTCGCTGCCCCAACTGATCACTTGGGGCAGTGTTTTCTACACTTTCTCCTTGCTCATGACACCTTTAGAGGCCGAGCTGGGCATGGGCCGGGCCGAGTCCTCATTGGCTTTCAGCTTGGCGCTGCTGGCCGAAGGCCTGATGGCCTACCCCGTGGGACGCTGGATCGATGCAGGGCACGAGCGGCGTGTGATGACGCTGGGCTCATTGTGGGTGGGTCTGGGGTTGGTGGGCCACAGCTGGGTGACGTCAGTGGCGGGCTTTTATGCCGCATGGATTTGGTTGGGCTTAGGGATGGCGGCCACGCTCTACAACCCGGCTTTTACGGTGGTCACGCGACGCTTTCCGCAGGATTTTCGGCGCGCCATCATCACCCTCACTTTTTTGGGCGGGCTGGCCAGCACCGTGTTCATTCCACTGTTTGCCTGGTGGATGGCACTGTGGGGCTGGCGGCAAGCACTTTGGGCGCTGGCAGGCTTGCAGTTTTTGGTGTGCTTGCCCGTACACGCTTGGCTGCTGCAAGGTGCGCCGCATTCCGCACCGCTGTCGTCCAAAAACCCAGATCGCCTGAGCTTGGACCCCGCACAGCACAAGAAAGACCCCGCCCTGAGCGTGCGCGAGCACTTGCACCATGCACCGTTTTGGCTGCTGGCTTTGTTCATGGTGCTGACCATGGCCGTGACCTCGGCTTTGCCCGCCCACATGATCGCCTTGCTGCAAGAGTCAGGGCTGTCCCCGGTTTGGGTTTTGGCCATACCCGCGTCGATTGGTGTGATCCAGGTGCTGGGGCGCTTGGTTTTGTTTGTCTTTGAGCGCCAATGGGACGTGCATGCCGCCAACCGCTGGATAACGGCTTTGATCCCCGCAGGCTTGTTGGCCTTGCTGATCGGCGGACTGACCCCTTTGGCGGCGCTGGTGTTTGTGCTGCTTTACGGTCTGGGCAATGGCATGAACACCATCGTCAAAGGCACGGCCATGGCGCAGTATGTGAGCCGTGCGCATGTGGGGCAACTCAATGGCCTGCTGGGTTTGCCCATCGCTTTGGCCCGGGCTACCGCGCCCTTGATTTTGGGTCTGCTGTGGTCACCGGAACATGGCTACGCCTTGGCGCTGTGGTGGCTATTGGCCGCCAGCTTGATGGGGACTGCCGCACTTTGGGCCGCGCAACGCTCTGCCCTGAAGACGCGGCGCTGAAGGCATCTCTTAAGCCAACGCGATCAGCGGTTCAGTGGCGCCTTATATCTATATCGGCATATATAACCAATTAAAAAATCGTTCCCATGTCTTTGGCGTCTGACCACAATCGCGCCATCTTTTGTCTTTTTGTTCAGGAACGCCCCCATGAAGCACCTTTCTGCCCTGGTTCTGGCCTTGTCGGCCACCGCCTTCTCTGCGTCCGCTTTGGCCGCACAACCGCTGCTCAGCCCCGCCGAACTGCAAGCCAAACTGTCTGACGCCAACGTGCGCGTGATCGACATCCGCGACCCCAAGTCGTATGCGGCCAACCACATTCCTGGCGCCCTCAATGCGCCTTATGGCACTTGGCGCGGCCCGGCCAGCAACCCCGGCGAATTGCCCGCCTTGCCCAAATTGACCACC
Organism: Limnohabitans sp. Rim28; assembly: GCF_000293865.2. Classification (GTDB taxonomy): domain Bacteria; phylum Pseudomonadota; class Gammaproteobacteria; order Burkholderiales; family Burkholderiaceae_C; genus Limnohabitans_A. Next base: position 202,929 of record NZ_ALKN02000004.1, on the reverse strand, counting down.
TTGGTGCAAAGCCTGGGCCTGTCCCCCAGCACCCACGCGGTGATTGTGTCCAGCGGTGCAGATGCCACCGACTTTGGGGCCTCGGCCCGGGTGTACTGGACGCTCAAAGTGCTGGGCCTCAAAGAGCTGTCGGTGCTGAACGGCGGCGTGAAGGCTTGGGCCACCACGGGTTTGCCGCAAAACAACCAGGCCGTGAAAGTGGCGGCCAGCAGCTTCCAGCCGCAAATCGACAAGAGCTTGATCGCCACCAAGGAAGAGCTGGTGGCCCGCGTGAAGTCGGGTGACGCCGCCTTGATCGATGCACGCCCGGCCGACTTCTTCAAGGGCGACACCCGCCACGTGGCCGCCAGCGTGCCTGGCACCTTGCAAGGTGCGGTGAACGTCGAACACGACAAATGGTTTGCCCCCGGCACCTCCACCTTTGTGAGCGCCGACCAGGCCCAGAAAGTGGCCGCTTCCAGCCCCATCGATCCGGCCAAAGAGACCGTGTCCTTTTGCAACACCGGCCACTGGGCTGCGACCAACTGGTTTGCCATGTCCGAAGTGCTGGGCCAGAAAAACGTGAAGCTGTATGCGGGCTCCATGGTGGAATGGTCCAAAGACCCCAACGGCCTGCCCATGGCCAACGTGCCCAGCCGCCCCAAGCAGCTGATGATCGACGCCAAGTTCTGGGCCGAGAAAACCTTCAAATAAATTCAGGACATGAAACGCCTTCCTTTGGCGGCCTTGCTGGCCGCCTTTTTCGTCTTTTTAGCGTTGTCCGTGTCCATCCGACAAGCCGTGCTGATGGGGGTGGGCGTGGGCATGGGCGCGGCTTTGGCCGGCGCCCGCTTTGGTTTCACGACCGGCTGGCGTCAGCTGATTGAGCAGCGCAACCCACAAGGCGTTGTCGGGCAGGTGCTGTTGCTGGCCTTGGCCAGCTTGGCAGCTTTGCCGCTGCTGGGCCATTTTCCTGAACTGCACGCGGCCCTGGGGCCACCCAGCGTGAGCCTGCTGGTGGGCGCTTTCGTGTTCGGGCTGACCATGCAGATTGCCGACGGCTGCGGCTCGGGCAGTTTGTACAAAGCGGGTTTGGGCGTGCCGCTCAACATGGGCATCTTGCCGCTGTTCGCCTTGGGCAGCTTCTTGGGCTCGGTCCACCTGGACAGCTGGCTGTCGCTGGGCCAAACGGCCCCGGTCAGTTTTTCTGCCGAATACGGCACAGGCGGCGCACTGGCCCTGACGCTGGCTTTGCTGGCCGCCGTGCTGGTGGCGGTGCGCCTGTGGGTGGGCGCTGGCCAAAACTGGCTGGACAAACGCTGGATTGGGGGCGCCGTGGCGCTGGCGGTGTTGGCCACCCTCAATTTGTTGCTGGCTGGCCAGCCTTGGGGCGTGGTGTACGGCTTTGGCCTCTGGGCCGCCAAGGTGTCGGTGGCGCTGGGCGCGTTCGATCCCACAGCCAATGCCTTTTGGGGCCAGGCAGGCAACGCACAGCGCCTGACCCAAACCGTGTTCATGGACGTGACCACCATCACCAACATCGGTATCTTGGGCGGCGCGCTGTGGGTTTCAGCCAAGGCGCCGGCAGGCAGCAAGTCGCTCACCACCCAGCAATGGGTGATTGGCTTGGTGGCCGGTTTCGTCATGGGTTACAGCTCACGCTTGGCATTTGGTTGCAACATCGGCGCCATGCTCAGCGGCATCTCGACCGGCAGTTTGCACGGCTGGCTTTGGGTACCCCTGGCCTTTGCCGGCACGCTCATTGGCGTGCGCGTGCGTCGCCACTACCAGTTTTGAAGGAGCACCGCATGAGCCACACACACAAGTTGCAAGCGGTTTTCTGGCTGGCCCTGAGCGCTTTTTTGGCCTGGGACTTTCTGGCCTCTGACCCGGTGGATCTGCGCAACGAACCGCCCCTGATTGCCGCAGGCTCCGGCCAGGCGAGCAGCGGGGGGCATTGCTCGATGGCGAAGTGAATCAACTGCCGATCAACGCGTCAACCAGCGCCGCGCTGCAAAACTGAGCGCATCCACACAGGCCACCATGAGCAGCATCGCGCCCAAAATGGTGGCCGTTTTGTTCATGTGGAACAGGCCCATATGGAAAGACAGCATCTGGCCCAAACCCCCAGCGCCCACCACGCCCAACACAGCGGCGGCGCGGATGTTGTTTTCCCATCGGTACAGCGTGTAGCTCATGAGCTGCGGCAAGACCTGGGGCAAGGTGGCATAAAAGAACACACGCAGCGGACCAAGGCCTTGCGTGCGCAAGGCGTCGCCAGGCCCGGTGGGGATGTTCTCCATCGCCTCGGCAAACAAGCGCCCCAGCACGCCGCTGGTGTGCAGTGCCAACGCCAAAGTGCCCGCCATGGGCCCCAGGCCCGCAGAGATCAACAGCAACGCAGCCCACACCAACTCAGGAATGGCGCGCAGGGCATTGAGCAACCAGCGCGTGGGGCTGCGCAGCCAAGCCGGGTCTTGAGCGGACATGCGGCTGGCGGGCACAGCCAGCGCCAGGCCCAGCGCCGCCGCCATCACGGTGCCCAGCGCCGACATGGCCAGGGTTTCCCAAGCGGCCCAAGCCACTTTCTTCACAAAAACGGACGACAAATCAGGCGGGAAAAATTCCGCCACAAAGCGGCCCATGCTGCGCGCAGCCTCCATCGATGCAAAAGCGGCCCAGTCCAAATCGAGCGATACAAAACTGGCCACCACCAACAGCAGCAAGGCCACTGTGAACCAACAGGCGCGGCAACGGGCGTCAAACAAGGGCGGCGGTAATTTGTAGGGCGGGTTGGCCGCTTCGCGTGCAAAAGGCTTCATGCCAAGGCCTTTCGCAACCAAGCACTCACGCGGTCGGCCAGGGCCACCAGCGCGATGAACACCAGCAGCAAGGTGGCCACTTCACCGCCATTGAACATCTTCATCGAGTTGTCCAACTGCTGGCCCAAACCGCCCGCGCCCACAAAGCCCAACACCACCGAGGATCGGATGGCGCATTCCCAGCGGTACACCGTGTAAGACGCCAGCTCGGCCGCATGGCTGGGCAGCAGCGCATACACAAAAGCCTGCAGGCGGCCACTGCCGTTGCGCATCAGGGTTTGGGTGGCGTGGCTCTCGCCGCTTTCCAGAATTTCGGCGTACACCTTGCCCAGCATGCCGCCATAGGTCAGGGCAATCGCCAGTACGCCCGCCGTGGGCCCCAAGCCCACCACACGCACAAACACCAAGGCCCACACCAGCTCGGGCACGCTGCGCAGCACGATCAAGCTGGCCCGCACGCACCAACGCACCACAGCAGGCCAGCGGTCCATGCGCCCCGACAAGGCCGAGAGCGACAACACGCGGGTGGCCATCAGGCTCAAGGGCACGGCCAGCACCAGCGCCAGCGTGACACCCGCCGTGGCCATGGCCACGGTGCGCCAGGTTTCGCGCACCACCATGTCGATGAATTCGGCGTTGTGCACCAGCGGCCAAAAGCTGGCCACAAAGTCGGCCGTGACCTTGCGGTTCTCGGGCGCCCAGAGCACCCAGGGCCGGAACTCGGTGGCCACGCCCAGTGGCCACAGCAACACCAGCGCCAGGCTCAGCCAAAACACCCGAGATAAAAACGCCGGGTCTCGCGCAGGCGCACCCGGACGCGGGCTGACCGGTGGCCAAGCAGCAGGCTGCGCATCGGGCATTCGGGAAACGGTGGCAGACATGTCGCGTGCTTGGGCTTCAGGGGGCAGTGCGCGTCAGCGGCAATGCATCACGGCCGGCGCGGTCGCTGCCGGGGCCGGCTCGTCCACGCCGATCGGCGCTTCGCCGCGCAACTCGTGTTCGTGCTGGTCGTACAAATGCGCCAAATGCTCGCGGCTGACTTGTGCAGACGGCAAGTCAAACACCAACTGCCCATCGCGCAGGCCAATGATGCGCGGGAAGTGCGCCAGCGCCATGTCCACCTGGTGCAAAGTGGCCACCAGCGTGACTTGGCGCTCGGCCGCCAGGCCCACCAAGGCCGTCATGGCCATGCGGGCGCGCATGGGGTCAAGGGCCGACAGCGGCTCGTCAATCAGCCACAGGCTGGCCGGGGCCAGCAGGGCGCGGGCCAAACCCACGCGCTGGCGTTCGCCGCCCGACAGTCGATCGACCCGCTCGAACAATTTGTCAGCCAAATCAAAGTGCACCAGCGCTTCGTAAGCGGCTGGGATGTCGGTGGGGTAAAAAAGTGAGCGCAGACTCGCCCACAAACCCATGACAGGCAATCGCCCAGCCAGCACCGAGGTCACCACGCGCTGGCGCGGCGGCAAAGGCGGCACCTGCGGGGCCAAAAACAACTGGCCGCGCAAAGCGCGCAAAGCGCCAGGCGATTGCGCCCAAGGGTTCACGCCCGAGAGCTGAAGCGTGCCCTGGGTGGGCCGCTGGGCGCAAGCCAACACCTGCAGCAAGGTCGTCTTGCCCGCGCCCGAGGGGCCAATGATGGCCACCTGTTCGCCAGCGGCCAGTTGCAGGTTCAGGGCTCGCAAAGCGGCTGGCGCGCCAGGCAGCGCGGCCGGGTGGCGCGCCTCCAAAGACTGCAGATCGATGTTCACTGCGAAAAGGCTCAGGCTTTAGAGCAACCCTGCACTGCGGGCCGCCGACTCCAAGCCCTTGTAGTTCTCGGGCATGGTGGCGATGTAGCGGGTGGCGCGGTTGAGCTTCAAGATCTCGGCGTGTTCGGGGTTGGCGGGGTTCAGGGCCAGCAAGGCCGCTTTGATTTTTTCGCGCAAATCGGCGGGCATGTCGGCATGCACCGACCAGTTGTAGTTGAAGTAAGGCGCGGTGGTGAAGAACACGTTCACGTCTTGCGTGTTGACCTTGTTCTCTGACACGAACTTGCGCCACACCGTGATGTCCAGCGCAGCAGCGTCGACCTTGCCGCTGACCACTGAAGCGATGGTGGCGTCGTGCGCGCCGCTGTAGGCGATGCGCTTGAAGTCTTTTTCAGGGTCGATGTTGGCTTGCAGCAAAAAGCTGCGCGGCATCAGGTGGCCCGAGGTGCTGCTTTGTGAGCCGAACGAGACCTGCTTGCCTTTCATGTCGGTCAAGCTTTTGATGCCCGAGTTGGTCTTGGCAATGAACACCGATTGGAAACGTGTGTCTTCTTCGCGCTGGGCGATGGGCACGATCTTGCCGCCCGAGCGGATGCTGGCTTGTACAAAGGTGAAGCCACCAAACCAGACCACGTCCACTTTCTTGTTCACCAAAGACTCCACCGCAGCGGGGTAATCGGTCACAGGCGTGAACACCACCTTCATGCCCAGTTGCTTTTCCAGGTAATTGGCCAGCGGGGTGAATTTGCGCACCTGCTCGGTGGCGGCTTCCTCAGGGATGGTGGTCACGCGCAGCGTGGTTTGGGCTTGCGCGGAGGCCATGGAAAACTGCAGCACAAAAGCTGCCGACATGGCCAGAAAGCTGGAGCGCCAATTTTTTTGAAAGGTAAACATCATGGTGTGTTGAAAAGAAAGAAGGATTTGATTAAACAGCGAAACCAAAAACCAGGTGCCTGAATGCCAGCGATACCACTTGCGGCCCGGTGGACAGGCCGGCGTGTTGGCCATGGATTCATTCAGTTTGGCACATGAAAGTGGTCTTCGGCGGATTGTTGAATCAGCCAATCGGCGAAACGGTCACCCGCATCAAAGGGGGGCGCGTCCTTGTGCCGACACAAAAAATAACCTCGCCCACAGGAGACCTCTGTGTCAAAGGGCTTGACCAATTCGCCCTTGATGAGTTCAAGCTGAACCAGGCAAGCAGGCACAACGGCGACGCCCATGCCGGATTTGGCCGCCACGATCAGGTTCATGGTCAGATCAAAGCTGGGCCCCAAGCGGGGCGTGAAAGGCACGCCTGCCGCATCAAACCACCTGGCCCAGTTGTCCGGAAAATTGGTGTGCCCCAGCAAGGTGGCCGAATGCAGATCTTTCGGCTTGCGAAATCGTTTTTTAAGTTCAGGTGTACAGACTGGCACCAGCTCACGCCCCAGCAAGTAGCGTGTGTCCACATGGTCAGGCCATTTTCGGTAGGGACGTTTGACCTCAATCCAAAAATCAACGTCATCCCGGGTGAAGTCCTCGTCGTGCCTGAATTGCCTCATCTCAATGTTCACATCGGGATGAATCTGCCGAAGCTGCTGGAGCCGGGGCAAAAACCACTGGATACCCAAAGTGGGAATCACACTGATTCGGACAGGGCGAGATTGCAGGGCATTTCCGAAACTCTCAAAAGCCGATTCCAGCGCCAAGACGGGGCGCTGTATCAATTTGCTGAGTTCGACACCCCGCTCGGTCAACACCACACCCGCTGAATTTCTGTCAAAGAGCCTGACGCCGCCCAGGTGCTCTTCCAGTCGCTGCACGGCCTTGCTCACAGCGGCTTGCGTCACACACAGCTGCTCTGCCGCACCTTTGAAACTTTTCACGCGGCACACCGCCAAAAACGCGTGCATCTCAACCATGGAAGGGGACCGAACTTTCATGGCTTGGTTTATAACATTAGGTTATCGAGTGCGATGACTTTGTCGTTTGTAGAGAGCAACTGTTCTGACTAACCTCAGTGCTTTCATCCAGAAAGCACCTCATGCAACTCAACCGACGCCAAGTGATGGGCCTGGCCGCAGCCGGCGCCTTGACGCCCCTGCACCCAGCCTTGGCCCAAGCGGGCTATCCATCCAAGCCCATCACCTTGGTGGTGCCTTTTGCGCCGGGTGGGGCCGTGGACAACTCGGGACGCCTGATGGCCGAACGCTTGAGCCGGGTCCTGAAAGTCCCGGTGATTGTGGACAACAAAGCCGGTGCAGGCGGTGCCATTGGTTCGAGTTTTGCGGCCAAAGCGGCGCCCGATGGCTACACCTTGGTGGTGACGTCGCAAAGCACGCATGTGGTCAATCCTGCGGTCAACCCCAAATTGCCTTACGACGCGCTCAAAGACTTTGCCCCCATCACCTTGATCGACCGCTTGGCCAACGTTTTGCTGGTCAACAAGGATCTGCCCGTCAAAACTTTTGCCGATTTGCTGAAGTACGCCCAGGCCAATCCCGACAAGCTGAGCTATGCCAGTGCGGGCATCGGCTCGGTGTCCCATCTGAGCATGGAGTTGATGAAGGTTCAGGCGAAATTGCCGATGGCGCACATTGCCTACCGTGGGGCCGGCCCTGCGCTCGTGGACTTGCTTTCCGGTCAAGTTCAGCTGACTTGGAACAACCTGTCTTCCAACATGAGCAACATCCGCAACGGCAATCTGCGGGCCTTGGCCGTCGCCGCACCGCAACGCGTGCCTCAACTGCCAGATGTCCCCACGTTTGGCGAGCTCAAATTGCCCGATCTGAACCTCACATCCTGGACAGGGCTTGCCGCCCCCGCCAACACCCCCGAGCCCATCGTTCAACTGCTGTACAGGACTGTGCGCGGGATTCTGAACGAGCCTGCCACCCAGTCGGTCTGGACGGACAAGGGCATGATGGTGCCCGAGGACATATCGCCTGCCGCCTACCGCACTGAAATCGGGGATCGGATCCAGTTTTACCAGCGCATCGCCAAAGCCAACAACATCGTCGCGGAATGAGCGATTCCTTGTCATCACCGTCCGTGCAGCCCTTTCAGTACACGCGCATTGAGCACTTGACGCCTCATGCGGATGAGTTAACACGCATCCGCAAACACCTTCACCAGCACCCTGAGCTGGCTTTTGCGGAGCACCAAACCTCCAACTTCATGGCGCAAAAGCTCGAAGAGTTCGGGTATGCGGTGACCAGAGGCATTGGCGGTACCGGTTTGGTGGGCACGCTGAAAAATGGCACGGGCACCAAGCGTCTGGGCATTCGTGCCGACATGGATGCCTTGCCAATCCACGAGTGCACAGGCGCAGCGCATGCGAGCACCGTTGCGGGTCGCATGCATGCCTGTGGCCACGATGGGCACATGACCATGCTGCTGGGCGCTGCAAAGCGGCTGGCCGAACACCGGAATTTTTCGGGCACCCTGAACCTGATCTTTCAGCCCGCCGAAGAGAAAGGCTTTGACAGCGGCGCCAAGGCCATGGTCCAAGACGGACTCTTCGACCGATTCCCGTGCGATGCGGTCTTTGCCATGCACAACCACCCAGGGGCCGCGCAAGGCCGAATTTTGTTGCGCCGCGGTGCATTCATGGCAGCGGGCGACCGCGTGTTCGTGAAAATCTTGGGCGTTGGCGGGCATGCAGCAAGGCCGCACTTGGCTGCCGATCCACTCGTCGCTGCTGCGGCCATCGTCACCTCTTTGCAAACTGTGGTGGCCAGAAATGTCGACCCGGCTGAAACGGCCGTGGTCACCGTCGGGCGTTTTCGGTCAGGCGACGCCCTGAACGTGATTCCCGAGATGGCCGAGATCGGCATCAGCGTCCGGTCGTTTTCTCCTGCCGTTCGCGCACTGCTGAAAAAACGGATCACCGAGATCATCACGGGCATCGCGCAAGCGCACGACACCCAAGCCGACATCCAATACATCGAAGGCTATCCGGTCTTGATCAACACGCCAGAAGCCGTCGACCTGGCCGCGCAAGTGGCGCAGGATTTGATGGGCCCCGATGCGGTTGAGCTCGAACATCCGCAACTCACAGGCAGTGAAGACTTTGCCTACATGCTCCAGGCCTGTCCCGGCGCGCTGGTCAGGATCGGCAACGGCCCATTGGAGAAAGGCCGGGGTCTGCACAACCCGGGCTACGATTTCAACGATGCCAATCTTCCCTGTGGCGCCGCGTTCTGGTGCCAGTTGGCCGAGCGTTTTTTACGGTGACACCACGGATCAAAGCCTGCACGGACCTGACAAGGGATGTTGAACCCGCCCATGGCACGGGTTAGCATGGCCGCATGCGCACCCCCCAATTCATCCAGCTGTACCAGCACAACGCCGCCGCTGTGGCGCAAGAGCTCTTGCAGGGCTTGTGCGCCCCACAGGCCTACACCTCGCCCAAATACCTGTACGACGCGCTGGGCTCGCGACTGTTCGAGGCCATCACCGAGCTGCCCGAATACGACCTGACGCGCACCGAGGCGCTGCTCATGCGCCTGCACAGCGCCGACATGGCGCAGCACTTGCCCGCAGGTGCGTGCTGGGTGGACCTGGGTGCAGGCAACTGCGAAAAAGCCGGACGTCTGCTGGGCCCGATGCAGGCCGGTCGCTATGTGGCGGTGGACATTTCGGTGGACTTTGTGCGCCAAGCCCTGGACAGCCTGCAGCGCCAGCACCCGAGTCTGGCCATGACGGGCCTGGGCACTGACTTTTCCGGCGGGCTGGATTTACCAGACGCCTTGGGCTTGGACCCGGCGCAGCCGCGCGTGTTGTTTTACCCGGGCTCGAGCATCGGCAACTTCACACCCGATCAAGCTCTGGGCTTTTTGCAAAGCCTGCACAAGGCTTGCGGGTCAGCCATGGGCAGTGGCTTGCTGATCGGGGTGGATTTGGTCAAGGACGCGGCCGAATTGGAAGCGGCCTACGACGACGCCTTGGGCGTGACCGCCGCCTTTGACCTGAACTTGCTGCTGCACATCAACCGTTTGGTGGGCAGCAACTTTGCGGTGCGTGACTGGCGGCACCTGTCGCGTTTCAATGCGGCGCAGTCGCGGGTCGAGATGCACCTGCAGGCACGCCACGAACTCACCGTGCAGTGGCCAGGCGGCCAGCGACAGTTTGCACAGGGCGAGACCATCCACACCGAAAACGCTTGCAAATGGACGGTGCCCAACTTTGAAGCTTTGCTGCACTCAGCAGGCTTTGCCGGCACCCGCGCCTGGACCGATCCGGCCCAGCGTTTTGCCGTCTTGTGGGCGCAGGCCTGATGGGGCTTTAAAGCGCCACCGTGCGAAAGCCTGCAAAGATATCGCGCCGCTCGGGCACAAAAAAGTTGCGGTAACGCACATCGACCAGATGCTGCGACGTGGCGCGGCATGCGCCCTTGAGCACACGGTGACCCTGCCACCAAGGTTCTGAATATTCGCGGTAAGGGTGAGGCACAAAGCCCGGGTAAGGCGCGAAATCGCTCGCCGTCCATTCCCACACTTGGCCCCACGCAAAGCCCTCCAGCGCTGCAGCGCAAGTCCACTCAGCCTCGGTTGGCAAGCGCCTACCCGCCCATTGGCACCAAGCTTGCGCATCGTGGGCGTTGACATGCACCACGGGTGCGTCCATCGGCATGGCTTGCCAGCGGCCAAACACTTGGACCTGCCAATCACCTTGCACCCAGCGCACATGGGGTGGCAGGGCGTACCCCGTTGCTTGCAAGAAGGGCAGGTACTGCGCCCACGTCACGGCCTTGGCATCGATCTCGAACGCGGCCAAGGTCACCGCGTGCGCAGGGCATTCGTTGTCAAAGGCAAATCCAGGCCCGGCATGGCCCACAGTGCAGACTTGGGCGGGGATGGACAAAGCGCTATTCGGCAAAACAGGGCCGCCTTCCTGCACATGCCCCACACACAAGGTTTCGGGCAAAGCCACCCCCAGGTTTTGCGCCATGTAAACCGAAGCCTCGTTGTGCATGGCCTCGTGTTGCATCGCCAAGCGCCAAAAGTACAGCGCTTCGTCGCTGGCGTCGGGCGCAGCCCGCAACTGGGCCAAGCTGTGCGTCAATACGTCGGACAGGTAGCGCTGTGTGTGCTCAAAGTCGGGCAGGTTCAGCGACCAACGGCTGTCGTGCGCCACGTCACTGGAGTTGTACAGCGCATCGGCATGCGGCAAAAGCGAAGCTGCAAAACCATCGCCCGAAGAAGCGCTGCGTGTGCCTTCGTGGCGCTGGCGGTTGCGCACCGTCCACCACTCCTGAAACCACGCGATGTGGCCCCACTCCCAAAGTGGCGGGTTCATTTGGGGTGAAAGTGGCACCGACAAATCGGCCACCGCCGCCTGCCATGCCTGCATCAAGCCCAGCGTGCGTTGGCGCGTGACCATCAATGCAGCAAGCAGTGGCCCTGATCCCGATACGCGCGAAAAATTGGTCAACACCACCACAGGCTCAACAGATTTGGGGTCGAATCACCCCGAAAGTTCAAAGCGGTCGCGGAACGCAAATCGGCCCACCCAGACGTCAGGCCATGGGCTCGCCATTGCGGACACGGTGCACAGAAGCCACGTCCAGCACCCACACCAAACCATCTCCAAAATTGCCCGTGCCGCAAGAGCTGACGATGACATTGCGAATGGTTTCCACCATGTCGTCAGGACACAGCACACACACCATGTACTTCTCTGTGAAATCGGTCAGCTCGTCGCGCACAGAACGCTTGTCGATCGAAGCCGGGGCCGTGAAGCCCTGGGCACTGAACATGGACATGCCCGGGAAGTTGGGGATCGCACGCAAAGCTTCTCGCAGGCGATCACGGCGATTGGGGCGAATGATGGCGCGTACTTCTTTCATCAACTGTCTCCAAATTTAAGCTTCTTGTGGCACGTCGTCGAACCACCTGTAAAGCGCAGGCAAAACGACCAGTGTCAGTAATGTAGAGGAAATCAAACCGCCAATGACCACCACGGCCAAGGGACGTTGAACCTCTGAACCAGGGCCTGTAGCGAACAGGAAGGGCACCAAGGCCAGCAGCGCCACCGTGGCGGTCATGAGCACAGGCCGAAAGCGTTGTACACAACCCTCGCGCACCGCAGCGGCGACCGACATGCCGTCTTCGCGCAGTTTGCGAATGCTGCTGACCAGCACCACGCCGTTGAGCACCGCGATGCCCCACAAAGCGATGAAGCCCACGGATGCCGGAACGCTGATGTACTCACCAGAAACAAACAAGGCCAAGATGCCGCCAATCGATGCAAAGGGCAAAACCAAGATGATCAAGGTCGCCAATTTGACCGAATTGAACAGCATGAACAGCAAGAAGAAGATGGCCACAATGGTCAGCGGCACGATGATGGTGAGCGTTTCCATGGCGCGCTCCATGTTTTCAAACTGACCACCCCAAGACAGGTAGTAACCCTCTGGCAAGGTCAGTTCGGCATCGACGCGTTGCTGCACCTCTTGCACAAAGCCACCCAAGTCTCGACCACTCACGTTGGCACCCACCACCACGCGGCGTTTGCCAAACTCACGGCTGATCGTGGGCGGGCTGTCCAGCAACTCAATGCTGGCCACGGCCGACAAGGGGACCAAGGTGCCATCTCTGGTTTTCAAGGTCGTGTTGCGGATGGCTTGAATCGAATTGCGGTTTTCTTGTGGGTAGCGCACCACAATGGCAAAACGCCGCTGACCCTCGTACAACTGCCCCACTTCATTGCCCCCAAAAGCGGTTTCGATCAGGTCGTTCACGTCCGACACATTGATGCCATACCGAGCAATCGATTGCCGGTCGATTTCAATGGTCAAGGTTTGCTGCCCCGACAAGCGCTCCACACGCAAGTCGATCGCGCCGGGCACGGTGCTGGTGATGCGGGCGACCTCTTCGGAGATGCGCTTGAGTTCGGCCAAATCGTCACCAAACACCTTGATGGCCAACTGCGAACGCACGCCGGTCACCATTTCGTCCACCCGCTGTGCAATGGGTTGGTTCATGATCACCTGAACACCCGGCAAGACGGCCAGCGCTTTGCGAATGTCTTCTTCGATCTCGGTCTGGGTGCGCCCGGCTTCACGGTCGATCACCACGATCGGATCGGACTCATTGGGCCCGGCTGGATCGGCCAAGGATTCACCCCGGCCCAGCTTGGCCACCACCGATTTGACACCTGGCACTTGCGAGACGATTTTCATCGCCTCGTACTCCACATTGAGCGATTCCTCGAGTGAAATGCTGGGCACCCGAATGATCTGAGGAACGATGTTGCCCTCTTTCATGGTGGGGATGAAACTTTTGCCGAGCAGCGGAAACAAGGACAAAGAGCCCACCAACAAAGCCACGGCAATCGCGATCGTCTTCTTTTCAGCGCCCAAGGCCAAATGCAAAACCGTCAGGTAATGGCGCTTCAAAAAGGCGATCGGTTTGGTGTCGTGGTCGCTGCCACCGCGCAGCACATAGCTGCACAGCACAGGCGACAAAAACAGCGACACCACCAAAGACACCGCCAAGGCAATGGCGATGGTCAAGGCCAAAGGCGCAAACATCTTGCCTTCCATGCCCGTCAAGGTCATCAAGGGCAAGAACACCAAGATGATGATCGACATGCCATAGACCGTGGGCTTGGCGATTTCACTGGTGGCCTCCAGGATGGTGCGCAGTCTCGACGCTCGGCTGGGGCCGGCTTGCCCCAATTTGTGGAAGACGTTTTCAACCACCACCACCGTGCCATCGACCATCAGGCCGATCGCGATGGCCAAACCCCCGAGCGACATCAGGTTGGCCGACAAGCCCAACTGGTTCATCATCATGAATGTGACCAAAGGCGTGATCACGATGGTGGCCACCACCACCAAGCTGGAGCGCACATCGCCCAAGAACAGCAACAAGATGATGATGATGAACACAATGCCTTCCAGCAGCACCTTGGTCACCATCCACAGCGCCGAATCCACCAACTCGGTGCGGTCGTAAAAGGGCTCAATCTGCAAACCACCAGGCAACATGCCTTTTTGGTTGATCTCTTCAACCTTGGTCTTGACCCGGCCCACCACCTCTTTGGCGTTGGCGCCGCGCAGCATCATGACGATACCGGCCACCGCTTCGGTCTCGCCATTGCGCACCACCGCACCCTGGCGCACGGCAGCGCCCACCTGGACTTGCGCCACATCGCGCACGAACACAGGCACGTCGCCCGACTCTTTCAAGATGATGTTGCCGATGTCGTCGGCGGTTTGGATCAAGCCCACGCCACGGATCAGGTACTGCTCGGCCGAGGAGCGCAGCAGACCGCCGCCCGAGTTGGCGTTGTTGCGCTCAATCGATTCGAGCACCTCACGCAGCGACAAGCGGTAGTGGCGCAGGCGGTCCGGGTTGACCAGCACCTGGAATTGGCGCTCCAAGCCGCCCATCGAGTTGATCTCGGCCACGCCCGGAATCGAGCGCAACATGGGGCGCAGCACCCAGTCCTGGATGACGCGGCGCTCCATCAGCTCGTTGTCGGAGAGTTTGCGCTGACCATCGTCCGGGTGCACCAAGGTGTATTGGTAAACCTCGCCCAAACCGGTCGAGACTGGCCCCAAAACCGGCACCACCCCCTCGGGCATGCGCGGGGTGACTTCGAGCAACCGCTCCATCACCAGCTGGCGTGCAAAGTAAACATCGGTTTTGTCGGTGAACACGAGGGTGACCAGGGACAAGCCGGCGCGGTTGAGCGCGCGCATTTCGGTCAGGCCCGGCAAACCGGTCATCGCCACCTCCAGTGGCATGGTGACAAAGCGCTCCACCTCTTCGGGCGAACGGCCAGGCACCTCGGTGGCCACCTGAACTTGCACGTTGGTCACATCGGGGAACGCATCCACCGACAATTTCATGGCGGCGCGTCCGCCAAAACCGAGCAACACCAGCGCCACCACCAACACCAGCAAACGCTGGGTGAGGGCGGCGCGAATCAAAGACTTCAGCATGCGGTTGTTCCTTGTTACTGAAGTTCAGCGCGCTTGCGCTCGTTGTGCAAATGGAATGCCCCCTGGACCACCACCGGATCACCCAACTTGACCCCCTTGCGTACAGGCCTCAGCTCATCGTGTGCAGGGGCCAATTCAACCGGGGTGAAACGGAAAGTGCCTTCACCGACTTTCAGGTAAACGTGGTCGCGATCGCTCTCGCGGATGACCGCGTCTTGCGGCACCACCAACTCGCTGGTGGCCTCGCCCCGGATGCGCATGGTGGCCAGCATTTGGGGTTTCAGGTCACGGCTGAGGTTGTCCACTTGGGTGCGAAACGGCACCGTGCGCGTCTCGGGTGACACCGCATCGCCCACATAGATGATTCTTCCGGACAACTGGCGGTTGCCCAGGGCAGGCACTTCGATGTCCACCTGTTGACCCATGCGCACCGAGCGGGCTGTTTGCTCAGGCAAAGCACCGCTCACCCAGACATTGCCCAAATCGGCCACAGTAAACAGGTGGTCACCGGGTTGCACCACTTGGCCATTGCTGATTTTTCTCTCCAGCAGAACGCCCGACTGGGTGGCCAAAATGGGCGCATGGGATTGCAAAGCGCCTTGGTCGCGCAGCGCTTCCAAGGGGGCGCCCGCGATGCCCAGCAACTTGAGTTGGTCGCTCAGTGCGCGCATTTCGGCGCGGGCCACCGACAACTCGGACTCGCGGCGCTGCAATTCAGCGGCACCGATCACGTCGGCTTGAAAGAGTTGGCGCGCACGGTCGACGGCGCGCTCAGCCAAGCCGGCATTGGAGTGGGCGCGCAAAAAAGCCATCTGGGCTTGCGTCAACTCTGGGCTGGCAACCCGCGCCAAGGGTTGGCCCGCTTTGATGCGGTCACCCACCTCCACCAACAACTCGGTGACGCGGCCGGTGACCGAGGCGCCAATGCGGGTCACTTGGCGCTCATTGGCCTCGATTCGGCCAGGCACTTCTTGGATGGGGACAATGTTGCTCATGGCCGCATCGGCCACTTTGAAGCGGCTGGCCATGGAAGGCTCGACTTGAATTTGCAAAGGGTCGCCAGCGGGTTTGGCCGCCTCGGCCGCCACCGGTACAGACGGTTTGCCGCAGCCGGTCAAAACAAAGGCGCTCAAAACGGTGGACAACAAAAAGACACGCGTGCCCACAAGAGATTTGACATGGAGTGGCATAGGGATCATTTCACAGATGGGGTGGCATCAGCGGCATAACGGCCACTGAGTTGAACAAGGGTGATGCGAGCGACTTGCATCTGGTAACGGGCTTGCAACAGGTCTGCGCGCACGCTGCGCAAAACACGTTGGGCGTCCAGCACATCCAAAATGCCACGCTCGCCAAAGCGGTAGGCGGCTTCGGCCACACGCAAGGCCGATTCGGCCTCGCGAACAACGCCTTGGCTCAAGGCGTCGACACGCAAGCGGGACATTTCAAGCGACCGCCAAGCCAACAAGATTTGTTGGGTCATTTCGGCTTGTCGGCCTTCATAGCGTGTGCGCGCTCTTTCGAGCTCCGCCACCGCTTCGGCGATCGGGCCAGTGCGCTGGTCTAAAAGGGGGATCTGCACGCCGATGCCCCATTGCGACTGGCGCACTTGGGGGTCTGACATTTGCGAGTAACGCAGGTCCACCGAAGGCACCACGCTGGCACGCACGGACGCCAGCCGGGACTTGGCACGGTCCAACTCGTGCTGCAGGATCCTCAACTCCGGGTTGAACTGGCTGGCACTGGCTTGCAACTGCTCCAAGGTCTGGTTGAGCGCCCTTTCGCTGGGCGTGGGCGGCTTGAGCTTCCAGCGGGCAGGCAACTGCCCGGCCGCCAATCGGCTGATTTCAAGCAGCGTGTTGTCGGCGCGCAAAGCGGCGGTTTGCTGGCGCTCACGGGCGTTGATGACTTCGGAGTCGGCTTTGATCAGCTCATAGCGTGGCGCCTCGCCACTGCTGACCCGAACGCGCACCCGCTGCTGGACTTGTTCCAACAAGGTCAAGGACTCGGCAGCGGCCTCGGCTTCACCCTGATGCAGCAAGGCCTCAAAAATACGCATGCGCAACTGCGCCAACAGGTCATTGCGCACGTTGGCACGCTGCTGCTCGGCACTGGAAACACCGGCTTGCGCACTGTCCATGCGCGCTCTGCGCAATTGGGGGTTTTCAATGGGTTGGGTGAACGTCCAGCTTTGGCTCGAAGCAGAGCCCGAGCCCAACTGTTGCCAAGGCCCGCGTGACACGTCAATGCGCGGGTTGAGCAAAGCGCCGGCCGAGGTGACCGATGCCCGAGCGGCATCGACGGACTGGCCGGTGGCCCGCAGCAAGGGGTTGAACTGCAGAACCAGGGCCTCCAAACTGGCCGTGTCAAATTCTGGCAACTCGGCCGCACGGCTGAGGCCTGCGGTCTGCACTGCGCTGGCCGTGCTGCTGGGGGTCGAAGCCCAAGCCGGGCTGGCCCCTGTGCAAACGAGCACCGAGATGGCCAAACACGCCATGCTGTTCAAAGAATGTCTGTGCAGTGGCAGCGGTAAGCGCCTAGAGCGAATCATGAAAGGGTCCTGGGTGTAGAAGAATCGCAATCGAGCTTGATATTCTACAAAAAACGGAACGATCAAAGAAAACACTCAGATTTATCCGAAATCTAAAGGGGGAATTGAACGCAAAAAAGGGCGTTTTTCCCAAAGCCACTGCTCTTGACTGCGGTTTCAGAGCGCTCGGCTATAAATGGGCCATGAATCCCCTGCGCATCGTCATCGTCAGCCCCGCCTTGGCCGACGCCAACAACGGCAACTGGCAAACCGCGCGCCGCTGGCAACGCTTGCTGCAACCCCAGCAGGTGCGCATCGTGCGGCAATGGCCTGACGCGCAGGCCGATGGCGATGGTGTGATGCTGGCCCTGCACGCCCGCCGCTCGGCCGACTCGATTCAGGCCTGGCACGCGCGGCATGGCCAGCGCGGCTTGGGGCTGGTGCTGACCGGCACCGACCTGTACCGCGACATCGCGCACGACACGCAAGCACAGCGCTCGCTGACGCTGGCGCACAGCTTGGTGGTGCTGCAGGGCCTGGGCGTGCAAAGCCTGCCCAGCGAACACCAAGCCAAGGCCCGCGTGATTTTTCAATCGACCGGCACGCGACAAACACTGGCCAAAACCTCACGCCACTTGCGGGTGCTGATGGTGGGCCATTTGCGCGATGAAAAAGACCCTCTGACTTTGATGGCCGCAGCCCGTTTGTTGCCCGCAGGCAGCGGCATCCGGATCGACCACATTGGCGCGCCGCTGGATGCCGCACTGGGCCAGGCCGCACAAGCCACCCAAGCACAGTGCCCGCATTACCGCTGGCTGGGCGCCGTGCCCCACGCCCAAACCCTGCAACGCATCCAGCGCGCGCACCTGCTGGTGCACTGCAGCCGCATGGAAGGCGGTGCGCATGTGCTGATGGAAGCCATCTGCAGCGGCACCCCCGTGATGGCCTCGCGCATCGACGGCAATGTGGGCCTGCTGGGCACGGATTACGCGGGCTACTTCGAACCGGGTGATGCGCATGGCTTGGCCGAACAGCTGCTGGCTTGCCGCAACACCACCCGCGGCCCGGCGCTCATGGCTGAGCTTGAGCGCCAATGCGCTTTGCGTGCGCCCTTGTTTGACCCGCAAGCCGAACGCGCGGCCTTGCAGCGCTGGGTACAAGTGCTCAGCGCGTAAGACCGCTCAGCGCCGCAACACGGACAGCCACTGGGCTTGCGCTGGTGTGAGTGCCGCATCGGGCGTGAGCATGGCGCTGGCCAGCGCCTGGCGACTGGCCGGGTCCGGCTCGGGCAGGGGCTGCGACAACAAAGCATCGAGCACCTGCGCAGCTTTGCCCAAGGTCTTGCCATACAGCTCAAAAATACCGGACACACTGACGTGCTGGGAGGGGTCGTCCAACCAACAGTCGTAGTCGGTGACCAGACCCACGGTGGCGTAGGCCATCTGCGCTTCGCGGGCCAAGAAAACTTCCGGCACATTGGTCATGCCCACCAAGTGACAACCGGCTTGGCGCAGAAAATGGCTTTCGGCCTGCGTGCCCAGGCGCGGGCCTTCCACGCAGCCGTAGGTCAGGCCCCGGTGCACCGACAGGCCGCAGCGCTGAGCGGCCTGTGAGACGGCATCCACCAAGCCCGCACTGACGGGTTTGGCCGTGGACACATGGGCGGCCACGCCTTGCCCAAAGAAGGTGCGTTCACGCTGGCCCCGTGTCCAGTCAAAGTACTGCTCGGGCATGGCCATGTCGCCGGGCTTGACCTCCAGGCTCAAGCTGCCCACCGCCGAAAACCCGAGCAACTGGGTGGCCCCGGCCTGCTTGAGGGCAAAAATGTTGGCGCGGTAATTGACCTCGTGCGGCAACAAACGGTGGCCGCTGCCGTGGCGCGCCAAAAACAGCACTTCTTGACCGTGGTACTGACCGCGCAGCACATCGCCAGAAGCCTGCCCAAAGGAGGTGTTGCCCGGTATGCGCTGCGTGATGCGCAAGCCCGGAAGTTCGTAGAGGCCGGTGCCTCCGATGATGGCCAACATGCTCAAGTCTCCCCACGAATGACATCGGCTTCACGGTAGGCCGGACCTGCCGCGATGCGCGAAAAATAAGACGCGTGTGCGTCGGAACCCTCGGGCCACTGCTGCAAAAAGCGCGTTTGCGCTGCGACGGCAGGGGTCTCAATGGCAATGGCTTCGAGGTGCAGGCCGCTGGCTTGTACGTGGCAGCGGCGCTGCGGCCCCTCAAAAGGCGTCGTGGCGATGCGCGTGAGCAAGCCCGCCGCATCGCCTTGAAAGTTCGGCATGCCCGCCGCGCCGTTGTTGAGCACCCAGGCGCTGCGGGCACGGCCGGGCACGCTGAGCTGCTGAAATACCGGCAAGCAGGTGTGTGAGCTGGCAAAGACGTCCACTTGCGCCCGCTCAAACCAGCGCCGCACCACAGGCAGATGCGCCGGATCGCGCAGGTGTTCCTGTGCGAAGCCCCAACCGGCCAAAGATTGCGCGTCGCCGTGCACCAAGCCCACGCGCAGCGGACCCACCTGCGCCACGCGCCACATGGGCAAAGCAGCCAGCTGGACGCGTTGCTCGGGCGTGGTGGCCGTGCGCAATTGGGTCAGGATGCGGTTAGAACGCGAGACCACGTCTTGACCCACCCAATCGGGGTAGGCGCAGCCGCAGCCCGCCTCGGGATCGGGGTCGTCTTCGGCCAACTCGGTTTCGACATTGCCGCGCAAAGCCAGGTGCGACAAGACCGCCGCTTGCACCCGCGCGAAGATGGCCGGGTCGATGTCAAACCAGTGAAAGTCGCCGTTGAACACCAAGCGCTTGCGCCCGCGCTCTTGTTCAAACAAGTGCAACACCTCGTGCAGCGCCAACTCGTTGCCATACAAGCCGCCCACCACATAAAGGGTGTCCAGGCCGGTCAAGTCCGGGTCGGGGGCTGAGGTGAAAACGTCGGGGCCATAGTGGTAGTGCAGGGGACAGCTGCGGCCGGCTTGGGCGTCTGGGTTCATGGTGAAGGAACGGCTTGGAGCAGATGGGATCGGTTGGGCCAATCCGGCGGCAAATGGTGCAAATCAGTGGGCTCGTCCATGTCGTGTACCGGTGCCAGTTCACACCAGCGCAAACCGGCTTGATGGGTGCGAGTCCGGGTCTCGGCCATGACGCTGGCGGTACTCCAGACCATGCCCTCGAACAGCTCAGGCACGGGCTGGCGTAAGCCCACCAGCGCATAGCCCCCGTCGTGCGCGGGCACAAACACGGCGTCGTGCATCTGCAAGGCCTGTGCGGCTTGCTGCAGCACCGTGGCGTTCAGGCCGGGTGCATCGGTTCCCATGAGCAAGACCGCCGAATGGCGTGACAAGCCGCGCACCAAAGCGCGGTGCATGCGCGCCCCCAAATCGCCGTCGCCTTGAACGCTCAATGACAAATGGCCTTGGCGGGGGTCCTTGCCGATTTTCTGGGCGATGTGTTGTGCCTGGGCAAAGGCTGGGTGCGTGGTGTCGGGGCTGACGCACAATTCCAGCGCGTCCCACGGCACTTGCGCGGCCTGTTGTACCGCGTGCAAAAGCAGCTGCTGGGCCAAGCCCGCCGAGCCTTGGGGGCCCAAGGCCGGGATCATGCGGGTTTTGGCCAAACCCGCCACAGGTGCTTTGGCAAAAATGACCAGCGCAGTGCTCATCGGTAATCCCGAGCCAAGGTGTGCGCCGACTCACCGCGCCAATAACGCCAGCGCAAGCGCCACATCAACAGGATGGTGCGCCACACGCCGCGCTGCTCCCAACGCCGACCGGAGGTGACCACCCGCTGACGCAAGCAAGCCGCTGGGCCCACAGCGCGCAGGCGCTGAGACAGGTCAATGTCTTCCATCAGCGGCTGCAGCGCAAAGCCGCCCACCTGTGCGAAAACATCGCGGCGCACGAAGATGGCCTGATCGCCGGTGGCGATGCCTGTCCAGCGCGAACGCCAGTTCATCAGCCTGGCCACCACCGCCAGCATCCAGGGCCGCCCCGCAATGCGCACATCAAAGCGCCCCCAAACATGGCCCCGAGACAAGGCTTGCAGCAAGTGCACGTCGGCGCGCTCGGGCAGCGTGGTGTCGGCGTGCAAAAACAAAAGCACCTCACCCCAGCCCAGCGCGGCGCCGGCGTTCATTTGCAAAGCCCTGCCGCACGGGCCCTCAATGACGGCGTCGGCATGCGCTTGGGCCAAAGCCCGGGTGTCATCTTGGCTGCCACCGTCCACCACCACCACGCGCGCGCCGCGCTGGCGCAAAGGGGCCAAGGACTGCAACAGGGCCTCAATGCCCTGAGCCTCGTTCAGCACGGGCACCACGATGCACAAAGAACAAGACAATGGCGTGGACATGGGCGAGGGCATGAGGGTGACCGGCACACGGTTCTTTTAGGCAGATTGCGTCATGGGCGTCATGCCGGCTTTGTCCTCCAAAGCACCCCCGCAACTGCTGCCCTGACCCGCGGTGCAGCCATAGCAATGGTCTGCGATGGCGATCGCTTGGCCAGCGACATCCACCGTCAACAAGTCTTCAATTCGAGCGGGCTTGGGTCCTGACACAGGTGACGCCATGCCCAACATTTGGTTGAAATCGCAGTCGTACAACTGGCCTTGCCAATCCACACTGATCAGGGTTCTGCACATCACCGTGTGCAGGTTTTCAGGTCGGTAAGCGCTGCGCAGCAACTGCATGTAAGTGGCAAATTGGCCCTTGCTGACCAAGGTGCTGCCAAAACGCTGCACCGGCATGTTGGTCAAAGCGAACAGGTGGTTGAACCGAATGCCGAAATGCGCCAGCAACTCGCGCTTGTAGTCCGCTTCCAAGGCCTCTTGGGGCGGCGGCAAGGAGGGCCCTTGCGGGTTGTAGACCAAGTTCAAGACCAATTCGGGATGCGAAGCTTGGCCATACCCCAGAGCATTGAGCTGCTGCAAACCGGTCACGCTGCGCTCAAACACACCGTCGCCGCGTTGACGGTCCACGTTGGCAGGCGAATAGCACGGCAAGGAAGCCGTGACTTCGACTTGCTGTTCGGCCAAAAATTCGGCCAAGCCCTCTTGGCCGGGCTCACTCAAAATCGTCAGGTTGCATCGGTCGATGACCCGCACACCCAAAGCCCGAGCACGCACCACCAAAGACCGAAAGCCCTCATGGAGTTCGGGGGCCCCTCCCGTGAGGTCCAGGGTTTGGATGTTTCGGCGCGCCAACACCGCCAACACCGCTTCGATGGTGGCCGCATCCATCATTTCGGTCCGGTTGGGGCCGGCGCCCACATGGCAGTGCAGGCAACTTTGGTTGCACTTGTAGCCGAGATTGACCTGCAAGGTGTCCAGCGTTTGACGGCGAATCGCCGGAAAGTCGGTGACCTTCAAAAGGGGGAAGGTGGGGTGCATGAAAGAGGGTTCCTGGTCAAGATGGCTTGATTCTGAGTTCAATACGTTACATCAGATCAAAAGCTGACACTTGCCCCTGTTGAATCTGGTGGCACACTTCAGCAGTGGCTGTGATCCCAGCAGCCGGGCACCTCTGGGTGCATGTCAAACCCTGGACCCTCTGAGAATGCAATCTACCCCTCAACCCGTGCTGCGTGACTTGGTGTTGGTTGGCGGCGGCCACAGCCATGTGGGCGTGCTGCGCATGTTCGCCATGCAGCCTGAGCCAGGGGTTCGCCTCACCCTGATCTGCACCGACATCGACACGCCTTACTCGGGCATGTTGCCGGGCTACATCTCCGGTCATTACAGCTTTGACGAAGTCCACATCGACCTGGGCCGCTTGTGTGCCTTTGCTGGCGCACGCTTTTACCGTGATGCGGTGGTGGGCATTGACCGCCAAAATCAACGCGTGATCTGTGCCCACCGACCTCCGGTCGCTTACGACCTGTTGTCCATCAACACCGGATCGACGCCGCAGGTGCAAAACATCGAGGGCGCGCAAGCGCTGGCCACACCCGTCAAACCGATTGCACAGTTCAACCAACGCTGGCTGGCACTGCTGGACAAAGTCCGCCAATGGCCTTCGCACCGAGGTCGCATGACGATCGCGGTGGTGGGGGGCGGCGCGGGTGGTGTGGAGCTGGTCTTGTCCATGCAATACCGACTGCGCCATGAGCTCAAAGCATTGGGGCGCAACCCAGAAGACCTGAAATTTGTGCTGTTGACCTCCGGCGAATCCATCTTGCCGACCCACAACCCAGGTGTGCGCGCGCGGTTTGCACAAGTGCTGCAAGAACGCAACGTCGAAGTGCACCCCCATGCCGAGGTGGTTCAAGTCTCACCCGGTTGCCTGCACACGCGCAACGGCCGCACCTTTGACGCCGATGAGACCATGTGGGTCACGCAGGCGGGTGGCCCCGCTTGGCTGCAAAGCACGGGCCTGGCCTTGGATGCCCAAGGCTTCATCTTGGTCCATCCTCAGCTGCAGAGCTTGAACGATCCTTTGGTCTTTGCGGCGGGCGATGTAGCCTCTTTTGTCGATCGCCCCCTCGAAAAAGCCGGGGTTTTTGCGGTGCGCATGGCCAAACCCCTGGCCAACAATTTGCGGCGGAGTTTGCGTGGACAAAAGTTGTTGGCCTACACGCCACAACGCCACTGGCTGGCCTTGATCTCAACCGGCAACCGCTATGCCGTGGGCTCACGCGGTTCTTTGGGGTTTGGGGGTGATTGGGTGTGGCGCTGGAAAGACCGGATCGACCGGAACTTCATGCAGCGCTTCAACCAATTGCCCGCCATGGACAACGCGGGCCACCCCTCGGCCATGGCCCATGTGCAACAAGCCATGTACACCATGGGCCAAATGCTCAAAGACATTCAGGCCCAGGGCAAAGCGCCCACCACGCGTTTGAGCTTGACCTCCGAAGAATCGCTGCAAGCGATCTCGGCCATCGCCATGCGCTGCGGGGGGTGCGGCGCCAAAGTCGGGGCCAATATTTTGTCGAGGGCTTTGGGCAGCTTGCAGCCTGTGGCGCGGTCGGATGTCTTGATCGGCCTGCACTCGCCAGACGATGCGGCCGTGGTGCGCGTGCCGCCGGGCATGGCCGTGGTGCAAACGGTCGACTTCTTCAGGGCCTTCATCGACGACCCTTATTTGTTTGGCAAAGTGGCCGCCAATCACGCATTGGGCGATGTTTTTGCCATGGGCGCCGAGCCACAAACCGCCACCGCCGTGGTCACCGTGCCCCCGGGTCTGGAGAGCAAGGTGGAAGACCTGCTGACCCAAATGATGGGCGGGGCCATCGAGGTGCTGAACGCCGCAGGCTGCGCCTTGGTGGGCGGGCACACGGGCGAGGGCGCCGAGCTGGCTCTGGGCTTTGCCATCAACGGCCTGATCGATGAGAAGATGGACAGCGTGATGCGCAAGGGCGGCATGCAGCCCGGCGATGTGCTGCTGCTGACCAAGCCGATGGGCACAGGCACCTTGTTTGCGGCGCACGCACGCCATGCGGCAAAGGGCCGGTGGATCGATGCGGCGTTGCAGTCCATGGTGCTGTCCAACCAAACTGGCGCACAGGTTTTGCGTGCCCACGGCGCCACCGCCTGTACCGACCTGACCGGCTTTGGCCTGCTGGGCCACTTGGTCGAGATGACGCGACCCTCGGGCGTGGATGCCGAGCTGAACATGAGCACCTTGCCCCTGCTGGACGGTGCGGTGGACTGCGTGAAGGCGGGCATCGTCAGTTCTTTGCAACCGGCCAATGTGCGCCTGCGCCGCGCCCTGCGCAACGCTGACGAGTTCATCAACGACCCGCGCTATCCTCTGCTGTTTGACCCGCAAACCGCAGGCGGTCTGCTGGCCAGCGTGCCTGCCGCGCAAGCGGCGGCTTGTGTGCAAGCGCTCAAGGCCGCTGGCTATGTGCACACCGCCATCATCGGTCGCATCACCGCACAAGGTGAGGCCATCGAGCCGGTTTTGCTGAAAACCTGAGTGCCTTCAACGCCTGCCATTCATGACCACCGAACACATCACGCACCCCATCACACTGAATGCCGACCTGACCCAGCGCTGCATCGTGCACAGCCCCTCGCTGGATTGGGTGGACTCACCGTCATCCGGCGTGTCGCGCCGCATGCTGGAGCGCGACGGCGGCGAGGTGGCGCGCGCCACCTCCATCGTGCGTTATGCGCCCGGCTCGGCCTTTGCCAGCCACACCCACGGCGGGGGCGAAGAAATTTTGGTGCTCGAAGGCACGCTGCACGACGAGCACGGGGTCTACGGTCCGGGCACCTACATCCAGAACCCGGTGGGCAGCTCGCACACGCCGTCCTCACCCGAGGGCTGCACCCTGTTTGTGAAGCTGCGCCACCTGGACCCACGCGACAACGAACGCGTGGTCGTTGACACGCGCCGCAGCGCGTGGCGTCAGGGCATGGTGGAGGGCCTGAAGGTCTTGCCCCTGAACACCTTCGGGACTCAAAACACGGCTTTGGTGCGCTGGGCCCCGCAGACCTTTTTCAACCCGCACCGACATTGGGGTGGCGAAGAGATCTTGGTGGTCGAGGGCGTGTTCTCGGACGAACACGGCGACTACCCCGCAGGCAGTTGGCTGCGCAGCCCACACATGAGCCAGCACCAGCCGTTTAGCCGCGAGGGCTGTTTGATTCTGGTGAAAACAGGGCATCTGGTTTGATCATGACTTCATCCACAACCCCCATTCGCGCCGTCGTCTTTGACGCCTACGGCACGCTGTTCGATGTGTATTCGATCGGCGCTTTGGCCGAAAAACTCTACCCCGGCCAGGGCGCGGCCCTGTCGGTGCTGTGGCGCGACAAGCAAATCGAGTACACGCGCTTGATCTCGCTGAGCGACCCCAACCCCCAAGGCAGTCGTCATTACCAATCGTTTTGGGACATCACACGCGCTTCACTGCGTTATGCGCTGGCGCGTTTGGGCCTGGCGCACACCAGCGCCCATGAAGACGCGCTGATGGCGCAATACGCCGAGCTCTCGGCTTTCCCGGAAAACTTGGGCGTGCTGAAAGCCTTGCGCCAACGCGGCGTGGCCACCGCGATTTTGTCCAACGGCAGCCCCGAGATGCTGCAATCGGCCGTGCACAGTGCCCGCATGAGCGAGTTGCTCGATGCGGTGCTGTCGGTGGACAGCGTGCGCCAGTTCAAGACCACCCCCACAAGCTACCAAATCGTGACCGCCCACTTTGGATGGGCACCCGCCGAAGTGCTGTTTGTCTCGAGCAACGCCTGGGACGCGCTGGGCGCCACCTGGTTTGGCTTCACCACGCTGTGGGTCAACCGCCAGAGCCTGCCGCCTGAGGCCATCGGGCCTGCGCCACACCACACGGGCCGAGATTTGACCGAAGTGTTGAAGGTCCTGGGCTGAACCATGGGCAAGAACGCTGTTTGTCAGCGGCTTGCGCAGTTCGGGTTTTTAAAATGCGTTTTGCCGCACTGTCTTTTTGAAGATCACCCATGAGCCATCCATCTGCCCCATCTTTAGCCGCCCTGCTTGCACCCCACGGTGTTTTGCGCGTGGCCATCAACCTGGGCAACCCGGTGCTCGCCGGGCTCGACGCCGCAGGCGAGCCCTCAGGGATTTCGGCCGACCTGTCGCGCAAACTGGCGGCCCAACTGGGCCTGGGCATTGCATGGCGGGTGTTCAAAAAGGCCGATGAATCGGTGCATTGCGTGCGCGCCGACGAGGCCGACATGGGGTTTTTTGCCATCGACCCGGTGCGCGGCGAGGGTCTGCATTTTTCACCGCCCTATGTACAAATCGAAGGGGCCTACATGGTGCGCAGCGACTCGCCTCTGCAAAGCAACGACGAAGTTGACCAGGCCAACAACCGTGTGACGGTGGGCGCCGGCAGTGCTTACGATTTGTTTTTGACCCGTCACCTGAAAAACGCCCCCATCGTGCGCGCACCCAGCTCACCCGCCGTGGTCGATGTGTTCATGGCCCAGCAACTCGAAGTGGCTGCCGGCGTGAAGCAACAATTGGAAGCCGACGCGCAGCGCCTGCCGGGCGTGCGCCTGCTGCCGGGCCGCTTCATGGTCATCCACCAGGCCATGGGCATGCCCGCTCAGCGAAGCGAGACAGCGCGGCAATTTCTGAACGGTTTTGTGGAAGAGGCCAAACAATCAGGCTGGGTCGCCGAAGCCTTTGTGCGCCACCAGATCCAGGGGGCAGCCGTGGCCCCACCGGGCTATCCCGCACACGACTGATGTGCGTCTGATCAGGTGATAAATTGAGGCTTGATCATTCAACCCAAGAGACCGTCCGATGACCTCCCCCAAAACAGACCGCCTGCCCGAAATCCCGCGTGAACAAATGACCGAGGCACAGCGTGCGGCGGTGGACGAATTGGTCAGCGGGCCGCGCGGCAAACTCTCGGGGCCCTTTGTGCCTTTGATGCGAAGCCCCGAGCTGATGCGCCGCTTACAAAAGGTGGGTGAGTACCTGCGCTACGACAACACCGTCGGTCTGCACAACTCGGAATTTGCCGTTCTGGTGGTGGCACGCCACTGGTCTCAGCCGGTGGAATGGCACATCCACAAACCGATCGCCATCCAAGCCGGTGTGAGCGAAGAGACCTGCAACGCGATTGCCGAAGGCCGACGCCCACCGCACATGACGGCCGAAGAGACCGTGGTGTATGACTTCCTGCAAGAGTTGTTGCACAACCAATCGGTGAGCGACGTGACCTGGGCAGCTGCCCATCGGATGTTTGGCGACCAGGGCGTCATCGACATGACGGCACACTGCGGTTACTACAGCTTGTTGGCCATGGTCATGAACACCACGCGCCGCAGCGTGCCGGACGGCGCAGCGCCGGCGCTGGCACCCTTTCCAAATTAACAAGGACAGGGTTGGCTGGCAAACCCTGCTGTCACGCTGCCCTGAGCGGCAAGCCTATCAGCTCAGCCAAGGCTTGCAAACTCAGGCCATCCACCACGTCAATGACTTCCAGGCCATGGGGCGTGCAAGCCAGCGTGGCCAAGTCGGTGTAGACCCTTTTGACACAGCCAATGCCGGTCAAAGGGTAGCTGCAAGCTTGCACCAATTTGCTTTGGCCTTGCTTGGTCAGCAGGTCCATCATCACCCAGGTTTGCTTGGCCCCGATGGCCAAGTCCATGGCACCACCCACGGCCGGAATGGCGTCGGGCTCGCCCGTGTGCCAGTTGGCCAGATCGCCCGTGGCGCTGACTTGAAAAGCCCCCAACACACAGATGTCCAGGTGACCGCCGCGCATCATCGCAAAACTGTCGGCGTGGTGAAAAAACGCACCACCCGGGAGCAAGGTCACCGGTTGCTTGCCCGCATTGATCAGGTCGTAATCTTCCAGCCCTTTGGCCGGGGCTGGCCCCATGCCCAAGATGCCGTTTTCGCTGTGCAAAAGCACTTCGCGGCTGGCCGGGATGTGGTTGGCCACCAACGTGGGTTGGCCAATGCCCAAATTCACGGTGGCGCCTTCGGGAATGTCTTGCGCCACACGGGCGGCCAGTTCGTCTTTGCTGCGTCGGGTGTAAGTCATGCCTTGATGCCTCCGGCCTGGGTGGCCACGCGGTCGATTTTGACCACCGCTTGTACAAAAATACCGGGCGTGACCACCGTTTCGGGGTCCAGCTGGCCCAAGGCGACTTGCTCGTGCACTGTGGCCACGGTTTTGCGCGCTGCCATGGCCATGATGGGTCCGAAATTGCGCGCTGCCTTGCGGTACGTCAGATTGCCCCAGCGGTCGCCCCGCTCGGCCTTGATCAAAGCCAAATCGGCGTGAATAGGGGTTTCATAGACGTACATGCGGCCATCGATTTCGCGGGTTTCTTTGGGCGAACCATCGGCGTGCTTGGCCAAGTCGGTCCCGTAACCCGTGGGGGTGAAAAAGCCACCAATGCCTGCGCCCGCGGCCCGAATGCGCTCGGCCAAATTGCCCTGCGGTACCAACTCCAATTCAAGCTGGCCCGATCGGTACAGGCCATCAAAAACATAGGAATCAATTTGGCGTGGAAAGCTGCAAATGATTTTGCGCACCCGACCGGCTTTGAGCAAAGCGGCCAGGCCCTGCTCGGCATTGCCTGCATTGTTGTTGACCACGGTGAGGTCGCGCGCGCCTTGCGCAATCAAACCCTCAATCAGCTCATCGGGGATGCCGGCCGTGCCAAAGCCGCCGATCATGACCGTGGCCCCATCGGGGGTATCGGCCAGCGCCTCTGCGACTGAATCCACAAACTTGTTGATCATATGTTGCGTACCCCTTTTCAACCCTTGAGCATAGTCTGAGCTTATCGGTACTTTCAGAAACTTGTGGCGAGAAACAGGCACATTGGAGACTGATGACGTCCGAATCAGACCCAAAGGGTGTCGCGCACAAGGCAGCACATTTTTGCACTTTCGATCAGCATTTCACATCTTTGACAGGACCGAATATGTTCTCATTTTCGCAAGCGCTTGCACGCAAAAACCCCGTCCATCGCCGACGCTTTTTGAACCGAACACTGCTGAGCGGCCTTGGCTTGGTGCTGGCTTGGGGTGGTGCACATGCCCAATCCGCCTACCCGCAACGTCCGATTTTGATGGTGGTGCCACAAGCGGCCGGAGGCACCAATGACATTGTGGGGCGCTTGGTCAGCCAAAAGTTGTCCGAGGTTTTGGGCTCGCCCGTGGCGGTCGAGAATCGCCCTGGCGCCGGCGGCAACATCGGCACCCAGTTTGCGGCCAAAGCCCCCAAAGACGGCTACACCTTGCTGATGACCATCAGCAGCAGCCAGGCCATCAACCCGGCTTTGTACAAAACCCCCGGCTTTGACCCTGTGAAAGATTTCAAACCCGTCGCCTTGATTGGCTCGGTTCCCAATGTCTTGTTGGCCAACCCCAGTTTCGCCGGCAAAACAGTCCAAGACTTGATCACTGCAGCCAAGGCCAAACCGGGCCAGCTGCAATACGCCTCGGCGGGCAACGGCACGCTCAACCATTTGCTGGGTGAAATGCTCAACAGCATGGCGAGCATCCAGTTGCAACATGTGCCTTACAAAGGCGTCGCACCGGCCATGAACGATGTGCTGGGGGGTCAATTGCCCTTCGTGTTTGCCAGCTTGCCCGCCTCATTGAGTCACATCAAGGCCGGCAAGCTCAAAGCTCTGGCCGTGAGCAGCCCCAAACGCTCGCCGGCCCTGCCCGATGTTCCGGCGCTGGCCGAGGCTGTGCCCGGTTATGCAGGCACACTGTGGATCGGCTTGTTCAGCCCCGCGGGCGTGCCTGCCGATGTTTCTGCCAAGCTCAACGAAGCCATGGCCAAAACTTTGGCAGCCAAAGACCTGCGGGACAAGCTGGAACAACAAGGGGTTGAGTTGGCCGCCCCCACAACGCCTGAGCAATTTGCGGCACTTTTAAACGACGACATTGTCCGTTGGGGGCAAATCGTGAAGTCATCGGGTGCCTCCATCGACTGATCACCTTACCCGCCAAGACGATTGGCCACTTTTTCACACCACCATTGGAGACAATATGAAAACTTCTTTTAAATTGGCTTGGGTTGCTTTGACTTTGGCCTGCACGGCAGCAAGCGCGCAAAACTACCCCAACCGACCCATCACTTTGGTGGTGCCTTTTGCAGCAGGCGGCCCCACCGATGTCGTGGCCCGCATGATGGCCATTCCCATGGGCAGGTCGCTGGGGCAATCGGTGGTGGTTGAAAACGTCAACGGCGCAGGCGGCACCGTGGGCGCCACCAAAGTAGCGCGCTCCGCACCCAATGGTTACACCATCTTTTTGCACCACATGGGCATGGCCACGTCACCTGCCTTGTACAAAAAACTGAACTTCGACCCCCTGAACGACTTTGAGTACATCGGCCAAGTGCTGGATGTGCCCATGACACTGATCGCTCGCAAAGACATTCCGGCCAATAATCTGCAAGAGTTGATTGCGTACGTCAAAGCCAATGAAAGCAAAGTCTCACTCGCCGACGCAGGCCTTGGCGCCGTGTCCAACCTGTGCGGCCTGATGTTCAAAAGCGCCATTGGCATCAACATCAACACCATCCCTTACAAGGGCACCGGTCCCGCCATGAACGACCTGCTCGGCGGTCAAGTGGACATTCTGTGTGACCAGACCACGCAAACTGTGCCGATGATCAAAGATGGCCGGGTGAAAGTCTTCGGAGTGACCACCACCAAACGTTTGGCAGCATTGCCCAACGTACCCACTTTGGACGAGCAGGGACTCAAGGGCTTTGAAGTCAAGGTCTGGCACGGCATGTACGCCCCCAAGGGCACACCAGCACCCGTGCTGGCCCAGATCAACACCGCCATGCGCGCCGCCATGGCCGAACCATCCATCGTGCAGCGCCTGGGTGAACTCAGCTCTGAAATTCCAACGGTCGACAAAATGACGCCCAAAGGCCTGGAAGACCACCTGAAATCGGAAATCAACAAATGGGGCCCGGTGATCCGCAAAGCAGGCGTATCGGCTGACTGATCTGGTCATTCGTCTTCGGTGCCCGCCCTGCGCAGGGGCACCGAAGACGTCCACCACAAAGCCCCCTCTGGTCTTAAAAGCCCCTGGTTAATTGCCCTAATTAAGTGGTGAATGACGCAAATTACAATGCGCCGATGACCACCTTTGACCCAACAAGCACCGCCACAGGCACGCCACTGAACGCCCACACAGCCTGCCCTTGCTGCGGTGAACGTTCGGCACAAGTCATCGCCAACAAAGACGGTAAAACAGGTGACGCCTTGCTCACCGTGTCCTGCAACCGTTGCGGTTTGGGCCGCATCGACCCGCTGCCCAGCGATCAGGAATTGGCCGACTGGTACGCCACCCAATACCGACAGGCCTACAAATCAGCTGTTCAGCCCGCCTTGCGCCATGTCTTGCGTGCCGGCCGCAATGCGCAGTGGCGTTGGCAGTGGTTGTGTCAAAACACCGATGCTCGCTGGTCGGACACCGACCTCCGATCCCAGCGCAGCTTGGACATTGGTTCGAGCAGTGGTGAGTTTGTGTACCTTTTGCAAACATTGGGGTTTCAGGCCAAGGGCATTGAGCCGCATGCAGGCTATGCCACTTATGCCCAAAGCATGCTGGGCATCCCTGTCAACAACAGCACCTTGCAGCAAGGCTTGGCCAGCGAAACCGCGAGTTCTTTGGATTTGATTTCGATGTTCCATGTTTTGGAGCATCTGGCTGAACCCGTGGCCGCCTTGCGCACCATCGGCGGAAAACTCAAGGCCAAAGGCTTGTTGTACATCGAGGTGCCCAACGCCACGCGCTTGTGCTCGCCGGATTACATGTTTTTCAGGGCACACACGCTGTATTTCACGGGGCCCACTTTGCGCCACTTGCTCGAAACCGCAGGCTTCCAATTGCTGGCCCAAAGCCCTGACGACTCGGACAACTTGAGTGTGGTGGCACAGTTTGTCGGTGGTGAGGGCGCTGAATCGGCCGCCATGGCAATCACAGACGCCAGCCACAGCTTGGTGACCGCCCATCGCGCGCGCCGCTGGTTGCCCTATTTGGTGCAGCAATTGCAAGATGGCCAACCCCTGCGCAAGTGGCGGACACGTCAGGAAGAAAAACGCAGTGCAGCCCAATATGCGAACGGCCTGGCGCTGCTGGATGACTTGTACGGCAAAAAGGCCGCCTGAAACTGAGCCCATCCTTTCGGATGCAGACCCATCCAGCCCGCAAAACCTGCGACGGGTTCTGGCTCATCCAACTTTCAGCGTAGCCAGGTCAGTGCCTTCACCCAGCCCACGCTTTCAGCGCCCGTGTTGTCGCTGTCAGCCCCGACCAGCACCGCACGCACTTTGGGCGCCGCCGCCCCTGCAGGCCATTCCTCTGCAAACAACTTGGCAAAGTCGGCGGCCACATCGCGGGTTTCGGTTTGCCATTGGGCAAGCCCTGCGCCCTTGCCTTGCAGCGTGATGAAGCGCACGCGCGGGGTGTAAGGGTTAGGGCCTTGCAGGCCAGCAGGGTGCACGCTGTCCCAGACATAGCACAGCGTGGCGGCCGGCAGGTCTTCGCCACTCACGCTGCGTGCGATGCGCAGCAAAGTGCGCTCCACAAATGGCACGCGGTCCAGCGGGTGGTCGAACATCACACACACTTTGAGCGCCGCGTCGTCACCGGCTTTGGTCAGGATGTCGGCAAGGCCTTTGCCGCCTGTGAGCGGCTGGTCCAGACGCCAACGCCATTGCAGGCGGCCCGGCTCAGCATTGTTCAAGTCGTGTACCCAGGTGCCATACGAAGCGCGGGTGCTGACTTTCAGGGCGCGCTCACCTTGCACATCGGCCAACTCGAAGCGGGTGGCGGGGATGTCGGCCTTGGACTTGGGAAAGCCCACAAAGCGCCAAGTGCTGGGCGCAGCGCCATCGGGTGGCACCAAAGGCGAGAGACTCTGCGCGAAAGCAGATGCGGTGGCACAGACCATGCCCAGCGCCAGCAGCACAGGGACAGGCTTCAACAACAAGTTCATCCGCGCCGCCCATCGTGGAACTTTTTCACCCAGGCCAGTAACTTTTGCGGCGCATGCGCACGCTTCCATTCACCGGCCGCATACTTGTTGGCCTCGGCCATGGTCGGGTAGGTGTGGATGGTGCCCAAAATCTTGTTCAACCCTAAGCCATGTTTCATGGCCAGCACGTATTCGCCCAGCAAATCGCCTGCGTGCGAGCCCACGATGGTCACGCCCAAAATGCGGTCTTTCCCGGGCACGGTGAGCACTTTCACAAAGCCATGTGCTTCGCTGTCGGCAATGGCCCGGTCCAGGTCGTCGATGCCGTACTTGGTCACCTCGTAAGCGATGCCTTGGGCTTGGGCCTCTTGCTCGTTCAGGCCCACCCTCGCGACCTCGGGGTCGATGAAGGTGGCCCACGGGATGACGCGGTAGTCCACCTTGAAGGATTTGAAGTCGCCAAACAGCGCGTTCACGGTCGCATACCAAGCCTGGTG
The DNA here is from genome assembly GCF_000293865.2 of Limnohabitans sp. Rim28. Classification (GTDB taxonomy): domain Bacteria; phylum Pseudomonadota; class Gammaproteobacteria; order Burkholderiales; family Burkholderiaceae_C; genus Limnohabitans_A. Next base: position 169,011 of record NZ_ALKN02000004.1, on the reverse strand, counting down.
CGCGGCCACATGGGTGAGCTGGTAAGGCCCAGCCACATCACCTGCGGCATAAATATTGGGGTACAGCGTTTGCAAGTACTCGTTGGTGTCAATGGTGAAGTTCTTGCGGAGCGTGGTCACGCCGATGTCTTCGAGGCCATAGCCTTGCAGGCGTGCCACACGGCCCACGGCACAAACCAGGGCGTCAAAACCAATTTCCACCTCAAGGCCTTGTGAGGAGGCCACCAAAATTTTGTCCTCCCCCCGGCGCTCGCAGCGCAGCGCCTTGTGCCCAGTGAGCACTTGCACGCCATCGGCCTGCAGCGCGTCGCGTGCCAGCGCAGACACCTCGTCGTCCTCGCGCGCCATTATGCGGTCGCCCATCTCAAGCTGCGTGACCTGTGAGCCCAGGCGCGCAAAGCTTTGCGACAACTCGCAGCCAATCGGCCCGCCGCCCAGCACCACGATGCGCTTCGGAATCTCGTCCAGTTTGGCAAACTCGTCCCACAGCGTGTCACTGGTGACATAACCCACGTCGTCCAAGCCTGGCAAGGGCGGCACCACAGGCCGTGCCCCCGCGGCAATCACGATGCTCCGTGCGGTCAGCCGCTGGACTTGACCGTTGTTCAAGCTCACTTCTACCGTCCACGGGTTCACCAACTTGCCGTAACCCTGCAGCACCTCCACGCCCAAACCGGTGTAACGCGCCACACTGTCGTGCGGCTCGATCGCCTTGATCACCCCGTGCACGCGCTGCATCACCGCCTTGAAACTGAAGCTGGGCGTGGTGTCGCTCAGGCCGTACTGTGCGCCGTGGCGCATCTGGTGCGCCAGCTTGGCACTCTTGATCAAGGCCTTGCTCGGCACGCAACCGTAATTCAGGCAGTCGCCACCCATCTTGTGCGCTTCGATCAAAGTCACTTTGGCTTTGACGGCAGCGGCAATGTAGGCCGACACCAAACCGGCCGCACCCCCGCCGATCACGATCAGGTTGCGGTCAAAGGTCTTGGGGCGCACGCTGGCCCAACGGGCATAGACTTTTCGCTGGTGGATGACCGCCACCACACGCCGCGCCAACAAGGGAAAGATGCCCAGCAGCAGAAAGCTGCCCCAAAGCGCCGGGCTCAAAATGCCCTGCACCGAATCCAGTTGCGCCAATTGCGTGCCTGCATTCACGTACACCGCGGTGCCGGCCAACATGCCGATCTGGCTCACCACATAAAACGTCACGGTCTTCATGCGCGTGAGGCCCATGAGCAGGTTGATCAAGAAAAACGGCACCACCGGAATCAAGCGCAAACTGAACAGGTAAAACGCGCCCTCTTTGTCCACACCCGCGTTGATGTCGGCCAGGCGTTGGCCAAAGCGGGCTTCGACCCAATCGCGCAGCACAAAGCGCGAAACCAGGAAAGCCAAGGTGGCGCCGAGGGTCGAGGCAAATGACACGATCAACAAGCCCCACCACAAGCCGAACACGGCCCCGCCCGCCAAGGTGATGATCACCGCGCCCGGAATCGACAAGGCCGTGGCCAAAACATACACCCCAAAGTAAACGGCGGCCACCATCACAGGCTGCTGTGCATAAAGCTGGTCAAAATTGGCTTGGCTGGCCTTGAGCTGTTCAAAGCTCAGATAAGGCCCCAAGTCCAGCGCCACCAATGCACCGATGGCCAGCGCCAGCAAGAGCAACAAAACAATTTGACGAAGACGCATGAAAGGGGAACTCCTGATGGGGCGATCACTTGGCGGATGGTGCGAGATGCGCGCTGCCCAAGACTGTGAACGATAACGCCGATGAACAGACCCTTCAGTGCGGCTGGCCAAAAGGTGACGGGTGATCGCCACCTCCCGAGCAAGCCAACTGCCAGGCCAGGTATTCAGAGCGACGCAACCGGTAGCGGGCCACACTGCCTTCGTGCAACTGCTGCAGCGCCTCGGCCAGCATGCAGGTGAACGCCTCCTGGTCGGCTGCGGGCACCTGCATGCGCGCCACCACGGGGGCCAGCGCGTCTGGTGTGGGCGTTTGCAGGCCCTTGACCACCGCCTGCACCGCCTGAATCAGCGCCTCGCGGTATTTGATCTTGAGGGGGTTTGGCTCCACCATGGTTTGGGTGGTGGCCAGATAACGCTGGCACGAGCGCTCATACGCCCACACAAACACGTCGCGCAACAAATCGACCTCGTTGAGCTCATACACCCCAAAAGTGCCCTCGATGTAAGCCCGTTCGGGCACATCGATGAACGACAAGGGGCACAGCTTGTGCTGGATCAGCGGCATGTTGGCGGCAATGCGCGACACGCGTTTGTTCACATCTTCAAACGGCTGCAAATACGGCAGCTGCACCATGAGGAAAAACGCCTGCTCAAACGGATCGGTAATGGCGGCAGCTTTGCCAAGCAGCAGTTCAAAACAGTCCTCAATCACCTGGGGCATGGCGACGGGGTGAAACACCGTGCCCGAAATCTCGACCACGCGCCGACGCAGCCTGCCACTGGCCTGCGGGTCGCGCATCAGGTCTTGCGACAAGACCGCATGCAAGTTTTTGAACGTGAAGGCATCAAAGCCCACCTCGTTCGTGTCCTCGTCCGTGTCCTCCATCAGCATCTCGATGGCGGCTTTGTGGTTCAGGATCATCTGCGTTTCGATGGCGTCCTTGCCCTGCGCAGCCTGACCATGCTCGATCAGGTTTTGCGTGTCCAGGCGGCTGTAGGTATTGCCCTCCAGCCGCGATGAAGCCCACGACAAATCCACCAACAAACGGCTCAAGATGTCGCGGGCGTAAGTGCCTGCGGGGTGCTCATGTGCAGGGGTGCGTCCCATCTCGTGCAGCTGGCTTCGCAGCGATGCTGGCAAATAAAACGTGACGCCCGGCTGATACGCCGCTAAAAACTCACGCCGATAACCCACCGGGCGGCGGTGCATCAGCGGCTGACGGACCCGGTCACGGATGCTGGCGCCTGCGGGCGAGACCGGCAGATCGGGCTCCGCCTCGGCCGCGCCGACTCCCATGCTCAAAGGGGCACTGACGCCCCCACCCGCAAACTGCGCCCATGTCTGCGCCACCGGCTTGTAGACCAGCGCAATGCTCTGCCCCTCAGACGCGATCCGCTGAGCATTCATGAGTTTGAGCAAGCGGCGCTGCAAAGTACGGCGGTTCAGCGCCCCGCCCTGGCGCTGCGCCATGACCCCCTCGATCTCGGCAACGCCGATCCCGCCCGGGTGCGCGGCCACGATGGATTCGATCCATTGCAATTCGTCGGCGGGGGTGATGCGGGGCATGGGGTGGCCTTTAGGGTCAATTTGTCGCACTCAAGGAGTTAAGCGCGACCAAGAGCGACAGTATATGTACCCATTATGTCGCTCAATGTGTCGCCCTTGCAAGTCATAGTGTCGTGCAATCGGTTTGTGAAGGCGCTGAGGCGTCATTTTTCACCGCAAAAAATGCGGCGAATAAGCGGCATATTCGCCGCAATGGCGCGTACCAGTTGGTGCTTGGGGTGAGTTGGGGGGCTGGTGAAGAATGAACGCGCAAAGTTTTTGTAGCTAATTTTTCGTATTTATTTGGGTATAGTTGGGCGCTTCATGCCTGTTGCGCTGGATGGTGCGGGAGGGAAGTTGCAAGGGGCTAGATTGCGGGTTTAGGCTGGAATTCAATCCTGCATGCACCTACAGAGCTTGGCCTGAAACCCATGGCGTGAGCCACTTGCAACGATTTCAACAAAAAGATGTATCGACACGAGCCGGGTGTATCAACCGGGTTTTGCGCTGAACATCATGTTTGGCTTTCTGGCGGGCAACCAATCAATAGAGCCAAAAATATCATGGAGCAGGCATGATCGAACAGGACGATGGACTTATCTTCAGATTCGACGGAATCGATGCAGAGCAACACAAGATCGAGCTGTATGCCTTGGGGGAGTCAATGCAGGGACTCGCGCGCATAGCTTCAGTTGCAGCCCACTTCGCCGTCACCCAGCGCTACTCACGCTACTTCGTTACCCATTCAGTCAGGCTCCTCGCAGAAGAGCCAAAGGCAAACTGTTTTACTGTTGCCGCGTTCTGGGAATTCGTGAAGCAGCATCAAATCATCTCCGGCTCATTTGGAGCCGTAGCTGCAATTCTGGTGAACTGGTTTCTTACACGTAATGCCAACAAGCCGGCAGAGACGGAAGCACTAAAACATTCTCTGGAACTAGCCATCAAAGAACTCGGCTCCCTGGATGAGCGAGTAATCGGCCGCCTACTTGATACTGTTGAACGTATGGCGGTGGAGATGCGCAGTGCAAGCCGTATGGCTGTTTCACCCATCGGCCCAAGCGCTGCACTACTCACCGTTTCCACTCGTGACGGTCGATTCAAAAATACGTACAACTTGGCTGATGCAGAAGAGATTCGCAAAAATGGCCCAGATGAGCTAACTGGCGTGGAAGTGATCACCGTACGCCTGTCCGAGCTTGACACAAAGCGTGGCACTGCCAAAGCACACCCCTTCGGCTACCCAGAAGAATTCCGAGTAACCACGGAAATTTCTGATCCATTTCTTAAATACCCACACAATCCTTACGCTATGGCACTTGCCTCGGGAGATCCAATACGGGTTAAAGCCAAGTTGTTATTCACTTCCGGCATCCTTGCTAGGATATTCATCTCCGATATAGAACCGTAAGATGTGTTGCGAACGCACAGAAGAGGTGGTACTTTATGAAAGCTAAGAAGTTCGAGCAACAGTTTGATGAGGGCGACGACATCACGACCTCTTTGGATTTATCCAAAGCCAAGCGCGTTCTGCAAGAACAGAAGCGGGTGAATGTCGATTTTCCAACATGGATGATTGACTCACTAGATCGTGAAGCTAGCAAACTGGGAGTTACACGGCAGTCTGTTATCAAGATTTGGCTGGCCGAGCGTCTTGAAGCGACCACTTCTAACTTGCCTCTCCAACGGACGCGCGCAGGTGCCGTGCACCGCTGAACTCTAAGTTAATGTTCTTGCTTATTGGCCCCATCCAAGCTGATCACATGGCGGCTTAACCTCACCCCAACCGCCGATACCCCACCCTCATCCCCGTGGTGATGGCACACAGCGCAGCAAACCCATAAGCCAACAACGCAAAGTGTTCAGGCCACACGCACGTGGCAGCAAACACCGTGATGGTTTCGGTGGCTTCGGTCAGGCCGCATTTTTAGGCCAGTGCGGCAAACGCCAAAAAGCTGCTGCCGGTGCCGATGAAGCTGGCCAGCAGGGCTGCGGCGGGCAGTGCGTTGGCGCTGGGGTTGGCCGCCGCAAAGGCCAGGGGGATGACCGCGTGTGATCAATACCGATGGGCTCATCGTGAATTCCACTGTTGACTCGCCTGGCCCCGAAAGGTTCAAACCTCTTGCATCAGCGGCAAATTCAGCAGCAGGTTTTGCGGCTTGAGTTTGAGCAGACCCTGCTCGTTCATGGCCAAACCCAAATACACCGTCTTGCCACGCACATCAGCGCGCATGTCATCCGGGTTGTCAAAACGCAGCTTGAACAAACTGATGAGCTGCTGCTGGCGTTTGGCGTCCAACTCAACACCTTGGTAGAGGTCATTGAGCAAAGCGGTGGCTGTCACGTCCAACCCCACATGCCATCGCCAAGCCGGGTCGTCCACTTTTTGCACGGGCTCAATGCTGACGGCAACCCCCAAGAAATGCTGAACCCAGCGGGCCAGCACGGTTGACAAAGCTTTCAGGCCCGAACGGGCGTTGACCATGCTCAAGATCAACCCGTGCGGCAATTCGTTTTTGAGCTCATGCGTCATGTCGAGCAAAAACGCATAACGGCCCAAGCCCTCGCGCTGCCCGAAATAACGCTCAGCGTTGTCAGTGTGCAGCACCTTGACATCCACGGCCTTGAGGGTGGCGCCGCCTTCCATCAGCAAACGGCCCATCTCACCCAAGCCACCGGTGGCTTTCAGGCTGTCCAGCGTGTCGCTGTCGCCCGACAGCACCCGACCGCCCTCGATGGTGATGCGCTGACGGCGAAACAGCAACTCGGCCGCCCGCCAAACCCAGGCGTCTTGCACCTCGGACAGCACATTGCACACAATGGCTTGCACCACCACGTCGATGAACAGCGGCGGCATTTGGATGTTGCCGGACTTTTGCCAAGCCATGTAGGCCGCTTCGAGTGAACCCGCACTCTCCACCTCATCTCGAAATCGCAAAAACAGCTCGTAGTTTTCGCGCGCATCATCGTCCTTGAAGGCTTTGAGTTGCGCGGGCGTCACCTGCATCAAAGGCGTATCCAACAGCGCTTGGTGCAAGCGCTTTTCGGCTTTGCACGACTCCGGAACCAAGGCCAACTCTGGGCGCTCCAACCACAAACGCCAATAGTCGGGGGTGGCCATCATCCAGCCGCGCTCATTGCGCGTCAGATGCTGATGACCACAGGCAGTCCAGAAGTTTTGCATGGGGCCTTACAGGTTGGGGGCCAATAAGCGCTGCAGATCTTTGACGTCCACCCCGCTGCGCTGCGCCAAGTCTTGCACCTGGTCATCGCCCACTTTGCCCACGCTGAAATACTGCGCCTCAGGGTGGGCGATGTAAAAACCAGACACGCTGGCTGCAGGGGTCATGGCCAGGCTCTCGGTCAGGCCCATGCCAATGTCCTGACATTGCAACAACTCGAACATGGCTTGTTTGGCGCTGTGGTCGGGGCAAGCGGGGTAGCCGGGCGCGGGGCGGATGCCCTGGTATTTTTCAGCAATCATCTCGTCGTTGCTGAGCGTCTCGCCAGCGGCGTAGCCCCACAGGTCGGTGCGCACTTTGCGGTGCAGGCACTCGGCCAAGGCTTCAGCCAAACGGTCGGCCAGTGACTTGAGCATGATGGCGCTGTAGTCGTCGTGCGCGGCTTCAAAGGCTTCGGCGCGTTTGTCAGCGCCAATCCCTGCCGTGACGGCAAACACGCCGACATGGTCTGGGGCTGTGCCTTGTGGCGCGACGAAATCGGCCAAGCATCGGCTGGGGCGCATCACGTTGTCGATGCGTTGCTTTTCGGTCTGCTGACGCAGGCCGCGCCAGGTCATGGCCACTTGGCTGCGCGATGTATCGGTATAAAGCGCGATGTCGTCGTCGTTCACGCTGTTGGCGGGGTACAAGCCCAGCACAGCATTCGCCGTGACCCAGCGGCCGTCGATGATTTTTTGCAGCATGGCCTGGCCATCGGCCAAGACCTTGCGGGCTTGCTCACCGACGATCTCATCGTCAAGGATGGCGGGGTAGGGGCCTGCCAAATCCCAGGTCTGAAAGAACGGGCCCCAATCGATGTATTGCGCAATCTCGGCCAAGTCGTAGTTTTTGAACACACGGCGACCAATGAACTTGGGCGCAGCGGGCACGCCTTGCGACCAATCGACCGGCGTCTTGTTGGCGCGGGCCTGCACCAGCGTCCACATCGGGGTTTGCTTTTTGTTGGCGTGCTGCTCGCGCACTTTGCCATAGTCGGTGTTCAGGTCGGCAATGAACTTGGCCGCTTGCTCCGACAGCAATCCCTGCGCCACGCCCACGCTGCGTGAAGCATCGGGCACATAGACCACCGGGCCGCTGTAGTGCGGCGAAATTTTCACGGCCGTGTGCACGCGGCTGCAAGTGGCACCCCCAATCAGCAGTGGCATCTGGCGGTCACGGAAATAAGCGTCTTTTTCCATCTCGGCGGCCACATACTGCATCTCTTCCAGGCTGGGGGTGATCAGGCCTGACAGGCCAATGATGTCAGCGTTCTCGGCTTTGGCTTTGGCCAAAATTTCGTGGCAGGGCACCATCACGCCCATGTTGACCACTTCAAAGTTGTTGCACTGCAAAACCACGGTGACGATGTTTTTGCCGATGTCGTGCACATCGCCCTTGACGGTGGCGATCACGATCTTGCCCTTGGCTTTGACGTCTTCGCCAGCGGCTTCTTGTGCGAGTTTTTCGGCCTCGATGTAGGGCAACAAATGCGCCACGGCCTGCTTCATCACCCGGGCGCTTTTCACCACCTGCGGCAAAAACATCTTGCCCTGGCCGAACAGGTCGCCGACCACGTTCATGCCATCCATCAAGGGGCCTTCGATCACATGCAAGGGGCGGCCACCTTGGGCCAACAGGTCTTGGTAAGCGGCTTCGGTGTCTTCGTTGATGAAGTCGGTGATGCCATGCACCAGTGCGTAACTCAAACGCTGCGCCACGCTCACGGGGGCATCGGGCGTACCGCGCCAAGCCAGTTTGGTGCTTTCGTCTTTGGCTGCGCCTTTGGCGCTGTCGGCCACTTCGATCAAGCGTTCGCCCGCATCAGGACGGCGGTTCAAAACCACATCCTCCACACGCTCGCGCAGCACCGGTTCAATGTCGTCATAAACACCGACCATGCCTGCGTTCACGATGCCCATGTCCATGCCCGCCTGAATCGCGTGGTACAGGAACACGGTGTGGATGGCCTCGCGCACCGGGTCGTTGCCACGGAACGAGAAACTCACGTTCGAGACACCGCCCGACACCTTGGCGCCCGGCAAGTTCTGCTTGATCCAGCGCGTGGCCTCAATGAAGTCCACCGCGTAGTTGTCGTGCTCTTCAATGCCGGTGGCGATGGCAAAAATATTGGGGTCAAAAATGATGTCTTCAGGGGGAAAGCCCACCTCGTCCACCAACACGCGGTAAGCGCGTTCGCAAATCTCCACCTTGCGCTGGTAGGTGTCGGCCTGGCCTTTTTCGTCAAAGGCCATGACCACAGCCGCCGCACCATAACGCTTGACCAACTTGGCTTGGCGCTTGAACTCCTCCAGGCCTTCTTTCATGCTGATGGAATTGACGATGCCCTTGCCCTGGATGCAACGCAGACCGGCCTCGATCACGGTCCATTTGCTCGAATCCACCATCACGGGCACGCGGGCGATGTCCGGCTCACCGGCCATCAGGTTCAAAAACCGCACCATGGCCGCTTGGCTGTCGAGCATGGCTTCGTCCATGTTGACGTCGATGATTTGCGCGCCGTTTTCCACCTGCTGACGCGCCACGGCCAAGGCCTGCTCGTACTCGCCATTCAGGATCATGCGGGCAAAGGCCTTGGAGCCCGTCACGTTGGTGCGCTCACCCACGTTGACGAAAAGCGAAGCCGTGCCGATGGAGACAGGCTCCAAGCCGGACAGCTTCATGGGGGCGACAGAGACGGTTTCAGACGCGACAACAGACACGGGCTCACCTTGGATCATCAGGTGAGCGTCGTTGTGCAAAATCATTCAGACATTGAACGGCCCCAAGCCTGACCTGCTGCGCCTGTAAGGCGGCGGGCTGCAACGCTCCTTGGGAAGCGTGCATTTTAACCGCCTACAAAGGCTAAAAACCGTCTTGTCTGAGGGTGTTTGGGCAGCCAGACCGATCTGGCTGGGTTGCCCTTGCCAGTGAAAGGTCAGTACTGCTTGTACGGCAAGAACTTGCCCGATAACACCACATTCACCCGGTCGCCCTTGGGGTCGGGTTGGCGCACGATGTCCATGCTGAAGTCGATGGCGCTCATGATGCCGTCGCCAAATTCTTCGTGAATCAGCTCTTTGATGGTGGTGCCGTACACGCTCACGATCTCGTACCAGCGGTAAATCAGCGGGTCGGTGGGCACTTGGCTGGGCAGCGAGCCTTTGTAGGGCACGACTTGCAGCCACTTGATCTCGTCGGCGCTCAGGCCAAAGATCTTGCCGATGATTTTGGCCTGCTTGGCGTCAAAGGTCATCTGGCCCAGGCACCCGGCGGTGACCCATTCTTTGGACAGGCCGACTTTGTCGGCGACGTCGCTCCACTTGATGCCTTTGGCCACTTTGGTGGTGATGATTTTTTCGGTGACTTCTAAACGGTTCATGAAAGACCTCTTGAGGGGTTGATTGAAAAAAATGGGGGAATCAATGGGCTTTGGCGCGGGACACCAAAAAGTCGACGATGTGGTTGCGCATGTCGTAGTAGCCACTCAGGTGGTGCAGCTGGGCACGCGTGCGTTCACGCGGCAGTGGGTTGACCACCACTTCGGCCAGGCCACCGGGCACATAGCCGCCGACTGAGTCGTTGCCGTTGCTCATGAGCAAGATGCGGTCGGACAACAAAATGGCCTCGTCAACGTCGTGCGTGATCATGAAGACGGTTTGCTGTGTCTGGCGCACGATGGTCATCAGCTCATCCTGGATGGTGCCGCGCGTGAGCGCATCGAGCGCGCCAAAAGGCTCGTCGAGCAGCAGCATCTTGGGCTGGATGGCAAAGGCACGGGCGATGCCCACGCGCTGCTTCATGCCGCCCGAGAGCTGGCTGGGTTTTTTGTCGATGGCGTGCAGCAAGCCGACCATGCCGACGTGTTTTTCCACATGCAGATTGACCTGCGGCGCCTTCCACTCGGGCCACTTGGACCGAACAGCAAACGCGATGTTTTGCCGCACCGTGAGCCAGGGCATGAGCGCATGGCTTTGGAACACCACCCCGCGCTCAAGGCTCGGGCCTGCGATCTCGCGCCCATCCATGAAGGCGTGGCCCGTGCTGGCCGTGTCCAGACCCGCCAACACGTTCAGGATGGTGGTCTTGCCGCAGCCCGAGTGGCCGATGATGCAGACAAACTCACCCTTGTCGATGGTGAAAGACACATCCGAAAACACCGGCTTGTCGCTTTGGTAGGCCTTGCCCAGTTTTTCGATCTTGAGGAAAGCGGTCATGGCTTGGGCCTTGGGTTGCAATGCAGAAATGTCGGGTGAAATTGCGACCGCAGAGGCCACAGGCATCGGTGCGCTGGGTGCGGCCCATTCGCGTTGACTGGTGTCACTCCACATAGGTCACCGCCTTTTGTACTTGGGCAAATGCCAAGTCCAGCAACATGCCGACCACACCGATCACCAGCACCGCAAAAATCACATTCACCAGCGAGAGGTTGTTCCACTCGTTCCACACGAAGTAGCCCACACCCGTGCCGCCCACCAGCATTTCGGCGGCCACGATCACCAGCCAGGCGATGCCCATGCTGATGCGCATGCCGGTGACGATGGTGGGGGCCGCTGCAGGCAAGATCACCAAGAAGGCCTTGCGCAGCGGCTGCACTTCCAGCGTGCTGGCCACGTTGAGCCATTCGCGCTTGACCGCAGCCACCCCAAAAGCGGTGTTGATGAGCATGGGCCAGACCGAGCAGATGAAGATGACGAAGATGCCGCTGACCTCGGAGTCTTTGAGGGTGTACAGCGCCAGCGGCATCCAAGCCAGCGGGCTGATGGGTTTGAGCACCTGGATGAAGGGGTCAAACGCCTTGCGCATGAGGGGCGACATGCCAATCATGAAGCCCACCGGCAAGGCCACCAGCACGGCCAGGAAAAAACCCAGGGCCACACGACCCAGCGAATGCGCCAATTGGATGCCGATGCCTTTGTCGTTGGGGCCTTTGTCATAGAAAGGATCGGCCAGATGGCCGATCATGGCCTTGCCCACTTCAAGGGGCGGCGGAAACCCGGTGCTTTTGACCGCGCCAGGATCTTTGCCCATCATCTTTTGGTATTCGATCTCTTCGGCCGTCATGCCCACCTTGGCAGCGCCGGCCACCGTGGGGGCGGTGGCAGACAGTTGCCACGCCCCCAGAAAAACCAGGAACATGAGCAGCGAGACCATGGCCGCGCGCAAATTGAGGTGCGTGGTTTTCATGTGCCTCAGCCCATCTTGTTGATCGCGAAGCTCTTGATGTAGTCCTCAGGCTTGGCGGGGTCAAACTCTTTGCCCATGATCTTGTACTTCGGGTAAGGCGTGGTGGCGGCAAAGCTGTGGCCCAGCTCTTTCATGTGCTTGCGCGCATCGGTGATGAGGAACACCTTCTCGGCGATTTGCCTGTAATCCACATCGCCTTTCACATAGCCCCAACGCTTCATTTGCGTGAGCATCCACACCGCCATGCTCTGCCATGGCATCGGATCAAAGTCGGCACGGTCGGGCACGTTTTGCACCTTGCCCAAGCCGTCGGCAAACTTGCCCGTCAACACCTGGGCAATCACCGCCTCGGGTTGGTTCAGGTACTGCGCTGGCGAAATCACCTTGGCGATCAACTCGCGGTTGCCGGGCTGGCGCGCCATGGCAGCGGCTGTGAGCACCGCACGGTAAAGGGCAGCAAAGGTGTTGGGATTCTTTTGAATGAATTCGGTGCTGGTGCCAAAGGCGCAGCAGGGGTGGCCATTCCACAGGTCTTTGGTCAGCAGGTGGATGAAGCCGACTTCGTCGAACACCGCACGCTGGTTGAAGGGATCGGGACCGAGGAAGCCGTCGATGTTGCCCGAGCGCAAGTTGGCCACCATCTCTGGCGGCGGCACCACACGGATTTGCACATCGGTGTCGGGGTTGATGCCGTTTTCGGCCAGGTAGTAGCGCAGCAAGAAGTTGTGCATCGAGTAATCGAAGGGCACCGCAAACTTGAAGCCCTTCCAGTTCTTCGGATCGCGGTTGTTCTTGTGCTTGACAGCCAAGGTGATGGCCTGGCCGTTGATGTTCTGGATGGTGGCCACGTTCATGGGCGTGGCGCTGGCACCCAGCCCCATGCTGATGGCCAAGGGCATGGGCGACAGAAAATGCGTGGCGTCGTATTCCTTGTTGATCATCTTGTCGCGGATCAAGGCCCAGCCTGCGGTCTTGGTCACTTCGACGTTCAGGCCCTGCTTTTGGTAGAAGCCCAGCGGCTCGGCCATGATGAGCGGCGTGGCACAAGTGATTGGGATGAAGCCGATCTTGAGGTTGGTTTTTTCCAAGGGGCCTTTGCTTTGCGCCAAGGCCTGCAAGCTGGCCACGGGCAACACGCTGGCAATGGCGGCCATGGCGGTCTTTTTGCCCACGGCACGCAAGAACATGCGGCGCTCTTGGTCCTGTGGAAATAAGGCCTTGACCAAGGTCGCTTCGATGAACTCCTGGCTGTAGGCTTCGAACTCGGCGGTCTCCGACCGGGCGCGCAGTTTTGCAGCAGCGGCATCGGCAGCGACCGCGGCGTGGTGATCGGCAGGCGAATGGTCGCGGCCGCAGCTGCACTTGAGCATCAGGGGGCGGTCGGCGTTGTACGGGTCAAAAAATTCAGACATGGCTAGCTCGCTTTGTTGAAGATGCTCAGGTCTATGCAAGCTGTGGGCCAGAAATGCTGGAATGCAGGTCATCGGCAGCCCACGGCTGCATTCAGTGGGGCGACTGTCGATGCGGTGTAGGGCTGGCCCTACAAAACCCACGGCCATGCCATGCCAGCGCCTCAACCGAAGGGGCTGCCCTGTGCCCCGCTCAGGCTTTGCGCGTACAAAGCCAGCTCCACATCGTTTTTGGTGCCCGTCTTTTCCAGGATGCGTGCACGGTATGTGCTCACCGTATTGGGGGCCAGGCTCAGTTGTGCACCAATTTCGCTCACGGTGTGGCCTTGCGTCAACAAAAGGTAAACCTGGTGCTCGCGGTGCGAGAGCAATTCGATCCCGCTTTTGGTGCGGCCCGGGCTGACCAAGCTGGCCAGCGCCTCGGCCGTGGCGGGCGAGACGTGCATGCCACCTGCAGACACGCGCCGCAGTGCGCCCATCAAGGCGTCGGTGTCGGTGCTTTTGTTCAGATACCCCGATGCACCCAGCTGGATGCAGCGCACCGCATATTGCTTTTCGGGATAGGTGCTGAGCATCAGCACGGGCAGGCCGGGCCAGTCACGCCGCAGGTTTTGCAACACGTCCAGGCCGTCCATGCCGGGCATGGCGATGTCGAGCAAGACCACGTCGATGCCTTGCGGACCTTGCAGCGTTTGCACGGCGGCCAGCACCCCAGGGCCCGTATCGGCCTCGGCCACCACCTGCAGGCTCGGGTCATCTGCCAGCACCATTTTCAGACCTTCGCGCACGATCTTGTGGTCATCGCCCAACAGCACGCGGACCGTTCCAGTCATGGCGCCTCCCCGTCATGGGGCAAGGGCATGGACAAGCGCATGCGGGTGCCTCGGCCAGGTTGGCTGTCGATGTCAATCTCACCGCCAAAATGCCGTGCCCGCTCGCGCATGCCCATGATGCCGTAGGCCTGTGCAGACTCGAAAGCCTGCGCCAAGGCACCGCAACCGTCGTCTTCCACCGACAGGTGCAACCAGCCCTCACGCTCCACCATGTCCACGTCCACAGTTCGGGCACGGGCATGGCGACCCACGTTGCTCAGCATCTCCTGAAAAATGCGGAACACCGCCATGGCCATGGGCTCGGGCAACACGCGCTGCTCGTCCACGTCCATGCACCATTTGAGTTCTTGTTCGGCCGACTGCACGAACTCTTGCGCTTGCCATTCCAAAGCGCCCCACAGCCCTTGGTGGTCCAGGATGCTGGGGCGCAGGTCGGTGATGATGCGGCCCACATTGACCACCGCGTTTTCGATCAGGCGACCCATGTTTTGGCACTTTTCGCGCATTTTCCCGTTCATGGTCTCTGGCGTGTTGGGCGCCTGAACGGCGACGCGTTGCCCTTGTTCTGACAAGCGCTTGTCCAACCAGCCCACATCCATCTTGAGTGCCACCAGCAAGCTGCCCAACTCGTCGTGCACCTCGCGGGCAATGCGGGTGCGCTCTTCTTCTCGCACGGCATCCGACCAAGCGGCCAACTCGCGCAATTGCTGCAAAGCGGTTTCGAGCGCTTGGGTGCGTTCGGCCACACGCTGCTCCAACTCGCTTTTGGCTTGGTGCAAGGCGTCTTCGGCGTGTTTTCGCTCGGTGATGTCTGCAAAGGTCACCACCGCGCCGCGCACCTCGCCCTGGTCAAACACCGGGTAGCTGGAATACGCCACCGGAAAGCTGCTGCCATCTGCCCGCCAGAACACCTCGCTGTCGATGCGGCAAGGCTGGCCTTTTCGAAAAGCGTTGTAAATGGGACAGTCATCCATCGGGTAGTGCGCGCCGTCCCCATGCGAATGGTGCGTCAGAACGTGCATGTTCTGACCCAGCACCTGCTCAGACTCCAGGCCAATCATGCGGGCCCCGGCCGGATTGATGAAGACACACAGTCCGTCCAGATCCACCCCGAAAACCCCTTCGCCCGTCGAAGCCAGCATCAAGCCCAAGGGGTTGCGCCAGGCGTCGGTGACGGCCATGAGTCCCGGGGTGATGGGCGTGGGGTTCAAGGGAAGCGGTGATTCGAGCTGCATCACCACCACAAGCAAGCCGTGTGCCACCTGTCGGCTCTTGTCTAGGGGCTTGTCGCATCGGGCAACGGATGCCCCTTGGCGGGCACACGACAATAGCGCTTTGCTTGAAGCAAATGGATTGTTGATTGGATGGCCATGAACCCGGTACCCCCTGCTCTGCTGCAAGGCGCCTCAAATTTTCGTGATCTTGGCGGTTACCGCAACGCCGAGGGCCGCCGCGTGCGGCGGGGCCAGGTTTTCCGCTCAGACCATTTGGCAGGGCTCACCCCTGAAGACCACCTGCAATTACAGGCGCTGGGTGTACGGCACAGCTTGGACTTTCGGGGCAAGGGCGAATTCACCCTCACGCCCTACGCGATTCCTGGGGTCCAGCGTTTGGCATTGCCCATCGAGCCCACGGTGATCGCACGCATGCAAGCGCTGGTGGCGCAGGGCGTGGTGCCCACCACCGAAGAAACCGTGGACCTGATGCGCGAGACCTACCGGGATTTCGTGAACCGCAACGCGGATACTTTCGGTCGCTTTTTGAAGCACCTGCTGGAACAACCCAACCCGCAGGTGTTTCACTGCACCGCTGGCAAAGACCGCACGGGTTTTGCCGCCGCACTGCTGCTGTCGGCCCTGGGTGTGGACCGCGCCACCATCGAGCACGATTACTTGCTCACCAACCAGCTTTACAAACGCGATGCCCGCTTGGAAGGTCAAGGCCATCCGCATGTGATGAAAGTGTTGTGGCAGGTACAACCGGCGTTTTTGCAGGCGGCTTTTGACGCGGTAGATGCCCAGCACGGCGGCATGCGCAACTATCTGCACGGGGCCATTGGCCTGAGCCCCCAAGAAACACAAGCCTTGCAGGAACTGTTGCTGGAAGATGGACACACTGGAGCCAAGCCATGAACGAAACCCAAGCCCGTGAAGACATTTGCCGTGTCGGGCAAAGCCTGTTTGCGCGGGGCTACGTGCATGCCACGGCCGGCAACATCAGCGTGCGACTGGACGATGGGTTCTTGATCACCCCCACCGACGCTTGTTTGGGCTGGCTGGACCCCGCACGTTTGGCCAAATTGGACTTGCAAGGCCAGCAAATCAGCGGTGACAAAGCCAGCAAAACGATCGCCATGCACCGCCAAGTTTATGGCGCGGCCACGGTGCAGTCACCGACCACGCGATGCGTGATCCACACCCACAGCACGCATTGCGTGGCGCTCAGCTTGAATGCCGCCGGGCCAGAATTGCTGCCACCCATCACGCCTTATTTCGTGATGAAAGTCGGGCATGTGCCGATCGTGGCCTATCACCACCCCGGCAGCCCCGCTGCGGCGCAAGAAGTGGCCGACCTCATTGCCCAATACGCCGCGCGCGGCACACCCATCCGCGCCGTGATGCTGCCGCGCCTGGGGCCCAATGTGTGGCACGACACGCCGGGGGCGGCCATGGCCACCTTGGAAGAACTGGAAGAAACGGCCCGTTTGATGGTGCTGCAGCCTCAAACCACTGCGCTGACTGAACAAGAACTGCAAAATTTGCGTGACACCTTTGGGGCGCGTTGGTAAAACGGACAGACAAGGGAGGTCAGGACGCTTCCGTTTTTTTCAGGCTCAGGGCCAGGTCGTACAGCTGATTTTTGGACTCGCCCGTGATCTCCGCCGCCAGTTTGACGGCGGTTTTCAGAGGCAGCTCGGGCAACAATATTTGTAAAACCCGAAGTCCCTCACCCTGGGATGCTGCCACCGGGGCGTTGTGCAGCACCAGCACAAACTCACCGCGCTGGCGGTCGGGTTTTTCAGCGAACCAAGCGGGCAAGTCTTGCGCCGCCAAGGTGTCAATTTGTTCAAACTGCTTGGTCAATTCGCGCCCCACAGTGATGCGGCGCTGGCCCAGCACCGACAAGGCTTGGGCCAAAGCTTCAATCCGATGGGGTGCTTCCAGCAACACCACGGCGCGGCATTCTTGCGCCAAAGCTTGCACCGCGAGCTGCCGCTCCGCCGATTTGCTGGCCAAAAAGCCCCGGAAGACAAAACCATCATCGCCCGTCATGCCCGAAGCGCTGAGTGCGGTGGTCACACTGCTGGCCCCGGGCAAGGGCAAGACCCGGTAACCCGCTTCTCGCACCACCGCGACCAGTCGGGCGCCAGGGTCGCTGATGGCGGGCGTGCCGGCGTCGCTCACATAGGCCACGCGCTCCCCTTGGGCCAAGCGAAGCAGAACGTTTTGCGCGGCTTCGGCCTCATTGTGCTGGTGCACCGCCAAAAGCTGTGCGTTCGGGCGATCCAGGCCATAGGCGCGCAACAGCTGCTGGGTGTGCCGGGTGTCTTCGCAAGCCACCACATCGACTTTGGCCAACACATGCAGCGCGCGCAGGCTGATGTCAGCCAGATTGCCAATCGGGGTGGCGACGACATACAGTGTGCTGGCCGGGTGGTTTTGCGATCCGGCAGCATCTTGCGCAGCCTCCAGGGCTTTGGCGAACGATGCAGACAAGGGAGACGGAGTCAATGCAATTCCTCAAAAAAGACAGGGTAGGACCCACCACCAAAGCCCGAGGCGATGCGGGCGAGGACGAGGCGCTGGCCTATTTGCAGGCGCTTGGTTTGCGCTTGCTGCAGCGCAATTATCGGACGCCTGGCCGAGGCGGCGGCGAAATCGACCTGATCATGCAAGCGGGCGACGGCACGGTGGTGTTCGTCGAGGTCCGCCAACGAAGCCGCACAGAGCACGGCGGCGCGGCGGCCAGCATCGGGTATGCCAAGCAGCGGCGCATCATTTTTGCGGCCCAACATTACCTGCTGCGCTGGCGCAGTCTGCCACCCACCCGCTTTGATGTGGTGACCATCGAGGCAAGGGGGCCGCAGTGGCTACAGGCGGCTTTTGACGCCAGCTGAAGCACCCCTGAAGGCAGCCAACACACCTTGTTGGCATGGGATTTGACTTCTGGCTGGTGAAACAGCATGGAGGTCGGGGTTATCATCGCCAGCGCATGCTAGACCTTCGAATCCAACAACACTTCATTGACAGCGCAGATTTGCACTACCAGGTGGCCGAAACTTTGGCCAAGCCGGTGGATGCGGCTGTGCAGGCGGTTTTGGCCTCGGTCACGGGCGGCGGCAAAGTGTTGGTGGGCGGCTTGGGCCCATCCACCGCCTTGGCCCAGTACTTGGTGAATCTCTTGGTGGGTGGTTTTGAACGGGACCGCCCGGGTCTGGCTGCTGTGTGCTTGTCCTCTGACGCACTGATGGCCACCCGCTGGAGCGATGGTCAGGCGCTGGCCAAGCAGGTGTTGGCTCTCGGTCAAACGGGCGATGTGCTGGTGCTCATCAGCGTTGATGGCAACGAAGCTGCGCTGGTTCAGGCCGCGCAAGCGGCCCATGAACGGGAAATGAGTGTGCTGGGCCTGACCGGTCACCAAGGCGGCGCGTTGGCTCGCCAACTGCGTGAAACCGATGTGCATGTGTGTGTGCCCCATGAGCGGGCGGCACGAATTTGTGAAGTGCAGCACTTGGTGCTGCACTGTCTGTGTGATGGCATCGATACCCAATTGTTGGGCGAACAGGAGTCTCTTTAAATGAAACGCAATCTTCAATCTCTGGTGTTTTCGGGTGCCGTATTGGCCGTGGCCGTGACGGGTCTGTCGGGCTGTGCACCGTTGCTTTTGGGCGGCGCGGTCGCCACCGGCATCATGGTCACCGACCGCCGCACCTCGGGTGCACAAGTGGAAGACCAAGCGATTGAAATCAAAATTGCCTCCGCCGTGCGCCAAGAGTTGGGCGATCGCGTCCATTTGAACGTGACCAGCTTCAACCGCAAAGTGCTGCTGACCGGCGAAATCACCACCGCGGCCGAAAAAGAACGCATCGAAAAGATTGCTCAGAGCCAGGAAAACGTGGTGTCCGTGGTGAACGATTTGGCACAGATGCCCGCCAGCTCTCTGACCCAACGCTCCAAAGACACGGTGATGACCAGCCGCGTCAAGGCCGCTTTCATTGATGCCAAAGACCTGCAGGCCAATGCCGTGAAAGTGGTCACCGAGCGCGGCATCGTGTACCTGATGGGCCGGGTCACCAGCCGCGAAGCCAAACGGGCTACCGACATCGTGCGGGGCATGGGTGGGGTGGTGAAAGTGGTTCGGGTTTTTGACGAGATTTCTGAAGAAGAACTTCGGCGCTTGAGCCAACCGACCACTGCGCGCTGAAACGCTGAGGCCCCATCAAAAAAACGACCCTCGGGTCGTTTTTTTGCTTTCAAACCCCACGTCATGTGGGGCGCCCTCGGCCATCAGCGCAAACGACGGATCAGGCTCGAGGTGTCCCAACGCCCACCGCCCATTTTTTGCACGTCGGCATAAAACTGGTCCACCAGCGCCGTCACCGGCAGACGCGCACCGTTGCGCTTGGCTTCGTCCAGCACCAGACCCAGGTCTTTGCGCATCCAATCGACGGCAAAACCGAACTCAAACTTGTCATCGGCCATGGTCTTGCCGCGGTTGTCCAGTTGCCAGCTTTGCGCAGCACCTTTGCCAATCACGTCCAGCACCTGGTGCATGTCCAGGCCCGCTTGTTGACCGAAAGCGATCGCCTCGGACAAACCCTGGACCAAACCCGCAATGCAAATCTGGTTGACCATTTTGGCCAACTGACCAGCGCCCGAGGCCCCCAACAGGGTGAAAGCACGGGAGAACGCCATGGCCGCTGGCTTGACGTTGTCAAACGCTGCAGCATCGCCACCACACATCACGGTGAGCATGCCGTTTTGCGCGCCGGCTTGACCCCCCGAAACGGGGGCATCTACAAAATGCAAACCGCGTTTTTGGGCTTCGGCGTACAGCTCGCGGGCCACTTCGGCCGAGGCCGTGGTGTGGTCCACAAAAATCGCGCCGGGCTTCATGCCAGCAAACGCACCCTCTGGGCCCAGCACCACGCTGCGCAGATCGGCGTCATTGCCCACGCAGGCAAACACGATGTCCACACCGGCAACGGCCTCACGCGGCGTGGGCGCTGTGGCGTTGCCGGGGCACTCGGCGGCCCAGGCCGCGGCTTTGGCAGCGCTGCGGTTGTACACGGTGACGTGGTGGCCAGCGCGAGCCAGGTGACCGGCCATGGGGTAACCCATCACGCCCAAGCCCAAAAAGGCCACTTTTCGGGCAGGTGCGGTTTCGTATGTTTTGGCGGCGATTTGGCTCATGGTCGTCTCTTTTTAGAGTGGATAAAAGGGCTAATTTAGCAGCCTGTCGGTGTTCTGGCGCGCAGCGGGTTCTTTGACCTGACCATTGGGTGACAACAAGGCTTTTGGTACGCTCAAGCCATGACCACCCCGATTGCCGACAACATTGCACGCGTACAGACACAAATTTTGGCCGCATGCCAAGCCGCTGGCCGCGCACCGGACAGCGTGCAACTGCTGGCCGTGTCCAAAACATGGGGGGCCGATGCGGTGCGCCAAGCCCATGCTGCCGGGCAGACCGCTTTTGGGGAAAACTACATCCAAGAAGCCGTGGACAAGATCATCGCTTTGCGCGATCTGCCGCTGCAGTGGCATTGCATCGGCCCGATCCAGAGCAACAAGACGCGCTTGGTGGCCGAGCACTTTGACTGGGTACACAGCGTGGACCGCCTCAAAATCGCCCAGCGCCTGTCCGAGCAGCGCGCAGAACACCTGCCGCCTTTGCAGGTGTGCATTCAGGTGAATGTGGACGGTGGCGAGAGCAAGTCGGGCGTGAGTCCGCTGGAATTGCCCGCACTGGCGCAGGCCGTGGCCGCATTGCCGCGAATGCGCTTGCGCGGCCTGATGACCATCCCCGAACCTGCTGAGAACGATGCCCAGATGCGCGCCGTGCACCGCCAGGCCAAAGACCTGTTCGAGCAATTGCGCGCGCAAGGCCTGCCGCTGGACACCTTGTCGATGGGCATGAGCGCCGACATGGCGGCGGCCATTGCCGAAGGCAGCACCATGCTGCGGGTGGGCACAGCGATTTTTGGCAAGCGCTGAGGCCCCTGTTTCGGCGCTTCATGACGTGCCGTGCGGCTCTGCGCTTTCAGGCTTGAGCGGCCCTGTGCAGCTTGAACACGCTGCGCCGCTCGCCCACCGGCACCCCCGCCACATTCAGCAGCACCTGGGCGCGCCAGGGTGCCAGTGCTTGGCGCTGCGCATCGTCCAGCCAACCCAGTTGGTCTAGAGCCTCCACGGTCGCGGCAAACAGCGCCGCCTTGTTGCCGTCCATGATCTTGATGGCCAAGGCCTGGCCACGCGAGCGGCTGCCCACCACCTGCACGCCGTCAGCGCCCACCTTGGTCACCCAGTCGCCACGGCTTGCGCGCATGAAGTCTGCGTCGTTGCGGTCGGTGCCCGAGACCAATTCAGGGTGCGCGCTCATGGCCTGGCCCAATTGCGCCAGGCTCTCGCCATACAGGCCGTCCGACTCAGGGTGGGCCAAACGGGCATAGCTGCGGGCCAAGCGTGACAAGGGCATGGCGTAGTTGGGGGCCGAACAACCGTCGATGCCCAGCGCCAGCTCTTCTTCTCTCAAACCGGCCAGATGGGCCACCGCCTGGCGAATGCGTTGCTGCAGGGGGTGGTCGACCTCGGTGTAGCGGTCGCTGGGCAAGCCGTGCTGCACACAGTAGGCCAAAAAGCCGCTGTGCTTGCCGCTGCAGTTGTGGTGCCGCTCGTCGTAGGCCAGGCCCTCGGGCACGGGGCGGTCAAAAAAAGTGAAGCGATAGGGCACATGGCAGCCACAGCGCATCTGCCCTGTGCTGCTGCCGCTTTTGCGCAGAATGGACGTGACCTGCTCGACGTGCATGTCTTCGCCGTTGTGGCTGGCGCACATCATGGCGAGTTCTGAGGGGGTCAAGCCGAAATGCGCCACCCCACCCGACTGCACCAGCGGCAGAGCCTGCATGGCCTTGAGGGTGGAGCGGGTGAAGCACAACCAGTGCGGGTTGCCCACCTGCGCCAGCACACGGCCCTCGGTGTCGGTCACGGCCAGTGCGCCCATGTGCACGCATTCCTGGATGCCGTTGCGGGTCAACTCAATGAGGGGTTCAAAGTTCATGAACGGGGCTTTGTGTTGGAGAAAATCCCAGTTTAAATTGTCCCGAACTTGACCTGCTGTCCCCGGCGCAGCGCCGCACAATGGCCAGATGCAAAATATCCATTCCCCTCTTCAGGCCCAAGTGGTGCAGTGGCTCGTTCAGCCGGGTGAGTCCGTGGCGCCAGGCGACGTGCTGGTGATTCTGGAAGCCATGAAAATGGAGCACGAAATCCGCGCGCCCCATGCCGGGCGCCTGACCGAGCTGTTTTTCCAGGCAGGAGAGACCGTGGGTGAAGGCGATGCCTTGGCGCGCTGGACGCGGCTGGACGCCTCACCCACGGCCTCACCTCCGGCCCCATCACCTCGCTCAGCAAGCAAGGCATCCCAGAACACCCCCCGCGCCGACCTGCAACAACTACAAGACCGCTTGGCTTTCACGCAAGATGCGCTGCGGCCCGAAGCTGTGGCCAAGCGCCACGCTACCGGCCTGCGCACCGCACGCGAGAACATCGCCGATTTGTGTGACCCGGATTCGTTTGTGGAATACGGCGCGCTGGCCGTGGCCGCGCAAAGCCGCCGCCGCAGCGCCGACGATTTGATGCGCAACACACCTGCCGACGGCATGGTGACCGGCATCGGCTGCGTCAACGGCCAGCGTGTGGTGGTGATGGCTTACGACTTCACCGTGCTGGCGGGCACGCAAGGCATGCGCAACCACCAAAAGACCGACCGCATGCTGGGTGTGGCTTTGCAAAACAAGCTGCCCGTGGTGTTGTTCGCCGAAGGCGGCGGCGGCCGACCTGGGGATGTCGATGTCGCCATCGTCGCGGGCCTGAACCTGGCCACCTTCGCCTCGTTTGCCCGGCTCAACGGCCAGGTGCCGGTGGTGGGCGTGGTGGCCGGGCGCTGCTTCGCGGGCAATGCGGCCTTGCTGGGCTGCTGTGACGTGATCATCGCCACAACAGGCAGCAACATCGGCATGGGCGGCCCGGCCATGGTCGAAGGCGGGGGCCTGGGTGTTTTCAAGCCCGAGCAAATTGGCCCCAGCGCCGTGCAGCACGGCAACGGCGTGATCGACATTCTGGTTGACAACGAAGCTCAGGCGGTGTCGGCAGCGCGGCATTACCTGTCGTGCTTTCAGGGGGCTCATGCCGAATGGCAAACCCCGCCCACACAAGCCCTGCGCCACGTGGTGCCCGAAAACCGTGTGCGCGTTTACGACACCCGCGCCGCCATGCAGGGCATGGTCGATGAAGACAGCCTTTTGCATTTGCGTACCGGCTTCGGCGTGGGCATCCACACGGCGCTGGCGCGCATTGCGGGGCGTCCGGTGGGCCTCATGGCCAACAACCCGCTGCATCTGGGTGGCGCGATCGATGCCGATGCCGCCGACAAAGCCGCGCGTTTCATGCAGCTGTGCAACGCGCATGGGCTGCCCATCGTGAGCTTGGTGGACACGCCCGGCTTCATGGTCGGGCCCGACACCGAAGCGCTGGCGCAGGTGCGCCACGTCTCACGCATGTTTGTGGCCGCCGCGCACCTGCGGGTGCCGCTGCTCAGCGTGGTGTTGCGCAAGGGCTACGGCCTGGGCGCGATGGCCATGACGGGCGGGGGCTTTCACGAAACCCTGAGCACAGTGGCCTGGCCCACCGGCGAGTTTGGCGGCATGGGCCTGGAGGGTGCGGTGCGCTTGGGTTACCGCAAGGAGCTAGAAGCCCTGCCCGAGGGGCCCGAGCGCGAAGCGCTGTTTGCGCAACTGCTGGCGCAGCAATACGACAACGGCAGCGCCATCAACATGGCGGCCACGCTGGAGATTGACGCGGTCATCGACCCGGCCACCACGCGCGACTGGCTGGTGGCGGGGCTGCAAGCGGGACGGGTGCGGCCCGCCGATGGTGCACTGGCGATCGATACCTGGTGACACCGGATCTCCCCTGGTGAAGGGTTCTGGCCCGCCGCACTCAGAGGTCTTGCAGTGCAACGCTGATCTGTTCTTGAAACAGGTTTTCGTCGGCCAAAGCCTTGGCGTTGAGCAGGGCGAGTTTGACAAGGAACAGCTGCGCCTTGTCTGCCCCGGCCTGGTCAATGGCGGTGGCCAGTGCGTCGTAAACGGTTTCAAGCCCGCCGATGGTGAGTTGCTGGTCGCTCATGGTGTTCCTCATTGCGGTAGCGCGTTGGCAAAAGCCGCCTTCAGCCGTGCGGCGTCGAGTGTGAGCCAGCGGGCGCAGACGTGTTGGTCGGGGCGCAGCAAATACGCGCCGCCTTGGGCCGGAACGCCGTAGCGGGCACGCAGGTGACCGTCAGCGTCGGACAAGTGTTTGTCGGCTCCCGCCACAGGCTGGGAAGCACCGACCGCGGTCACGTTCAAGGGCAAGCCTGTCGCACGCGCTGCGTTGATCACCTGTTGCAGTTCCGCAGGCAGGTCGGTGTCAGTGAAATACAGCAGGTCAAAACCGCCACCCAGGTGGTCGAGCAAAAAATCGCCCTCGCCACCTTGGGCGCCAAGGCGCACGTTTTGCGGCGGCGCGCCTTGCGCTGGACCGCTTTTGAACAGGGCATTGTCATCGTCCCTGCTGTTGAGCAGGGAGTGGGTGTATTCGTGCGGCCGGGAGGTGCGCCAGTGGTAGAGCGGACGCACGAATTCTTGTGAGAGCGAAAGCGACAACACCGCGTCGCGCAGCAACCGGAAGCCGGGGCTGGGGGGTGCCATGAATCGGGTGCTTTTACCCGCCTCGGTGATGATTTCACGCGCCGCACCCACCCGCTCTGAGCTGTGATTCGCCAGCAATTGTGGGCCCGCCAGACCTTTGACCACAAAGGCCAGGTGCCAGCCCAGCGACTGCGCATCCTGAAAAGCCGTGTTGGCGCCGCGCACACCAAAAATCGGCAGCAGGTGGGCCGCGTCGCCGGTGAAGATCACGCTGCCGTGCACGAATTCGGGCAGCGTGAGCGTGCGGGCGGAATACACCGAAGACCAGTCCATTTCCCACGGGGTGCCCGCATGGCCCATCATGGCCAGCTGCGCATCGATGCGGGCCTTGAGCGACTCGGGGCGCAGCGCCTCTTCGGGCGTTTCGCCCGGTGGCAACTGGTAATCCACGCGCCAGATGCCGTGCGGCTCGCGGTGCATCAGGATGGTGTTGCCCGGGTTCCACTCGGGGTCGAAAAAAGCCATCCGCTCGGTGGGGTACGGCAGGTCAATTCGGATGTCCGCGATGACAAAAAAGCCCTCGTAGGACGCACCCTCCATCTGCAGGTTCATGGCACTTCGGATGCCGGATCGCCCACCGTCGGCGGCCACCACCCAGTCGCTCTCCAGGGCATAGGGCCCTTCGGGCGTGTCGACTTCAAGCAGGGCATGGCCGTCTTTCTGGTCGACCCGGTTGAGCTTGTTGCCCCAGCGAAACTCGATCAGCGGGTTGGCTTGGCAGGCGTCGTGCAGGTACTCCTCTAAGAATTGCTGCTGCACATTGATGATCGGGAAAAACCGGTCATCGGCGGCATGCGGCGCTTCCAAACGGTACACACACTGGCCCTTGTAAAACGATTTGCCAAAACGCCAGGGCAAGCCGACAGCGCTCATGCGCTCGGCCACGCCGACTTGCTGCAGGATTTCCATGGATCGGCGGGTGAAACAGATGGCGCGGCTGCCTTGTGACAACTGCAAATCGGCCGCCAGCACCACGCTGGGCACGCCATGGCGCGCCAGTTCGAGCGCAGTCACCATGCCCGCAGGGCCGGCGCCCACAATCACGACTTTTTTCCGCTCTTGCCGGGGGTGCTCTGAAGCCAGCCAGGGCTGGAAGACCTCGTACTGGTAATAAATCGAAGGGCGGGCTTCGGTGCTGGGGGTGTGCATGGCGTTTGGAAATGAGTTTCAGCGGGGACGGGCGTGCGCAACCAGTCGATCGAGCATGGCGCTCAAGCTGGCCTGTTCCTGTTCGGTCAGGCAGCCAAAGATCTCTGCGTTGCGCTGGTCAATCATGCGCATGGCGGTTTTGAAGACTTGGCGTCCGCTGGCCGTCAAGGTCAGCACCACGCCACGGCCATCGGCTGGGTGATCGGCTTTGCACACCAAACCCTGCTCCACCAAGGCCTGAGCGGCCCGGCTGGCCTGGCCTTTGTTCAGGTTGGCTTTTTCGGCCAGTTCTTTGACCGACAAGGGCTCAAAAGCACCAACCGTAGACAAACAGCGCCCGTCGCTCATGGACAGACCTGTTTGGGCGGGATAAGCCGATTGGCTGTCCGCATCGGTCAACTTATGCAACTGGTGAAGTCGGTAAGTGAGGGTCCGGTCAAGGGGGGTAGGCATGCACCGATATTAAGCCCATTTGGTTGCGCGCGCAACCAAATGGGTCGAAAAAAGCCTGAGGGTCACTCAGGCTTGTGGATGGGCTTGGCCATCAGAAGCGCTCAAGTTCCGGGTGCTTGATCGCCCCCGCCCGCACCAGCATGCGGCCATATTCGGCGCAGCGGTTCAAAGTGGGAATCACCTTGCCAGGGTTCAACAAGCTTTGCGGGTCAAAAGCGCGCTTGACGGCAAACATCTGCTCGTTTTCTTCCGGACTGAACTGCACGCACATGCTGTTCACTTTCTCGATGCCCACACCGTGTTCACCCGTGACGGTGCCGCCCATGGCCACGCTGGTTTCCAGAATCTCGGCACCAAACAGCTCACAGCGGCGCAATTGGTCGGCATCGTTGGCATCGAACAAAATCAGCGGGTGCAGGTTGCCGTCGCCCGCGTGGAACACGTTCAGGCATTTGAGGGCGTATTTCTCTTCCATCTCTTGAATCGCCTGAAGGATGTCGGCCAGACGCTTGCGCGGGATGGTCGAGTCCATGCACATGTAATCGGGGCTGATGCGACCCGAAGCCGGAAAGGCGTTCTTGCGGCCACTCCAGAATTTCAGGCGTTGGGCCTCGTCGCGGCTGACCGAAATGGCCGTGGCCCCGCAATCGCGCAGCACAGCGCTCATGCGGCCGATTTCTTCCTCGACTTCTTCGGGCGTGCCGTCGCTCTCGCACAGCAGGATGGCCGCCGCGCTCAGGTCATAGCCCGCGTGCACGAAGTCTTCGACCGCGATCGTCATGGGGCCGTCCATCATCTCCAGGCCCGCCGGGATGATGCCCGCCGCAATCACCGCAGCCACCGCATCACCGGCTTTGCGCACATCGTCGAAACTGGCCATGATGCAGCGCGCCAGCTGCGGCTTGGGCACCAGCTTGACGGTGACTTCGGTGGTCACGGCCAGCATGCCCTCGCTGCCCACCAACACGGCCAGCAGGTCATAACCCGAGGTGTCGAGCGCGTCGCTGCCAAACTCAATGGGGTCACCTTCGATGGTGAAACCACGCACTTTGAGCACGTTGTGCACCGTCAGGCCGTATTTGAGGCAGTGCACGCCGCCCGAGTTTTCGGCCACATTGCCGCCAATGGTGCAGGCGATCTGGCTGGAGGGGTCGGGTGCGTAATACAGACCATGGGGTGCAGCCGCCTCGCTGATGGCCAGGTTGCGCACCCCGCACTGCACCACGGCCGTGCGGCTGACCGGGTCGACGGTCTTGATCTGGTTGAAGCGCGCCATCGACAGCGTCACACCCAGGCGGTGCGGCATGGCGCCACCCGACAGGCCCGTGCCCGCGCCGCGTGCCACCACGGGCACCGCCAAAGCGTGGCAGACCTTGAGCACGGCTTGCACCTGTGCTTCTGTCTCGGGCAAAGCCACCACCAAAGGCCGCTCGCGGTAGGCGGTCAGGCCATCGCACTCATAGGGCGTGGTGTCTTCGGGGGTGTACAAAATCGCGTCAGCGGGCAGCACGCGACCCAGCGCCTGCACCACGGCGCGTTGGCGCTCGGCACGTTCGGTGGCGGTCAGTTGCTGTGTTTCGGCAGGGGTGTTGGCGCTCATGGCATGCAAAACCTTTAAATGAAGCCCTCAATGTACGCCCATCCAGAGACGGGTGGGCTGAAGAAACTTTGACGCTCTTGTGAAATCAGGCCAATGCTTTTTTCAGCCAGTCGGCAAAAGCCGCGCATTCCCAGCGCTCCATGGTGCCGGTGCGCCAGCACAGATAGTGGGCGTGCGGGCTGGGCACGCTGCGCTCAAACAAGCGCACCAGTTGGCCGCTCTCAAGCCAAGGCGCGCCCAGTTTCGTGCGGATCAGGCCCACGCCCAGGCCTTGGGCTGCGGCGTCGCACATCAGGCCAATGTCATTGAACGACGAGCCATCGCTCGGTTCGGGCCAGTCCAGGTCGTGCGCCGCAAACCAGGTGCGCCAGGGCTCCAGGGGGCTGCGCAACAGGGCCACGCCCTGCAGTTCTTCGACACTGGCAAAGGGTCCGTTCTCGCGCAGCCAGGCCGGCGAGGCCAAGGGGGTCACATCGTCTTTGGCCAGGCACACATGTTCCACATCCGAGTAGCGGCCGGTGCCAAAACGCACCGTCAAATCGGCATCTTCGGCCACCACGTCCAGCAAGGGAATGCTGACCTGCAGGGTGATGTCGATCTCCGGATAAGCGTCCAGAAAATGCTTGAGCCTGGGCATCAGGATGGAGCGGGCAAAGGTGGGCGTCACCGCCAGGCGCAGTTTGCGTCGGCCTGGCGTGTTGCTGGCGCTGGGAAAGCGCTGCAGCGACACCAGACCCTCGCGCACATGGGCCAGGTACTCGATGCCCTCGGTGGTGAGCGAAAAATCGGCCCGGCCAAACAGCTTGGTGCCGATGATCTGCTCGAGCTGCTTGACGCGGTGGCTCACGGCGCTGGGTGTCACGCACAGCTCTTCTGCGGCCTGGGTCACGCTGCGCAAACGCGCCAACGCCTCAAAAGTCAGCAGGCACTGGATGGGCGGGATGCGTGAGGTGGCGGACATTATTTAAAGATCACCGTCTTGTGGCCGTTGATCAGGACGCGGTGCTCGCTGTGCCATTTGACGGCGCGGGCCAGCACCTGGCTTTCGGTGTCGCGGCCCTGGGCGGTGAGGTCTTCCACGGTTTTGCTGTGGTCCACGCGGGCCACGTCCTGCTCGATGATCGGGCCTTCGTCCAAGTCGGCCGTCACATAGTGGGCGGTAGCGCCGATCAGTTTCACGCCCCGGTCATGCGCTTGGTAGTAAGGCTTGGCGCCTTTGAAACTGGGCAGGAAGCTGTGGTGGATGTTGATGGCCCGGCCCGAGAGTTTGCGGCACAGGTCATCGCTCAGGATTTGCATGTAGCGCGCCAGCACCACCAGCTCGGCCCCTTCGGCCTGGATGATCTCGTACTGCTTGGCCTCGGCTTGTGCCTTGTTGTCTTTGCTCACCGGAATGTGGTGAAAGGGCACGTTGTAGCTGGCTGCCAGTTGGTAGAACTCGCGGTGGTTGCTCACGATGGCGCGGATGTCCAGCGGCAGCAGCCCGCTCTTCCAGCGAAACAGCAGATCGTTCAGGCAATGGCCTTCCTTGCTGACCATGATCACCGTGCGCATCGGCTGGTCGGTGGCGTGCAGGTCCCATTGCATGTCGAAGGTGGTGGCAAATTGGGCCCACTGCGCCTCGAGCGCTGCCGCATCGGGCTGGGCGCAGGCAAATTGCACCCGCATGAAAAACAGCCCGGTCGCGTGGTCGTTGTATTGGGCCGCTTCTTCGATGTTGCCGCCCCGCTCCAGCAAAAAACCCGACACGGCATGCACGATGCCGGTGCGGTCTGGACAAGAGAGGGTGAGGATGTAGGTGGTGGTCATGCTGGTGATGCTGGAAATGGCACGCTGGGGCGGCCATCAAGGCCGTGGGCCAATGGGAGTGGCTATTGTAGAGAAAGCGCATGCGGGGCCCGCAGCACAGTCGTGCTGTCCAGAACCGGACAAGCGCCACTTGGACAAGACGCGCCAACCGGCGTGTTCGGGCTTAAACTGCCTGCTTGTCTGACACCGACAACCTGGAGATTTGCCGTGACCATTGCCGAACTGAACATGGACAACCAATGGTTGCCCTTCACGCCCAACCGCACTTTCCGCCAGGACCCCCGCGTGTTCGTGGGGGCCGAAGGCATGCATTTCACCACCCACGATGGCAAAAAGGTCATCGACGGCATCTCCAGCCTCTGGTGTGTCGGCGCAGGCCACAACCGCCGCCCGATCAACGAAGCCATCAAAAAGCAACTGGACACGCTGGACTACGCCACAGCCTTTCAGGCCAGCAACGACAAGGCTTTCAAGGCGGCGCAAATGATCGCCGCCATGGCGCCTGGTGATTTGAACAAGGTGCTGTTTTGCAACTCCGGCTCGGAGGCCGCCGACACCGCGCTGAAAGTGGCACTGGCCTACCACCGCGCCCGGGGCGAGGGTCACCGCAACGTCTTCATCGGCCGCGAGAAGGGCTACCACGGCGTCAACTTCGGCGGCATGAGTGTGGGCGGCCTGCCCGCCAACCGCAAGGTGTATGGCGCGCAGCTGCTGCCGCGTGTGGACCACATGCGCTTCATCCACGACCCGGCGAACCACGCCTACATCCACCACGAGGAACCGGTCTGGGCCGAAGACCCCTTGCTCGAGCTGGAAAACCGCATCTTGGTCTTGCACGACCCCAGCAACGTCGCCGCCGTGATCGTGGAGCCGATCGCGGGCAGCGCGGGCTGGTACATCCCGCCCAAGGGTTATGTGCAACGCCTGCGCGAGATTTGCGACAAACACGGCATCTTGCTGATCTTTGACGAGGTGATCACCGGCTTTGGCCGTCTGGGCGTGAACTTTGGCGCAGATTTTTACGGTGTCGTGCCCGACATGCTCAACTTTGCCAAGGCCGTGACCAACGGCGTGATTCCACTGGGCGGCGTGATTTGCCGCGATTTCATCTACGACGCGATGATGAACGCCAATTCGCCGCAGCACGCCATCGAGTTTTTCCACGGCTACACCTATTCCGGCCACCCGGTGGCTTGCGCAGCCGCCATTGCCACGCTCGATTTGATGAAAGAAGAAAACCTGTTTGCCCGTGCAGGGGAAAAAGGCCGTGTGTTGGGCGACGCCCTGCACAGCACCATGAAGGGCTTGCCCAACGTGGTCGGCATCCGCACCCTGGGCTTGGCCGGTGCGGTGGAGCTGGCCAGCATCCCCGGCTCTCCCGGCAAACGCGCTTATGACGTCTTCATGGACTGCTTCCACCACGGCGTGTGGGTGCGCCCTGCCGGTGAGAACATCGTGATTTGCCCGCCCTACATCGTGGAAGACGCGCACATCGAGCAGATCGTACAGACGGTGGCCGACAGCATCCGACGACACGCCTGATGCTCTGGGCCTTGGGTGCCGGGGTGCACGCTTGAAACGTCTGCCGCGCACCTTGGGCACCCTGTTGGTCGCCTGGCTGGCGGCCGAGCTGTGTGTCTGGCTGGGCACCCCCATTCCCTGGATGCTGGGGCCCTTGCTGATCACGGCGCTGGCCTCCATGGCGGGCGCGCCCACCCACAGCGCCAACCTCTTGCGCAACATGGGCCAATGGGTCATCGGGACGGCCCTGGGCCTGTATTTCACGCCCCAGGTCAGCGCGCTGGTGCTGGCCCAGTGGTGGGCCATTGTCCTGGCCGTGGTGTGGGCGCTGGCGCTGGGGGCTTTTTTCGGCCTGTGGTTGCAGCGTCGGCACGGGGCCGAGTTGTCGCACCTGTCGCCCCGGGCCTTGTTGGCCACCACCTATTTTTCAGGTTCGATCGGCGGCGCGTCCGAAATGACCATGCTGGCCGAGCGCTATGGGGCGCGCACCGACCTGGTGGCGGCGGCGCACAGCATGCGCCTGGTGATGGTGGTGATCGCCGTGCCTTTTGGCATGCAGTGGGCACAGAGCCAGTGGGGCCTGACGGTGGACGCCTCCTTGTTGCCCGGCACGCGCCTGGCGCAATGGCCGGGCTTGCTGTGGCTGGGCTTGCTCACCGCCTTGGGCGGCTGGCTGATGCTGAAGATGGGACGCACCAACCCCTGGTTCATGGGCCCGCTGGTGGCATCGATGGCCTTGACCCTGGCGGGCTGGGAATGGTCGGCCGTGCCCACGGCGCTGTCCAATGCCGCCCAGTTGGTCCTCGGCGTGAGCCTGGGCATCCGGTTCAGGCGCGAATTCGTCAAGACCGCACCGCGCTGGCTGGCCTCGGTGGCCTGGGGCTCGGCCCTGATGATGGGCGTATCGCTGCTGTTTGGCATGGCCCTGGCATGGGGAACGGGCTTGCACCCGGCGACCATGATTTTGGGCACCGCGCCTGGCGGCATCACCGAAATGGCCATCACGGCCAAGGTGCTGCAGTTGGGGGTGCCGGTGGTCACGGCTTTTCAGGTGTGCCGCTTGGTGGCCGTGTTGCTGATGGTGGGGCCGCTGTTTGGCTGGGTGGCGCGGCGGATGATCAAGGCCTGAGTACCGATCAGTGCACCACAACGGGCTGCTGGGCCAAACCGGTATAGCCCTCGAGGGTGTCCTCGACTTCTTCCTGTGTGGGGGTGTGCTGCTGCCAGGCTTGGATCTGTTGTTGGAACATCTCTGCCCAAGAACCATCCAAATAGACCTCTTTGCCAGAGCGCTTGTCCACGATCTCAAAACCATGCCGCTCCAGCACGGGCAGGCTGCTGGCGGGGACCGTCTCACTGGGCGCATTGGCCAAAACGTGCATGACGGCAAAGGTTTCAGATTCGTACAACAAGTTCATGCGCTCATTCTCCCTTATCTTGTCTTTTCACATGGGTACGCATGCAAGAACTTCAAGAGGCTGTGGTTTTTCGGCACGGGGTTTAACCGGGGTGAGGGGTGCGTGACAAATCGGGCAGGGCCACACGGCCCGTCAACAGCAAGTCAATGAAGCTGCCGCTGACTTGGGTGATGCGGATGCGAACCGGCAACCAGTCCTGCTGAGCGGCCACCCAAAACTCGACTTTGGCATCAAAACGGTTGCGCGGTTGGCACACCCATTTGGTTGCTGTCAGGTTTTGTCCGTCTATTTGCAGCGTCTCTTGTTGCTCCAAGGTCAACAGCCAAGGCAATGCATCACGCACAGTGGCCGTTTGCACCTGCAAACGGGTGCCCGGTTGTAAACGGCCAGCCTCTTGGGCCATGAGCGCCGCCATTTGGGGGTACAGGCTGATTTGGTCTTGCGCGCCAGGTTGCAACGTGGCGGCTGGGGCATTGCTGCTGAACACAATGCGGTTTTGAGCCGCCTCAAAATGCGTGGCCCTCTCGCTGCGCCAGCTGTCAGAAAAGCGCACAGGTGATAGACCTTGCGCCGTGATCAGCCCCTGACTTCGCCATTGCCTTGAACCCAATAAAAAAGCCCTGACCGACAAAGACATGGCGTATGCGCCAGCGTTGCGCTCCCAACGCAGCTCACCAGTGGCTTGGTAAGGAATGCCCTTCTCTTGACCATTCAGGCGATAGCTCAGGAGCGCCGATGCAGGCAATGCGGCCAAGCCCAAGGGCGGCAAGGCCATGGTGGCCTCGGCCAGTCCTGCGGCTTGTGTCGGTGAAACAGGTGCTTGGTCGGCTGGCGCTTGCAACGGGCTTTGTGCGCTTTGTGCCGGTGCCACTTGTCGCTCGGCGCCTGTCCCTTCGGGTTCCCTGGCCATGTCCGTTTGTGCACGCTCGCTCAAATCCAGGGACTGTTGGGGGGGCTCAGCTCTGGGTTCGGTCTGTGCACCGGCACGGGGTACCGGCAAGGAGACGTCTGGGGATAACGACGAAGAAGGCGCTGATGGCGATGCTGTGGGTGACGCAGCCGGTGACGCTGCGGATTGAGGCACCGTGCCCAAGCGCGTTTGGCGCTCCACTTTGGCTTTGGGTGCAGGGACGTTGGCAGGGGGCGGTGGCTGGGGCGCCAGCCATCGGGTTTGCACAGGTCCCACCCGCAGGGAGGGTGGCCCTTGAATTTGCCAAACCGTCGCGCCCACCATCGCCATCCACACAGCCCCATGCAGCGCCAGCACCGCCAAAATCCAACGCCACAAAACCCCTGCTGTCGGACCACTGGCCTGAGCGTCAAGCCGTGAGGCGTAGGTTGCAGCCATGGTGAGAGCGGTCTTAGGCGTTAAGGCGTTAGGCCGGGTTCAGGCGGAAGACCAACCCAAATCGAAAGAAAGCTGCACAGAGAATGCGCGCAAGGCCTGCGCCACAGGACCCTTCCAATCGGTGTCCAAGGTGGCCGTCGAGCCCAGCGACACCACGCCCAAGGCCAAATGCCCATCCGCGTCAAAAACGGGGGCACAAAACCCTGAAATACCGGGCAGCAACACATTGACCACGCGGCCCAGGCCTTGGGCACGGGTTTCGGTGTTCATGGCCTGCACTTGCGCGGGCGTTGAAGGCAGATCGCTGCGCCCAAGTTTGCGGGCCATGGCCAACTCGGCATCGATCATGGGCAACGCCTTGTCGGCCGCTCCACCGTGGCCCATGAAAGCGGCAAAACACCGGCCCGTGGCCGAAGACAAAAGTGGCATCACATCGCCCAAGCGCAGACTGACGGGCATGGCCAAAGGGGCTTCTTGCCAGTGCACCAAGGTCGGGCCGTGGTTGCCCCAAACCGCCAAGGCCAAGGTGTGGCCCGTTTGATCCATCAAAGTTGGCAAGCGCTCACGCGCAAGTTTGACCTCATCCAACCTTGACAGTGTGGCCAGCCCCAAGCGCAAAGTGGCCGGCCCCAGCTCATAGCGCGTGTTGGCATCTTGCACCACCAAATTCAGCCGCTGAAAGCTCACCAGATAACGGTGGGCCTTGGCCGCGCTCATGCCGGCCGCACTGGCCAAGTCGCGCAACATCAAAGGACCAGGGGCTTGGGCCAGCACATCCAGCAAGGCAAAACCCACCTCCACCGACTGGATGCCTGCGCGCTCTTTGTCCCCTTCAGGGGTCATTTCGGTGGTGCTGGAATGGGCCATATGCTCTAGAATCAGGTTTCGTTTAGTTAAACGAGTTTAACAATGCGTAATTTGTGTGCCATTGGGTTCATCCTTGAATACGGCATTCAACACCTCATTCAGCCGAGATGCACACGGCTTCAAACCACGGGACCTACAGGCAAACATCATGAAATTGGCAACCTACAAAGACGGTTCACGCGACGGGCAACTGGTGGTGGTCTCGCGAGACCTGAGCACGGCACATTATGCGACCGGCATCGCCAGCAAGTTGCAGCAGGTGCTGGACGACTGGAACTTTGTGGCCCCTCAGCTTGAAGACCTTTACACAACACTCAACCAAGGCAAAGCACGACACGCATTTCCATTCGACCCAGAGCGCTGCATGGCCCCGCTGCCCCGCGCCTACCAGTGGGCCGATGGCTCAGCCTACATCAACCATGTGGAGCTGGTCCGTGCCGCGCGCAACTCTGAGGTGCCCAGCAGTTTTTACACCGACCCACTGATGTACCAGGGCGGCAGCGACGACTTCATTGGCCCTTGCGACCCGGTGGTCTGCGCCAGCGAAGCGTTTGGCATCGACTTTGAAGCCGAAATTGCCGTCATCACCGGTGACGTGCCCATGCAAACCAACGCCGATGATGCGATCGAAAGCGTGCGCCTCGTCATGCTGGCCAACGATGTGAGCCTGCGCAACCTGATTCCTGCCGAACTGGGCAAAGGCTTTGGTTTTTTGCAGAGCAAACCCGCCACCGCCTTCAGCCCCGTGGCCGTGACGCCCGACGAGCTGGGCGACGCCTGGCAAGGCGGTCGCGTGCACCTGACGCTGCAGTCCACCTGGAACGGCCGCAAAGTGGGCATGTGCGAAGCCGGGCCCGAGATGACCTTTCATTTCGGCCAGCTGATTGCGCACATCTGCAAAACCCGCAACGTGCGCGCGGGCTCGGTGGTCGGCAGCGGTACGGTGAGCAATAAGAGCGTGGAAGTCAACGGCCAACCCGAGTGGCCCAAGGGCTACAGCTGCATCGCCGAAAAACGTGCCATCGAAACCATTTTGGACGGCAAGCCATCCACCGAGTTCATGAAGTTCGGCGACACCATCCGCATCGAGATGAAGGGCTTGAACAGCGAGAGTTTGTTCGGGGCGATTGAGCAGGAAATCGTGCCTTTGAACCCCGCTTGACGGGGTATTGAAGGGGCGTGAAGCATAAAAAACCGTTTGCGCCTCAGGGATGAAGCGCAAACGGCGGTGGGTGAGGAATGGGGTCAGCCCAGTTTCTTCATCAACAATGCATTCACCTGCCCCGGATTGGCTTTGCCCTTGCTGGCCTTCATGATCGGGCCGACCAGACCGTTCAGGGCTTTGGCGTTACCGGCCTTGAACTCTTCCACGTTCTTGGGGTTGGCCGCCAGCACCTCGTCGATGATCTTTTCCAGCTCGCCGGTGTCGTTCATCTGCTTGAGGCCTTTGGCTTCGATGAGGGCGTCGACTTCGCCTTCACCGCTACCGGAGGGGCCTTCTTTATTCCACAGACCTTCAAACACCTGACGCGCCGCGTTGTTGCTGATGGTGTTGTCGCTGATGCGGCCAATCAGGGCGGCCAGTTGCGCAGCGCTCACCGGCGATTGTTCGATGCTCAATTCGCTGGCGTTCAAACGGCGTGAGACTTCGCCCATGATCCAGTTGCTGGCCAGTTTGGCTTGGCCGCAAGCTTGGGTGGTGGCTTCAAAGTAACTCGCCACCGCTTTGCTTTGGGTCAGTTGCGTCGCGTCGTATTCCGGCAGGCCGTAGACTTTGACGAAGCGCTCGGCCATCACCCGGGGCAACTCGGCCATTTCGCTGCGCACGCGCTCCACCCAATCGCGGCCAATCACCAACGGTGGCAGGTCGGGGTCGGGGAAGTAGCGGTAGTCCGCGGCGTCTTCCTTGGTGCGCATGGCGCGGGTCTCGCCCGTGTCGGGGTTGAACAGCACGGTGGCTTGCTGGATGGCATGGCCGTCTTCGATTTGATCGATTTGCCAGCGCACTTCGTAGTCAATCGCCTGCTGCATGAACTTGAAGCTGTTCAGGTTCTTGATTTCGCGGCGCGTGCCCAAGGGGCCACCGGGCTTGCGCACCGACACGTTGGCATCACACCGGAAACTGCCTTCTTGCATGTTGCCGTCGCAAATGCCGATCCAGGTCACGATTTTGTGCAGCTCTT
This sequence comes from Limnohabitans sp. Rim28, assembly GCF_000293865.2. Taxonomy (GTDB): domain Bacteria; phylum Pseudomonadota; class Gammaproteobacteria; order Burkholderiales; family Burkholderiaceae_C; genus Limnohabitans_A. The sequence continues at coordinate 131,812 of NZ_ALKN02000004.1, read as the reverse complement.
TGGCGTAAGCCACGGCTTCTTCGCTGCTGCGCATGTCGGGCTGGGTCACGATCTCCAGCAAAGGGGTGCCGGCGCGGTTGAGGTCGATGCCCGATTGGCCAATGAAGTCTTCGTGCAGCGACTTGCCCGCGTCTTCTTCCAGGTGGGCACGCTCCAGGCGCACGGTTTTGCGCACGGTTTCTTGGCCCACTTCCAGAAAGAAGGACACCTCACCGCCTTGCACCACCGGGATCTCGAACTGGCTGATCTGGTAACCCTTGGGCAGGTCGGGGTAGAAGTAGTTTTTGCGGGCAAAGATGCTGCGCTCGGCGATGTGGGCGTTGATCGCCAAACCGAATTCGATGGCGCGTTCCACAGCACCGACGTTCATCACAGGCAGCGTGCCGGGCAGGGCCATGTCCACCGCGCAAGCTTGCGTGTTGGGTTCGGCGCCAAACGCCACCGAGGCGCGGCTGAAAATCTTGCTGTGGGTGGAGAGTTGGGCGTGTGTTTCAAAGCCGATGACGACTTCGTAGCCTTGGACGAGTTTGCTCATGTCAGATGCCCTCCGGCTTGCGAAGGTGGAAATCGGTGGCTTGTTGCAGGCGGTGTGCGGCGTTCAGCAACTGGGCTTCTTTGAAATAGTTGCCAATCAGCTGCAGGCCCACAGGCATGCCGCCCGCGCCAAAGCCTGCGGGCACGCTCATGCCGGGCAAACCGGCCAGCGAAGCGGGCAGCGTGAAGATGTCGGCCAAATAGTCGGCCACCGGGTCATTGGCGTTGTCGCCAAACTTCCAGGCCACCGATGGGGCCACCGGTCCCGCAATCACGTCACACTGCTGGAACGCTTGCTGAAAATCGTCGGCGATCATGCGGCGGATTTTTTGCGCTTGCAGGTAGTACGCGTCGTAGTAGCCGTGACTGAGCACGTAAGCGCCCGTCATGATGCGGCGCTTGACCTCGTTGCCAAAGCCTTCGGCGCGGGTTTTTTTGTACATGTCCACCAGGTCGGTGTAGTCCTTGGCGCGGTGACCAAACTTCACGCCGTCAAAGCGGCTCAGGTTGGAGCTGGCTTCGGCTGGGGCAATGATGTAGTAAACCGGAATGGACAACTCGGTGCGCGGCAGGCTGATGGGCACCAACTTGGCGCCCAGCTTTTCGTATTCCCGCAAGGCCGCGTCCACGGCCGCGCGCACATCGGGGGCCAAGCCTTCGCCAAAAAACTCTTTGGGAATGCCAATGCGCAGGCCATCTAAGGTGTTGTTCAGCGATGCCGTGAAATCTTCGGTCGGCATGTCGAGCGAGGTCGAATCACGGTCCAAATCTGATCCGCACATGGCGCTGAGCAAGAGGGCGCAGTCTTCGGCGCTGCGGGCCATGGGGCCGGCTTGGTCCAGGCTGGAGGCGTAGGCGATCATGCCGTAACGGCTGGCGCGGCCATAGGTGGGCTTGATGCCGGTGATGCCGCAAAAGCTGGCGGGCTGACGGATCGAGCCGCCGGTGTCGGTGCCGGTGGCGGCGGGCGCCAAGCCAGCGGCCACGGCGGCGGCGCTGCCGCCGGATGAGCCGCCAGGCACGCGGGCTGCGTCCCAGGGGTTTTGCACCGGGCCGTAGGCTGAATTTTCGTTGGCCGAGCCCATGGCGAACTCGTCGCAGTTGAGCTTGCCCAATGTGACCATGCCTGCGGAGCGAAGGCGCTGTACGACGGTGGCGTCAAACGGTGAGCGGTAGCCGCTCAGGATTTTGGAGCCCGCGGTGGTGGCGAAGTCGCGCGTCACGAACACGTCTTTGTGCGCCACGGGCACGCCTTCGAGCGGGCCTGCTGTGCCGTCGGCCAGCTTCGCGTCGGAGGCGCGGGCTTGGGCCAGCGTCACTTCGCTGTCGATGTCCAGAAAGGCGTTGTGCGGGTTGCCGCCCATGCGGGCCAAAAAGCGCGTGGCCACTTCCACGGCGCTGACTTCCTTGGTTTGCAAAAGAGAGGTCAGCGTTTTCACGCTGAGGGTGTGCAGTTCACGCATGGCTTACTCGATGACTTTGGGGACCAGGAACAGACCACGCTCGACGGCCGGGGCGCTTTGCTGGTTCAGATCGCGTTGGTTGGGCTCGCTGGCCACGTCGGGGCGCAGGCGCAGCGTGATGTCCTGGATGGCGGCCACGGGGTGGGCCATGGGGGTGATGCCAGAGGTATCCACCGCCTGCATGGCTTGGACAATGCCAAAAAAACCATTGATTTGAGTGAGCATGCGCTCACTTTCTTCGGGTTGTAGCTCCAACCGGGCAAGGTTGGCGATCCGGGCAATATCCTGCGGGGTCAGGGACATGGTTTGAAAAGAGTTGTAAGGGGTCGTGTTTTACAGCGTCAACGGGGTCTTGCAAGACCTGTTTTGCCAGGGGATCAGGTATTATCCTGTGTTTGGTGCCGCTCGCTCTGTAGTCTTTGAGCCCGCCCTGACAACACCCCTGATTTGAACGCCGCGCCCACCCCCAACAGCCAACCGCAGGCTTGGGGACAGCGCGCCAAAGGACCTCTGAATGTTTTCCTCTTTCCGCCGCTATTTTTCCAGTGACCTGGCCATTGACCTGGGCACCGCCAACACCCTGATTTTTGTGCGTGACAAGGGCATCGTGCTCGACGAACCCTCGGTGGTCGCCATCCGACACGAAGGCGGCCCCCAAGGCAAGAAAACCCTGCAAGCCGTCGGCCACGAAGCCAAGGCCATGCTGGGCAAGGTGCCCGGCAACATCGAGGCCATCCGCCCCATGAAGGACGGCGTGATCGCCGACTTCACGGTGACTGAGCAGATGCTCAAGCAGTTCATCCGGATGGTGCACCCCCGCAGCACATTTCGCCCCAGCCCGCGCATCATCATCTGCGTGCCCTGCGGCTCCACCCAAGTCGAGCGCCGCGCCATTCGCGAATCCGCTTTGGGCGCCGGCGCCTCTGAGGTGTACCTGATCGAAGAGCCCATGGCCGCCGCCATTGGCGCTGGCTTGCCTGTGTCCGAAGCTTCGGGCTCCATGGTGGTCGACATCGGCGGTGGCACGACCGAAGTCGGTGTCATCTCGCTGGGCGGCATGGTCTACAAGGGCAGCGTTCGCGTGGGCGGCGACAAGTTCGACGAAGCCATCATCAACTACATCCGCCGCAACTACGGCATGTTGATTGGGGAGCCCACCGCTGAAGCCATCAAAAAGAACATCGGCTCGGCCTTTCCAGGCAGCGAAGTCAAGGAGATGGAAGTCAAAGGCCGCAACCTGTCCGAAGGTGTGCCGCGCAGCTTCACCATCAGCTCCAACGAAATCCTGGAAGCCCTGACCGATCCGCTCAACCAAATCGTTTCGGCCGTCAAAACCGCGCTCGAGCACACCCCACCTGAATTGGGTGCCGACATTGCCGACCGCGGCATGATGCTGACCGGTGGCGGGGCCCTGTTGCGTGACCTGGATCGCCTGCTGGCCGAAGAGACCGGCCTGCCGGTGCTGGTGGCCGAAGACCCACTGACCTGCGTGGCACGCGGTTGCGGCATGGCGCTGGAACGCATGGACCAGCTGGGCAGCATCTTCACCAGCGAATAAGCCCGGAACTGCCCACCATCCCTCATCCGGTGCGATTCCCCTATGGCCCTGGATACCTTCGAGCGCAGCGCCCCGCCAATTTTTCGGCAAGGCCTGTCCACGGCTTCCAAGCTGGTTTTGCTCAGCTTGTTATCGCTCATGTTGATGGCCGCAGACCATCGACTGCAAATCTCTCAGCCTTTGCGTGCGGCCGTGGCCATCGCTTTATCGCCTTTGCAATGGCTCTCGTTGCAACCCGCCCGGTTGTGGGATTTGACGGGCAATTACCTCGGTGGTGTGGAGTCTGCACGCGATGCCGCTTTGTCGTTCGAGGCCCGCACCATTGCCCAAGCCCAAAGGCTTCAGCAAGTCGAGCAACTGAGCCAAGAAAACGCCAACCTGCGCCAACTGCTTGAGCTGCGCTCCAGCGTGACAGGTGCCAGCAAAGCCGTCGAAGTGTTGTACGACACCGCCGACCCGTACACGCGCCGCGTGGTGGTGGACCGTGGCAACCTGGCCGGCATCCAAGCAGGCTCGGCCGTGATCGATGCCGCCGGAGTCGTCGGCCAAGTGACCCGCGTTTACCCCTTGGTCAGCGAAGTCACCTTGCTCACCGACCGCCAGCAAAGTATTCCGGTCATCAACGCACGCACCGGCTCTCGGCACGTTGCCAACGGCAGCCCCATGGGCGTGGGCGGCGCCCTGGAGCTGAAGTTTGTGCCCTCGGGCACGGACATGCAAAAGGGCGACCTGCTGACCACCAGTGGCATTGATGGCATTTATCCACCCGGCTTGCATGTAGGGCGGATCTCTCAGATCGATCGACGCGTCGATGCTTCCTTTGCCACCGTGCATGCCGAACCCACCACCATCGAGCGGGGTCGTCACTTGTTGGTGCTGTTGCCCGTCAAAGATTGGCCCGCCAAACCTGTGGCCGACAAAACACCCAACCCGCCCAGCAAAAGCAAAGCGGCCAGCAAGCCGCCACAAAGCGCCAACACGGCAGGAGGCACGCCATGATCATGCCGGCTGGACGCCAACTGCTTTTGCCGGCCGACCCCCGCTTCATTGGTTTGAGTTTGGTGTTGGCTTTGTTGCTGCACATGTTGCTGGGCTTGTGGGGCCAAGACTGGGTGCCCGATGTGCTGGCAATTGCCATGGTGTTTTGGACCGTGCACCAGCCCCGTAAAGTCGGTTTGGTGCTGGCTTTTGTTATGGGCCTGATGGTCGATGTGCACGAATCCGCCTTGCTGGGTCAAAACGCTTTGTCTTATGTGGTGCTGTGCGGTTTGGCCACCGCCACACAGCGGCGCATGCTGTGGTTTCCGCTGGGCGAACAAGCCCTGCAAATTCTGCCTCTCTTCATCGCCGCCTCGGTGGTCGAGTGGCTGATCCGTTTGTTGGTGCATGACGCCTGGCCCAGCTGGTCGATGCTGTTGGCACCTGCATTGCAGGCGGTGCTTTGGCCCTTGATCGGCGCCATGCTGTTGGCGCCCCAACGCCGGGCCTTTGAGCGCGATGACATTCGGCCACTTTGAGCATGTCACTGCACCTGCCCTCTCTTGCGGAATTGCGCGACACCCGCGTCGAGATTGACCGCTTTCAAAGCCGGGTTGTCATCGTCCAGTGGGTGGTTTTGCTGTGCTTTGGCTTGCTGGCCTCTCGGCTGATTTATCTGCAGATCGTTCGCCACGATGACCTGATGGCGCAAGCCGAAAGCAACCGCACGGCCATCTTGCCCACGGTGCCACCTCGCGGCAACATTCTGGACCGCAATGGTGTCGTGCTGGCCAACAACTACTCGGCCTACACCCTGGAGATCACCCCCTCCAAAGTGAAAGATCTGGAAGCCACCATCGACGCGCTGGCCGAACTGGTGGACATCCAGACCAAAGATCGCCGTCGCTTCAAGCGTTTGCGGGAAGAGTCCAAAAGCTTTGATTCCCTGCCCATTAGGAACCGACTCACCGATGAGGAAGTGGCCCGTTTCAGTGCACAAAGTTACCGATTTCCCGGGGTCGAAATCAAAGCCCGGCTGTTCAGGCAGTACCCCTATGGCGAGCTGGCCAGCCACGTCATTGGCTACATCGGCCGCATCAACCAGCGTGACAAAGAGATGCTGGAAGAAAACGACGACATCGCCAACTACCGAGGCACCGAATACATCGGTAAGCTGGGCGTTGAGCAGCGCTACGAGCGTGAGCTGCATGGCATCACGGGCGTCAACCAAGTCGAAACGTCGGCGGGGGGTCGGGCCATTCGCAGCCTGTCCAACCGACCCGCCACACCGGGCCAAAACGTGGTGTTGTCGATCGATATCCAGCTGCAGAAAATGACCGAGGACTTGTTTGGTAACCGCAGAGGGGCCTTGGTGGCACTGGACCCGCGGACCGGTGAGGTGCTGGCGTTTGTGAGCAAACCCACCTTCGACCCGAACTGGTTTGTCGATGGCATTGATGTCGAAAACTGGCAAATGCTGAACGGCTCGATCGACAAGCCCTTGCTCAACCGCGCCCTGCGTGGCACCTACCCACCAGGCTCGACCTACAAACCCTTCATGGCACTGGCCGCATTGACCAGTGGCAAGCGCACCGCCAGCGCGATCACCCAAGATTCAGGTTCATGGACTTATGGCGGTCACACCTTTCGAAGCCATGGTGACCATGGACTGGGCGCCGTGGACATGGTCCGCTCGATCGTGGCATCGAGCAATGTGTATTACTACGCGCTGGCCAACGACATGGGGGTGGATGCGATCCATGACTTCATGAAGCCCTTGTGGTTTGGCCAACACACGGGCATCGACTTGCCCGGCGAAGTGCGCGGCATCCTGCCCAGCACCGAGTGGAAACGCAACTATTTCAAAAGACCTGAACAAAAGAAATGGTTTGGCGGCGAAACCATCTCGCTGGGCATTGGCCAGGGCTACAACACCTTCACCATGCTGCAACTGGCCTCGGCCACGGCCACCTTGGCCAACCGGGGCCTGCAGTTCCAACCGCGCGTGGTCACCGCCACGCAAGATGCCCTGACCCATGCGCAAGCCCAAGTGGGCGCACAAGCACCGCGGGATTTGGGCTACAAACCCGAACACCTCGATGTGGTGCACAAAGGCTTGGTGGGCGTTGTGACATCGGGCACCTCGGCCCGGGTGTTTGCGGGTGCAGGCTACACCAGCGCTGGCAAAACCGGCACAGCGCAGGCGGTGACGATCGGTCAAAAAGACAAATACGATGCGGCCAAATTGTCGGAATACCAACGCGACCACGCCTTGTACATGGCTTATGCACCCGCCGAATCGCCAACGATTGCGGTGGCCGTGGTCGTGGAAAACGCTGGCTTTGGCGCGGCGTCTGCCGCCCCCATTGCAAGGCGGGTGTTTGACTACTGGGTTCTGGGTCAATACCCCAGCGAAGAAGACATGGCGGCCACACAAAGGGGCCAATCGTCCAGCCCCATTGGCAGGCCTCGCGCTAAAAAAGATGTGCCTCTGCTGAACCCCCAGGTTTTGCCCACTGCCGAGTTGCGCGAGACCCTCAAACGCTGACCCGTATCGGCCGCGAAAGGTCTTTCAACTGGCGTACACAGTGTCCAAGCTGCTGAAGCCCTTGACTTCGATCGGATTGCCGAACGGGTCCATGAAAAACATGGTCCATTGCTCACCCGGCTGGCCCTCAAACCGCAAATGTGGCGGCACCACAAAGGCCATCTTGGCCGCTTGCAGGCGATCGGCCAAGTTTTGCCAATCGTCCCTTTGCAATACCAGACCAAAGTGCGGCATGGGCACCAAATGCTCGCCCACATGGCCCGTCAACGTGGTCTTGAAAGGCGCCCCCAAATGCAAAGAAATTTGGTGCGAAAAAAAGTCAAAGTCCACCCAAGTGTCGGTGGAGCGACCCTCTTGGCAACCCAGAACGCCACCATAAAAGCGACGGGCTTCGTCCAAGTCGGTGACATGAAATGCAAAATGAAAAAGGCTGTGCATGCCCGAAAGCATATCAGCCAGTCAGGTTCAGGGGCAAGAACCCGAATGCACCCATCCACCTGAACTGGGCTGCATCAAGCGCTCAGGCCTGCGAGGGGTCTGCCGCCATCGCGTCAAATTTCTTGAAGTACTGCTTGGCCATGGCCACCAGCTGTGCGTCAGAGGGGTGATCGCTGGCGATGCTGTCGATGATGGTTGCAGCGGTGCTTTTTTGGTGGGCTGCGCACCAGTCGCGAAATTCGTTGCGTGCCGAACCCGGTCCAGTCAACAGCACTTCGTGTGTGCCTGTGAGGGCTTGAGCCACCGCGGCATAAAAGGCAGCCGTGTCACCGGCCTTGCCTTGGTGTTTGTGGTGGCTGCGCAATGGGATGCGCTGGGCTTGAATGTGTTCGCGGTCAAACATGGCCACATGGGCTTCTTGGTGGTCCATCCAGACCACCGCGTGAAAAGTGCTCATCAAAATCCTTGGTTAAAACATCAACGGCGCTGCTCGGCCAAGGTCTGGCAATCGATGCAGCGTTTGGCAGTCGGGTAAGCGTTCAGGCGTTCAGGCGGGATGGTCACGCCGCAGTCGGTGCACTGGCCATAGGTGCCCGCATCCATGCGCTCCAGTGCCGCATCGATGTCTCCCAGCTCTGCGGTTTCGTGTTCGTTGATGGCGAACTCGGTTTGCCGCTCGGTCCGGATCTGGGCGCGCGACTGAAAGCTGTTGTCAAAGTGGTCGGACGCCATGTCGGCGCGCGAGACCAAGCCGCCGCGCTGCTCGGCGATGCGCTGCAGCAGCTGCGTGCGCTCTTGCAAGAGGCGCTCGCGGTGAAGGGAGAGGTTTGGGGTGCTGGATGAAGTCATGGCTTCATCCTAGGCGCCTGTGTTGACGCGGTGTTGATGTGGGTCAACCCCCGCTGCCGCATGGCATTGGCCATGGGCCGGGGTTGACGCGCCTCAAGTGCTCAAGCGCACAGACTCAGCTTTTGGCTTTCATGCGTGACATCATCAATTCCATATTGGCTTTGCGGTCCGCGTTGACGGTCTGCATGTGGGGACGCTCGCCCATCATCTTGAGGTAATCGCGCACAGGCAGTTCGGCCAGGAAGTCTTTGCCGTAAATCAACTTGGTGGCACCCGATACCAAGGGCAGGTGCGTCACGGCGGCGCAGTCGGCAACGCTCAGGCTGTCGCCCGCGATGAAGGGCGAGAACTTGGCCAACTTGGCAAAAGCAGCCACGCTCTTTTCGAGTTGCGCGGCGGTTTTCTCTTTGACCGAGTCGCTCACCTTGCCACCAAAAAAGGCTTCGGGGTAGAGGTTTCGCGCGACCAACTCCAGGTGCAGGTCCAAAAACAGCGCCAGCTCACGCACCTTGGCTGCGGCAAAGGGGTCGGCAGGGATCAAGGGGTTTTGCGGGTACTTTTGCTCGATGTATTCCAGCATCACGGCCGACTCGCAAACGGCGCCCTCTGGCGTCTTGAGGTAGGGCACTTTGCCCAAGGGGCTGGCCGAGGGATCGGTCTCGCCCACCCAAGCGATCTCTTCTTCAAAAGGCACGCCTTTTTCAAGCAGGGCCAGTTTGACTTTGTTGTGGTAATTGCTGGCTGCAAAGCCGCAGAGTGTGAGCATGGGGATCTCCAGTGGCGTGACAAAGGCCCAAGATTAGCCCAGGGCCCCGGGCCAAAGAGTCACCAAGATGCCTGTCAGGTCCATCCGGTGCTTTTGACGGCAGCGGCCACGGGGCCTGCGCCTTCGGTGCCATAATTCGCGCCATGTTCAGCCTGCAATCCCTGCGCAACGCCCACCACCTCACCCGCTTCGTGCTGGTGTGGTTTGCGTTGTTTGTCGGGGCGGCGGTGGCATCACCACTGGTCAAGCCAGAGGCCGTGCAGCTGGTTTGCAGCGCCATTGGCGGCGTGAAACTGGTGCCGGTGGATGCTGCAGGTGCCGATGTAGATGGAACGGTGGCACACACCGCGCTCGACTGCCCCGCCTGCTTGCCCCTGATCGCGCCGCCTGCGGCCGACGTGCTGGCACAGTTGCCAACGGGCCATTTGTCCCATGTTTTGCAAGCCCTGCCGGCGGCGCGCCTGGCCAGTTTGCTGGGTCAACCCTGGCAAGCCCGCGCACCCCCCATCTTTTCCGCCTGAAACACAGCCCCTTGATGCGCTGACGCGCTGGGGCTGAGTCGGTTTCGGCGTCCACCTGTGCCTGTGCACCCTGCGCCATGGGGATTGCCGTTCGCACTGTCTGTGTCTCTTCATCTGTTCGATAACCACCAGGAGTGATCCATGTTCCGTCCCGCATTGTCTGTGTCTGCCCTTTTTTTGGCCATGACCGTGTCCTTGTCCGCCCAAGCCCAAGTGACCGTGAAAGACGCCTGGGTGCGCGCCACCGTGCCCCAGCAAAAAGCCACTGGCGCCTTCATGCAGTTGCAATCGGCGCAGGACGCCAAACTGGTCTCGGCGCAATCGCCCGTGGCCGGCGTGGTGGAGGTTCATGAGATGGCCATGGAAGGCGGCGTGATGCGCATGCGTGCTGTGCCCAGCCTGGCCTTGCCCGCAGGCAAAGCGGTAGACCTCAAGCCCGGTGGCTACCACGTCATGCTCATGGACCTCAAGGGCCAGGTCAAAGACGGTGACACCGTGCCCGTGACCCTGGTGGTCGAAGGCAAGGACGGCAAGCGCCAATCGGTCGAGCTGAAAGTGCCCGCACGCGCCGCTGCTGCCCCGGCCATGAAGCATGGCGAAGGCCACAAGCACAAGCACTGATCGCCCATTCACTGCTTGACGACCGCTTGATCAGCCCATGACCTGGACTTCAGCCCCGCTGCACCGCCTGGCCCGCCTTGTGCTGGTCTGGTATGTGCTGTTTGTGGGCGTCTCGGTTTTGGCTTCAACGCTGCAGCCCAAAACCATGGAAGTGGTGTGCTCCAGCATGGGCATCATGAAACTGGTGGTGCAGGGCGAGGAGAGCGAAACCCCGGTGCGCAGCAGCATGGACTGCCCGCTGTGCGCTCACGCCACGCCCGCCTTACCGCCGCCCACCTTGGCCGATCTGGCCCATGTGCCCGATGCACGCGCGCACATCGTGCGGCGTCTGCCAGAGGCGGTGCTGATCGCACGCACGGCCCCGCCTTTGCCCTCTCGCGGGCCGCCTGTTTTCAATTGATCCATTCCACAACGTGTTGAACACCGTTTGGTGCTCGGTACGTGTCAATGCCATTGGCCTGAACGGCTGATGGGGTCTGATCGATTGAAAACTTGTCATGAAAAACTCCCTCTCTCTTTCTCCTTTGTCTTTGGCCGTGTTCGGCCTTTTCGCCAACCTGAACGGCCATGCCGTGGCCCAAACCGCGAAGGAGTTGGACACCATCGTGGTGTCCGGCTCCCGCTCAGAAACCAAACTGTCCGAAACTCCCGTGTCGATTGGCTCGGTCACCCGAGCTGAATGGGATGCCGACAAACCCAAAACCATGGGCGAGATCATCAACCGCATCCCCGGTGTCCTCTGGAACGATCTGGGCAACGAGCAACACAGCATGGGCATCCGCCAACCGATCAGCACCCAGTCGGTTTACCAGTACCTGGAAGACGGGATTCCAATTCGACCCTTGGGCGTGTTCAACCACAACGCCTTGAACGCCATCAACACCAACGGCGCCAGCGGTGTCGAAGTGGTCAAAGGCGCTGCATCGTCCCTGTATGGCAGCAATGCGGTGGGGGGCGCGGTCAACTTTTTGACCCAGCGTTCATCTCGCACCCCAACGGGCTACATGGGCATTCGCCATGACAACACCGACGGCTTCACGCGTGTCGATTCGGGTGCCAGCAACACCTGGGGTGATCTGGGTCTGCGGTTTTCGCATTACAGCTCTCAGCGTGACAGCCTCAATTGGCAGCAACACAGTGGTGGCACAAAAGACTCTTTCTCTTTGCGCGGCGACTACAACCTGAGCGCCACCTCTTGGATGCGGGCTTCCCTGGTGCACACGAACCTGGATTCGGACACGCCTGGCAGTCTGTTTGAAAACGACTTTCGCACCCACCCCGGCAAGAGCATCAACACCTTCACCTGGCGCAAGGACAAGACCACACGCTTCAATGTGGCTTGGGAAGGCGAAACCACCCGAGGTGGCCTGACCACCGTCACGCTGTTTGCCCGCAACAACGACCATGCCCAGTTGCCCAACTACACGATCACCGGATGTCAAGGAGCCAGCTGCAGAGGCACGATCAACAACAACCATGTCCAATCTCTGGGCGTGGACATCAAACACACGCAAAAACTGGACAGCCTGCGGGCACGGCTGGTCACAGGTGTTTACATCGACCGCAGTCAAAATGACTTTGTCTCTGACAACCTGGCCATCTTGCGCGATGTGCCCACGGGGCGCTACATCGGCTACAGCCTCAACAGTGTCAACAACCCCAATGGCGTACGCAACTACGGTGTGGGCATCGCCAACGATGCCGCATTTGCGCAGCTGGAGTTCAGCCCCAGCGAGAAAGTTCGGGTGGTTGCAGGCGGGCGATACGACAGCATCCGCTACGATTTCAAAAACAACTTGACGCCGGGCGCCAACTTTGGCGCACCCAACGAAGTGCGAAGCTTCGGCCAATTCAGCCCCAAGCTGGGCGCCACCTATGCCTTGAGCGCCAGCAGCAGTCTTTACAGCAACCTGAGCCTGGGCTTCACACCACCGGAAGTCAGCCAGCTCTATGGCCGCACCGCCATTCCTGAATTGAAGCCCGCCACTTACGACAACATCGAAATGGGCTGGCGTGCCGTCTTGGCCTCCGGCGTTCGCATCGATTCGGCGCTGTACCAACTCAGTGGCAAAGACACCATCGTGTCTTACACGCCAGAGGTGGGCAACAGCTTTAACAAAAATGCGGGCGATACCCGAAGCCGTGGTTTTGAGTTGAGCCTGAACCAACAACTGCGCTCGTGGGACTGGCGCATGGGATCGACTTGGGCAGAGCACACCTATGTGGATTACCGCCTGAGCGATGCGGCGGGTGCCATCGAAGACTATTCGGGCAAGCGCATGCCCCAGGCCCCCAACCACACCCTCAACGCCCAAGTGGCTTGGAATTTCACGCCCGCATCTCGCCTGGCATTGAACGTGGTGAAACAAGGCAGCTCCTGGATGAACAACGCCAACACGGTGCGCTACGCAGGCCACACTTTGCTCAACCTGACGATGAGCCACAAGCTGCAAGATGGCTGGGAAGTCTGGGGCCAGGTACGCAACCTGACCGACAAAAACTATTCGGACAATGCGGCCAGCCGGTTCATCCCGGGCAGGGGCGCCTACAACCCCAACACCCAGAACACCTATGCCGCAGGTGCGCCGCGCAGCATCATGGTGGGCTTGAACAAGTCGTGGGGTGGACGATGAAGCCATGGACGCACTTTCGTTGGCCCCTTCATCGTGGGTCCATTCATGGGCAGCTTTGGCTCTGCGCCCTGACGATCTGGTGCATGGCCTCGATGCCACAGGCCTTGGCGCAAGAAGCCCATGCAAAAACCACGCACGTCCGCCACCAGCGTCCCCAACTGGCCACAGGCACCGCCATCGCACCCGATGGTCGTTTGTGGGTGGTCGGCTTGAATGCACAAGCGCAGCTTTTTGTGCAAAGCACGCCCTTGGGGGGTGCCTTGCAATGGCGGCCGGCGCGCATTCTGGATACGGGCAAAGACCCGATTGCTGCCGATGGCGAAAGCCGCCCCAAGATCGCCTTCGGCCCCAACGGCTGGGTGGTGATCAGCTACACCATGCCTTTGGCCAAACCATTTACGGGTTTTATCCGCATGCTGCGCAGCAGCGATGGCGGGGCCACGTTCAGCGCGCCCTTCACGGTGCATCAAGACCGACAGGAAATCACCCACCGCTTTGATGCGATCGCATTTGATGGCGAAGGGATCTTGCACACATTGTGGATCGACAAACGCGATCAGCCCCCCAAAGGCTCTGCGCAAGCCTATGCAGGCGCCGCCATCTACCGCAATGCCTCCAAAGATGGCGGGGCCAGCTTTGGCCCCGACACCAAAGTGGCCGACCACTCTTGCGAGTGTTGTCGCATTGGCCTGGCCCTCAGCCCCCAGGGCACGCTGCAGGCGACTTGGCGCCATGTGTTTGAGGGCAGCACACGCGACCACGCCTTTGCCACGGTGGGCGACCCGGCCAACCGCATCACCCGCAGCACTTTCGATGGCTGGCAAATCAACGCCTGCCCCCACCATGGCCCTGGCTTGGCCACCGATGCCAGTGGTGCATTCAACGGTTATCACACTGTTTGGTTTGGCATCCGAAAAGTCAACGGGCAGGACTTGGCCGCTGTGCGTTACGCCCGATTGAGCCCACGCGGAGAACCCCAGCCCAAGTCAGAGCAAGCCTTGCCCGACCCCCGCGCCGAACACGCGGATGTGATGGCACATGGTGCCAACGTGGCTGTGGTCTGGCGCAGCAGCGAAGGGGCCGTGACCACGCTCAAAGCCTGGCTGTCACAAGACGGCGGGCAAAGCTTCAAGCTCCAAACCCTGAGCCAAACAACAGGCCACAACGACCACCCCCGCTTGGCCCAAAGCGGCAACAAGATGGTGGTGGTTTGGCGCACCATGCAAGAGATACAAGTTCATGAGATCGCTTTTTAAACCCGCCGCAGCTTTTGCCTTGTTCGGTGCTGGCTTCGCCTTGCAGGCGATGGCGCAGACCTCGCATGGCGCGGCGCACAGCGCAACGCATACCTCGACAACCACCTCAGCCACCACCTCAGCACACTCGCACCACGGGGCGCAGCACAAAGCGGGCGCCACCGCACGCAGCGTGTTGCCGTTTGACGAAAAAACCTGGGCGCAGTTGCTGGCGCAAGGCCCAAGGCCTGCGGCTTACCTGTTCACCACCTCTTATTGCAGCACCTGCCCCGCTGCGTTTGCAGTGCTGCATGACGCGGTGAAAAACCAGGCCAAGCCACCCCCGTTGAACGCGGTGATGATGGATGTCGCGGGGCCACAAGCCTTGCGCCACGCCTCGCACCTCAAGGGCTTGTCGCGGATGTACGCTTTTGACGGTTTTGAGCCCGCCATCCGACAAGCCGTCGATCCCAACTGGCCCAACGTCACGCCCTATGTGGTGCTGGTGGACAGCAAAGGACAAACGCAACGGGTGATTGGCCCGCCTTCTGCGGAGATGCTCACCCGCTGGTTGGCAACACGCTGATGCCATTCATGCCGTTCATGCCGATCCAGCGATAGATTTTTCCCACATGAACACATAGCAAAACAGTCGTTTGAGTTTGAGCGCGCCACTTCCAAAATTCATCCCATCCACTTTTTGATGTGTATTTTTTTGGAATGATTCCGTGAAAACCAAACGCCCGTTTCTGAAGTTCGCAGCGCTGCTGGCCTTGACCTGGTCCGGTCTGACCGTGCAAGCCCAGACCTCCATCAGCCTGCTCAACGTGTCGTATGACCCCACCCGTGAGCTGTACACCGAGTTCAACCAGTCCTTTGCCAAACATTGGAAAGCCCGCACCGGTCAGGACCTGACCCTCAAGCAGTCGCACGGCGGCTCGGGCAAGCAGGCCCGCGCCATCATTGACGGCCTGGACGCCGATGTGGCGACGTTGGCCCTGGCCGGTGACACCGACGCCCTGCACACCAACGGCAACCTGATTCCCAAAGACTGGCAAAAACGCCTGCCGCACAACAGCACACCCTACACCTCGACCATCGTGCTGGTGGTGCGCCAAGGCAACCCCAAGAACATCAAGGACTGGGACGACCTGGTGCGCCCGGATGTGAAGGTCATCACGCCCAATCCCAAAACCTCGGGCGGTGCCCGCTGGAACTATCTGGCCGCCTGGGAGTTTGCCAAGCGCAAATACGGCGGTGATGACAAGGCGCAAGACTTTGTGAAAAAGCTCTACCAAAACGTCCCCGTTCTGGACACCGGCGCACGAGGCTCTTCCATCACATTTGCACAGCGCAACCAAGGCGACGTCTTCCTGAGCTGGGAAAACGAAGCCTATTTGCTGGAAAAGGAATTTGGCAACAAGGTGGATTTTGTTTACCCCTCGATCTCCATCCTGGCCGAACCCGCGGTGGCCTTGATCGATAAAAACGTGGACAAAAAAGGAACCCGGGCGGTGGCCCAGGCCTACCTGGACTACCTCTACACCGAAGAAGCGCAGGACCTGATTGGCAAGCACTTCTACCGTCCGCGATCGGCCAAAGCCCAGGCCAAATACGCCAAACAACTGCCTAAGCTGAAGCTGTTCACCATCGAGGAAGCCTTTGGCGGCTGGGACAAAGCCAGCCAGGTGCACTTTGTCGATGGCGGCAAGTTTGACCAGATTTACACCCGCAAGTGAAACGCTCTTTAGCTGCTTATTGACATAAGCAAACTACAAATGATTCGTTTGAGATTTAAAGAGACGCTCCCACAATCGCGGCCATGACGGGATGGCCTTGGGTCCCAAGGACCGGTCAAGCCCCTCGAAACCTGCCATGTCTCGCCCTCTATCAGACCGAATCACCATGAAAAAACTCACGCACATCGCATTGGCCACCACCTTGGCCTTGACCGGCTTTGCAGCCAGCGCTCAAAACTTGCTCAACGCCTCGTACGACGTGGCCCGCGAGTTCTACAAGGACTACAACGCCGCTTTTGTGGCGCACTACAAAAAGACCACGGGCAGAGACATCAAGATCGACCAAGCCCACGGTGGCTCGAGCGCCCAGGCGCGTGCCGTCAACGATGGCCTGGACGCCGATGTGGTGACCATGAACACCACCACCGACGTGGACTTTCTGGCCAGCACCGGTGTGGTGGCCAAAGACTGGAACAAGCGCTTTGCCCACAACGCAGCGCCCACCACCTCGACCATGCTGTTTCTCACGCGCAATGGCAACCCCAAGAACATCAAGGACTGGGACGATCTGGTCAAGCCCGGCATCCAGGTGATCGTGGTCAACCCCAAGACGGGTGGCAACGGCCGCATGGCCTATTTGGCGGCCTGGGGCTATGCCAAGAAAAAGGGCGCGAGCGATGCACAAGCCGCCGAGTTCGTGGGCAAGCTCTACAAAAACGTGCCCGTGCTGGCCAAGGGCGGGCGCGATGCGACCACCATCTTCTTGCAGCGCAACATCGGGGATGTGCTGGTGACCTTTGAATCCGAAGTGGTGTCGGTGGACCGCGAATTTGGCGCGGGCAAGGTCGATGCGATTCACCCGTCCATCAGCATCGTGGCCGAAAACCCGGTGGCCGTGGTCGAGCGCACCGTGGCCAAAAAAGGCACGGGCGCAGTGGCCAAGGCCTACCTGGATTACCTGTACTCTGAAGAAGCCCAAGAGATCGCGGCCAAGCATGCGCTGCGTCCCCGTTCGCAGGCCGTGCTCAGAAAGCATGCCCAAACCTTCAAACCCTTGCAGCTGTTCACGGTGGACGAAGTGTTTGGCTCCTTTGCCGAAGCGCAGCGGGTGCACTTCAACGACGGCGGTCAGTTCGACAAGATTTACACCGTCAAATAAGTTCCCGCCATGACCGCATTGCCCATCGCGGCGCCCGCCAAAAAGCGGGTGCCCGCCAGGGTCTTGCCCGGGTTCAACCTGACCCTGGGCTTCACCCTCTTTTACCTGTGCTTGATCGTGCTGATCCCGCTGTCGGCGCTGGTTTTCAAAACCTTCACCCTGAGCTGGGACCAATTCTGGGTCGCGGTGACAAGCCCTCGCGTGATGGCGTCTTACCGCTTGACCTTTGGCGCATCGCTGATTGCGGCGCTGGTCAATGTGGTGTTTGGTTTGCTGGTGGCTTGGGTGCTGGTGCGCTATGACTTTTTTGGCAAAAAGATCGTGGACGCGCTGGTGGACTTGCCCTTTGCGCTGCCCACCGCGGTGGCGGGCATTTCGCTCACCGCGCTGCTGGCAGGCAATGGCTGGATTGGCCAATACCTGGAGCCACTGGGCATTCAGCTGGCCTTCAACCCCAACGGCGTGGTGATCGCTTTGATTTTCATCGGCCTGCCCTTTGTGGTGCGCACGGTGCAGCCGGTGCTCGAAGACACCGAAAAAGAACTCGAAGAAGCGGCCACCTGCCTGGGCGCCACACGCTGGCAAACCTTCAGCCGGGTCATTTTCCCGACCATTGCACCGGCACTGCTGACCGGCTTTGCGATGGCATTTGCGCGGGCCATCGGTGAGTACGGCTCGGTCATCTTCATCGCGGGCAACATGCCCATGGTGTCCGAGATCACGCCGCTGATCATCATCGGCAAACTCGAGCAATACGACTACGCGGGTGCCACCGCTGTGGCCTTGGTGATGTTGGTCATCTCGTTCATGTTGCTCTTGGTCATCAACGGCTTGCAAACCTGGCAACGCCGCCGTTCGGGAGCTTCGTCATGAGCCCAACCCTCACCGCCAACAAGGTCCAGGCGGGCACCACCGTGGCCCGCTGGATTCGCCGCAGCCTGATTGGCCTGGCCCTGGCTTTCATGTTTTTGTTTCTGGTCTTGCCACTGGCTGCGGTGTTCACCGAAGCCCTGCGCAAAGGTCTGGACGCTTACCTGGAGGCGCTCAAGGAGCCCGATGCCTGGTCGGCCATTCGCCTGACGCTGATCGTGGCGGCCGTGGCAGTGCCGCTCAATTTGGTGTTTGGCGTGGCGGCAGCCTGGGCCATTGCCAAGTACGAGTTCAAGGGCAAGTCGCTGTTGACCACGTTGGTGGACTTGCCGTTTTCGGTGTCGCCCGTGGTGGCGGGCCTGGTCTATGTGCTGGTGTTTGGGGCCCATGGCTGGTTTGGCCCCTGGCTGCAAGCCAACGACATCAAGATCGTGTTTGCGGTGCCCGGCATCATCCTGGCCACCGTGTTTGTGACCTTTCCCTTCATTGCGCGCGAGCTGATTCCGCTCATGCAAGCGCAAGGCAGCGAAGAAGAACAAGCGGCCATCGTGTTGGGTGCCACAGGTTGGCAAACCTTTTGGCGGGTCACTTTGCCCAACATCAAATGGGGTCTGCTGTACGGCGTCATCTTGTGCAACGCGCGCGCCATGGGCGAGTTCGGTGCGGTGTCGGTGGTGTCGGGTCACATTCGGGGGCAGACCAACACCATGCCTTTGCACGTGGAAATTCTCTACAACGAATACCAGTCGGTGGCTGCTTTTGCCGTGGCTTCACTTTTGGCTTTGCTGGCACTGGTGACCTTGGCCATCAAGTCCTTCATTGAATGGCGTCATGCCCAAGAAATTCAAGCATCGGCCAACACCCCGCCCGAGCAGCCCGCCCACTGACTTCACCTTGAGATTCTGGTTTGAAACATGAGCATCGAAATCCGCAACGTCCACAAACAGTTTGGTGACTTCACCGCGCTGAACAACGTCAGCCTCGACATCGAGTCGGGCGAACTCGTCGCCTTGCTGGGGCCATCCGGCTGCGGCAAAACCACCTTGCTGCGCATCATCGCGGGGCTGGAGACGGCCGACCAAGGCACCATCGCCTTCAGCGGCGAAGACACCACGCATGTGCATGTGCGCGAGCGCCAAGTGGGTTTTGTGTTCCAGCACTACGCCTTGTTCCGCCACATGACGGTGTTCGAAAACGTGGCTTTTGGCCTGCGCGTCAAGCCGCGCAACCAACGCCCCCCCGAAGCCGAAATCAAACGCAAAGTGCATGAACTTTTGGGCTTGGTGCAACTCGACTGGCTGGCCGACCGTTACCCCTCGCAATTGTCGGGCGGTCAACGCCAACGCATTGCGCTGGCCCGTGCGCTGGCGGTTGAGCCCAAGGTGCTGCTGCTGGACGAGCCCTTTGGCGCTCTGGACGCCAAGGTGCGCAAGGAACTGCGCCGCTGGCTGCGCCGTCTGCACGACGAGCTGCATGTGACCAGCATCTTTGTGACGCACGACCAGGAAGAAGCGCTGGAAGTGGCCGACCGCGTGGTGCTGATGAACAAGGGCCACATCGAGCAAATTGGCTCGCCCCAGCAAGTGTGGGACCACCCGGCCAGCCCCTTTGTGTATGGCTTTTTGGGCGATGTGAACTTGTTCCATGGCCGCGCGCACGAGGGCGAAATGCTGATCGGTGCCGACCAGCATGCCATACGGCTGGAGAGTCCCGAGCACGGCCAAGTGCAAGACGCCAAAGCCTTTGCCTATGTGCGCCCGCACGACTTGGATGTGACGCGTTACACAGCGGGCATGGCCCACACCGGCATCGTGGCCAAGCTGACCCGCGCCATTGTGGTGGGCCCCGTGGCCCGTTTGGAACTGGAGCCGGTGGAGACGGGCATGTTCGGCAAAGACGCGGTGATCGAGGCGCAGTTGTCGGCATCGCAATACCGCCAGCAAGACTTCAAGGAGGGTGAGACTTTGGTCTTGACACCGCGCAAGGCACGGGTGTTTGTGGAAGGCTGAGCCTTGGGTAAACCCGTTGGGCGGGGCGTAACGGTCGAGTGCGCAAGCGTCTTCGGGTAAGCTTTGCAGATCACTTTCAAGGATCTGCCATGAGCGAACCTTCTGCCTTTGGCTTTGGCCAATTCGTGCCGGGTTTTGATTTTTTACAAAACCTGTCCAAAACCGCCTCGGCCGCCCAGCCCGCAGCGGCAGCTGGCATGCCCGGCATGGCCAGCTGGGTGGCCCCCACGCTCAGCATTGAAGACATCGACAAGCGCATCCAAGAGTTGAAATCGGTGCTGTTTTGGTTGGAACAAAACACCACCGCACTCAAAGCCACCATCCAGGCGATGGAAGTGCAAAAAATGACCTTGACCACCTTGCAAAGCATGAACGTCAACATGGCCGATTTGGCCAAGGCGTTCACGGCCAAGCCCCCGGTCAGTGAGCCTGCACAGGCCACACCTGACGACACCGCCGACACCGCCAGCGCATCCAAATCTTCGCTGTTCAGCCCCAAGCCTGCGCCGCAAGCGGCACCCGCACAACCCACACCCAGCGAAACGCCCGAGGAAGAGACCCGGCAAACCCTGGAAGCCAAGACCGCTGAATCGGCGAGTCAGCCGGCCGTGGACCCGATGCAATGGTGGGGCGCATTGACCCAGCAGTTTCAGAGCATTGCCTCCGCCGCTTTGAAAGACGTGGCGGGCGAAGCCATGAAGGCCGGCATGAACGCCAAAAACACCACGGCCAAAGCGCCCCGCAAGCCCGGCGCGTCATCCACCGCTCGGGGGCAACGCGCCAAGCCCTCATCTGCGAAACCTGCCAAACCCGCTGCGACGGCCAAATCGGTCAAGCCCGTCTCGGTCAAAAAATCTGTGGCCAAGCCAGTCACTCGTGCTGCACGCAAAACCGCTCTGAAGTAAGTTAGCCATGAAGTTGTTTCCTTGTGGCCATGCCACGCACCCACAGTGGCGCATGGCCGCAGGCTTGGTCTTGGCGCAATTACAAGCCCAAATGGCGCTGCCCGATTACGCAACGCAACCCCGCTTGGGCCTGCTGTACATCACAGACCATTACGCACCCCATGCGCAGGCGCTGCTGGACCATTTGCGGCAGGCCTTGCCCCAAGTGCCCGACTGGGCAGGCACGGTAGGCATCGGTGTGGCGGTCAACAACGCCGAGTACTTTGATGAACCGGCCATGGCGCTCATGCTGTGCGACCTGACGGCCGAGCAGTACAGGGTGTTTTCTGGCGTGTCACCCCTGCCGACAGATTGGGCGAGTGCGGCACTGGTGCACGCAGATCCGAACACGCCCGACCTGGCCGAGCTCCTCCAAGAGATGGCGAGCCGCACCCAACAAGGCTATTTGTTTGGTGGTCTCAGTGCCAGCCGCACACGCAGCGTGCAGTTCGCAGTGCGCGCCGAAGAGGCAGGCGGAGCAGAAGTACACGGCGGTGTGCTGGAAGGCGGTCTGAGCGGGGTGGCTTTTGCGCCAGATGTCTCTTTGATGTCGCGCGTCACGCAAGGCTGCCAGCCTGTGGCACCTGAGCGCGAAATCACCCAATCCGAAGGGCATGTGGTGCTGCAACTGGCGGGCGAACCGGCACTCGATGTGATGCTGGCCGATTTGGGCATCAGCCTGCGTGAACCTCAAAAGGCCATTGCTGTCGTGCGGTCCACCTTGGTGGGCTTGAGCGCGGCAGGGCATTCGGGCGTGGGTCGGACCGGCCATTTGGGCAACGATGTGCGGGTGCGGCACATCATTGGGCTTGACCCTCAGCGCCAAGGCGTGGCCGTCGCAGAAAACCTAGAGGCCGGCATGCTGCTGACCTTTTGCCGCCGCGATGTGCAAGCGGCGCGCGCTGACTTGGTGCGCGTGTGCGCCGAGATTCGAGAAGATTTAGAACCCGAGACGCTGTCGATCGAAGCCATCCATGCGATGAGCGACAACCCTTTGCCCACCTTGCCCACGCCGGGTTTGCGCATCGCCGGGGCGGTGTATGTGAGCTGCACCGGCCGAGGCGGCCCGCATTTTGGGGGCCCTAGCGCCGAGTTGCAAATCATTCGCCACGCTTTGGGCGATGTGCCCTTGGTGGGGTTTTTTGCGGCAGGAGAAATTGCCCGTAACCAGCTGTACGGCTACACCGGGGTCTTGACGGTGTTCACGACACCTTGAGGTCGCGTACAAGCGCAGGCCCAAGAAGCATCAGCTCACGCCTGTGGCCATTTGCGCCGGCCCACTTCTTGAATCATGTGCTTTTTAAAAGCCAAAGCCAACGGTGACAGTTTTTTGCTGGCCGGGTGGACGATGTGCCATGCCGACGACACCGGGAAACCCTCGATGTCAATCACACTCACACCGTTTTCTTTTTTGTGCCCGTGTAAAGCATGACGTGACACCACGCCCAAACCCAAGCCCCCAGCAACCGACTCCTTGACCGCTTCGTTGCTGCCCAGCTCCAAGCGAACGTCTGGGCGAAACTTCATCTTCCGGAAAAACTGGTCAGCGGCCATTCGCGTGCCCGAGCCTTTTTCTCGGACGATGAAACGGCGCTGCGCCAACTCGTGCAAACCCACCTGCGTGCGTTTGGCCAAAGGGTCGGCGTTGGGGGCAATCAGCACAATCGGATTGGGCATGAAGGCCTCGTCACCCAAATCCATGTCTTTGGGGGGCATCGACATGATGTACAGGTCGTCCAGGTTTTCGCGCAATCGGTGCACCACCCCGTCGCGGTTCAAAATTTCAAGAGACACGTCGATGGCCGGATGTTTGGTGCAAAAGCTGCCTATCAAATGCGGCATGAAGTACTTGGCCGTGCTCACGACCGCCACCCGCAACTTGCCCCGCGACAGGCCTTTGGCTGCATCAACGTTTTGCTCAAACGCGTCCCAGGTCTGGGCCACGGCTCGGGCCGTAACCGCCAGCTCCTTGCCCACATCGGTGAGGTAAATCTTTTTACCAATCACCTCGTAAAGCGCCAGACCCACCGACAAACTCATCTCCTTGAGTTGCATCGAGGCGGTGGGTTGCATCACATGCATCACTTTGGCGGCGGCACTCACGCTGCCCGTTTCGGCCAAAGCCAAAAACAAACGCAATTGACGAAACGTGACATTCATAGATTTTTACCTATAGCTGACTGCATAAGAATCGATTTTACAAGACACCGCCAAGTTTTTAAGATCGCATCAAGGAATAACAAATGCAAAACCTGATCGATCCCGCCATTCTCTTTTTCATCTTTGGCGTGCTGGCCGGCACCGTCAAATCGAACCTTGAAATCCCACCTGCCATTTCGCGCTTCTTATCGCTTTACCTGTTGATGGCTTTGGGCCTCAAGGGCGGCTTTGCACTTTCACAATCGGGCTTGACCGCCAACGTGGGCATCAGCTTGGCCGCCGCCGTCGGCCTGGCCATCGTCATTCCCTTGATCGGTTACACCATCTTGCGGCGCTTCGTGTCTGGTTTTGATGCTGCTGCGGTTGCGGCCACTTATGGGTCGGTCAGCGCGGTGACTTTTGTCACCGCTGTTCAATTCCTGGAAAACCAAGACATTGCCTATGGTGGCCACATGGCAGCGGCGATGGCCTTGATGGAATCGCCCGCCATCATCTTGGCCGTGGTGTTTGCCAACTCGCTGCGCCAAAAAGCAGCCAAGGGTGCCGTGGCCTCTGTCGACGGCACACCGGCGCCCAAAAACGGTGTCTCGGTCGGCAAGATCCTGCACGAGTCCTTCACCGACGGTGCGCAATTGCTGCTGTTGGGCGCCATGGCGATTGGCATGATCACCGGCGACGAAGGCAAATCGGCCATGCAGCCGTTCTCGGTTGACCTGTTCAAAGGCATGTTGGCGTTCTTCTTGCTCGACATGGGTTTGATGGCGGCCCGCAACCTGCCGCAGGTCAAAGGCAAGTCGCCGGTCCTCGTCGCTTACGCCATCGTGGGCCCCATGGTGCACGCCACCATGGCTTTGGGCCTGGCATTTCTGCTAAATTTGTCGGCTGGTGATGGTGCCCTGCTCATGGTCTTGGCGGCCAGTGCGTCTTACATCGCGGTTCCGGCGGTGCTGCGTTACGCACTGCCAGAGGCCAACCCCTCGCTTTATTTCGGTCTGAGTCTGGGCATCACCTTTCCCTTGAACATTGTGTTCGGAATCCCCATCTATGTGGCTGTGGCCCAAGGGGTTCTCATGTAAGGTTGGCATGGACAGATTGAAAGAGCGCACTGATCTGGCTCGCCGCGTTGCGTTTCTCACGCAACACGGCAAACAAGATTTGGTCAAAGCCCCCCTAGAGTCGGCATTGGGCTGTGAACTGGTGCATACCGACGCCTATGACACCGACCAATTGGGCACCTTCACCCGCGAGATCGCTCGACCAGGCTCACAACTCGATGCGGCACGTCGCAAAGCCCAGATCGGCATGACCCTGACGGGCGCTCCTGTCGGCCTCGCCAGCGAAGGCACTTTCGGCACAGACCCATTTGGCGGCTTCATGCCGTGGAACACCGAACTTCTTTTATGGGTCGACCCCGCACACCCACTGGAAGTGACCGGCATAGCGCACGGCCCTGCGCAAAGCTTACACAGAACCGTCAACAGTCTGGACGAATTGATGCGGTTTGCCCAAGACGCCAAATTCCCCGAGCACCATTTGGTGATGCGCCCGGAACACGAGGACCATTTGCAGATCGTCAAAAACATCCATGACGAACAAACATTGGTGCGAACATTTGCACAACTTCAAGCTGCATCGGCCAACGGCTTGGTGTTTGTCGAAAACGACTTGCGCGCCTTTTGCAACCCCACAAGGCAAGCGCTCATCCGCAAAGCCTGCGACGATTTGATCCGCAAATTGCAGTCGCTCTGCCCACAATGCCAAAGCCCTGGCTTTTGGGTTCAATCGCGAACAGCAGGTTTGCCGTGCAGCGCCTGTGGCCAAAAAACACGGCTCCCCATTGCAGAAGTGTGGCACTGCAAGCCGTGCCAACACGAAGAGCAACGTCCTTTGGCTTCAGCGGCTTGGGCTGACCCCAGCCGCTGTGACTTTTGTAACCCTTGATGCCTGGCGCCCAGGCCACGTTCAAAGCGAACGCATCAGGCCGCCGTCGATGCGAAGGCTTTGGCCCGTGATGTAGGCCGCCCCCTCTGACGCCAAAAACGCAATGGTGGCCGCCACTTCTTCGCTCGTGCCATAACGCTGCATGGGCACACTTTGGCGGCGCTGTTCCTGAGCGGGCAGGCTGTCGATCCAACCGGGCAGCACGTTGTTCATGCGCACGTTGTGCACGGCATGCTCGTCGGCAAACAGTTTGGTGAAGGCGGCCAAGCCCGCACGGGCCACGGCCGAAGTCGGGAACATCGAACTGGGCTCGACCACCCAGGCGGTGGAGATGTTGACGATGGACCCCGCCTTTTGCTGAACCATGATGGGCGCCACCAGACGCACAGCGCGCACCACGTTCATGAAATACATGTCCATGCCCAAATGCCACTGCGCATCGGTCAAGTCCAGTAACGGACCCTTGGGGCCGTGGCCTGCGCTGTTGACCAACACATCGATCCGGCCCCAACGCGCCATGGTTTGATCGACCAGCTTTTGCAGGTCTTCGGGCGATTGGTTGGAGCCGGTCAGGCCAATGCCGTCCAACTCGCGTCCCAGCGCCTCGCCCTTGCCGGACGAGGACAACACCGCCACATGAAAACCGTCTTGCGCCAGCTTGCGCGCTGCGGCCGCACCCATGCCACTGCCGCCCCCCACCACCATGGCCACTTTGTTGCTCATGCTTTGCTCCTTGTTTGTGTGAATTTTCGAACCATCCGGCCAGACCACTGGCCCAAATCATCCAGGTAAGTGAACACCACCGGGATCACCAGCAAGCTCAGGACCGTGCTGGTGAGCAGGCCACCGATCACGGCAATCGCCATGGGCGAGCGAAAGCTGCCATCGGCCGCACCCCAGCCCACGGCAATCGGCAGCATGCCCGCACCCATGGCGATGGTGGTCATGACGATGGGGCGTGCGCGCTTGTGGCAGGCGTCTAGCAGCGCATCCCAACGGCTCATGGCCGGCACAGCAGGGCGGTCGCCCTCGGCGGGCTTGCCACGCCGCGCTTCAATCGCGTACTCCACCAGCAAGATCGAGTTTTTGGTGGCGATGCCCATGAGCATGATCAGGCCAATGAGGGAGGGCATGGAAAAACTCTTGTCCGCGATCAAGAGCCCTACAAACGCGCCCCCCAGCGACAGCGGCAATGCCGCCAAAATCGTGATCGGGTGCAAGAAGCCTTTGAAGAGCAACACAAGCACGATGTAGATGCACAACACGCCGATCATCATGGCCAGGCCAAAGCTGGCGAACAGTTCGCCCATGACTTCGGCGTCGCCCACCTCCACGATCTTCACCCCCGGCGGCAGGCTTTGCAAGGCCGGCAGTTTTTGTACCGCCTGCGTCACGTCACCCAAGGGCATGCCCGACAGCTCAATCTCGAAGTTGATGTTGCGCTGGCGGTCATAGCGGTCGATCACGGCCGGGCCGCCGGCCACCTCAAGGCTGGCCACTTGGCTCAACATGACGGGGCCACGGCTGCCAGGCACCATCAAGCGCTCCAGCGTGGCCAGGTCTTGCCGTGAAGCATCGCCTAACCTGACCACGATGGGCACTTGGCGCTCGGACAAATTGAGTTTGGGCAGCGCTTGGTCATAGTCGCCCAAGGTGGCGACGCGCAAAGTGTCGCTGATGGCGGCGCTGGTCACGCCCAAGTCGGCGGCCTTGGCAAAGTCAGGGCGCACCGCGACCTCGGGCCGCACCAAACTGGCCGTAGAGGCAATGGAGCCCAGGCCTTGGATGGTGCGCAGGTCACGCTCGACCGCCATGGCGGCGGTTTGCAGGGCCTGCGGATCTTCGCCGGTGAGCACCAACACGTATTTCTCACCCGAGCCGCCCAGGCCCACCTTGGTGCGCACCCCGGGCAGTTGTTGCAAGACGGTGCGGATGTCGTTTTCAATCGCTTGCTTGCGCGGACGGGTCCCGCGCTCGGTCAGTTGGATGGTGAGGGTCGCCTTGCGCACTTCGGCAGCGCCGCCAGCGGCAAACGGGTCAGCGCCTGCACTGCCGCCACCAATCGTCGTGTAGACGCTGGTCACGTTGTCCACCGTCATGAGCAAGTTGCGCGCATGCTCGGCGCTGGCCTGGGTCTGCGCCAGGCTGGCGCCCGGAGGCAACTCCACATAGACCTGGGTTTGAGAGTTGTCGTCAGGTGGAATAAAGCCCTTGGGCAACAAAGGCACCAGCATGATGGAGCCGACGAAAAACAAGGTGGCCAAAACCATGGTGACCCAGCGGTGGCGCATGCACCAAGTGGCCCAGACCATGTAGCGTTTGAGCCAACCGGGCTCGTGCGCCGCCGTGACGATGGGCTTCAAGATGTAAGCCGCCATCATGGGCGTGAGCACCCGCGCCACCACCAAGGAAGCAAACACGGCCAGCGATGCCGTCCAGCCAAACTGCTTGAAGAACTTGCCCGGGATGCCGCTCATGAAAGCCGTGGGCAAGAACACGGCGATCAAGGTGAAGGTGGTGGCGATCACCGCCAAACCGATTTCGTCGGCCGCTTCCATGGCCGCCTGGTAGGGCGACTTGCCCATGCGCAAATGGCGCACGATGTTCTCCACCTCGACGATCGCGTCATCCACCAGCACCCCGATCACCAGGGACAGCGCCAACAATGTCACCACGTTGATGGAAAAGCCCAGATACGCCATGCCAATGAAGGCCGGGATGACCGAAAGCGGCAGCGCTACGGCTGAAACAAAAGTCGCCCGCCAGTCGCGCAAAAACAGCCAAACCACCAGCACCGCCAAAATCGCGCCCTCGTAGAGCAAGACCAAAGAGCCTTGGTATTCCTCTTCCACCGGGGTCACGAAGTCAAAGGCTTCGGTGATCTCGATGTCAGGGTTTTGCAGTCGGTAATCGGCCAAAGCCTGGCGCACCAAACGCCCAACGGCCACTTCGCTCTCGCCCTTGCTGCGCACCACTTCAAAACCCACCACGGCTTGACCGTTCAGGTTGGCGGCAGAACGGGGATTGGCCAGCGTGTCACGCACTGTGGCCACTTGGTCCAAACGGATATGGCCGCCGCGCGATGTGGCCAGCTCAATCTGGCCAAGCTCTTGCGCCGTCTTCACGGTGGCCAAGGTACGAACAGGCTGCTCACCCACGCCCAGATCCATGCGCCCGCCAGAACCCTCTTGCTGCACTTGCTTGAGCTGACGCGAGACCTCGGCCGCGGTGATGCCCAGCGCCTGCAAACGGTTCACATCCAAGGCCACCTGCACTTCGCGCGTCACACCGCCCACACGGTTGACGGCACCCACACCACGCAAGGACAAAAGCTTGCGGGTGATGTCTTTGTCAACCAGCCAGGACAAGGCCTCGTCATCCATCCGCGCCGAGCGCACGGTGTAGGCCAGCACCGGGGTGCCCGCCAGGTTGAGTTTTTTGACCACCGGGTCGCGCAGGTCACCCGGCAAATCGGCCCGCACGCCCTGAATGGCCGAGCGCACATCGTCCACCGCTTCTTGGCTGGGCTTTTCCATGCGGAACTCGGCGGTGATCGACACCACGCCGTCTTGCACCTTGGTGGTGATGTGCTTCAAACCCTGCAGCGGCGCCAACGCGTTTTCGAGTTTGCGCGCCACATCGGTTTCGAGCTGCGAAGGCGCAACACCCGGCAAACTGGCGGTCACCGTGATGGTGGGCACATCCAGGTCTGGAAAGTTTTGCACTTTCATCGATCCGAAAGCGATGAAGCCAGCCACCGTCAGCAGCACAAAGAGCATGACGGCCGGAATCGGATTGCGGATCGACCAGGAAGAGACGTTGAGCATGACGTCCCTTTATTGGCTGGCGGGCTGGGTGGCAGATGCTGCCTCGACCACGCGCACCGTGTCGCCGTGGTTCAAGAAAGCGCCACCACTGGCCACAACACGGGCATCTGCTTTGAGACCACCCATCACCTCGACACGGTCTGCACTTTGGCGTCCGATTTGCACCTTGAGTTGACTCACCTTTTGATCGGCCCCAACGGTGTAGACATAACTGAACCCATCTCGCACCACCACGGCAGTTTGGGGCACGGTCAGGGCCTGATTTTGGCCCAGCACAATCTCGCCTTGGGCGTACATGCCGGCGCGGGCACTCCCGGTTTGTGCTGGCAAATCGACATACACCAGCGCATTGCGGGTTTGCGCGTCCACCGAAGGCGCGATCATGCGCACCTTGCCTTGCAGCGCCTGACCGCTGGCGGCCTTGATGTGAACGGGCGCGCCGACCTGAATGCGACCGATCTCCGCAGCGGTGACCTCAGCCCGCCACTCGATGCGACCCTGGCGAATCAGCCGAAACAACTCCACGCCCGCGCCCACCACGCTGCCCACCGTGGCCTGGCGGGCCGAGATGACGCCCGCATCGGGTGCCAGCACTTGGGTTTGCGACAAACGCACGCCTTGCAACTGCACCATGGCACGCGCCGATTGCATGCGGGCCACCGAGGCAGCTTCCGCGGACAAGGCTTGGCTCAGCTGCGCACTGCTGATAAATCCTTGTTGTTGCAAACTGCGGGCTCGCTCGGCTTGGGCTTTGGCCTCCTGGCTGCTGGCCGTGGCTTCGGCCAAAGCCGCTTCAGCCTGCGCGAATTCAGCGCGCAATGTGTCGGCCTGCAAAACAGCGAGGACATCGCCGCGCTGTACGCGGTCGCCCACGTTCACACGCACTTCGGTGATCTTCAGGCCGTTGGCCTCGGCGCCAACAATGGCCTCTTGCCAAGCCGCCAAGTTGCCGTTGGCTGTGATTTTTTGGGGCATATTGCCCATTTGTGGCGTCACCACCACGACGCTCAAAGAGGGCTTTGCCAACGCCTGAGGTCGCGCGTCTTGGGCAAGCCCTGCCAACGGCCATCCCCCCGCCAAAGCACCCACTACGACCCAAATTCCAACATCGTTTCTCGTCATGACTCTTCTCTTGATGGCCAACCTGGCGCCTGGCGCTCAAGGCTTCAAGGGTTGGCATTTAAAAACCCAGGCAAAGTTCAGGCGTTCATTCCATCACAGTTCGCCACAAGGTCAATACCGCCTCGCGCTGCTCAGCCAAGGTGGCCATGGGCACATCGGTGGGCTCTTCGTTCAAACGGGCACGGTGCTGAACACGGCGCAGTTCACGGTAAGCGTTGGCGGCCGCTTCACCAACGCCCGAAGGCAACAAGCCAGCCTGTTCAGCCCTTTGCAGCAATGCGATATTGCCCACGTTGTCCGCCAACTCAGGATGCTGTTTGGTGTGCAACAAAACCAGATATTGCACGGCAAATTCGGCATCGACCATGGCGCCAGGGCTGTGCTTGACATCAAATCGGTCCGCCTTGACCGGATGGCCTTGGTGAACGCGTTCACGCATGGCCACGATTTCTGCTTTCAAACTGAGGGCATCTCGCGGTGAGCCGATCACCGAATGGCGTACTTGGTCAAACTGGGCCGACAAACTGGGCAAGCCCATGACAAAGCGAGCACGGGTCATGGCTTGGTGCTCCCAAGTCCATGCGGTGTTGCTGCCACGTTGTTGCTGGTAATCGGCATAGGCCTGAAACTGCGTGACCAACATGCCTGCACTGCCATTGGGGCGCAGGGCGGTATCGATCTCATACAGATCACCCTCACCGGTTTTGACGGTCATCCAATTGATGAGCTTTCGCACATAGTTGGCATAGATTTCCTGAGCCCGCTCATCGGTGTCTTCGTACACAAACACAATGTCCAAATCGCTGCCATAGCCCAGCTCCTTGCCCCCCAACTTGCCATAACCAATGATGGCAATTGCGGGCGTTTCGCGGTGACGATTTTTCAGCCGATCCCAACACCAGCGGGCGGTCACGCGCAACACCGCATCGGCCAAGGCGCTCAGGTCATCGGCCACTTGCTCCACCGTGAGCACCCCCTCCACATCGCGTGCCAAGGTGCGAAACTGCTCGGCATGATGCGCGCGCCTCAACAGGTTCAGCAAGCTTTCTTCGTCGTCCTCGCCTGTGCGTTGCAAGGCGATCAAACGCGCTTGCAACTCGCTCTCAAACTCTTGGGCATCAAAACGGCTGCTGAAAAGATTGCCCCCGGCCAATTCGTCGATCACGCCAGGGTGTTGCAAGAGATAACGGGCTGGCCATTTGGCCGCACCCAACAGGCGCAGCAACCGCTCATGCACCGATGGACGCTCAAGCATCAGCGCCAGATAGCTTTCTCGGCGCAACAAGGGCTCAATCCACTCCAGCATGCGCAAAACGGCATCTTCGGTCACGCGTCCGACATCCAGCCATTGCGCCGTGCGCTGCAACAAACGCACAAGGCGTCCACGGGCATCATCGCGCAAGGCTTGCACCCGTGCGTTGTCCACCCACAAAGCCAAACGGGCGCGCACTGAACCGCTGAAATCGGTCAGTACCGCATCCAAGTCGGCGTGCTCTCGGGCACTTTTCCCGGTTTTGCCGTTGCAACCCTTGCAATCTCGGTCACCACCCAACAGGGTGTCAAACTCTTGCGCGACCACCTCACGGTGGGCGTCCAGTTCTGACAAAAATGTACACGTGCTGTCATGGCCCAGCGTTTGCGCGATCCAGGCCAGGTCGTCGTCTCGGGTCGGCAAAACATGGGTTTGCTGGTCATCCAGGTACTGAATTCGGTGCTCGACTTGGCGCAAAAACACGTACGCTGCACTCAAGGCCTCGGCGGTGGCCTGTGGCATGAGGCCCGCCTTGGCCACGCGCTGCAAAGCATCCAAAGTTGGCCGTGTGCGCAACTCGGGGAACTGCCCACCACGCACCACCTGCAAAAGCTGCACGGTGAACTCGATCTCACGGATACCGCCACGCGACAGCTTCACATCGTTCGCACGTTCCGGGTGACCGGCGCTGCGCTTGGCTGCGTGGTCGCGAATTTGCTGGTGCAAGGTCCGCAAGGACTCAAACACGTTGTAGTCAAGGTAACGGCGGAACACAAAGGGCAAAACCACCGCCCGCAGTGCTTGGGCAGAACCATTGCGTGCTGCGCTGCGCGGGGCCACCACACGGCTTTTCATCCAAGCAAAACGCTCCCACTCGCGCCCCTGCACCAGCAAATACTCCTCCAGTGCGTCCAAAGACACCACACTGGGTCCAGAATTGCCGTTGGGGCGCAGTGCCAAATCGACCCGGAACACAAAGCCGTGCTCCGTGGTGTCGCCAATCAGGGCATACATGCGCTTAACGGCACGGGTGAAATACTCCTGGCAGGAGACCTTGTTGCGACCTTCGCTATTGCCAAGGGTCTGACCGTCTTCGTCATACACATAAATCAGGTCAATGTCGCTGGAGACGTTGAGTTCGCGTGCCCCCAACTTGCCCATGCCAATGATCCACATCTCTGCGCGCTGACCACCGTCCTTGGTGGGCGCACCGTGCAAGGCATCCAAGTCGGCAGAAACTTGCTGCCATGCCATGTCCAAGGTCACTTCGGCCAACCAGGTCATGCTGCGGGTCACGCTGTCTAAGGACGCCTGCCGCGCGCAATCGAGATGGGCCAAACGCTCCAGTGTGAGTTGGCGCAAAACCCGAAGCGCGGCGTTGGTGTCGAATCCTTTGCGCACCAAGGCCTCAAAGCATGCCTTCAGGGTCTCCCGGGTCGGAGCACCCGGCTCAAGCAGCGGCAAAACATCGGCATAACGACGGTGCAAACGCTGGACAAAGCGGGAATACTGGTGCGCATCGGTCAGGGTCAGCGGCGAAGCGCCATGACCCAACGGGGCCACAGCGGGGACACTGACATCCATCGATTGGCTGCGGGTCATAATTCCTGCTGACTTTCTAATTCGTATGTTTGTGCCGCAACCACCCGCTTTGTCCTCCATCGAACCCCGTCTTCAGCGCTGGCTGACCAGACTGGTTCGACTGTTTTTGTGGAGCTTGCTGGTCACAGGTCTGGTGCTGGGCATGACCTGGGCTGGCTTGCATTTTTGGATTGTGCCGCGAATCGACGAATTCCGCCCCGCCATGGAACGCCTTGCCCGTCAATCTCTGGGTATACCGGTTCGGATCGGCGCCGTGACTGCGCAAAGCACCGGTTGGGTGCCCTCTTTTGAGATGCGCGACATCGAATTGCTGGACAGCGAAAACCGTCCTGCATTGCTTTTGCCCAAAGTCATCGTGGCGCTGAGTCTGCGCTCAGCACTGCTTTTAAAACTGGACCAACTGGTGATGGATGCCCCCGAATTGGACGTTCGGCGAACGGCTGATGGGCTTTGGCAGTTGGGTGGCATCACTTTAGGACGAACCGGGGAGATTGATTCTGCCGCGGCAGACTGGCTCTTTTCTCAACGCGAGCTTGTGGTGCGGGCAGGCGTATTGCGCTGGCATGCGGGTGATCTCACAGACCACAACAGCGCCCCTGCCGTTTTGAAGGACATGGATCTGGTCATCCGCAACTCGTCACGAACGCACAGTTTGCGCTTGGATGCGACGCCGCCGGCCGCCTGGGGGGAGCGTTTTGTCCTGATGGGTCAATTCAAGCGAAAGGTTTTGTCGACACATGCCAGCCGATTTGCCGATTGGTCAGGACAAACGTATGCGTTTTTCCCAAAGATCGATTTGGCCCCCATACGTTCAGCCATCGAAGCTGATTGGACCGGCGACTTGGGTCAATTGCAGGGCCAGGGGACTTTGCGGTTTTGGGCGGACCTGGACAAAGGGCTGTGGCAAAGTGCGATGGCCGACGTCAGCCTGGTGGGACTGCAAGCGCGACTCAGTGCACAGGGTTTGCCCTTGGCTTTTGAGCGCTTGTCTGGGCGCTTAGGCGTTCAGGTTCACAAAGAGGGGTTTTTCGCCCACACACAAGGCCTGTCCTTCGTCAACGACGAAGGCCTGCAATGGCCGGGTGGCAATGTCTCGCTGGACTACACCGCGGCTCAGGGTCCACGTCCGGCCAGAGGTCTTTTGCAGGCCGATCAACTGGACTTGCACGCGCTGCGTGAACTGGCCCTGCGTCTGCCACAGGCCTCCGCCATTCACCCGGCTTTTCAAGCGCGCGATCTGTCGGGCTTGGTCTCACAGCTTCACCTGCGATGGCAAGGTCAATGGCCGCAACCCGAGACCTACGAAGCCAAAGCCAGCATTCAAGCGCTACGCTGGCAACCCGATGCACAGGGCTTGGCCACCTCGCCCACCTCGTCCACCTCGCTATGGGCCAAATGGCCTGGGGTTCGCGGCGCCGATGTGAACTTGGATGTGCGCCACGATGGCGGACAAGTGGATGTGCGCATGGGCCAGAACAGCGCGATCTGGCTGCCGGGTGTTCTGTCACCGGCTGAGGTGCCCCTGCAAAACCTTCAGGCCAGTGCACGCTGGACACGCTTGTCGCGTCCAGAGGGCAACGCTTGGGAGGTGCCGTCATGGACGCTGAAGATGACCAATGCCGACCTGCAAGGCGAATGGCGCGGCCAGTGGACCAGCTCGCCCGATGGGCCTGGCGCATTGACGCTGGACGGCAAAATTGACAAGCTGAAT
This sequence comes from Limnohabitans sp. Rim28, assembly GCF_000293865.2. Lineage (GTDB taxonomy): Bacteria > Pseudomonadota > Gammaproteobacteria > Burkholderiales > Burkholderiaceae_C > Limnohabitans_A. The sequence goes on along the minus strand of NZ_ALKN02000004.1, from coordinate 97,332 downwards.
GCCGCCGCCGCCCACCGCTATTTGCCAGTCGGACTGCCCGCCTCGGTTCGGGACTACCTGCGCGACGCCTTGCTCAATGGCACTTATGCCGACGTCAACGTCAAAGTCAAAGGCGACTTGGCCAAGCTCCCGTTCAAAGACCCCAAAGACGGCGAATTCCGTTTTTCAGGACGCATCAAAGACGTGTCCTTGGACATGGTGCCCCCCGCCTTGCTGCCCCCTGGCGGCGCCCCGTGGCCACGCCTCGTCAACTTGCAAGGCCGACTCCAATTTGACCGTGCGGGCATGCGTTTGAGCGAAGCCAGCGCCCAAGCCGGCGAGGGGGGGCAAGCCGTCATGCTGACCGCGCCGCTGGTGGAAATCGCCGACATGACCCAGCAAGCTTTGCTGCAGGTGCGCGCCGAAAGCACCAGCAGCGCGCCCCAAGTCTTGAGACTGATTCAACAGTCGGCGCTCAACGCCTTGCTGTCTGAGGCGCTGGCCGAAGCCCAGGTGCGCGGGGACATGCAAACCCGGTTTGAGCTGCGCTTGCCTTTGCTGAGCCTGAAAGAAACCCAGGTGAAAGGCAACGTGTTGTTCAAGGGCGTCGATTTGCGCATGCAGGCCGAAACCCCTTGGCTGGAAAACATGCAAGGCCAATTGCAGTTCCAAGAAACAGGCTTTGATCTGCGCCAATTGCAAGCCCAGCTTTGGGGTGGGCCTGTGTCACTGGAGGGCGGCATGCGCCCGTCCAGCAGCAACCCCGCTTCGTCAGCACGCATCGAGTTTCAGGCCCGTGGCCGTGTGAGTGCAGAGGGGATGAGAACAGCCAAAGAGTTCTACCCACTGGACTGGCTGGCGCAACATGCGCAAGGCAGCGCCAACTACACCGCGCAGCTGGCGTGGCGGGACGGAAAGCCTGATTTGTCCGTCAACAGCAACTTGGAGGGCATGGCGGTTCATCTGCCTGCGCCGCTGGGCAAATCTGCGGCCGGCACCCGGCCGCTGAACATCGTTTTGCGTTCACAGCAGGAAAAGTCCGGTCCACATGACCACATCCAGGTGACTTTGGCCGACACAGTGCGTGTGGCCTATCTGCGCAATTTATCGGGCAAAGTGCCTCAGGTGGTGCGCGGTGTTTGGGGTGTTGGCATCCCTGCCCAGCAAATGCCAGCATGGCCGGATTCGGGCGTCTCGGCCCAAGTGGTGCTTGACCAACTGGACGTGGACGAATGGCTGGCTCTGATGCCTGAAACCACCAGCTTGCCCGCCAATGCACCCAGCGGCAAGTCGCCCAGCTCAGCGCCGGCTTGGCAAAGCTACCTGCCCAACCGCATGGGCCTCAAAGCCAACACGCTGACGGTGAACGACCGCAGCTTGCACAGGGTGACCGCGGGCGGCACCCGCGATGGCGCGCAATGGCGTGCCAACATCGAAGCCCAAGAGGTATCCGGCCACATCGGTTTCCTGCAGTCGTACACCGGCCAAGCGGGTCAGCTCTTTGCCCGCTTGAGTCGCTTGAACCTGCCACCCGCAGAGGTCGCCAAAGTCGAAGCGTTGCTGGAAGCACCACCCACCAAGCTGCCTGCTTTAGACGTCGTGATTGACGCGCTGGAGCTGCGGGGCATTCCACTCGGCCGCGTAGAAATTGAGGCGGTCAACCAAGAGTCCAGCCCCAGCCGCCAGCAGGCTGGACAAGAATGGCAGCTGAAAAAGTTCAACGTGCTGTTGCCCGAAGCGCAGCTGAAAAGTACCGGTCGTTGGTTGGCCACCCCAGACGCCAATGCACGGCGCAAAACCGAAATGAATTTTGTTCTGGACATTCAAGACGCCGGCGCCTTGCTCACGCGCTTGGGCACGCCCAATGCCTTGAGGGGTGGCGTGGGCCAACTGGCGGGCACGGTCAGTTGGCAGGGCTCCCCTTTGGCGCTGGAGTACCCCAGCATGAATGGTCAATTCGAAGTCCGCATGGGGCGCGGACAGTTTCTCAAGGCCGATGCAGGCGCCGCCAAATTACTGGGTGTTCTGAGCCTTCAGGCATTGCCCCGACGCTTGTTGTTGGATTTCAGGGACGTATTTTCCGAGGGTTTTGCTTTTGACGCTGTCCGTGGCGATGTGGGCATCACCCAAGGCACGGCTCACACGCGCAACTTGCAGATCAAAGGCGTCAACGCCTTGGTCTTACTGGACGGTCAAGCCAACATCGCGCAAGAAACTCAAAAGCTGCGCGCCCAAATTTTGCCGATGGTTGACACCAACACCACCTCGTTGCTGGCGGGCCTTGCATTGAACCCCGCTGTGGGGCTGACCGCCTTTGTGGCCCAATGGCTTTTGAAGAACCCCTTGTCTCGGGCTTCAAGTCAAGAGTTCATCATCGACGGGAGCTGGGGCAATCCCCGCGTCACCCGGATAGACAACCGCCCATGACAACCACCACACAGCCTGACTTGGCGGATTCTCCTCTGCGGCGAATCACCTCTTGGTGGCACGCCTTTGAAGAAGCCTTGCCCGGAGGGCGCGGCCGACGCACACTGTGGTTGGCCTTGATCGCTTTGGTGATGGGGGTTTTGATCACTTTGGTCTGGTTGGCCGGACGTTACGAAGCCAGTCAACTGCAAGCCGAACTGGAAGGCGACACGACGGAAGCTGTGAGTGATTTGCGGCGACAACTGACGCGCCAAACCCAAAGCCTGCAAGGCTTGCAATCCAATACGCCCCTTGAAACGTTCTGGAACACCGAAGCCCAAGCGCTTTTGCGTGAGCACCGGGAGTGGCTTCGGATTGAAGCACGCGACCCCGAGCTGAACCTGAAAAACCAGGTGGACTCCCCCCTGCACAAACCGATCTTTAAACGTGTCTCGCGCACAGATTCGCTCAATGAAACCGTGCAAGCGTGTGCCAAAGCACGTCGTATCAATGGTCCCAGTTATTCCAGCTCCTACTTTTTGCCGCAAAACGATGGCATCGGTTTTGAAGTCATGGAAATGTGTTTGCCCGCGACACAAGATGGTGTGTTGGTCGGCTTCACCATCGTGACCTATGGCTTGCAAGGCCTGCTCAATGAGCTCTTGGGTGACAGCTTTGGCCGCCGCAACGAAATCTCGTTCACCGAGCCGGATGGCACCCGTCTGGCCATTGCGGGCAGCCAAAGTCGAGGTCTGCGGGTCTTCACTTCACAACAATTGGTGAACCTGCCTGGCAACACCTTGGTGCTGCGCATGGACGGGCGACGTGGCGAGGCCAGTATTTTTCCGAATGTCTTGACCGCCTTGGTCACCGCCATGTCCATCGCCTTGCTGACGGTGATGGTGCTGTTGGTCAAAGACTCCAGGCGGCGCTTGAAGGCGGAGAGGGACTTGGCAGAGGCCTTGGCTTTTCGCAAAGCCATGGAGGACTCGCTGGTGACCGGCCTTCGGGCGCGCGACCTGGAAGGGCGCATCACTTACGTGAACCCGGCCTTTTGCCAAATGGTGGGGTTTGAGGCCGAGGCACTGACGGGGCGCAATGCACCCATGCCGTACTGGCCCCCCGAAATGGTGGACGAATACAAGCAGCGCCAAGCCATTCGTTTGGCCGGCAACGTGCCGCCACGCGAAGGTTTTGAGTCGGTGTTCATGCGCCAGGATGGCACGCATTTTCCGGTGCTGATCATCGAGGCACCTTTGATCAGCGTACAAGGCGAACAAACCGGTTGGATGGGCGCCGTGATTGACATCAGCGAGCAGCGTCGCATCGAAGAGGTCTCTCGCGCCAGCCAAGAGCGCCTTCAGGCCACCGCCCGCTTGGCCACGGTCGGCGAAATGGCCTCTTTGCTCAGCCACGAACTGAACCAACCCTTGGCCGCCATCGCCAGCTATGCCAATGGCTCTTTGAATCTGCTGCAAAACCCATCGGCCGTGCCGCAAACCCTGGACGATGTGCACATGGCACTGCGCCGCATCGCCGAACAAGCCGACCGGGCTGGTCGGGTCATCAACAGCGTGCACGATTTTGTTCGCCGTCGCGATCAAGACCGCGAAGCCTTAGCGCCAAAAATGTTGTTTGACGCTGTGGCCCCCTTGGTTCAACTGCAAGCCCGCAAACTGCGTGTCACCGTCCATACCCACATCGATCCTCAGTTGCCTGAAGTGATGTGCGATCGCACCATGGTTGAACAGGTTTTGTTGAACCTGGCACGCAACGGCATGCAAGCCATGGACAAGCCCGATTGCTCAGACCGAAGGCTGTTGCTCAAAGCGCGCCGAGCAGCCTCCAACGCCGAACAAGCCTGGGTCGAATTTTCAGTGACCGATGTGGGCGAAGGCATCAGCGAAACCGTCGCCAGCCAATTGTTCACCCCCTTCTTCACCACCAAAGCCGAAGGCATGGGCTTGGGTTTGAGCCTGTGCCGGACCGTGGTGGAGCAGCACGGTGGCCATTTGGAGTTTGAAGCGCTGGCGCCCAAAGGGACTGTTTTCCGTTTCACCTTGCCCGTCAAGGCCGCCTTGCTTTTGGATAAGATCCCCGCATGAATTTCACCGACACGCCCACCGTTTTCATTGTGGATGACGACGCGAGCGTGCGTGAAGGCATGGCATGGCTGCTGCGCACCCGCCGCTTGCTGAGCGAGTCCTTTGAAAGCGCAGAGTCCTTTCTCAACATGCTGCAAAGCAACTTTCAAGACACCGGCAATGGTCCATCCTCTGGACAACACTGGCCTCGCCAAGCGGCCTGTGTTTTGTTGGATGTGCGCATGCCCGGCATGAGTGGATTGGCCTTGTTTGAGCAGCTTCTGAGCAGTGGCATGGCCCAAGCATGGCCTGTGATTTTTTTGACGGGTCATGCCGATGTGCCCACCGCTGTCGACAGCGTCAAACGCGGCGCTTTTGACTTTTGCGAAAAGCCGTTTTCAGACAACGCTTTGGTCGACCGGATCGAACAAGCGCTGCATTTGTCACAAGAGCGTTTAACGGCCCGAAAAGAACAGCAACGCCTGCAATCGCGCTTGCTGGAATTGACCGAGCGTGAACGGGATGTGATGCACCTGGTGGTCGAAGGCCTGCCCAACAAACTCATTGCCGACCAACTCGACATCAGCGTGCGCACCGTAGAAGTCCACCGCGCCCGCGTGTTTGACAAGATGGAGGTCAAATCAGCGGTTGAGCTGGCCAATTTGATGCGGAGCCTGTCGTGAAAAGGGCGCGCGCCTCAGACCCCTTGACGCTTCGCCGGCACCTGATAACTGGCTTGGGGCTGACTTGGCTGAGCCTGATCACCGCTTGCTCGACAGCACCGGTTTCGCGGCCTGCCGAGCCTGCAGCTCAAACCCCTGCGCCCTACAACAAGGTGCGCAACGACTTGGCCTTGTTTGCTTTGTCTTTGCTGGACACCCCCTACAAATGGGGCGGTCGCGGCCCGGCCACTGGCTTTGATTGCTCAGGCTTGGTGGCACACATTTACCGTAAAGGCGGCGGCATCGCCGTCAAAGGCACTTCGGCCGAGCTGGGCCGCAAATCAAGGCCGATTGATCGATCAGCCCTTTTGCCGGGCGATTTGGTTTTTTTCAACACCTTGGGCGCGCGCCATTCACATGTCGGTGTGTATGTGGGTGGCGGGCGATTTGTGCACGCCAGCAACCCGCGCACAGGCGTTCGCGTAGACCACCTCAGCAGCCGATACTATGCGCAGCGCTTTGAAGGCGCGCACAGCTTGCTGGAGTGAGCTTGCGCCCTGTCTGAAGCCTTGACGGCTTGCGTCTTTAAGGCTTCGGCCCTTTGGGTGGTGGCGTTTTGGCCTCTTTTTCAGCCTCAGGCAATTCACCTTTGTTGCGGCCGGAAAACATGGTCCACCAGACAATACCCACCAAAATCACCAAGGCCAGCAAAGCTTCCAACAAAATCAGACCCATGCAAGCACCCCGTTATTTGTCCCGCCGCCCGCCATGGTTCGGCTTGTTTGTGGCCGCGATTGTAGGCACCCTGAGCGCTTGCTCTGTGGCCCCTGTGCTGCATGCCCCTGAACCTGCAAGTCCATCGGTTCAAGCACCCGCCCCCGCTGAGATCCCCCGCACTTTGCCCGAGCCCACTTTGCCCGCGCCCATCCTGCGCGAACAAAGCCGCTGGGTCCCTGTTCAATGGTCGGAGTTGCCTGGCCTGAACACCGATGCCATCCACGAAGCCTGGCCCGCCTGGCTGCAAAGCTGCCAACGACCCGGCCCCACTTGGAAAGCCCTGTGCCCCGAGATCGCCCAACTGGCCAACGCCCCGATCGAGCAGCAACGCCGATGGATGCGCGAAAACCTGCAGCCCTACCGCGTGGAGTCGCATGAACAACGTGCTGCGGGTTTGCTGACGGGCTATTACGAGCCCGCCTTGGTCGGTTCGCGCCAAGCGCAAGGCCACTTCAAAGTGCCCTTGTATGCGGTGCCCAGCCAATTGGGCCAACGCAAGCCTTGGTACACGCGCCAAGAGATCGACACCTTGCCCGCCGCCCGCGCCGCTCTGCGCGGCAAAGAGTTGCTGTATTTGGCCAACCCGGTGGATGCGATGGTCCTGCACATCCAAGGCTCCGGCTTGGTGAATGTGACGGAACCCGATGGCCGCCAGCGCTGGGTGCGCATGGCCTACGCCGCCACCAACGACCAGCCCTACATCAGCATTGGCCGCTGGTTGCTCGACCGCAAACTCATCACCGACGCCAGCTGGCCCGGCATCAAAGCCTGGATCGACCGCAACCCATCACGGGTCAACGAGCTGCTGTGGCAAAACCCGCGTGTGGTGTTCTTCCGCGAAGAAGCGCTGCCCGTGGGCACCACGCCGCCAGGCCCCAAAGGCGCACAAGGCGTGCCGCTCACGGCCGAGCGCTCGATTGCGGTGGACCGCCGCAGCATTCCCTACGGCACCCCGGTGTGGGTGAAATCCACCGGGCCCCAAACCAATCTGGACAGGCTGGTGCTGGCCCAAGACACCGGCACCGCCATCGTGGGTGCGGTACGGGCCGACTATTACGCGGGCTCTGGCCCAGCAGCGGGTGAATTGGCGGGGCGCCTCAAGCAACCCCTGCAAATGTGGGCCCTGTGGCCACGCTGAGCCGGATGCTTTGGACCGAATGTCTTTGACCGGATGACTTTGACCTGCCGCCCCGGCTGCGCCGCCTGCTGCACCGCACCGTCCATCTCCTCGCCCATCCCCGGCATGCCCCAAGGCAAACCCGCGGGCGTGCCCTGCGTGCAACTGGACGAACAGCTGCGCTGCAAGATTTTTGGGCAACCCGAACGGCCTGCGGTGTGCGGGCAACTGCAAGCTTCGGTGGAGATGTGTGGGGCTGTGGAAGATGGCGGCGTGCATGCCCGGGCTTGGCTGATGCGGCTGGAGGAGTTGACGCGGCCGGGGTGATTGCTCGTCGATGATCTCAATCACTGATTGACGCCAAGAAACCGTGCGATTCCCTCTTCAATCTTCACAACAAGCGACCCATCCACCCCTTCAATCACTTTTTTATTTTTGGCATAGCGCGATAAGTTTGGCGGTATCAAAGGTTTCGTTGGGGTCAAGTCCATTCATCAGGCTTGTGTCGAGTTCGCTCACTTCCTCTGGGTTGGCACGGTCAAACGCCTCTGCCTGGAGGGCGCGTTCGTGCATGTACTCATCCACATTCGGGAGGTTATCCTCAAGCAGCTTGCAAACAAACGCGCTTCGCTGACCGACAGGGATCGCGTTGCGAAAACGCCGTGCAAGCCCTATGGGGAGGTGGATAAGAACTTGAGTGGTCATGATGGCGAGCATTAAAAATTGATATCGATATTATTTTTTTATGGGCATAAACAACGTCAAGTTTCAATTTTTGACGTTCCCCATGGCAAACCTGCGGGTGTGCCTTGCGTGCAACCTTACGAACAACATCACAGGGAAACGCCAGCCGAATAAACCAGGATGAATGCCCCCACCAAGGAACCAAGGGCACCCACCATATTCCCCAGATAAACAAGCCGTGCCAGGCCCTTGGCCCCAGTGGCAAGGCCCCTGTCTTTGGTGATGGCGGCGAGTGGCGTGGCCACGCAAAAAGCATATGACGAAACAATGAGACACAGCGAGACTGCCCAAGCCAAAGGTTCAGTCTTTGCCACCATCGGGAGCACGGCGGCCACTGAAAAAATGAGTGCGGCACCAAGAGACAAACTTTGATGCGCCACACGCCAGGAGTGGATGACCTGGTCTGACGCATTGGCCTTGATGGCGCGCGCATATGGCGCACCCAGCAGCAAAGCGAAAAGCAAAACAATGGTTCCGTGGAAGGCGAGGTGCTGTGCGGCTTGGTTCATTTTGTGTCTGCGAAGGTATCTTGTTAGAAGGGCTAATGCTGGTGTGAACGGTTAGACGCTGCCCTCTGACTCAATCACGAGAATGCGTGCAGGTCCAAGCGGATGAGCGACATGCTCGGTGCCAACCGATGCGAAAAAATGTCGCCGACTTTGAGCGTGACGGATTCCTCTGTGCCATCCACTCGGTAATGCATGCGCACCTCCCCATCAAGAACTACAAACACCTCTTCGCCGTCATTGGTGTGCCATTTGTACGGTAGGTCGGTCCAGTGCAAGCGGGTCGTGATGCCGCCCATATTGGTATTATCCAAGGCACCCCATGGGCGCGAAGCTGTGAAATCACGTGATCGAATGACTTGCATGCGTGCTTCTCGTCGCGGCTAAATTTTGATTTAAAAGGGCATTGACGGCAGGGTGCCAAACCGGTTTTGATGGCCTGCCTTTGATACTCACCATCAGCGAGGAGTTAAGCAACACCAAGAAACGCTGGCTTGGTTTTAGGTTCAAGGTTAAAGATATATTCCACTACCCCCTCGCGTCGTGCGCGATCCACCGTTGCGCCAAAGTCCGTCATACCTGGTACCGGCGAACTTCGAGTTTTCACCTCTCGCCAATTGAGCGGCTTATCGCCTGATGAGTACCAGTTAAGCAGCCTAACTAAGGCCATGTGCGCAAACTTCCTCTCGTCGTCTTGAACCGTGAAACGAAAGTGCATATGAGAAGATGTGTGCTCCTGATCCTCTTCAAGATCACTGATAAAAAAGAGTGTTTGCACATCCGATGAGAGGTCTCGGCGCTCCTTACCGTGGCCGTCGATGTTCAACGCGTCGTCGATAACCGTATTCCACTCCTCATGCACTTCTGAACCGTTACGAACTGAAGAGAGCAATTTCTCTTTATGCATGCGTAAGTGCAACCCGCCACCCTTGAAAAGGGTGTATAAAAAGTCGCCAGCTAGGATTCCAAGCAAGTTTTCCGACATTGCTTTGCTAAAGCAAATGTTGTAATTAAATTCTGCCAACTCCATCTGAGCTATGTCAAACAGCGACCAGACATCGTGAAACTTCCAAGCGACTAGCATTGGAAGACCTTGAAGACTGGCGTAAGCCTTGAGTTGTGCGTAGTACTCAGGCTTGAAAGAGAGTTTATTCTCTCTGGAAGACTTGACTTCAATCAGAGTGGGAATCAGGCGACCGTCTCGCGTGAAGGTTGCAAAGAGGTCGGGCACCCGATAAGTCGCCCTGGACGATGGCGGCGACTGTGTTTGATCTAACTTGTGAACAAGAACACAATGGCCTAACCACGAACAAACAACCGCAAATTCGTCCTCGCGGGGCAGACCGATGTGCAAGCGGTTTACGCGCGAAGCAAGAAGTTCCGCGTTACAGTTCCAGTCTAGCTGCGAAAGCGCCTCATGAAGGAGATAAGGTAGATCGGGCGGCGGATCAACTGGCATAGTACGTTGTTGTTTGGTCTAACGTGCAAGTTAGCCTTGGCAGTGAAGAATGGCGAAGTTTGGACAGAATGAAATGGAAATTTAACAACGGCATACACCACCGCTTCCGGCTGAACATATGGTTAGTTCCACTCAAAGAATATCGGAGAGGGCTTCCCATCCTTTGTGTACTAGCTGGACAAGCTTCTCACCCTTCAGAGCAACGTCAGTTGCTTTGCTGAGCGTTGCCCAGGCAGAGGAAAGTTTACTGAAAGCCGAAGACGACTTAAATGGCGCAAGTTCATCCTTAACCTCAAAAATCTCACCCATAGCTGCTCTACGGGCATCGCGAAGAGCCTTAGCACCCACGATCAAGTATTCCGATAGTGCCCTATCAATCAGCTCGATATGGTGCTGTATCAACTGCCGCAGTCGCAATGGTGTTTCTGCATCGTCAACTGTTGCTCTTAGCTCTTCAACTTTCTGTCGGATATCTTCGAGCTCATCAGTCGATATCTGACTCTCCTCATCAGACAGAATCTCTGCGCAAAAGGTAAGCGCTGTTAGTACATCCGGCGTCAGGTTTTGCTTAACTTGAATCCAACTAGCGGTCAGCATCAACGGGGAAATCGCTTGCTCGATGCGTGCGAATGCATTTTCGTAAGTTCTCTTTGAAAAGTGAGCCTCCGCCAGTCCAGCAGCCACCAAATCAAGTTCGCGGTGCATTGCATGCACTAATTCAGCAACCCGCACCGCTCTTCGATTTGGATCGTCGTCCATCACGCCCAGCAAGTTTGCCCAAGCCTCCACCGCTTGAATATGTTCTTGCTGTGTAAATGCTTTCTCCAGAATACACAAAAGTCGCGTTGCAGCGTTTAGTTTATTGGCCATAAAAGTGTAGTTTTGTGGGCTCAGCTTAGATGCTGTGTGGATCCGTCGAGATATAAAAGCCGAGGTCAGCGACTGCCTGCCCGCCCGCCTTTCTACGCATGACTTTAACTCAAAATTTATTACTTAATTGTGCATTTTTTCATGTTAATGGTCGTCCAAACGATAGCGTTGCCGTCTTCCCCAGAGCGCACTTGGCCCCATCCAGCCGATCGCTCTCCAGTCACCAACACGTCAACCAACCCCACCAGCAGCCGCTAAGCTGAACACCTTTTGCTGACCTGCGGAGCACGGACATGGCGTTTGAGATTCCTTCTTTGAAAGACAGCGTTCACCCCGACGAATGGCAGATCCGGCTGGACTTGGCCGCGTGTTACCGGCTGGTGGCGCTCTATGGCTGGAGCGACTTGGTGTTCACCCACATCACCGCCAAATTGCCGCACTCGGTGGCGGGCGATGCGCACCAGTTTTTGATCAACCCCTATGGGCTGATGTTTGACGAGATCACCGCGTCCAGCCTGGTGAAGGTGGACATGCAGTGCAACAAGCTGCACGACAGCCCCTTCCCGGTGAACCCGGCCGGCTTTGTGATCCACAGCGCGGTGCACGAGGCGCGGGCCGATGCCGGTTGCGTTTTGCACACCCACACGCGGGCGGGCGTGGCCGTCAGCGCGCAGGCGCATGGCGTGTTGCCCATCAGCCAGCAAAGCACCTTTGTGCTGGCCTCGCTGGCCTACCATGGCTACGAGGGCGTGGCGATTCACGACGAAGAAAAGCTGCGCCTGCAGGCCGACTTGGGCGATGCCAATTTCCTGATGCTGCGCAACCATGGCCTGCTGACGGTGGGCAAAACGATTGCCGACGCCTTCTTGTCGATGTACACCTTTGAGAACACCTGCCGCATCCAGGTGGACGCGCTGGCAGGGCAGTCGGGCCCGAAAGACCTGACGGCGGTGGACCCGCAAATCCTGACCGGCGTGGCCCACGCCTTGCGTGTGCAAACCGGCGGCTTGGGCGGCGCGTTTGTTTGGCCTTCGCTGCTGCGCAAACTGCAACGCGAAAGCCCGGACTACGCGCTTTGAGCGTGTGCGCCCCCGATGCTTCTGACGCCTTTGAATGGACACCATGACCTCCTTGTTTGAACCCTGCCAGGTGGGCAGCATCGCTTTGGCCTCGCGCATCGTGATGGCCCCGCTCACGCGCAACCGCGCACCCGGTGCTTTGGCCAATGCCCGCATGGCCACCTATTACCGGCAACGCGCCAACCCGGTCACGGGGGCGGGTCTCATCGTCACCGAGGCCACCGCCATCAGCCACCAAGGCCAGGGCTACGCCGACGTGCCTGGCATCTGGAGCGAAAGCCAAGTGACCGCATGGAAGCAAGTGACCGATGCGGTACACGCCGAAGGCGGCAAGATCGTGGTCCAGTTGTGGCATGTGGGCCGGGTCTCGCACACCAGCTTGCAGCCCGGTGGGGCGGCGCCTGTGGCGCCATCGGCCCTCACGGCGCAAACCAAAACCGTGCTGCTGGTGGATGGGCAGGCCCAATTTGTGCCCACGTCCGAGCCACGTGCACTCGATGCCGCCGAGCTGCCGGGCATCGTGCAGGACTACCGCCGCGCTGCGGCCAACGCCATCGCCGCCGGGTTCGACGGCGTCGAGGTGCACGCGGCCAACGGCTACCTGATCGACCAGTTTTTGCGCAGCAGCAGCAACCAGCGCAGCGACGCGTATGGCGGCGCCATCGACAACCGCGTCCGCTTTTTGCAAGAGGTGATGCAAGCCATCGTGGCCGAGATTGGTGGCCCGCGCACCGGCATCCGCCTCTCGCCCGTGACACCCGCCAACGGGGTGAGCGACGACCAACCGCAGCCTTTGTTTGAGCATGTGGCGCGCTTGCTGGCCCCGATGGCGTTGGCTTTTGTGCATGTGATTGAAGGCTCCACGGGCGCAGCGCGTGACCACCAGCAAGGCGACAAGCCCTTTGACTACGCCGCTTTGCGCCAGGCCTACACCCAGGCAGGCGGGCAGGGCGCATGGATGCTGAACAACGGCTACGACCTGGCCTTGGCTGACCAGTCACTCGCCGGCGGTGCTGACCTGATTGCCTTTGGCCGCCCTTTCATTGCCAACCCCGACTTGGGCGCACGCCTGCGCCAAGGCGGCCCCTTCAACACACCCGACCGCGCCACTTTTTACGGCGGGGGCGATGCGGGCTACACCGACTACCCGTTTTTGCCCAAAGCTTGAGGCCATCTCTGCTGGGCCAGCACGGCGCGGTTCATGGGGTTTGAAACAGCAGGCCTGCTTTCAACCCACGGCCTTCGTCGGCTGTCTCCAAAAACAATTGCGCCCCCATGATGCGGGCGTATTCAGACACAATGGCCAAGCCCAAACCGCTGCCATGTTGAAGCGCTGGCCCCTCCTCGCCCTGAACCCAGCGTTGCAGCAAGCGCTGGCGTTGAAGGGGTTCAATGCCCGGGCCGTTGTCATGCACCCAGACGCCGCATTGCCCCAGGCTGGGGTTTGAAAACAGCTCGACCGTGACGCGCCTGAGCGTACCGGCCGGCGTCAAGCCATAACGAAACGCGTTGTCGATCAGGTTGTCCATCACGCCTTCGATCAAGGCCCTTTGGGCCAAGACAGACACGGCACCGCGCTCGTCCAAGCCACTGGCGCCCAAATCGATGCCCAAAGCATCGGCGCGGTGCAGGTGCCGCATGATGCTGTCGCGGATGACCTCGTCAAGCTTGACGGGTTCTGCCATGGATTCTTGCGCCTCTTGAACCAGGGCGATGGCCAACAACTGGTTCATCAAATGGCTGGCCCGTTCTTGACTGAGTGCAATTTTTTGCAGTTGTTCACGCCAGACAGCAGGGTCTGACTGAGACAGCGCATAGTCGGTCAAGGCTTTCATGCCCGCCAAGGGCGTGCGCACTTCGTGGGCCACGTTGCCCGCAAATTCTTTTTGTGAACGAACCCCTTTTTCGATGCGCAGCAGCAATGCATTGATGGCCTCACTCAGGTTCTGCATCTCTGCCGATCTGTTGGACACGAACACGGGCTTCAGGTCACGCACGTCCCGCAGGGCGACGGCGTTTTGCAAATCGGTGAGCGGTTGCACGTCTTGCTGAATCTTTCGCCGCAACCACCAAGCCAGGCCCAGCAACAACAGCAATTGCGGCACCATGGACAAAACCAACAAACGCTGAAAAAAAGCCACTTGGCTGTAGGTGGTTTGGGCGACCACCACTTTGAAGGCTTGCGGCACCTGGCGCATCAAAACGACAGCGCGCAAGGTTTTGTTGTTGAACGCCATTTCTGTGAAGGTGAAGTTTTTCAGATCGTCCAACGGGGGCATTTGCAATCCGGCATGGCCCGCCAAAAAACGGCCGTCATTTGAAAAGACCGCAAAGTACAAACGCTCACTTTGGTCGAACAACAAGGTGCCCATTTCGTTGGCGGTCAGGCCCAGTGTCAAACCACCACTTTCAGTTTGGCGCACATGGCTTGCCACCGCATACGCATCGTCCAACAAGGCCCGATCAAACGCTTGCTGCGTGAAGAAACGTGCCACCGCAAACGCCAACAAAGTGCCGATCAACCAGGTCAAGGCCAAAGGCACGATCACGCGCCTGAGCAAACGCTGCAGCAAAGTCCGAACGGGGGGGGTCATGGCCGTTCTTCTTCCATCAAATAACCCAAGCCCCGCAATGTTCGAATGGTGGCACCCGAGTTCAAAATTTTCTTGCGCAGACGCGAGATGAAGGTCTCCAGCGCGTTGTCGACCAAGGCCTCGTCAAAGTCTGAGAGCTTGTCCGACAGTTCTTTTTTGCTCAGCGTGCGGCCCGGTGGCGACATGAGTTCTGACAACACCTCAAACTCCCGTGCTGGCAAGTTCAATGGCTGGTCATGGACCAACACCCTTCGGCCTTTGCGGTCCAGCACCAAATGGGCCAATTGGGTGGTGCTGTCTTCACCTTGACTGCGCCTGACCAAGGCACGCAGCCTGGCATCGACTTCTGCCAAGTCGAAGGGTTTTCCGAGGTAGTCGTCTGCACCGGCATCCAAACCGGCAATGCGCTCATCGGTTCGATTGCGTGCGGTCAAAACCAGCACCGGTGTTTTGTCGCCTTTGTGCCGCCTCTCTTGCAGCAAATGAAGACCATTGGCTGGAACGGCCGTTTGGCTGTCGCTGCTGGGCAAATTCAAATCCAGCAAAACAGCGTCATAACACTGCACATGCCACATGTATTTGGCGGCTGACAAATCCCCTGCCACATCCACACGGTGCCCCTTGTCCGTCAGACTTTGCTGCACAACGCTTTGCAATACCTTGTCGTCTTCAATCAAAAGAATGCGCATGTGGACTGTGTCTTTGGTCAGGTGCTGGTCAGGCTTGGCGAGCGATAACCGAGCCATGAGCATACGACATCGATTTTGCGTGAAGGCTTCATGGGTTGGGTTTGCCGTTTTGGTCAGCACGGGCACATGGGCCAACGAACCCCTGAGTTTGGAAATGGTTTTGGAGGCCGCGCGTCAGCACCCTGATGTGCAGACGAGCGCTCGTCTTTTGGACGCTGCGCGTGCCGATGTGTTGGCGGCCAATCGTTCGCCCGCGCCGACATTGTCTTCCTCGGCTTCGACGGTGGATGTCAAAAATGGCCAGTCGTTCGGTTCGACCTTGAGTCCTGCAAAACTGAACAAGTCTTTGGGCGTTGATGGTCTGTGGGAGAGGGGTGGCAAGCGCGCTTTGCGAACCGACAAAGCCCAGACCCTCGTTCTGGTCGCACAAGCTGAAAGGCAAGAAGCGCTGGTCATTCAGCAAATGGCGGCGCAAATGGCGTTTTATGAGTTGCTGACCGCCCATCAGCGTTTGGAGGTCTTTCGCGATTTGGCGCAAAGCGCCGAGCAGTTGGCCAAAACGGCCGACTTGCGGCTCAAAAATGGTGATTTATCGGCCCAAGAAGCGGCGCGAACCCACATTGAGGCGGCGCGTGCCCAAGCAGAGACACAAGTGGCCATGCTGGAATACCAGCAAACCAGCCTCAGCATTGGGACTTGGACCGGTTTGAAGCGGCCCGCAGGGGGCTGGTCGGTGCAAGTGCAGTGGCCAAACACCAAGCCATGGGGTAGCCTGGCCATGACAGACATGGTCAATGGGCCTTGGTTGGAGGCGCGCAGTGATGTGACCGCTGCGCGTTTGGGGGTCATCGCTGCCCACCAAAATGTTGCGCTGGCACAGGCGCTTCGCGTCACAGACCCCACTTTGGGAACCTCCATTGAAAACACACCCGATGGCTTTGGCAACACCGCCAAAGTGATGGGCGTTCGGATCTCCATACCCTTGGTTCAGGCGAACCGTTACGACGGTGAAATTGGCCGGGCAACAGCAGAAGCGGCGGCCAGTCAAAACCTACTGGACCGGACCCGACAGCGCGCTCAAATCGAGATGCTCAACTGGTTGGAGACCAGCCAAGCTCAAGCAGAACGTCTGCAAATTTATGAAAAAGACCTCTTGCCACGCGCCCTTCGCGTGGCCGAGCAAACCGAAATGGCCTACCGAAAAGGTGGCTTGTCCCTGACCGAGTTGTTGGATGCACGGCGAACCCTCAGAGCCGTGCAATTGGATGTTTTGAATGCTCGCAATGCCTATGCCAAAGCCTGGACCTATTGGCAACTGCGCATGTCTGCAACGACGCCCTGATCCATCCCGCCCCTTTTGAAAAGCCTATCCCGTGATCACTCATTCCCGCTCTTTCATGTTGACTTTGCTGCTGGCCACGTTGGTGATCGGTGGTTGCTCCGAACCCGTCAGCCCCAAACCCAGCTTGGCTGGACCGGTCATTCAAGGCGACCAACTTCAGTACCCGCCTGAGCACCCCCAAGTTGCCCTGTTGACCACCACGGCTGCGGTGATGGCCACCGACATCCCGGTCGATTTGCCCGCCCGCATTGTGTGGAACGAAGAGCGAACACAGCGTGTGTTTTCTGCGTTTTCAGGGCGCGTCAACAGCATCGATGTGAGCATGGGGCAATCGATCGTGAAGGGACAAGCCTTGGCGCACCTCTCGTCGCCTGAATTTGGTGCAGCGCAGGCCGAGACTTCTCTGGCCCAAACCAACTTGAGCTTGGCCACGCAGGTTTTAGACCGACAGCAATCTCTTTTTGAGTTGGGGGTCGTTGCCCGAAAAGATGTTGAGCAAGCCACCGCCGAGACGGCCAGAGCGCAAGCCGAGTTGAAACGGGCGCAGGCCAAAACCGACCTGTACGGCAGCAGAAACGCGGCCAACCAACAATTGGCGTTGCGCAGCGATGTTCCGGGTGTTGTGGTTGAACGCAACATCACACAGGGACAAGAGGTCAGGCCTGACAACGTCAGCCAAGCTTTGTTTGTCATCTCAGACCCCAGCAAACTTTGGGTGCAAATCGATGCGCAAACACCCGACATGGTGGATTTAAAACCCCATGCACAAGTTGATCTGGTGGTGCCCTCCTTGTCTGACCAGGTTTTCAAAGCCACCGTGTTGAACGTGGCCGACCAAATTGATCCGGTCAGTCGCTCCATCAAGGTTCGCGCCTTGGTCGACAACACCTCGCGTGTGCTCAAAAGTGAAATGCTGGCCCGCGTTCGTTACACACGCAAGATCAGTCAAGGTGTCGAGGTGCCCGCCAGCGCCGTTTTTCTGATGGGCAAGCAACACATTGTTTTTGTGCAAACGTCCAAGGGTGTTTACGGCCCGCGCCAAGTCACACTGTCGCAAGAGGGGCCCGTCAAAGTGGTGCTGAGCCAGGGCTTGCAAATTGGCGAAGAGGTGGTGGTTCAAAACGGTTTGTTGTTGGCGCGTGAACTGCGCATTGCCAAGGAATCAGCCGCCATCACCGGTGCGGCCAAGCCATGAAAAAACTGATCCATTACGCGCTGAATCAGCCCCTGTTCATCGTTCTTGGGACCTTGCTGTTTGCCATGGCGGGCGTCATTGCATTCAAAAATCTGTCGGTCGAGGCGTTTCCGGACGTGACAGACACACAGGTGACGGTGATTGCTTTGTACCCAGGGCGTGCTGCCGAGGAGGTCGAAAAACAAGTGAGTTTGCCGATTGAGGTGGCTTTGGCAGGTTTGCCCAACGCCATCCGGGTTTTTTCTCACACCCAGTTTGGCCTGTCGTTCACCGTGGTCACGTACAACGACAATGCCGATGTCAACATCGTTCGGCAGCAAGTCAATGAGCGGCTCAGGGGGATTGATTTACCCCCCGGCGTAGAGGCGAACATCGCACCCAACGCAACCCCCGTGGGTGAGATCATGCGATACCGCCTGCGGGGCGACGGATTGACGACCACCGAGCTGCGAACTTTGCAAGACTGGGTCGTTGAGCGTGGGCTGCGCCAAGTGGCGGGTGTGGCGGACGTGGTCGCCATGGGGGGTTTCATCAAGCAATATGAAGTTCAACCTGATTTGGAAAAACTCCGGTCACAGCGCCTGACTTTGCAAAATCTTTTGGAGGCCCTTGGCAGAGGCAATGCCAACGCAGGTGGCAGCTATGTGGCACAGGGTCAGCAACAGTTTGCGATTCGTGGGATTGGGTTGCTGCGTTCACCTGAGGAAATTGGCCAAATCGTTTTGGCCACTCGGAATGGCACGCCGGTCTTGGTTCGCGATGTGGCGCAGGTCAAGATTGGCGCAGTGCCCCGACTGGGTACTGTGGGTCAAGACCAAGACAACGACATCGTCACGGGCATCGTCATCATGCGCAAAGGTGAGAACCCCAGCGTTGTCTTGAAAAATGTCAAAGAGCGGCTCGAAGAAATCAATGCGCGCGGTCTGCCCAAGGGCGTTCAGGTCGTTCCCTTTTATGACCGTTCTTGGTTGATGGAGAAGACGCTCAAAACTGTTTTCAAAAATTTGGTCGAGGGAGCCCTGCTGGTTTCACTGGTGCTTTATATTTTTCTCTCGAACATGCGCGCCACGCTGGCGGTGGTGGCGGTCATTCCGCTGTCCTTGTTGGCCACATTCATGGGCTTGAAGTTCATGGGTGTCCCCGCCAACTTGCTGAGCCTGGGGGCCATGGATTTCGGCATCATCGTTGACGGCGCCGTGATTGTGGTCGAAAACATCATGCACAGACTGTCTGAGCGCGGTGAAGGCATGAGCGACAAAGAGCGCAAGGCGCTCATCATTGAAGCCACCAACGAAGTCGGGCGACCCACGGTTTTTTCGATGTTGATCATCATTGCAGCGCACATCCCGATCTTTGCATTGCAACGCCATGAAGGCCGTATTTTTCAACCCATGGCCTTGTCGGTCACGGCCGCCCTCATTGGGGCCTTGATCATTTCTTTGACCTTGGTGCCTTTGCTGGCGTATTGGATGCTGCGCAAAAAACTGCCCCACAACGACAACAAGGTGGTGGCCAAAGCCAAAGAAATTTACACACCCACCTTGAACTGGGCACTGAACCACCGTCGACACGTTGTCGCCATTGCCTTGTGTTGCTTTGGCCTGTCCATGGTGGCCGCATCCAGGTTGGGGTCAGAGTTTTTGCCTGAATTGAACGAGGGCACCATTTGGGTCAACGTCAGGTTGCCTGCCAGTGTTTCGAATGAAGAGGCGGCCAAAGTTTTGCGTCAAGTCCGCGATGCCCTTCTGCGCATTCCCGAAGTCAAAACAACGGTTTCGAAAGCAGGCCAACCCGAAGATGGCACAGACCCCAAAACCATCAGCATGGCCGAGGTTTTTGTGGACTTGAAGCCCCAGGACACCTGGCGCACAGGTCTGACCCGCGAGCAGTTGATCGACGAAATGAACGATGCTGTTTCTGCACTCCCCGGCATGGAGCCCACCTTCTCTCAACCCATTCGCGACAACGTGCTGGAGTCCATCTCACAAATCGATGGGCAAATTGTGATCAAGATTGCAGGGGATGACCTGAACGTTTTGAAACAAACCGCTGAAGCCATTGAAAAGGAAGTCAAACAAGTCAAAGGGGTCAGCCGTGCGGCCATTGATCGTCAGGGTGACTTGCCACAACTCCTGATCCACATCAACCGTGAGCAAGCGGCGCGCTATGGCTTGAACGTGGGCGATGTGCAAGATGTCATTGAGACTGCGCTTGCCGGAAAAGCAAGCACCACCCTGTGGGAGGGCGAGAGAAAGTTTGACGTCACTGTTCGTTTGCCCCAAGAACGCCGAAGCATTGCCGAATTGGCGGCCATACCGGTGCCGACGTTTGATGGTGGCTCTGTCCGGTTGGACCTTGTCAGCACGATTGAGCAAACCAGTGGTGCCATGAACATTGCCAGAGAATCCGGACAACGCACTGTGGCGATTGGCATTTTCATCAAGGGCCGTGACATGGGCTCCATCGTCAACGACATGAAGGCCCGCATCGAGAAAAACGTCAACATTCCAGCCAATTACAACGTCAAATGGTCTGGCGAATTTGAAAATCAAGAGCGCGCCATGGAGCGCTTGTCCGTTGTTGTGCCCATCTCTTTGTTGCTGATCTTTGTTCTCTTGTTTGATGCCTTCAAATCCATCAAGAGTGCTGCACTCATTCTGATCAATGTGCCCCTGGCCATGATTGGGGGGTTCATTGCCTTGTGGATCTTCAACATCCCTTTGTCCGTCTCAGCGGCCATTGGATTCATTGCGCTTTCAGGTCAAGCCGTGCTCAATGGCGTGGTGATGTTGACGGTGTTTCAACAGCTGCGCAACGCGGGCTGCCATGTTTTGGATGCTGTCAAGCAAGGGGCGATGCAACGCCTGCGCACCGTGCTGATGACGGCCATGCTGGCGGCCTTGGGTTTGTTGCCGATGGCCATGAGCCGGGATATCGGCTCTGAAACACAACGGCCGTTGGCCATCGTGGTGATTGGTGGCTTGATCTCTGCCACCTTGTTGACCTTGTTGGTGTTGCCTGTTTTGTACGCCTCTTGGTTTGGCAAAGACACGCCCAAACCTGTCGGCATTGACTGAGCCCAAAACAGTTCGCTCATGGTTTCCACCTTTTGAGCAGCAACGCATTGGCCATGACGCTCACCGAACTGAGCGCCATGGCCGCACCCGCCATCATGGGGTTGAGGTAACCCAAGGCGGCCAGAGGAATGCCCGCCACGTTGTAAGCAAAAGCCCAAAACAGGTTTTGACGAATCTTGGCCACCGTGCGGGCCGAGATATCGAGTGCGGCGCCAACCAAAGACACATCCCCTCTCATCAGGGTGATGCCCGCTGCGTGCATGGCCACATCGGTGCCTGTGCCCATGGCCATGCCCACGTCAGCAGCGGCCAGTGCAGGGGCGTCGTTCACCCCATCGCCCACCATGGCGACAACGTGCCCATTGGCGCGCAGTTTTTGCACCTGCGCCGACTTGTCGCCGGGCAGCACATCGGCCAGCACCTCTCCCGCTTCTGGGCGCAAGCCCAAGCGGCGTGCCATCGCTTCGGCGGCGGCTTGGTTGTCACCCGAAATCATCACCAGCTTCAGGCCGCGATCGCGCAGCGCGGTCAAGGCTTGTGCAGCGCCCGCTTTGGGTTCGTCGCCAAACCCCATGAGCAGCAGCGCTTGCAGGCCTGTGTCGGTTCGCTCGGCCAATGCAGACACGCTGGCACCTTGCGCCTGCAAGGCGTCGATGTCTGGCTGCCAAACACCGATGTCCAGACCTTCTTCTTGCAGCCAGCGCAAACTGCCCAGCAACAGCCGCCTGCCGTCCACATGGGCCACCACGCCTTTACCGGGCACGGCCGTCAGGTCCTGCGCGGCGGGACCTGCCAAGCCCAGCTTTTCAGCCGCGCTGACCACCACTCGCGCCAAGGGGTGTTCACTGCCGCTTTGCACGCGTGCAGCAAAAGCCAAGGCCGTTTGGGCATCGTGCCCGGGTGCCGGCACATGGGTCAACAAGCGCGGTTGGCCCACGGTGAGCGTGCCGGTTTTATCAAAGGCCACTGTTTGCACGCGGTGCGCCAATTCCAGCGCCTGCACGTCTTTGATCAAGATCCCGTGCTTGGCGGCCACGCCCGTGCCCGCCATGATGGCCACGGGTGTGGCCAGGCCCAGGGCGCAAGGGCAGGCAATGACCAACACGGCCACCGCGTGGATGAGCGCCGTTTCAAAGTCGGCGCCCGTCGCCATCCAGGCACCCAAGGTGAGCAGGGCGATCAACAGCACCACAGGCACAAAGACTTCGGCCACTTTGTCCACCAAGCGTTGAATGGGGGCTTTGGCCGTTTGTGCGTCCTCGACCAAGCGGATGATGTGCGAGAGCACCGTTTCGTGGCCCACGGCCGTGACGCGCATGAGCACACGCCCTTCGCCATTGATCGACCCACCCGTCAAGGCCGCACCTGGTGCTTTGGCCACTGGCAAGGGCTCTCCGGTCAGCATGGACTCGTCCACCTGGGTTTGGCCCTCGACCAATTCGCCGTCCAGTGGAAAGCGCTCTCCGGGCCGCACCACAATCCGGTCGCCCACCAAAATTTCGTCCACGGGCACATCGATTTCTCCGTCATCGCCCAGCCAGTGCGCCTTGTCCGGACGCAAAGCGTGCAAGGCCCGAATCGCTTCGGTGGTCTGGCGCTTCGCGCGTGTCTCCAGCCATTTGCCCAGCAGCACCAAGGTGATGACCACGGCCGATCCTTCAAAGTACAGGTGCGGCGGATGCCCTTCGTGCGCGGTGAGCCACAGCCAAACCGACAAAGCCCATCCGGCGGTGGTGCCCAAGGACACCAGCAAATCCATGTTCCCCGTGAGCGCCTTCAGGGCATGCCAACCGGCTTTGTAAAAGCGTGCGCCCAACACGAACTGCACGGGCGTTGCCAGTGCAAATTGCAGCCACGCGGGCAGCATCCAGTGCTGACCCCACAACTCGGCCAACATGGGCAGGACCAATGGCGTGGTCAGCAGCAGGCCCACACCGATTGGCATGAAGCCTGCCCAGGGTGATTCACGGCCTGCTTCGGCTTGTGCTTCGGGTGTGCGGGGTTCGTACCCGGCGTCGCGCACCGCACGGCGCAAGCGTGCGTCGGTCACTTCGTTTGTGGCCACTTCGATGCGGGCCGATTCGGTGGCGAGGTTGACCGTGGCGCTGAGCACACCGGGCATTTTTTTGAGGGCTTTTTCGACCCGCGCCACACACGATGCGCAGGTCATGCCGCCGATGCCGATGTCGTAGGCGATGGGTGGTTGGTTCTTGATCTGTGTCATGGCATGAAGTCCTTGATGGTCTATGCTCAGACCAGACCCCAAAGGGATCGTGTTCAGTTCATTGGAGAGGATGCATCATGAACCAAATTTTCACAGTTGAGGGCATGACGTGTGGCCATTGCGAGAAAGCAGTCACCAAAGCTTTGCTGGCTTTGGATGCGCACGCCACGGTGGTGATCGACCGCACACACAACAAAGTGCAAGTCGATTCAGAAAAAAGCCGCGAGGCTTTGGCCCAAGCCATCACCGACGAAGGTTACCGCGTAAGCGTTTGAATTTTTTAACCCACCGGGAGTTTCACATGACCAAAAACATTGGCGGTACCGAACGCATCATCCGCATTGTGGGCGGCCTTATTTTGATCGCACTGGCTGCCACAGGCACCGTGGGCGTTTGGGCTTGGCTGGGTCTGGTGCCTTTGGCCACAGGCTTGATGGGCTGGTGCCCGCCTTACAGCTTGCTGGGCATCAACACCTGTAAGCATAAAAATACCTGATTGCATGTCACAAGCATCGCCGCCGCCCGAGCCTCCAACAAGCCGCGCGCGTTTGAACTTGCCTGACGTTTTGCCCATTGACGGCAAACAACCGCTGTATTGGCTTTACTTGGGACTGAAAGACATTGGCCATTCACCTTGGCTGAGTTCGGCCCATGGTTTGGCGATGGCCATTGGGGGTGGCTTGATCACTTGGCTGGCCCATGACCGGTTCTGGTTGCTGGCCAGTGCGGTATCGGGCTTTTTGGTGGTAGCACCTGTCTTGGCCACCAGCTTGTATGCCATGAGCCGGGCCATTGAAAGAAACGAAACCGTGAACCTGCGGCTTTTGTTCAAGACTTGGACGCAATGGCAAACGCTTCAGAACAACGAATCCGTGAGTTACTGGTGCCTGGTGCGTTTTGGTTTGTTGTTGGCCCTGGCGGGCACAGGCTGGGTCTTGACTTCATCGGCCTTGATCACTTTGCTGGCCCCAGTGCCCATCCACACCCCCATGGATTTCATTCGCCATGTGGTGCTCAATCCTGACAGTCATTTGTTTGAGCTGTGGCTGATGTTGGGTGGCCTGATGGCTGCGCCGGTGTTTGCGTCCAGTGTGGTGGCCATGCCCTTGTTGCTGGATCGCCAACTCAACACCTTACAAGCCGTACTGACCAGCTGGAAAGTGGTTTTGACCCATCCATTGCCCATGGCGCTGTGGGCCTTTTTGATCATGGGCTTGAGCTTGTTGGGCCTTTTGAGTTTGTTCATCGGCCTGATCGTGATCGTGCCCATGCTGGGCCATGCGTCCTGGCATGCCTACCGCGATTTGGTGGACACCCGTGATGTGCCTGAGCGCATGCCTCGCCAAGAGGCCGTGTGATGTGGCAGATCACAGAAGAACAATTTGCCTGGTTTGGTCTGACCATCGGTATTTCAGCATTCATGCTGTACATGGTGTTCATCGTCTTGCACTTGGCATGGACGTCCAAAGCCGGTAAGTTTGGCACCTTTGTCATCTTTCTTGGCTTGGCTTTTGGCTTGTTGGGCTTTGTGGCCAAAGGGGTCATCCAGTGGTGGATCGATGCCTAAGCCTTGGCCTGTGAAAAGCTGTGGATAAAATAGCTTGATTCATTGACTTATCCACAGCTTGATCCTTTTCCAGAAAGTTGTTCATTTTGGACAGACAGAACAAAAGCAGGGCCACACACATGTTTAAAAGCAAGACAAGTCGTTGTCAGCATTGAACAAATGATGCTTGTCCACAATCGATGCCATCCCTTACTACTACGACTATTTAAAGATATAAAAGAATAAGAAGATAAGAAAGAAGAAGTGCGCTGTTAAGATTTGTGTTTTTCAACAATCCAAGACACCATGGCAAGCGTCACCGAAGATCCGACACTTCCCTGTTACGACATCAAAAGCGCCGAACTGTCCTTGGTTTCTTTGCTGCTCAGAACCACCGACATTCAGATTCTGGCCAAGGCTTTGGCTCAGCAAATGGCAGAGAGTCCAGGGTTTTTTGACCAAGATCCCGTCATCATCGATGTCTCCGCTTTGGATTTGGCCCCAGGTGAATTGTTGAACTTGATCGATTTGAACGATGTGCTTCGTCAAAACGGTTTGATCCCTGTGGGCATCAAAGGGGCCCATCCGGCACTTTTGGAGTTTGCCAAG
Source organism: Limnohabitans sp. Rim28 (assembly GCF_000293865.2). Classification (GTDB taxonomy): domain Bacteria; phylum Pseudomonadota; class Gammaproteobacteria; order Burkholderiales; family Burkholderiaceae_C; genus Limnohabitans_A. The sequence goes on along the minus strand of NZ_ALKN02000004.1, from coordinate 72,373 downwards.
GGCCTTGGCTTGGTCGATGGTTCAGACGCCCGTGTGAGGCGTTCTGTGGCCATTGCTGAGCCTCAAGCACAGGTCAGCACGCAAGCCAAAGAACCACTTCGCGCCGATGAGGCCCAAGGTGCCTTGGTGATTGATAAACCGTTGCGTTCAGGGCAACAGGTCTATGCAAAAGGCAGGGACTTGATTGTTTTGGCCATGGTCAATGCGGGCGCAGAAGTCATTGCCGACGGGCATATCCATGTTTATGGTGCTTTGCGAGGTAAAGCCATTGCAGGTGCTCGTGGTAACACCCAAGCCCAAATCTTTGCCCAGGTGATGGCGCCTGAATTGATTTCTATTGCCGGTGTTTACCGCACCAGTGAAAACGCCTTGCCCAAGGACGTCTTGGGCAAGGTCGCCCAAGTTTGTTTGCAATCTGGCCCTGATGGGGACAAATTGTTGATCACTGCTTTGCAATCCTAATTTTTATCCAGCCCAAGAAAGTTTTACATGGCAAAAATCGTTGTTGTGACCTCTGGCAAAGGTGGTGTGGGCAAAACCACAACCAGCGCCAGCTTCGCCACCGGCCTGGCCCTGCGGGGTTTCAAGACCGCTGTCATTGACTTTGATGTGGGTCTGCGCAATCTGGACTTGATCATGGGCTGTGAGCGCCGTGTGGTTTATGACCTGATCAATGTGATCCAGGGCGAAGCCAATCTGAACCAAGCCCTCATCAAAGACAAGCAGTGTGACAACCTGTTTGTGTTGGCGGCTTCACAAACCCGTGACAAAGACGCGTTGTCTCAAGAAGGCGTTGAAAAAGTTTTGAACGACCTGAGTGGCATGGGTTTTGAGTACATCGTGTGTGACTCGCCTGCTGGCATTGAGACAGGCGCTTTGATGGCCATGCACTTTGCCGATGAGGCGCTGGTGGTGACCAACCCAGAAGTGTCTTCTGTGCGCGATTCAGACCGTATTTTGGGCATGTTGGGCAGCAAGACCAAGCGTGCCATCGACGGGTCAGAGCCCATCAAAGAGCACCTGTTGATCACCCGTTACAACCCGAATCGGGTTGAAGAAGGGCAGATGTTGTCGCTCCAAGACATTCAGGATATTTTGCGCATCAAGCTGTTGGGCGTTATTCCTGAAAGTGAAAACGTGTTGCAGGCTTCTAACCAAGGCACCCCTGCGATTCACATGGCCAACAGCGATGTATCCGAAGCTTACAAAGATGTGATTGATCGCTTTTTGGGCGAAGACAAACCGATGCGCTTTACCGAAGCTGAGAAGCCAGGTTTCTTCAAACGTTTGTTTGGAGGCAAGTGAACCATGTCGTTTCTTTCCTTCCTGTTGGGCGAAAAGAAGAAAACCGCCAGTGTGGCCAAAGAGCGTTTGCAGATCATCTTGGCCCATGAACGCAGCGGACGCAATGTGGCCGAGCCCGATTACCTGCCTGACTTGCAACGCGAGTTGGTGGCGGTGATCAGCAAGTACATCAAGATCAATCCCGAAGACATCAAAGTCAATCTAGAGCGTCAGGACAATCTGGAAGTGCTCGAAGTCAAAATTGAATTGCCTGATGCGCGTTGAAAATGGACACCCGTTCAAAGGTGAACAATTTCCATGACCTGATCACCGACCCAACTTGCACCGTGGTTCGTGTGCGCAGCCAGAAAGCCACCTGAAAAGGTGGCTTTCTTTTTATCACCGTGTTTTCAATGAGTCCCACATCGACCGCGCAGCACGGATGTTGCGCTCTTTGACATGGCCAAAACCTTTGATGGTTTCAGGGACACGGGCCACGTCCACTGCATGAGCGTGTGTGCTGTCAGAGAGGTTTTCCAGCACCTGATCGATGTGCTGCATGTATTCGCGGATCAAGGCACGTTCGGTCACGCGCTCTTCGGTTTTGCCAAACACATCCAGTGCCGTGCCACGCAGGCCTTTGAGTTTGGACAGCAATTTGAAGCCGGTGAGCATGGCAGGGCCAAACTTGCGTTTGACCAATTCACCTTTGGCATTGCGTTTGGACCACAGGGGTGGGGCCAAGTGGTAGTTCACTTTGTAATCACCTTCAAAGCTGTCGTTGATGCGTTCCAGAAAACCCGTTTGGGTGTGCAGCCGTGCAACCTCGTACTCGTCTTTGTAGGCCATGAGCTTGTACAAATGGCGGGCCACGGTTTCGGCCAGGATGGTTTTGCCCAAAAGGGCCTCCGTGGCACGCACACGCTCGACGATGCTTTGGTAGAGCTGGGCGTAAGTGGCATTTTGATAGTCCGTCAAACGGGCCATGCGGTTGGCCACGATGTCTTCCAGGCTGTCATGCTTTTTGAACGTGATGACTTGCGCCGGGCGGATTTCTTGCATGAGTGCACCCAGGTGCTGCGCAGCATGCCGCCCCCACTCGAAGGCGGTCAGATTGTTCTTGACCTGCACGTCGTTGAGTTCGATGGCGCGCACCAGCGATTCGTGGTGCAAAGGCACCCAGCCTTTTTGCCAGGCGTAACCCAAGATCATGGGGTTGACGTAAATCGTGTCACCCATGAGTTGCTTGGCCAGTGTATCGGCGTCAAAAGCGCCAATGCCCTCCACACCCACGTGTGCCGTGATTTCGGCCACACACTGCTCAGCTGGGTTTTGCCAGTTGCCGTTTTTCACAAAGGCGGCAGTGGGCGTGCCGCTGCTGTTCATGGCCACATGGGTGCGGCCTGCGCGCATGCGCAAGGTGGTTTCCTTGGAAGCGCTGACGATGGGGTCACACCCGATGATGAGGTCGGCCGCTGCCATGCTCACGCGGGTGGTGCGGATATCGTTTTGCGTGTTGGCGATCAGGATGTGGCTCCAGGTTGCCCCCCCTTTTTGGGCCAAACCCGCCGAGTCTTGCGTGACGATGCCTTTGCCTTCCATGTGCGCGGCCATGCCCAGCAGCTGGCCGATGGTGATCACGCCGGTGCCGCCAACGCCCGCGACCACGGTGCCCCAAGGCTCGGTAATGGTGGGCAAAACGGGCTCTGGCAAAGGGCCTAAGCTGGCGGGGTTGACGGTGGTGCTGGCGGATGACGATTTCTTTTTGAAGTTGCCGCCCTCCACCGTGACAAAGCTGGGGCAAAAGCCTTTGAGGCAACTGGTGTCCTTGTTGCACGTACTTTGGTTGATGGTGCGCTTGCGGCCGAGTTCGGTCTCCAAAGGCTCTACTGACAAGCAATTGGATTGCACGCCGCAGTCGCCGCAACCTTCACACACTTCTTCGTTGATCATCACGCGCACGGCCGGGTCGACCATGGTGCCGCGCTTGCGGCGGCGGCGTTTTTCGGTGGCACACGTCTGGTCGTAAATGATGACGGTGGTGCCTTGGATCTCTCGCATCTCGCGCTGAATGCGGTCGAGCTCGTCGCGGTGGAACACACGCACGCCTTCGGCCAAAGCCACGCCTTCGTATTTTTCGGGTTCGTCGGTGACCACGACGATGCGCTGTGCGCCCTCGGCTTTCATGCTCATGGCGATTTGCACCACGCTGTGGCCTTCAGACCGCTCGCCCACCGGCTGCCCGCCAGTCATGGCCACGGCATCGTTGTACAAAATCTTGTAAGTGATGTTCACGCCTGAGGCCACGCTTTGGCGCACGGCCAGAATGCCGCTGTGAAAATACGTGCCGTCGCCGATGTTGGCAAAGATGTGGGGGTCGGTACAGAACGGCTGCTGGCCACTCCACGGCACGCCCTCGCCGCCCATTTGGGTGAAGCCCGTGGTGCTGCGGTCCATCCAGAGGCTCATGAAATGGCAACCAATGCCCGCCATGGCGCGCGAGCCTTCGGGCACTTTGGTGGAGGTGTTGTGCGGGCAGCCCGAGCAGAACCAGGGCGTGCGTTCAGCAGCGGTACCCAAGCTCAGCGTTTGCAGAGAGGTTTCTTTGGCGTCCAACAATGCGAGGTGCGCGTCGATGCGGGCGGTGGTGTCGGCATCGAGGCCGAGTTTTTTCAGGCGCTTGGCAATGGCCCGTGCAATCAGCGCGGGCGTCAGGTCGGCGTTGGCACGCAGCAAGGTGCGTTGGGTCGGATTGGTCGTCGACCATTCGCCGCCAGAGGTGTCGCCCTCGGCCTCGTCGAACTTGCCCACGATGGTGGGCCGCACATTGTCGCGCCAGTTGTACAACTCTTCCTTGAGTTGGTATTCGATGACTTGACGCTTTTCTTCGACCACCAAAATTTCGCGCAAGCCTGTGGCGAACTCGCGGGTGGTTTGTGCTTCGAGCGGCCAGACCACGCCCACCTTGTGCAGACGGATGCCCAGGCGTTGGCAGCTGGCATCGTCCAGCCCCAGGTCGAGCAGGGCCTGACGCGTGTCGTTGTAGGCTTTGCCGCTGGCGATCAGGCCAAAACGGTCGTTCGGCCCTTGGATGACGTTGTGGTTCAGCTTGTTGGCGCGGATGTAGGCCAAAGCCGCATACCACTTGTAATCGAACAAACGGGCTTCCTGTTCGAGTGCGGTGTCGGGCCAGCGGATGTGCACGCCGCCGGGCGGCATGACGAATTCGGGCAAGACAATTTGCACGCGCTCGGGGTCGATGTGGGCGGTGGCACTGGACTCGACGATTTCCTGGATCGTCTTCATGCCCGACCAGATGCCGGCAAAACGGCTCAGCGCAATGGCGTGAAGGCCTTGATCGAGGATGTCTTGTACGCTGGCCGGAAAGAAAACCGGCAGGCCGCAGGCTTTGAAGATGTGGTCGCTCTGGTGGGCGGCGGTGGAGCTTTTGGCCACATGGTCATCGCCCGCCACGGCCAGCACGCCGCCCCAAGGCGTGGTGCCGGCCATGTTGGCATGTTTGAAGACGTCTGAGCAACGGTCCACCCCGGGGCCTTTGCCGTACCAGATGCCGAACACGCCATCGAACTTGTTGGTGCCGGGGGGCGCAAAACCCAGTTGCTGCGTGCCCCACAAGGCGGTGGCCGCCAACTCTTCGTTCACGCCGGGCTGGAACACGATGTGCTGGGCCTTGAGGTGGTCTTTGGCCTTCCACAGCGATTGGTCGTAACTGCCCAGGGGCGAGCCCCGGTAGCCGCTGATGAAGCCCGCCGTGTTTTTGCCCTGCAGCGCGTCGCGTTGGCGTTGCAGCATGGGCAGTTTGACCAGGGCCTGCACGCCGCTCATGAATGCGCGGCCCACATCGAGGCTGTATTTGTCGTCCAGCGTCACGGTCTCTAAAGCCTGGCGAATCGATTCGGGCAATGGGGCGTTCATGGTCTGTCCTGCGACTGAAATGGATGACACAGTGTAGGGCGGGCTGGCCGACAAGTGCTTGCTTTGTGTGACAGGATTTGCCCTATGTGGAAAACCTGCACACCCGTTTTGCATGGGGTGAGGTCAAGGCCTCAGGGGCCTTGCCTTTGAAGGGGAACAAACAACGGTCAGGGCGACCAAACCCGCAAGTCAAGCGTTTGCCAGCATGAGCCTGCTGGCAAGCGGTCAGTCGATGGTGGCGCCGGAGTCTTTGACAATCTTGGCCCAGCGGGGCAGGTCGTCACGCACCAGCTGGGCGAACTGCTCAGGCGTGGATTTGAAGGCTTCGCATCCCACGCCGGCCAGGCGTTCCTGCACGTCTTTTGAGTCGAGGGCCTTGGCGATTTCAGCGTTGAGCTGTTGGACGATCGCTCGGGGCGTTCCCGTCGGCGCAAATACGCCATACCAAGGGGTGGCGCCAAAGTCCTTGAGGGTCTCGCCAATGGTGGGGGCCTCTGGCAGCACGGGCAGGCGCTTGGGATTGACCACCCCGAGCACCTTCATTCTGCCGGAGCGGATGAATGCGATGGAAGAGGGCAGGCTCTGCACCGAAACCTGTACCTGCCCGGCCACCAGGTCGGTGGCCGCGGCGGCGGCCCCCTTGTAGGGCACGTGGGTCAAGTCAATGCCGGTGGCTTTGCCCAGCATCTCGCCGATCAGGTGGTTGAGGGTGCCGTTGCCAGCCGATCCAATGTTGATCTTGCCGGGTTGCTGCTTGGCCAGTGCAACCAGTTCGGCGGTGTTCTTTGCGGGAAAGCTCGGGTGGGCCACCAACACATAGCCTGCGGTAGCGACGCTGCCCACGGGCTCGAAGTCCTTGATCGGATCGAAGCCGGTGCTCTTGTAGAGCGCCGGATTGATGACCATGGCGCTGTCGGCGGTCAACAGCAGGGTATAGCCATCCGGCCGTGTCTTGGCGGCTGCGGATGTGCCCACGTTGCCCCCGGCGCCGGTGCGGTTTTCCACCACAAAGGACTGGCCCGTCTGCTCGGAGAGCCTTTGTGCAATCACCCGGGCGATCGTGTCGTTGGCACCACCGGCCGCCTGGGGCACGATGATGGTGACCGGCTTGGCGGGGAATTTGTCTTGCGCCAGCGCGGGGGCGCCAACGGCCATGCACAGGCTCAGGGCCAAAAGGGTTCTGCGTTGCAGGAACATGAATTTTCCTTATAAAAACAATCAGAGATGCGGGCAAACAGCCCGGTGGTGGGTGAAAAACAGCGGATTGGATCCACCACAGATTAGCAGAAAACATCTTTGAGGCTGCGGACAATCGTGGGTTTCATAGGGGCTCGACAGCCTCAAATTTCATGCGTGCGGCGCAGCAAGAGCGATGGCTTTCGAGGCGTTTCTTTGGGTCTGTGTTCAAGCGCTTCACCGAAAACACCCTGCCTGTAAAATAAGCAGCTTCAGTCGACTCAGCGGCAGGTCGACTCCGTGGCGCAGGCGGCGCCCATTTTGGGCCCTCAAAGGGCAGACGTTCATGCTTTACCCTCAAGAATTCGATGTGATCGTGGTCGGTGGCGGCCATGCCGGAACCGAAGCCGCGCTGGCGTCTGCACGCATGGGCTGCAAAACGCTTTTGCTCAGTCACAACATAGAGACGCTGGGTCAGATGAGCTGCAACCCGTCCATTGGTGGGATTGGCAAGGGGCATTTGGTCAAAGAGGTGGACGCATTGGGCGGTGCCATGGCCTTGGCCACCGACGAGGGCGGCATCCAGTTTCGCATTCTGAACAGCTCCAAAGGCCCGGCCGTGCGCGCCACCCGCGTCCAGGCCGACCGGATTTTGTACAAAGCCGCCATCCGCCGCATGCTCGAGAACCAGCCCAATTTGTGGCTGTTCCAGCAAGCGGTCGATGATTTGATGGTGGAGGGTGACCGGGTGGTGGGCGCGGTCACGCAAGTGGGCGTGCGTTTCCGTTCGCGCACCGTCGTGCTGACGGCCGGTACCTTCCTCGACGGCAAGATCCATGTGGGCTTGCAAAACTACGCGGCGGGCAGGGCGGGTGATCCGCCAGCCCTCAGCCTGTCGGCGCGCCTGAAAGAGTTGAAGCTGCCGCAAGGGCGCCTGAAGACCGGCACACCGCCGCGCCTGGATGGCCGCACCATCGATTTTTCCAAATGCACCGAGCAACCCGGCGATGGCGTGCCCGGCGGCATGAACCCCGAGGGCGGGGTGCCGGTGTTCAGCTTCATGGGCAACGCGGGCATGCACCCGCAGCAAGTGCCGTGCTGGATCACCCACACCAATGAGCGCACGCACGAGATCATCCGCTCCGGCTTTGACCGCAGCCCCATGTTCACCGGCAAGATCGAGGGGGTCGGCCCGCGTTATTGCCCGAGCGTGGAAGACAAGATCAACCGCTTTGCCGACAAGGACAGCCACCAGATTTTCCTGGAGCCCGAAGGCTTGACGACCCACGAGTTTTACCCCAACGGCATCTCGACCAGCTTGCCCTTTGACATCCAGTACGAGCTGGTGCGCTCGATGAAGGGCCTGGAAAACTGCCACATCCTCAGACCCGGTTATGCGATTGAATACGATTACTTTGACCCGCGCGCTTTGAAGAACAGCTTTGAGACGCGCCAAATCAACGGCTTGTTCTTTGCTGGCCAAATCAATGGCACCACCGGCTACGAAGAGGCAGCCGCCCAGGGTTTGTTTGCCGGCATCAACGCCGCCCTGCAATGCCGGGGAGATGCCGCCTGGTTGCCTGCGCGCGACCAAGCTTATTTGGGCGTCTTGGTCGACGACCTGGTCACGCAAGGTGTGACCGAGCCTTACCGCATGTTCACCAGCCGGGCCGAGTTCCGCCTGCAGCTGCGCGAAGACAATGCCGACGCCCGCCTGACCGAAGTGGGGCGCCAGATGGGCCTGGTCGACGATGCCCGCTGGGATGCTTTCAGCCGCAAACGCGATGCTGTTTCACGTGAAACAGAGCGTCTCAAGTCGGTCTGGGTGAACCCGCGCAATCTGCCAGCAGCCGAGTCTGAGCGGGTGTTGGGCAAGGCGATCGAGCACGAGCACAACCTGTTCGACTTGTTGCGAAGACCCAACGTCTCTTATCCTGACCTGATGTCTTTAGACGGTGGGCGCTTGGCCAGTGCCGATGTTTCACGTGAAACGCTGGGCGACTTGAGCCCGTCGGTGATCGAGCAGGTGGAAATCGCCGCCAAGTATTCGGGCTACATCGACCGCCAAAAAGGCGAGGTGGAGCGCGCTGCGTTTTACGAACACCTGCGCTTGCCCGAAAGTCTGGACTACATGCAGGTGTCGGCCTTGTCGATCGAGGCCCGCCAGAAGTTGGCCAAGCACCGCCCTGAAACCCTGGGCCAAGCCTCGCGCATTTCGGGCATCACGCCCGCCAGCGTGTCGCTGTTGTTGATTCACCTGAAGAAGGGTGGCTTCAAGGGCTTCATGCAAGCTGCCAGCGATCGGGCAGAGATGGACGTGCAGGCATGAGCGTGAATTTGGAAGAGGGCCTGCGCTCAGGCGCCAAAGCCCTTGGTCTGAGTTTGTCGGATGAGCAGTTCCAGCGGCTGCTGGCTTATTTGGCGCTCATTCAAAAATGGAACAAGGTTTACAACCTGACGGCGTTGCGAGACCCTTCAGACATGCTGACCCACCATTTGCTGGACAGCCTGACGGCCATTGCGCCATTGTCTCGACATGCCCAGGGCCAGCCGACCAGGGTGCTGGATGTGGGGTCGGGCGGCGGCTTGCCCGGCGTGGTGCTGGCCATTTGCATGCCCGAATTGAGCGTGAGTTGCGTGGACACGGTCGCCAAGAAAGCCGCTTTTGTGCAACAAGTGGCGGTGAGCCTGAGGCTGCCCAACTTGCGCGGCTTGCACGCACGGGTCGAATCCTTGACCGATCCCTACCAGGTCATTTGTTCCCGCGCATTCGCATCCCTGCCCGACTTCGTGACTTGGTCGCGCTCGGCTTTGGCCGAAGGTGGCGTTTGGATGGCCATGAAAGGCAAGCACCCACAAGACGAAATCACCGCCTTGCCGGCCAATGTGAGTGTGTTTCACGTGGAACCATTGACCGTGCCAGGGCTGGATGTGGAGCGATGCATGGTGTGGATGCGCCCCGAGCCAACTTGAGCCTTTGTTTCCGCAAGCCTTTTGGCTGTTTTAAACGGATTTTGTACTGCCAAGTTAAGGCCGTGGTTTCGGGTGTTTCACGTGAAACACCCTGAAAAGAGTCCGCGTCAGCGGACGGCCCATCACTTACACTCGCAAGAATAACCCCGGAAAGAAAGCCGTTCATGTTTTTTGGCATCTCTGACTACAGCGCCTTTGTTGCCGCCATCGTCCTGTTCTTGGCCATCCCTGGCCCTGGTAATCTGGCCTTGATCACCTCCACAAGCAAGGGCGGAATGGCCGGCGGTTTGGGCGCCACATTGGGTGTGATTGCAGGCGACCAGGTGTTGATGTGGATGGCTGTGGCGGGTGTGGCCACGGTGTTGGCCACATACCCGGCGGCATTCGTGGCCGTGCAGTGGGTGGGGGCCTTGTATTTGGCTTGGCTGGGTTGGGTGATGTTGATGGCCAAGCCGGGCGACGCCCCGGTATTGAACATTCGCCCTCGGCAGTATTTTCAGCAGGCGTTGGCCATCACCTTGCTTAACCCGAAGGCGATTGTTTTTTACATGGCGTTTTTTCCTTTGTTTGTGGACCCCAGTGTTCATCGGGGGTGGATCAGTTTTGCCGTGATGGCGGCAACCATCGCTTTTCTGACGTTTTTGTATGGTTTGGGCATGACCTTGCTGACACGCCATTTGGCATCACGCATGCGTGCAAATCCCCGCATTGGCCGTTGGCTGGAAAAGCTGGCCGGTATTTTTCTCATTGGTTTTGGCGTCAAGTTGGCCATTTCCAAATAAATTGGACGACTCACCATGGCCAAAATCATCTGCATTGCCAACCAAAAAGGCGGCGTCGGCAAAACCACCACCACGGTCAACCTGGCGGCAGGCCTGGCCAAGCAGGGGCAAAGGGTTTTGTTGGTGGACTTGGACCCGCAGGGCAACGCCACCATGGGCTCGGGCATCGACAAACGAGAGGTCGAACTTAGCGTTTATGACGTCTTGCTCGAGTCGGCCACCGTCAAAGAGGCTGCGGTCAAGGCCGACAAATGCGGCTACGACGTGCTCAGTGCCAACCGTGAACTGGCGGGCGCTGAAGTGGAATTGGTGCAATTGACACACCGGGACCAGCGCTTGCGCTCAGCCCTCTCACAGGTGGATGCCGATTACGACTTCGTGTTGATCGATTGCCCACCGTCCTTGTCCATGCTCACACTCAACGGCCTGTGTTCGGCCCATGGCGTGATCGTGCCGATGCAGTGCGAATATTTTGCGCTGGAGGGGCTGACCGATCTGGTCAACACCATCAAGCAGGTGCATGCCAACCTGAACAAAGGTCTGAAAATCACAGGTTTACTGCGCGTCATGTTTGACCCTCGAGTCACCCTGCAGGTGCAGGTGAGCGACCAGCTCAAGGCACACTTTGGCAACAAGGTGTTCGACACCGTGATTCCGCGCAATGTGCGTCTGGCCGAAGCGCCCAGTTATGGTTTGCCAGGCGTGGTGTTTGACCCCTCGGCCAAGGGCAGTCAGGCTTATGTCGAGTTCGCTCGTGAGTTGGTGCAGCGCGCACCATCGCTCTGAATGCCCGCCACAGTCTTGATCTTGCCGGGCTGGCAGGGCAGCGGCCCGGACCATTGGCAAATGCGTTGGGCGCGCCTGCATGCTTACAACGTGGTTGAACAAAACGATTGGCTCAACCCCTTGCGTGGCGACTGGATGGCACGCTTGGACGAAGCCGTCATCGATGCACCAGGCCGTGTGGTGTTTGTGGCGCACAGCTTGGGCTGTATTTTGGTGGCGGCTTGGGCGGCGGTGTCGCGGCACACCCAACGCGTGCAAGGGGCTTTGTTGGTGGCACCCGGTGACACCGAAGTACCGCACATGCGAGACCGCTTGCCCGGTTGGTCGCCTGTGGTGCGCCAGCGCTTGCCTTTTCAATGCGTGCTGGTGGGCAGCCAGGACGACCCGTATTGTTCGTCAGAACGCGCTCAGGGTATGGCCCAAGACTGGGGTGCCCAGTGGGTAAACCTGGGCCAAGCGGGGCACATCAACGCCGAATCTTCTTTGGGCGATTGGCCGCAAGGCCATGCCCTTTTGCAAACACTCTTGAAGGATTGACCATGGTCACCAAAAAACCCAAAGGCCTTGGCCGAGGACTTGAGGCCTTGTTGGGCCCAACGGTCGAAGATGCACCCGATACCGCGTCGTATGCCGAAAGTGGCTTGCCCAGCCAACTCAAGTTGGACCAAATGGTGCCCGGCATGTACCAGCCCCGCACCCGCATGGACGAGGGCGCTTTGTACGAGTTGGCCGAATCCATCAAGGCCCAAGGCATCATGCAGCCGATCTTGGTGCGCCAGCTCAAAGAGGGCGAGCACGCCGGCAAATACGAGATCATCGCGGGCGAACGCCGCTTCAGGGCCTCGCGTTTAGCGGGCTTGGACACGGTTCCTGTTTTGGTGCGCGACGTGCCCAACGAGGCCGCCGCCGCCATGGCCTTGATCGAGAACATCCAACGTGAAGACCTCAACCCGTTGGAGGAGGCCCAAGGCCTGCAACGCCTGATCAAAGAGTTTGGGCTCACTCACGAAGCCGCCGCGCAGGCGGTGGGGCGTTCGCGCAGCGCAGGCAGCAACCTGCTGCGCTTGTTGAACCTGGCCGAACCGGTGCAAACCATGCTGATGGCCGGGGACCTGGACATGGGCCATGCGCGGGCCTTGTTGTCCCTGGACAAGGCGGCGCAAATCACCGCCGCCAACCAGATCGCGGCGCGCAAAATGTCCGTCAGGGAAGCGGAAAGTCTGGCCAAAAAGTTGAGTGCCGAATTCAATCTGGTGACGCAAAAACCGAAAAAGGAAAAGTCCCGAGACATTCGCCGCATCGAAGAAGAGTTGTCAGACATCCTGATGGCCGAGGTGGAGGTGCGTGTCAAGAAACGCGTCAAGCGCCTGGGCCGGATGGAAGAGCTCGGTGAATTGAGCATTCAGTTTGGTTCGCTGGACGAGCTCAATGGCCTGATCGAGCGGCTGCGCAACTGAGTGACCCGAGCCATGAGATTGCTGGAGTCAATCCTTCGCGGCTGGCGATCCAGGTCCTTCGGTTGGACCACGGCGCCGCTCCAGCGAGAGCAAGTGCTGGCCTTGTGCATTCTCATGGTTTTGGGTGGCTCGATGTTGTTTTATCTGCTGCCCCAGCAGATCTATGACCCGCGCGCCAATTTGTGGTCAAGCCTGTTGTTGTTCGCCTTGATGCCGCTGATTTGGGTGCGGCACCTGCACTTTATCGTCGCCAATCTGGCCCTGTTGATCTTCGTGTCGCTCGTGACCTACATCGCGGTGAAGACGGGCGGCATCAGCTCACCTGTCATGGTGTACCTGATGGTGTTGGCGGTGCCCACCCTGTTTTTCTTGGGCGTTTGGGGTGCCGCCGTCTGGATGCTGCTCGTCTTGAGCATTCAAGTGGGCTTGCTGCTGGCGACACTGCAGGGCGGCTTGATCCAGCCCATGCAGACGCAAGGCACGGTCTTGTGGACCTTGCTCAACCACGTCTTGGCCTGCATCATGATGATGTGGATGCTGTCGCTTTTTGAGCACTCGCACCGCTCGCAATTGGCGGTTGTTCAAGCGCGCAACCTCGAACTGGAGGCCGCGTCCGCGCAATTGATGGCGGCGCAATCGCACAAAGACGAATTTGTGGCTGCTGTTGGGCATGAGTTGCGCACGCCCATGAACGCGATCCTGGGGCTCAACGGCTTGCTGCGCGAGGAGCTGGCGGATAACCCCGCTCATGTCGACACCGTCGAGCACATCCGCCACTCGACAGAGCACTTACTGAGCGTGGTCAACGGCATTCTGGATTTCGCCCAGTTGCAGGCTGGCCGTGTCCAGCTGTTTCCCGAGCCCATTGCCTTGCAGGCCTGGCTGGCCGCCTTGCTGCCCAAGTTCAGAGCGCGTGCCCGAGCCAAGGGTCTGGATTGGCACGTCCAGGTGGCGCCGCAACTGCCCGCAGAAATCTGGCTGGATCGCCAGCGGCTGTCTCAGTTGCTGGAGCACTTGCTCGACAACGCCATCAAGTTCACGGCCCAGGGCGGCATCACCTTGCGCTTGCAATGGCAAAACGAGTGCCTGCGGGTGGAGGTGCAAGACACCGGTCGCGGCGTGGCGCCCGAGCGGCACACGCACATTTTCAACCGCTTTGAATCTGCCGACATGGCGACCCACCAGGCTTTTGGCGGCACGGGTTTGGGCCTGAGCATTTGCGAGCGCTTGGTGGTTCTGCAAGGCGGCCGCATCGGGGTGCACAGTGAGGTGGGACAGGGTGCTTTGTTCTGGTTTGAGTTGCCGTTGCAAGCGTCTACGGCCGCGCTGCCCGTGGCGCCCGTGGCGACGGCACAGTGGCCTGGTCAGGCCCCCTTCGATGTGCTGGTGGTGGACGACAACGCCATGAACCTGATGGTGGCGCAACTGCAACTGCGCAAGGCTTGGCCATTGGCGCGCATCACCACTGCCGCGTCGGGCGCCGAGGCCTTGACCAAGATCCAGGCGCAGCCGTTTGACCTGGCCTTGATCGACATGGTCATGCCCGAGATGGATGGCCTGACGCTCACCCGCGCTGTGCGGCAGTTGCCACGGCCGCTGTGTCATTTGCCGGTGATCGCCCTGACGGCCAATGCCAACCCGGTCGATCGCCAGCGTTGTCTGGATGCGGGCATGAACGAAGTGCTCTACAAACCCATGGACCCCGAGCGCATGGTGGAGACGGTGTCGCAAGTGATGGCCGCGCAGCAGGTGTTGCCATGAGCGTGGCCCGTTTGAAGGACTGGGTCCAACGCGTCTGGGTGCCGAAATTGCCTCAGGCCTTTCAGCAGGGCAAGATGCCCTACCTGTTTGGCTTTGAAGTCGTTGTCATTCTGACGGCGTTTGGTTCTGCGCTGCTCGACCCCTATCCGCAAATCACCCAGTCTGTCATCGTCTTTTGCCTGATGTTGACGGGCCAGTTGGTGCTCATTGCCCGGGGCATGCCCTTGAACCGGGCCATCCATCTGGCCTGCACGATTGGCGTGTGCTTCTTGATCCATGCCACTTGGGCAGCTGGCGGTGTGCATTCGCCCAGGCTGTCGTGGTTGCTGATCGTGCCGGTGATTCCCTTTTACATCATTGGGCCGCGCGCCGGCTATGGCTGGTTGGCCGTGGTTTTCGCGGCGCAATTGCTGATGGCTTTTTTGACCGATCGGGGCTGGCTCGCACCGGCACAGACCCTTGACACCGATGCCTTGACCCTCTTTTCATTCTTCATCCTTTCGGTGGCCAGTCTGATTTTGCTGTTCGTACCACTGTTGTACGACAGGCAGTACCAGATCGCCTTGCGCGAGGGCCGGGCACGCCAAAAAGAACTGGAGAACAAGCAGGCGGAACTGCTGCAGGCCCTGGAGATGCGCGAGCACTTCATTGCTTCGGTGAGCCACGAATTGCGCACGCCCATGAACGCCATCCTGGGCTTCAGCAGTCTCTTGACGAAAGAGGTGCAACACAAGCCGCGGGCTATGGAGATCCTGGATCACACCCGCCAATCGGCCGACCATTTGCTGACCGTGATCAACGACGTGCTCGACTACTCGCAGTTTTTGACGGGGGGCCTGACGGCACACGCCGAAACCTTTGAATTGCGCGAGACGGTCCGGCACGCCTTCGACTTGTTCACGCCCCGTGTGCAAAGTATGGATCTGAATTACCGCTGTGAGATCGCCGATGACGTGCCGCAATGGGTCCGCACCGACCGCCATCGGCTGATGCAAATCCTGGTCAACCTGTTGGGCAATGCGCTCAAATTCACTCATCAGGGGGAGGTGGTTCTGCGGGTGCAGTGCCATTCCACGGGCGTGCAGTTTTCGGTGCAGGACACGGGCATCGGCATTGCGCTGCATGACCAGCCCCGCATTTTCAGCCGTTTCATGCAAGCTCAGGGCGATATCCAGAAGCACTACGGTGGCAACGGGCTGGGCTTGGCCATCACGCAAGGCTTGGTGGAACTGCTGGAAGGCGAGATCGGGTTTGACAGCACTCCGGGCCAGGGCTCGCGCTTTTGGTTCACTCTGCCGCTGCAGGCTCAGTCGCCTCCCGCATCGGTCAAGGGACCCGTCGCCAGGGCGCTGCAAACCGCCGACCAGGCCTGGCAATTTTTGGTGGTGGACGACCACCGCCTGAACCGCTTGTTGGTCAAGCAGGCACTGAAAAATGCTTGGCCGAACAGCGTGGTGGTCGAGGCAGAAAATGGCGCCAACGCGCTGACGCTGTGGCGCGCACAGCGCTTTGATCTGGTGTTCATGGACATGCTGATGCCGGTCATGGACGGGGTGCAGGCCACGCAAGCCATTCGGCAATCGTTCACGTCCCATGGCCTGGCGCCGGTGATCGGTCTCACTGCGAATGTGAACCCCCAGGACTTGGCGCGCTTCAAGGACGCGGGCTTGAGTGCTTTGCTGCTCAAGCCCTTCGACCCGGTTCAGCTGTGCAACGAGGTTGAGGCCTTGTTGTTGCGCGGTGCGCCCCGCGCACCGGTGCCTCCGGGCTGAATTTTTTTTGTCAAAGGTGTAAGGGAACGCATGAGCTCCGTCTGGCGTGATCTGTCGTTGTCGACCGGGGTGGCCGGTTGTGTGGCGGTGCTGGTGGGCTTCACCAGTTCTGCGGCGATTGTGTTCTCGGCCGCGCAAGCCCTGGGTGCCACGCCGGCCCAAACCGTGTCCTGGATCTGGGCCTTGGGCCTGGGCATGGGCATCACCAGCTTGGGCCTGAGCCTGTGGTACCGCCTGCCGGTCCTGACGGCCTGGTCAACCCCTGGTGCGGCGGTGCTGGCGGTGACCCAGGGCGTGAGCTTGCCGGAGGCCACGGGCGCTTTCATGGTGTGCGCGCTGCTGATCATGGCGGTGGGCTACAGCGGCTGGTTTGAACGCCTGATGTCCCACATCCCCTTGGCACTGGCCAGCGCCCTGTTGGCCGGCGTGTTGGCGCGCTTTGCGCTGGACGCGGTAGGGGCCGTGGTGCAAGCGCCTGTGCTGGTGATCGCCATGACCGTGGCCTATGTGCTGGGCCGACGCGGGTGGCCGCGCTGGTCTGTGCCCGTGGTGTTGCTGGTGGGCATGGGTGTGGCCGCTTTGCAAGGCCAGTTGAACGTGTCCAGTGTGGCCTGGACCTGGGCCATGCCCGTGTGGGTGAGCCCGGCCTGGAGCTGGACGGCGATGGTCAGCGTGGCCCTGCCGTTGTTTGTGGTCACCATGGCCTCTCAGAACCTGCCGGGTGTGGCCGCGCAGCGGGCTTCGGGTTTCGACATCCCGGTGTCCCCAGTGGTTGGGGCGACCGGTTTGGCCAGTTTCTTGCTGGCCCCTTTTGGCGGCTATGCGCTCAACCTGGCGGCGATCACCGCCGCCATCTGCATGGGCAAAGAGGCCCATCCTGACCCGAGCCGCCGGTACACGGCATCGGCGGCGGCGGGTGTGCTCTACATCGCTTTGGGCTTGGCGGGTGGCACCATCGTCAGCCTGATGGCGGCGTTTCCGCAGGCGCTGGTGTTGGCGGTGGCCGGTTTGGCGTTGTTGGGCACCATGGCCGCCGGTTTGGCGGTGGCCGTCAAGGACGAGCAGCACCGCGATGCCGCCGTGCTGACCTTTCTGGTGACGCTGTCGGGTGTCACGGTGGCTGGCGTGGGCTCGGCCTTTTGGGGTGTGGTGGTGGGGGGCCTGGCGCAGTGGTTGTGGACACGGCGCCCAAGTGCGTCCAACTGATACGGCCCACCCACCCATTCAGGCGCATCGCCATCGGGACATCCTTGAAGTTCAGGATGGGGCAAACCCGGTTGGGGGGTTGTCAGGATAGATATGTAATCCATGAAGGAAAACAGGCGAGAAGGTGGGTCGTGTACCTCAGTGGAAAACAAACAACGCTGCTGAGCCACATCATGCAGACGCTGGCCGAGCCCCATGAAGAACGGGAAATCCGTGAAATCATGGGCGACTTGGTCATGCAATTGCTAGGGGCACAGTTTTATGCCAGTTACGTCTGGCAGCCAGGATCATTGAGCTTTGCACAGGCCACCCAGATCAACATGGATCCGATGAACCTTCGTGCCTATGAAAGTTATTACCAGTTCCATGACCCCATCACACCCCTGATGCAGCGCTATCAGGTGGCTGTTCGTGCAACCGATGTGATTGCCCATGAAGACCTCAAAAAAACCGAGTTCTTCAATGACTTCTTGAACAAGGATGGTCTCTATTGGGGTGTGAACCTGTACGCATGGCACCAAGGACAAAACCTGGGCGACATGCGCATCTGGCGTGACAAGCGGCGTGAAAACTTTTCCCTGGATGAGCTGCGCCTGTTGGACATGCTGCAGCCGGCTTTCGTGACGGCATTGGCCCGGGCACAAAGGCCGAGCCAGCGCAATGACGTGCTGCTCAATACCTTGTCGCAGCGCCTGACGCCCCGTGAGCAAGATACGGCACGCTTGGTGATGCTGGGCTTGACGGACAAGGAAATCGCGCGGAACTTGCAAATTTCAAGCACCACCGTACGCACACATTTGGAAAATGCTTTCCGCAAAGTGGGCGTCAGCAACCGTGCGGCACTGGTGCACAAGTTGAGAATCTGATGGCGCTTGCCTCCTGACTCTGCAGGATGGTTGAGCACAGATGGGCTGCCTAGCATGCAAAGAACGTCCATTCGGGCGTTTCAACATCCAAGGAGACCAT
Source organism: Limnohabitans sp. Rim28 (assembly GCF_000293865.2). Classification (GTDB taxonomy): domain Bacteria; phylum Pseudomonadota; class Gammaproteobacteria; order Burkholderiales; family Burkholderiaceae_C; genus Limnohabitans_A. The sequence goes on along the minus strand of NZ_ALKN02000004.1, from coordinate 54,274 downwards.
CATGACCCCTAATGCATCACGTCGACATTTTTTCAAAAGCACGGGCGCTGTATCAGCGGCCGCCATGTTGGGTGGCGTGGGCTTGACAGCCTGTGGTGGCAGCAGTGGCGCGGCGGCAATGAGTGCAGACGAACAGCTGGCCCTCACCGCTACGCAGGCGCTGGCCGCCTACAAAGCAGGCAGCTTGACCGCCACCGCCTATGTCACCAACTTGATCAACCGCGCCAAGTCATTGTCTGAGCTCAACGCCATGATCAGCATCGACGAAGCCGGTGCCTTGGCTGCGGCCAAACAGGTCGATGCCGACCGCGCTGCAGGCAAAACACTGGGCGCGTTGGCGGGTTTGCCGATTGTGGTCAAGGACAACATCAACACCAAAGGCATGAAAACCACGGGCGGCACCTCATCGCTGCGCAACTTTCAGCCCAAAACCAACGCGCCTTCTGTACAGAAACTGCTGGATGCAGGCGCCATCATCTTGGGCAAGTCCAACCTGCATGAGTGGGCCTTTGGCATCACCTCGACCAACTTTACCTTGGGCATTGACCCCATCACCAAAGAAGCCAGTCGCCCTTGCAAAAACCCCTATGACACCACACGCATCCCAGGCGGCTCTTCGGGCGGTACGGCGGTGGCCGTGGCTGCGCGGTTTGCGCCAGTGGGCCTGGGCACGGACACAGGTGGCTCGACCCGGGTGCCCGCATCGTTTTGTGGCATTGCAGGCTTTCGCCCATCGGTGGGTGAAGGCGCGGGCAATGGCCGCCGTTACCCAGACACCGCCAACGACGCGCTACCGATCAGCACCACACGCGACACCGTCGGCCCCATGGGCCGCACCGTGGCCGATTTGGCTTTGCTCGATGCCGTCATCACGGGCGGTACTGTGCCCACAGCCAAAGCGCTCAAGGGTCTGAAGATCGGTATTCCCGCCGCCTTCTGGACGGACCTTGATGACGGCGTCAAGACAGTCGCCGATGCGGCCAAGAAAAAGCTGGCCGATGCGGGCGTGGTGTTTGTCGATGCCGACTTGACCGGCATCATGGCGCTCAATGATGCGATCTCTTTTCCGATTGCTTTGCATGAACCTGTCGCTGCGATTCCAGCGTACTTGAGCGCCAACAGTGCACCCGTCACCACCGTGGCACAAGTGCAGGCCGGATTGGCCAGCCCCGACGTGGTGGGTGCTTTTGGTGCGATTGCGGGTGATGTCTTTGCCGCCGCCTATGCCGCGGCCATGGTGCCCACAACAGGGGGCCGGGCACAACTGCAAAAACTTTACAAAGACTATTTCACGGCGCAAGGCGTAGAGTGCGTGTTGTTCCCAACGACCCTCTTGGCTGCGCCCAAGATCGATGCTGCGGCTGGCTCCAGTTCAGGGAAACTCCCCTACACCGTCGGCGGTGTGGCGAAACAAACGGCACGCGACACCTTTGGCACTTGCATTTTTCATACCGACCCTTGCACCAACGCCGGCATTCCCAGTCTGTCAATTCCCGCGGGTCTGACAGCGGGCGGTTTGCCTGTGGGCATGGAGATCGATGGCCCACTGGGCTCTGACGCCAACTTGCTGGCCATCGGCATGGCCATGGAAGCGGTGTGGGGTTCGGTCAAGGCACCGGCGCTCTGAGGCCCTGACCTGCGCCAAGGCCTGCGACCAGGCCTTGGCGCATGCTCACATCGAGAAAATCTTCCCCGGGTTCATGATGTTGTGCGGGTCCAGCGCCCGCTTGATGGTGCGCATCATGTCCACCGCGCCCTCGCCGGTTTCGGTGCGCAAGAAGTCCATCTTGTGCAGGCCAATGCCGTGCTCGCCCGTGCAAGTGCCGCCCAGACGCAGGGCGCGGCTGACCAATTGCTGGTTCAGCGCTTCGGCGGTTTCGCACTCTTGAGGGTTGTTCGGGTCGATCAGATAGCCGAAGTGGAAGTTGCCGTCGCCCACATGGCCGACCAAAAAGTAGGGCAGGCCGCTGGCATCGGTTTCGGTGATCGAGTCGAGCAGGCAGTCGGCCAGGCGGCTGATGGGCACGCAGGTGTCGGTGCTGATGGCGCGGCAGCCGGGCTTGCTCTGGATGGCCGCAAAGTAGGCGTTGTGCCGTGCGGTCCACAAGCGCGTACGCTCTTCGGGGGTGGTGGCCCATTCAAAGGCATTGCCGCCAAACTCGCTGGCGATTTCTTGGACGGTTTCGGCTTGTTCCTTTACGCCCGCGGGCGAGCCGTGGAACTCCATCAGCAGCATGGGCTCTTCGCGCAGGCCCAGTTTGGCGTAAGCATTCACCATGCGCACCGTGTTGTGGTCGATCAGCTCCACCCGGGCAATCGGCACGCCCAGTTGGATGGTCTGGATGACCGCCCGTACCGCCGCCTCGATGCTGGGGAAGGAGCAAATGGCCGCCGAGATGGCTTCGGGCAAGGGGTACAGGCGAACGGTGACTTCGGTGATCACGCCCAGCGTGCCTTCGCTGCCCACCATCAGGCGTGTCAGGTCGTAGCCGGCGCTCGACTTTTTGGCACGGGTGCCGGTGCGGATGACTTCGCCGGCTGCGGTGACCACTTCCATGGCCAGCACGTTCTCGCGCATGGTGCCGTAGCGCACAGCGTTGGTGCCGCTGGCGCGCGTGGCGCTCATGCCGCCAATGGTCGCGTCCGCGCCGGGGTCGATCGGGAAGAACAGCCCGGTCGATTTGATCTCTTCGTTGAGTTGCTTGCGCGTCACGCCCGGCTGTACCGTCACCGTCAGGTCTTCGGCGTTGATGGACAGCACTTTGTTCATGCGCGTCAGGTCGATGCTGATGCCGCCTTGCACCGCCAGCAAATGGCCTTCGAGCGAGGAGCCCACGCCAAAGGGGATGACCGGCACCTTGAATTCGGCGCAAAGTTTGACGGCGTCGGCCACGTCCTGGGTGTTTTCGGCGAACACCACGGCAGCCGGTGGCGGCACATGGGTGAAGGCCGATTCATCGCGCCCATGCTGCTCGCGGACCACCAGCGCGGTCGAGCAGTTGGTGCCAAAGCGGGCTTTGAGGGCCGTCAAAAACGCTTCGGGCACGGCGCGTTGCGCGATTTCGGGGGCCAGATGGGCGGCTGCGGTGGGGGCGTTCATGGGTCTCTCCAGTAGCATCGATGGGGCGGCAGGGCGAACCCACCAGACATGCGAAAACGCAGTTTACGCCGCAAACAGTGGCCATGCTGTCCTTTGTCAGACAAGCCAAGGGGACTTGGCCGACAATCGACCATCTCTGTAGGCGCCCACCCTGTGGGCGATTTCTGCAAATCCTGCAGCCTTGAGCGAACAAAAAGAGAGAGCAAACCCATGGGCAACCGACTCACACAAATCGCCACCCGCACCGGCGACAACGGCACCACCGGCTTGGGCAACAACCAGCGCGTGTCCAAAAACAGCCTGCGCGTGCACGCCATGGGCGAGGTGGACGAACTGAACTCGCACATCGGCCTGCTGCTGTGCGAAGACATGGCGGCCGACGTGCGCGAACTGCTGGTGGAGGTGCAACACCAGCTTTTCAACCTGGGGGGTGAGTTGTCGATTCCCGGTTTTGAGCTGCTCAAAGAAGAAGCTGTGGCCGCACTGGACGAGGCCTTGGAAAAATACAACGCGCAGTTGCCCAAGTTGGAAGAGTTCATCTTGCCCGCGGGCTCACGCGGTGCCTCGCAAGCCCATGTGTGCCGTACCGTGGCCCGCCGCGCCGAACGTGCGTGTGTGGCTTTGGGCAATGAAGAGGCCATCAATGAAACCCCGCGCCAGTACCTCAACCGTCTTTCAGACCTGATGTTTGTGCTGGCCCGCGTGCTCAACCGCATGAACGGCGGCGACGATGTGTACTGGAAGAGCCAGCGCATGGCGAAAGACCCTGTCGCCTAAGTGCGTGTTTTCAGGGTTTTTGGGGTGACAGCGCGATGTGCCCACTGCTACGCTGTTCCCTATGAATACCGACAAAACTGTTTCGGCCCCAGCGCCCCATCGGCCTCAGATCCGGCTTTACCAAAACTGGCTGCGCGATGAACGTGGCCTGAGCTTTGCCACTTACAACGACTTGTGGCGTTGGTCGGTCACCGAGCTCGACGCATTTTGGCAAAGCATCTGGGACTATTTTGATTTTCAGTCGCCAACCCCCCACACCGCGGTGCTGGCCAACAACGTCATGCCGGGGGCCAAGTGGTTCACCGGGGCCCAGACCAATTACGCGCACCAGGTGCTGCGCCATGTGCAACCCGCGCACGAGGCGGGGTTTTTGGCCGTCATCAGCCACAACGAAAAGGGCCTGCGCCGCGAGGTGACCTGGCCCGAGCTGCGCCGCCAAGTGGCCGCCATGGCCTTGCACCTGCAAGCCCAAGGCATCCAGCCGGGTGACCGGGTCGCCGCTTACATGCCCAACATCCCTGAGGCCATGGTGGCGTTTTTGGCCACCGCCAGCATTGGTGGCGTGTGGAGCATTTGTGCGCCGGACATGGGCACCAACGCGGTGCTGGACCGGTTCAAACAGATCGAGCCCAAAGTGCTCGTGGCCGTGGATGGCGTGAGCTATGGCGGGCGCGACTTTGACCGCATGCTTGTGGTGCAAGAGTTGCAAAACGCTTTGCCCAGCGTGCAGCATGTGGTCATCCACGAAAACTTGGGCACGCTGGATTTGGCCAATTGCGATGTGGGGGCCAGCGTGCAGATGTCGGCCATCACCGCGCGAGACGACGCCCAGGTGCACGCCTTCGAGCCCATGTGGCTGCCCTTTGACCACCCGCTGTGGATTGTGTATTCGAGTGGCACCACGGGCCTGCCCAAACCCATCGTGCACGGCCATGGCGGCACCGTGATCGTGGCGCTGGCCAACAAGATCCTGCACAACGACATTGGCTGCAGTTACCAGTCCAACAGCTGGGGCGAGCGTTTCCATTGGTACAGCTCGACCGGTTGGGTCATGTGGAACGCGCAAGTGGCTGGTTTGCTGAACGGCGTGACTTGCGTGATTTATGACGGAAACCCCGGCGGCAGCAAAGACAAACCGGACTGGGGCATTTTGTGGCGCATGGCGGCTGAAGAAAAAGTCACCTTTTTTGGTGCTGGCGCGGCTTTCTTTGCCAACTGCCAAAAGGCGGGCGTGGACATTGCCCGCTGTGGTGATTTGTCGCGGGTGCGCGCCTTGGGCACCACAGGCTCACCCTTGTCGCCCGAAACCCAAAGCTGGGGTGTCGATCAATTCAAGGCCATCGGCACCGATATTTGGTGGTGCAACATTTCAGGCGGCACCGACTTTGCGGGTGCTTTTGTCGGCGGTCATCGAGAACTCCCCCAAGAGCCCGGCGTCATGCAGTGCCGCGAATTGGGGTGTGCGGTCGAAGCCTGGAACGAAGCCGGTGAACCGGTGATCGGCGAAGTGGGCGAGCTGGTCTGCACCCAGCCCATCCCGTCCATGCCACTGTACTTCTGGAACGACAAGGGCAACGCCCGTTATCTGGCCAGTTATTTTGAGATGTACCCCGCAGGCCACGGCCGCATGCCCGGTGGCGGCGACGGGCCGGCCAGCATGGGCGGTGTCTGGCGGCATGGCGACTGGCTGCGCATTGGCAACGCGCAAGGCGAGGGTGAAGGCTGCGTGATCTTTGGCCGCAGCGACGCCACCATCAACCGCTATGGCCTGCGCATGGGCACCAGCGAGCTGTACAGCGCGGTCGAGGCCCTGCCCGAAGTCATGGACTCGATGGTGGTGGACCTGGAATACCTGGGCAAGGAAAGCTACATGCCCCTGTTTGTGGTGCTGCGGCCCGGCACAACACTGGACGACGCGGTCAAGGCCAAGCTGAACAACGCCATCAAGGTGGCGCTCAGCCCGCGCTTCATCCCGAACGACATTTTTCAGGTCGCCGAGATTCCGCGCACCCTGTCTGGTAAGAAGCAGGAGCTGCCGATCAAGAAACTCATGCTGGGCCAGCCGCTGGAAAAAGTGGTCAACAAAGACGCCATGGCCAACCCGGGGTGCCTGGATTGGTACGTGGCCTTGGCCAAAGCGCACCTGGCCAAAACCTGAGTCGGGCGGTGGTCTTTTTGTAGGAGCCCAGCCTGAGGGCGTAGGGGATTGCCTTGAAAGCAAAACGGCGTGCCGCTCTCGCGTACACGCCGTGTGGTTGGGCGCAGAACCCCCATCAGTTTTTGTGCAACTCCGCGTTCAATTCGCCCCAGCTCTTGTTGCGCGGGATGGCGTGCAAAGCGCCCGACTGTGAATCGCGGCGGAACAAAATGCCGTTTTTGCCGGACAGTTCTTTGGCTTTCATGACCGAACCGTCGGGCATTTGCACGCGGCTGCCGCCCGTGATGTAGCAACCGGCTTCGACGATGCAGTCGTCGCCCAGCGAGATGCCGATGCCGGCGTTGGCGCCCAGCAGGCAACGCTTGCCGACCTTGATGACCTCTTTGCCGCCGCCCGACAGCGTGCCCATGATGGAGGCGCCGCCGCCGATGTCGCTGGCGTCATCCACCACCACGCCGGCGCTGATGCGGCCTTCGACCATGCTGGCGCCCAAGGTGCCCGCGTTGAAGTTGCAAAAGCCTTCGTGCATGACGGTGGTGCCGCTGGCCAGGTGCGCGCCCAGGCGCACGCGGTCGGCGTTGGCGATGCGCACGCCAGACGGGATCACGTAGTCGGTCATCTGCGGGAACTTGTCCAGGCCCTTGATCTCCAGCACGCGGCCGGTGCCACGGGCTTTCAACCGAGCAGCAGGCACATCGGCCAGGGCACACGGACCAAAGTTGGTCCAGGCCACGTTGGGCAGCAGGCCAAAAATGCCGGTCACGTTGGCGCCGTGCGGCAACACCAGGCGGTGGCTCAGCAAGTGCAGGCGCAGGTAGGCGTCGTGCGTGTCGGCGGGCGCGTCGGCCAAGCTTTTGATTTCGGTGCGCACGGCGACCACGGTGGCATTGCGCACGGCGCACGGGGCCAAGGCCTGGGCCACGTCAGCGCCCAGCGCCGCCACGGCTTCGGCCTGGGTCAGGCGGGTGCTGCCGCTGGCGGCCACATCGGCCGCCAGTTCGGGGGCGGGGAACCAGGTGTCCAGCACGGTGCCGTCAGCGGCGATGGTGGCCAGGCCCGTAGCGCGTGCGCCGGTGGTTTGGAATGTGCTCATGGTGTTCTTTGCTGCAAATGCTTAAAACCCTCGATTATCGGGGAGGTCAATTGTTCTGGCCAAGAGGGGGTGTTTTGCTCGGCTTGTTGGCGAGGCCCCAAACCTTGGTGACAGTTGCAGCCACCCAGCCAAGAGAGGGTGGCTTAGGATGACATGAGAGGAACCGATGTCAGAGCCTGATCGATGGTGCTGGGTTGTTCAGATCAGCACACATCCGAGGGGTGCTTCGGAACCATAAGAGCTGGGCCATCGGCCCGGCTTCACCTGACAGCCATTTCGGAGGTGAATCATGATCGACCGCCAATACATTGGCCACAGCATGCCCGCTTTTGAGGTGTTGGTGGAAAAAGGCCGTTTGCGGTTTTTCGCCAAGGCCACGGGTCAGACCGACCCCATTTATACCGACGAAGCCGCAGCCCAAGCGGCGGGGCACCCAGCCTTGCCCGTACCGCCCACGTTTTTGTTTTGTCTAGAGTTGGAGTCGCCCGACCCGGCTGCGATCCGCAACCTGCTCGGCATGGACTACCGCAAGCTGCTGCACGGCGAGCAGGGCTTCACCTTCCACCGCATGGCTTATGCGGGCGATGTGCTGCGCTTTGAGCAGCGCATTGAAGACATCTACGACAAGAAGGGCGGCGCACTCGAATTCGTCGTCCGCAAAACCCATGTCAGCAACCAGCGTGGCGAGCATGTCGCCGATCTGCGTGCTGTGACGGTTTTGCGCCACGGCCCCAGCGCATAAGGAACACCCCATGACACTCCTCTCCTTGGATGCCCTGCAAGTGGGCGATGCCATTCCCGCGCTGGAGTTGCCGCCCGTTTCGCGCCTCACGCTGGCGCTGTACTGCGGCGCTTCGGGCGACCACAACCCGATCCACGTCGACACCGACTTTGCTGCCATCGCGGGCTTGCCCGATGTGATTGCGCACGGCATGTTGTCCATGGGCTGGCTCGCCCGCTTGCTCACCAACTGGGTGCCGCAAACGGCGATTCGGGACTACAGCGTGCGCTTTGCCGCCATGACCCAGGTGCACGAAAAGATCACCTGCACAGGCCAAGTGACCGAAAAGTTTGAAGTGGGTGGCGAGCGCCGCGTGCGCTTGTCGCTGACCACCACCAACGCCGAAGGCCAGATCAAATTGTCCGGAGAAGCCGTGATTGCGCTGACATGACCATGACCCACACATCCTTGCTCCAATTTGAGGTGACCGAACAGGTTGCTACCCTGACCTTCAACAGCCCGACCAAGCGCAATGCGCTCGAGCCCGCCATGCGCGAAGAACTGGCGGCTGCCTTGCAACACATCCAGCAAGACCGCAGCATCCGTGCCGTGATCCTGACGGGCGCGGGCGGGCACTTCTGTTCGGGCGGTGACCTGAAAAACATTGCGGCCGCCAATCTCGACAACGGCGGCTGGCTCCAGCGCATGCAGACCCTGCATGCGTGGTTGCAGGTCTTGCTCACGCTCGACCGCCCGGTCATTGCTGCGGTCGATGGCGCGGCCGCGGGTGCGGGCTTCAGCCTGGCTTTGTCGGCCGACTTTGTGCTGGCCACACCACGCGCCTGGTTCAACATGTCTTTCCTCAAGGTGGGGCTGGTGCCCGATGTGGGCGCGCTCTACACCTTGCCGCGCGTGGTGGGCGTGCAGCGTGCCAAAGAAATCATGCTCTCGGCCCGCGACATCGACGCGCAAGAGGCCTTGCGGCTGGGCATCGTGATGGAGCTGCACGAGCCGGACCAGCTGTTGCCTCGGGCGCAGGCCATGGCCCGCAGTTTTGTGGGCGCGTCGCCTGCGGCTGTGGCGCTCATCAAGCGCAGTCTGAACAGCGCTTTGGGCGGTGGCTTGCAGGACATGCTGAGCGCCGAAGCGCAAGCCCAGTCTTTGGCCGCAGGCACCGCCGAGCACCGCGAAGCCGTCAACCGCTTTTTGACCAAGCAGCCGCCCTTGTTTGCTTGGCCGGCTCTGGAGAAAAGCTGAACCCGGGCCCAAGGGCTTACCCTGAGTTCGGCATTGCGAAAGACCCGCTTCCGCATTGGCAGATTGTTTGAAATCCTTGAACACATCAAGATGCATCAACCCCCATGGGGTGCGCAGACCCTGAAAGGCCCGCACCCCGGCACCCGCAGGAGAACAACATGAGCAAGGCAGGACTGGTTCAGGACAAAGTCGTGGTGGTCACCGGCGCAGGCGGCGGCATTGGCCGCGACATTGCGCTGGCCATGGCCCGCGAAGGCGCCCGGGTGGTGGTCAACGACATTGGCGCGTCCGTCTCGGGCGAAGGCCAAGACGCCGGCCCCGCCCAACAGGTGGTCAATGAAATCCAGGCCCTGGGCGGTCAGGCTGCGGCCAACACCGACAGCGTGTCTGACGCCGCAGGTGCGGCCCGCATCATCCAAACGGCCATCGACAGCTTTGGCCGCATCGACGTGGTGGTCAACAACGCAGGCATCTTGCGCGACCGCTTCTTCCACAAGATGAGCATGGACGAATGGGACGCCGTGCTCAAAGTGCATTTGTACGGCGCTTTCTACGTCAGCCGCGCTGCAGCCCCGCACTTCAAGGAACAAGAAAGTGGCAACTACATCCACATGACCTCCACCTCGGGGCTGGTGGGCAACTTTGGTCAGGCCAATTATTCGGCGGCCAAGCTGGGCGTGACCGCGCTGTCCAAATCGATCGCGCTCGACATGCAAAAGTTCAATGTGCGCTCCAACTGCATTTCGCCTTTTGCATGGAGCCGCATGATCGGCTCGATCCCGACCGAGACGCCCGAAGAGCAAGCCCGCGTCGAGCGCATCAAGCAGATGACCCCCGCCAAGATCGCGCCCATGGCCGTGGCCCTGGCCAGTGACGACTCGGCCCATGTGAACGGCCAGGTTTTTGCCGTGCGCAACAACGAGATCTTTTTGATGAGCCAGCCGCGCCCCATCCGCTCGGTGCACCGCAGCGAAGGTTGGACGCCGCAATCGGTGCTGGACCAAGCCATGCCCGCCCTCAAATCCAGCTTTTTTGACCTGGAGCGTTCGGGCGATGTCTTCAGCTGGGACCCCATTTAAATCATGACCATGTCAACGATGCAACAAGACACCGGTGTGCTGGCACAGCACCAGGCCGCGCTCGATGCCGGCCGTTTCACCATCCAGCACTGCCAGGGCTGTGGCCAACATGTTTATTTCCCGCGCGAGGTCTGCCCGCACTGCGGCAGCGAGGCGCTCGCCCTGGTGGATCCGAGCGGTCTGGGCACGGTGTATTCGGTCACGACGGTCCGCCGCAAGCCCGACGCAGGCGGTGACTACAACGTCTGCCTGATCGACTTGGACGAAGGCGTGCGCCTGATGGCCCGCGTGGACATGGAACCTGTTGACGCCGTGCAGGTGGGCCAGCGGGTGCAGGCCCGCGTGGTGGTCGACAAGGGCCAAGGCCTGGTGGTGTTTGACCCGGCCAGCACAGAGGCCACGTCGGTGAAGCCCGTGCCCCGTGGCCCGGCGGCATCGGCTGCGGTGCACACCTCATCGGGCCTCAAGGCTTTGCGCGGCAGCGCCGCCATTGCCGGGGTGGCCACCTTTGGCTGTGGCGAGGCCACGGGCTTCACCGAGATGGAGGTGTTGGCCCGCGCTGCGCGTGCGGCCGTGGCCGATGCCGGTTTGAAGATGAGCGACATCGACGGCCTGTGCACCGCCAGCGTCTTGTCCACCATGTGGCCCATGCCCGTCACGGAATATCTGGGCATCAACCCGCGTTACATCAACGGCACCATGCTGGGCGGCTCCAGCTTTGTGGCGCACCTGCTGCCGGCCATGATGGCTTTGCAGTCCGGCCAGTGCAATGCGGTGCTGGTCTGCTACGGCAGCACGCAGCGCACGTCCACTTTTGGCCGTGCCGAGATCGCGCAAGCGCGCCGCGTGATGGACCCGCAGCCTTACGAAACCCCTTACGCCCCGATGCAACCGCTGAGCGCCTATGCGCTGGCCACGCGCCGGCACATGCACCAATACGGCACCACACGCCGCCAGCTGGCCGAGGTGGCGGTGGCTGCGCGCGCCTGGGCGCAGCGCAACCCTGAAGCCTTCATGCGCGATCCGCTGTCCATCGACGATGTGCTCCAAGCCCGCATGGTGTCTGACCCCTTGTCGGTGCGCGACTGCTGCTTGGTCACGGACGGCGGCGGTGCCTTTGTGCTGGTGCGCGCCGAGCGTGCGCGCGATTTGCCCCAAAAGCCGGTCTACGTGCTGGGCAACGCCACCGCCAACTGGAACCGCCAGATCTCGTCCATGCACGACCTGACCGTGACGGCGGCCAACCAGTCGGGGCGCGAAGCCTTTGCCATGGCCGGCCTCACGCCCGCCGACATGAATGTGGTGCAGCTGTACGACGCCTTCACCATCAACACCTTGCTGTTTCTGGAAGACCTGGGCTTTTGCAAAAAAGGCGAAGCGGGTGCCTTTGTGGAGGGCGGCGGCATCGCGCCCGGTGGCCGTTTGCCGGTCAACACCAACGGCGGCGGCCTGTCGTGCACGCACCCTGGCATGTACGGCATCTTCACCGTGATCGAAGCCGTGCGCCAGTTGCGCGGCGAAGGCGGCGAGCGCCAAGTGCAAGGTGCGCAGACCGCGCTGGCCCACGGCAACGGCGGCACGCTGTCGAGCCAGACCACCGCCATCCTCGGCACGTTTGAAACCTTGTGAGCAAGCCATGATCCGAGACCCCGACACCTTTGAAGCCCTGCTCGACTCGGTGCGCCGTTTCGTGCGCGAGCGTCTGGTGCCTGCCGAAAACGAAGTGGCGCAAACCGACGAGATCCCCGAAGCCATCGTGCAAGAGATGCGCGAGATGGGCCTGTTTGGCCTGACCATCCCCGAGGCCTATGGGGGCCTGGAACTGACGATGGAAGAAGAGTCGCGGCTCTTGTTCGAGCTGTGCAAGACCTCGCCCGCCTTCCGTTCGGTGATCGGCACCACGGTGGGCATCGGCTCGCAAGGCATCCTGATGGACGGCACCGAAGAACAAAAAGCCCATTACCTGCCCAGGCTGGCCACCGGCGAGTTGTCCGCCTCGTTTGCGCTGACCGAACCTGAAGCGGGCTCGGACGCGGCTTCGCTGCGCACCACCGCCATCCGAGGCACGGACAGTGCGGGCGAGCACTACATCGTCAACGGCACCAAGCGCTACATCACCAACGCGCCGCACTCCAAAATTTTCACGCTCATGGCGCGCACCAACCCGGCCGACAAGGGCGCAGGCGGCGTGTCGGCCTTCATCGTGGACGCCCAGTCGCCTGGCATCAGCTTGGGCAAAAATGACCAGAAGATGGGCCAAAAGGGCGCCCACACCTGCGACGTGATGTTTGACAACGTGCGCGTGCCCGCCGCCAACCTGATCGGTGGCCAAGAAGGTCGGGGTTTCAAGACCGCGATGAAAGTGCTCGAAAAAGGCCGCATCCACCTGGCGGCCGTGTGCGTGGGCGTGGCCCAGCGCATCCTGGATGACGCCTTGCGCTACGCCATCGAGCGCAAGCAGTTTGGCCAGTCGATCGCCGAATTCCAGCTGGTGCAGGCCATGCTGGCCGACAGCAAGGCCGAGCTGTATGCGGCCGAGTGCATGGTGATCGACGCCGCGCGCAAGCGCGACGAGGGCCGCAACGTCTCGACCGAGGCTTCGTGCTGCAAGATGTTTGCGTCCGAGATGTGCGGCCGGGTGGCCGACCGCGCGGTGCAGATCCTGGGTGGCGCGGGCTACCTGTCCGAGTACGGCATCGAGCGCTTTTACCGCGACGTGCGTTTGTTCCGTCTGTATGAGGGGACAACCCAGATCCAGCAAATCATCATCGGTCGCAACATGGTGCGCGAAGCGCACGCTTGAGGCCAGCAAGACCATGAAAACCCGCGTCACCGAATCACTGGGCATTCGCTACCCCATCATTCAGGGGGGTATGCAATGGGTGGGCAAGGCCGAGCTGGTCTCGGCCGTGTCCAACGCGGGCGGCTTGGGCGTGCTCACGGCCCTCACCCAGCCCACACCTCAGGCGCTGGCGCAAGAGATTGCCCGCACCCGCACGCTCACCGACCAGCCGTTTGGGGTGAACCTCACCATCTTGCCCTCGATCAACCCGCCGCCTTATGCCGAGTACCTGCAGGCCATCATCGACAGCGGCATCAAAATCGTGGAGACCGCAGGCAACAGCCCCAAGGACTTCATTGGGCGCATGAAGGACGCGGGCATCACCATCGTGCACAAGTGCACCTCGGTGCGCCACGCCCTGTCGGCCGAGCGCAATGGGGTGGACATGATCAGCATCGACGGCTTTGAATGCGCAGGCCACCCTGGCGAAGACGATGTGCCGGGCCTGGTGCTGATTCCGCTGGCGGTGCAGGCGCTCAAGGTGCCCGTGATCGCCTCGGGCGGCATTGCTGACGGGCGCGGCATGGCCGCCGCCATGGCGCTCGGGGCTGAGGGCGTGAACATGGGCACGCGCTTTCTGGTCACCCAAGAAGCGCCGGTGCACGACAACATCAAGCAGGCCCTGGTGGGTGCCACCGAGCGCGACACAAAACTGATGTTCCGCACGATGCGCAACACCACCCGCGCATGGAGCAACGCTGTTTCGCAAGAAGTGGTGGCGACTGAAAACCGCGAAGGCGGTTGCACTTTTGAAGACATCCGCCACCTGGTCGCAGGCCAGCGCGGCAACCAGGCCCTGCAATCGGGCGACGTGAACGGCGGCGTGGTGGCGGCGGGCCAGGTGATTGGCCTGATCGACGATGTGCCCACTTGTGCCGACTTGATTGAGCGCATGGTGGCCGACTGCCGCGCTGCTCTTGCGCGCGCGCAGGCCTGGTCGCATCCCCTTGAGCGCGGCCCCAACCGATCACCCCCAAGCCAGCAACCATGAAAAACCCAGGAGACAAACCATGACAAAAACCTCATCCACCCAGCGCCGCTTACTGATGGCCCTTTTGGGGGCGGTGTGCACCACATCCGCCCTGCCTGTGTGGGCCCAATCCACAGGCAACAACACGGTCAAGCTCATCGTGGGTTACGCCCCAGGCGGGCCCGTGGATTCATCGGCGCGCGTGTTTGCCCCGGTGCTCAGCCGCGAACTGGGCCAGCCCGTGATTGTGGAAAACCGGCCCGGCGCCGGCGGTGCGGTGGCAGGCAACACCGTGGTCAAGTCTGCGGCCAATAGCCTGGAAATTTTCTATGCCGCCAGCCCCACCATGACCATCAGCCCCCATGTGCTCAAAGCCATGGCCTTTGACCCGCTCAAGGACATGACCCCGCTGGCGACCATCCTCAGTTATGCCAACGTGCTGGTCATCAACCAAAATCAACCGTTCAAAACTTTGCCCGAGTTGGTCGCCTTTGGCAGAGCCAATCCCGGCAAACTGGCCTATGGTTCGGCGGGCATGGGCGCATCCAACCACCTGAGCGGCGAGTTGTTTGCGCGCCGTGCGGGCATCACCATGACGCATGTGCCCTACAAGGGCAACGCCCCGGCCATGACCGACGTGATGGGCGGGCAGATCCAGATGATGTTTGACATCGTGGGCGGGGCCAAGGCCCACATCGACAGCGGCAAGGTCCGTCCTTTGGCCGTGACCTCCAAAGAGCGCAACCCAGCCCTGCCGCAACTGCCCAGCATGACCGAGTTGGGCATCCGCGATTACGACGTGGGTGGCTGGTACGGTCTGTATGGCCCGCTGGGCATGAACGCAGAGTTCAGCCAGAAGATCACGTCCGCCACTGCGCGCGCTCTGCAAGACCCCGAGCTGAACAAGCGCTGGGTCGATCAAGGGTACGTGATTTGGAATGCCAAGCCCGCCGACCTCGCCGACCGCATGCGCCGCGAACACGCTTTGTGGGCGGAGGTCACCAAAGGCATGACCTTCGAATAAAACATGGCTTTGCAATTGAACTCACCGCACACGCGCATTCATCAGCTGTTTGATGAACGCGTTGCACAGGCCCCTGAGCACCTCTTTTTGTATTTGACGCCAGGGGTGATGACGCTGGGCCAGTTGGCCCAGCAGGTGGACTTGCTCGAGGCCGAGCTGCGCCAAGCGGGTGTGCGTGTGGGCGACCGTGTGCTGGTGGCCGCCGAAAACTGTCCCGAGCATGTGGCCCTGGTGCTGGCCTGCAGCCGTGTGGGGGCCTGGGCCTGCGGGGTCAATGCCCGCGTGACGGCGTCTGAGCTGGCGGGTTTTGCCGTCAAGGCCGATGCGCGTGTGCTGTATTTCACGGTGGGTGTGTCTGAGGCGGCGCGCCAGCATGCGCAGCAACACGACACCCAAGAGAGCGTGCTGCCTGGCTTGCGGCGCGCAGCCGTCATGCTGCAGGCCACGGCTCAAACAGGCGATTTGGCTGAACAGGTGGCCGCGATCATTTTCACCTCGGGCACCACGGGCCAGCCCAAGGGGGTGATGCTCACGCACGCGGGGCTGTTGCAGTTTGCGCGCGTCTCGGCGCAGTCGCGCCAACTGGGACCGGCGGACCGGTCGTACGCCTATTTGCCCATGACGCACATTTTTGGTCTGGGCACGGTGCTCATGGCCTCGCTGCACGCGGGCTCGGGCCTGCTCATGCGCAGCCAGTTTGACCCGGCCGATGTTTTTGACGCGCTGGCCCATCAAGGCCTGACGCAGCTGCAAGGCCCGCCGGCCATGTTCACCCGTTTGCTGACCTGGCTTGACGACCAGGGCATTGCACACCCGGCCGCACCTGACCTGCGCTACGTCTACACCGGCGCAGCGCCGCTGGACCTGAGCGTCAAGCAGGCGATCGAAACGCGCTTTGACAAACCCTTGCACCACGGCTATGGCCTCTCGGAATACGCGGGCGCTTTGACGCTCTGTCGCCTGAACGAACGGCGTTCGGACACCAGCGCGGGTTACTTGGTCGAGGGGGCCGAGCTGCGCATCATCGGCGCCGATGGCCAAGACCTGCCGGTTGGCGAGACCGGCGAGATTTGGATGCGCGGCGTGGGCTTGATGCCCGGTTATTTCCGCGACCCCGAGATCACCGCGCAGGTCATCAAGTCCGGCGGCTGGTACGCCAGCGGCGACCTCGGCCGACAAGACGCCGATGGCGCCTTGCAGGTGGTGGGGCGTCTGAAGGAAATGATCATCCGCTCGGGATTCAATGTGTACCCCGGCGAGGTCGAGGCCGTGTTGTTGACCTCGCCCGGCGTGCAAAAAGTGGCGGTGGTCGGCCGCAAGACGGCCGATGGGAACGAAGACATCCTGGCCTTCATCGAAGCCAAGCTCGGCGTGCAGCTGGACCTGCAGGCCCTGAAGGCCCATGCCCATGAACATTTGTCGCCTTACAAGCGGCCCACCACCATGGCATTGGTGCCAGACATGCCCATGACACTCAGCGGCAAAGTGCTCAAGCGCGAGCTGCTGGAACAATGGGCCGCTGCTCAAGTGCACAAGGCATGACCCCGCTTTTTAACTTACAAGGGCGGGCTTTCACAAAGACAGACGGCCTCCCGGCTCCAACTGCGCGAAGATCGACCCCATGACAACCCTCTCTCATTTAGACGCAACCCAAGTCGCGCACCTGCGCAGCTGGGAAGGCCGCAGTGAAGTCTTGACCGACGAGATCGTGGCCGCCCCGCTGCGTGGCCAAAGCGCCCTGCTTGACCGCGACGACGCGCGCCAAGCCGCGGGCAGCGACGTGCCGCCGCTGTGGCATTGGCTGTACTTTTTGCCGCAGGCCCCGCAAAGCCAAATCGGGCCGGATGGCCACCCCTTGCGCGGAGGTTTTTTGCCGCCCGTGCCCTTGCCGCGCCGCATGTGGGCCGGGGGCCGCCTGCAGTGGCAAACCGATAACCCGCTGCGTGTGGGCGATGCCGCGCAAAAGCAGTCACGCATCGCCTCGGTCAAACACAAATCGGGCCGCAGCGGCGACTTGCTGTTTGTTGAGGTCGAACACGCTTTCAGCAATGCCCAGGGCCTGTGCCTGACCGAAACCCACGACATCGTGTACCGCGCAGCCGCTGTGCCTGGCGCGCCCGAAGTGCCGCCCACCGCCGCCGAGACCGGCGCGCCTTGGCAGCGCGAGTTCGTGCCCGACCCGGTCTCGCTGTTCCGGTTTTCGGCGCTCACCTTCAACGGCCACCGCATCCACTACGACCGCAGCTATGTCACGCAAGAAGAAGGCTACCCCGGCCTGATCGTGCACGGCCCGCTGATCGCCACCTTGTTGGTGGACCTGTTGCGCCGCCAAGTGCCTGGCGCCTGCTTGGCCTCGTTCCAGTTTCGCGCGGTGCGCCCCACTTTTGACCTGCACCCCTTCCGACTGAATGGCCAGCCTTCTGCCGACGGCAAGACGGTTGCGCTGTGGGCCTGCGACCACGAAGGCTGGCTCACCATGCAAGCGCAAGCCACGCTGGCCTGACTTTTTTACCGATATCCAAACCATGCACACCTCACCCGACCCATACCAAGACATCCGCGACGCTGTGCGCGCCCTGTGCGCGCAGTTCCCTGACGAGTACCACCGCAAGGTGGACGAAAAACGCGGCTATCCCGAAGAATTTGTGGACGCCTTGACCAAAGCCGGCTGGATGGCCGCGCTGATTCCACAGGAATACGGCGGCTCGGGTCTGTCCATGGCCGAAGCCTCGGTGATCATGGAAGAGATCAACCGCTCGGGCGGCAACTCGGGCGCCTGCCACGGCCAGATGTACGTGATGAATTCCATCGTGCGCAGCGGCTCTGACGCGCAGAAAAACACGCTTTTGCCCAAGATCGCCACCGGCGAATTGCGCATCCAGTCCATGGGTGTGACCGAGCCCACCACCGGATCGGACACCACCAAGCTCAAAACCACCGCCGTCAAGAAAGATGGCCGCTGGGTCATCAACGGCCAGAAGGTCTGGATCTCGCGCATCCAGCACAGCGACCTGATGATCTTGCTGGCCCGCACCACGCCCGCCGACCAGGTCACCAAGCGCTCCGAAGGCTTGTCATGCTTTCTGATCGATTTGAAGCAGGCCATCGGCAATGGCTTGACGGTGCGCCCGATCTTGAACATGGTCAACCACGAGACCAACGAGCTGTTCTTTGACAACCTGGAGATTCCCGAAGACGCGCTTTTGGGCGAAGAGGGCAAGGGCTTCAAGACCTTGCTCGACGGCCTGAACGCCGAGCGCGTGCTGATCGCGGCCGAGTGCATTGGCGACGGTTACTGGTTCATCGACCGCGCCACAAAGTACGCCAAAGACCGTGTGGTGTTTGGCCGCCCCATTGGCCAAAACCAGGGCGTGCAGTTCCCGATTGCCGATGCCTTCATCGAACTCGAAGCGGCCAACCTCATGCGCTGGAAAGCCTGCGAAAAAATTGACGCCATGCAAAACGCCGGGGCCGAAGCCAACATGGCCAAGTACCTGGCGGCCAAGGCCAGCTGGGAAGCGGCCAATGTCTGCCTGCAAACCCATGGCGGCTTTGGCTTTGCCTGCGAGTACGACATCGAGCGCAAGTTCCGCGAAACCCGCCTGTACCAAGTGGCCCCGGTCTCGACCAACATGATTTTCAGTTATGTGGCCGAGCACATCCTCGGGCTGCCCCGTTCGTTCTGAGTCAGGGTGAAAACGATGACAAGACCTCTGGACGGCATCACCGTTGTCTCTCTCGAACACGCCATCGCCGCGCCCTTTTGCACGCGGCAACTGGCCGACTTGGGCGCACGCGTCATCAAGATCGAACGCCCCGGTGCGGGCGACTTTGCGCGGGCCTACGACACGCGGGTGCGCGGCCAGTCCTCGCATTTTGTGTGGACCAACCGCTCCAAAGAAAGCCTGACGCTGGACCTCAAAAACCCAGAGGCCATGGCGGTGCTGAGCAGCTTGCTGCAAAGCGCCGATGTGCTGGTGCAAAACCTGGCCCCCGGTGCGGCTGCTCGCATGGGTTTGTCGTTCGAAGCGCTCAGCCCTGCGCACCCCAAACTGATCGTTTGCGACATTTCGGGCTATGGCGAAGACGGCCCTTACCGCGACAAAAAAGCCTATGACCTGTTGATTCAGAGCGAGGCGGGCATGCTGTCCATCACCGGCACGCCCGAAGACCCATCCAAAACCGGCAACTCGATTGCCGACATCGCGGCCGGCATGTACGCCTACAGCAACATCCTGTCGGCCCTGTTGTTGCGCGGCAAAACTGGCCAGGGCAGCCACATCGATGTGTCCATGCTCGAAGCCTTGGCCGAGTGGATGGGCTACCCGCTGTACTACGCCTACGACGGTGCCACGCCGCCACCACGCAGCGCGGCTTCGCACGCGAGCATCTACCCCTATGGCCCGTTTGCGGCAGGCGACGGTGGCACCGTGATGCTGGGCCTGCAAAACGAGCGCGAGTGGAAAGTATTTTGCGAGGTGGTGCTGGGCGATGCTGCTTTGGCCAACGATCCGCGCTTTTGCACCAATGCCTTGCGCAGCGACAACCGTGCGCAGCTCAAGCAACTCATCGTGGGCATGTTCGCCCGCATGACCACGCCAGAGGTCGAGGCACGGCTGGACCAGGCGCAAATTGCCAACGCCCGCATGAACGACATGGCTGGGCTTTGGGCCCACCCGCAGCTCAAGTCGCGTGAACGCTGGCAAGACGTGGGCTCGCCAGCGGGCAACATTTCGGCGTTGTTGCCCCCCGGGCGCAACAACCGCTACGACTACCGCATGGACCCCGTGCCCGCCGTGGGCGAACACACCGAGGCCATCTTGCGTGAGCTGGGTCTGGACGATGCAGCCGTGCAAGCGCTGCGCACGAACAAAGCCATCTGACCCCGCCATCCCCAACAAAACACCCAGAGACCGCCATGACACACAGCACGTCATCCCACACCGCCCAACTCGCGGATTTTGCCGCCAACCTCCGGTTTGAGGACATTCCCGAGCCGGTGGTCCGCAAGATCGAAGACCTGTTGGTCGACTGGTTTGGCTCGGCTGTGGCCGGGCATGGCACCCGGCCTGTCGAGACCATCACCCGTTTTGCACAGGCCATGGGCGCTGCCGAAGGCCCCAGCGAAGTGATCATCAACCGCGCGCGCACCAGCCCCTATCTGGCGGCGATGGCCAATGCGGCCGCCTCGCATGTGGCCGAGCAAGACGACGTGCACAACGGCTCGGTGTTCCACCCGGCCACGGTGGTGTTTCCGCCCGCTGTGGCCGTGGCACAGGCCTTGGGCGCCAGTGGCCAACAGCTGTTGGCCGCATCGGTGGTGGGTTACGAAGTCGGCATCCGTGTGGGTGAATTTTTGGGGCGCTCGCATTACCGCGTGTTCCACACCACGGGCACCGCAGGCACCTTGGCCGCTGCTGCTGCTGTGGGCCATTTGCTGGGCTTGAACGCGCAGCAAATGCAGCACGCGTTCGGTTCGGCGGGCACGCAGTCGGCAGGTTTGTGGGAATTCTTGCGCACGGCTGCCGACAGCAAGCAGTTGCACACCGCGCACGCCGCGGCGGCGGGTTTGATGTCGGCTTATCTGGCCCAAGATGGGTTCACAGGCGCGGCTGATATTTTGGAAGGCCCACAAGGCATGGCTGCAGGCATGTCGAGCGACGCCGACCCGAGCCGCTTGGTGGACGGCCTGGGCACGCGCTGGGCCACGGCCGAGACCTCGTTCAAGTACCACGCCAGCTGCCGCCACACGCACCCAGCGGCCGATGCGCTGCTGCACGTGATGCAGACCCACGGCCTTCAGCGCGATGACCTCGCGAAGGTCGTCACCCACGTACACCAGGGTGCCATCGACGTCCTTGGCCCCGTGGTGCAGCCGGTCACGGTGCACCAGAGCAAGTTCTCGATGGGCACCGTGCTGGCGCTGGTGGCGCAACACGGCCACGCGGGCCTGACCGAATTCGACCGCGACTTTTTGAGCCCGCCGACACAGGCCCTGCGCGACAAAGTCAGCATGGTGCTCGACGCTGAAGTGGACGGCGCATACCCCAAGCGCTGGATCGGTAAAGTGACCGTGACCACCACCGATGGCCGCGTGCTGCACGGCCGCGTGGACGAGCCCAAGGGCGATCCGGGCAACACCCTTTCGCGTCAGGAAATCACCGACAAAGTCCTGCGCTTGGCCGCCTTCAGCGGTGGCGCCACACCCGAAGCCATGCGCCGCAGCGTGGACGCGCTTTGGCATGTGGCCAGTTGGCCCAAAGTGGGCGCCCTCTTGTCATGAGCCAGTCCGCCTTGTCATCGCCCCTGGCGTTGGCGCGCAGTTTTTTGTTTGTGCCGGGCCACCGCCCCGAGCGCTTTGCCAAGGCCTTGGCCAGCGGTGCCGATGCCGTCATCATCGACCTTGAAGACGCCGTACCGCTGGACGCCAAACTTGCAGCGCGCGCTGCCTTGATGGCGGCTTGGCCTGACTTTGAACTCGCCCAGTGCGCCCGCCTGCTGGTGCGTGTGAACCCGTTTGGCACGCCCTGGCATCAGGCCGACTTGTCCGCTGTGGCCAGCCTGAGCGGTTTGGGCGCGGTCATGTTGCCCAAGGCCGAAAGCCCTGAGCAAATCGCGCATGCGGTCCAGACCAGCGGCCTGCCTGTATTGCCCTTGATTGAGAGCGCCGAAGGCTTGGGCCAGATGGATTGCATGGCCCGCAGCCCGGGTGTCTTGCGCTTGGTTTTGGGCCACATCGACTTGCAAGCCGATCTGGGCTTGAGTTGCGGCCCCGACGAAGCCGAGTTGGCGCCGGTGCGCTTGGCACTGGTCGTGGCCTCGCGCCGCGCCGGCCTGCCCAGCCCGGTGGACGGTGTGACCACGGCCACCACCAACGCCGAGGTGTTGGCCCGAGACGCCCAGCGCAGCCGGCGCTTTGGCATGGGGGCCAAGCTGTGTATCCATCCTGCCCAAGTGGACGGCGTGCATCAGGCTTTGGCCCCGACCGAGGCTGAGTGCGACTGGGCCCGTCGCGTGTTGGCCGCCGAAGTGGCGGCAGGCGGCGGCGCGTTCAGTGTGGACGGCAAGATGGTCGACCCGCCGGTGCTGCTGCTGGCGCGCAAGCTGCTGCAACTGCACGAGCGCTGACCCCCGAGGGGGCCCACCCCGCTGGCACAATCCCACCATGTCTGTTCATTTCGATCTGGTGGATTTGCGCCTCATGGTGCGGGTGGCGGAGGCCAACAGCCTCACCAAAGGGGCTGAGGCCTCGCACATCTCGCTACCTGCGGCCAGCACGCGCATCAAAAACCTCGAAGAAAGCATCGGCGCCAAACTGCTCAACCGCCACAGCCAGGGCGTCACACTCACGCCGCCGGGCCAGGCCTTTGTGCACCGCGCGCGGTTGGTGCTGGGGCAGATCGAACACCTGCGCGGTGACTTGCAGGAATACGCCAGCGGCATCAAAGGCCACCTGCGCGTGTACGCCAACACCACGGCGCTGGGCGAGTTTTTGCCCGAGGTGCTCAAGCGCTACTTGGCCACGCACCCCGATGTGAACATTGACCTGCAAGAAAAGCTGTCGAACGAAATTGTGCGCGCCGTGATCGATGGCAAGACCGACATCGGCATCGTGGCCGGATCGGTGCGCACTGAAAACCTGCAGACCCTGCCTTACCGCTCAGACAGTCTGGTGCTTGTGGTGCCTGAGGGTCACCCTGTGGCCGACTTGCCCAGCTTGCAACTCACCGATGCGCTGGAGTTTGACCATGTGGGCCTGCACGAAGCCAGCGCCTTGCACGGGTTTTTGAACCGCGAATGTGAGCAACTCAACAAGCCACTCAAGGTGCGCATCCAGGTCAGCAGCTTCGAGTCGGCCTGCCGCATGATCGAAGCCGGTGTCGGCGTGGGCGTGCTGCCCGAATCGGCCGCCCGCCGCCACGCCCGCAGCATGGCCATCTGCCTGGTCCCCTTGTCCGACGCCTGGGCCTTGCGGTCCATGCAAATTTGCATGCGCAATCTGGACGAACTGCCCAACTTTGCGCGCGACTTGGTGGAGCTGCTGTCAGAGGATGCGCGGCAGGTGGTGGCTCAAGACTAAGCCTGTTTGCAGTGAGCGTGATGGTTGGCCTTGTCCTCTTGCATGCTGGGTATGCGCACAGTTGGGCGCTTAGAAATTGTCGACACAGATTTCAACCCGGCGCGTGTTGCGCCAGCACAAGGGCGGCCCTTGATTGCCAGCCTTTGCCAGATGCCCGCCAGCGCGCCAGGGCTGCCTCATCCAGTCTCAGCGTGGTGGGTACTTTCACGGTGGCCTGCTTGCTGCCTGTGGGCCGACCCCGTTTGGCTTTGATGGTTTGAAGTTCCTCAGGCGTATACGTGCGTGCGGCTTGGCCTTGTTTGGCCTGCATCAGGCTCAAACGCACACTTTCTGCAAATGCTGCGGTTTCGGCGTCCATTTCAACCGGTTTAGGCTTGCTCATCGTAGGCTTCCTTCCATGTATTCAAAACTTGAGCGGGTATGTTGTCGAACTTGGCTTTGACATAAACCGCGACCAGCACGATGTCACCTTTGGGCAGTCGTGTGTAGTAAATCACCCTCGCACCGCCGCGTTTGCCCATGCCTTGGCGAGACCAACGCAGCTTTCGCAGCCCTCCGGTTTGTGGGATCACATCTCCCGCTAACGGATGCTCACTGATGAAAACCGCGAAATCTTCGCGCTCTGATGGCGTCCAAATGGCTTCCACCATCGACTGAAAAATGGGTGTTTCGATCACGGTCAGCATATTTAATTGTACATTGAATTAAATCATTTCATGAGATGCCTATCAGCACCCGTGAAGCAAAGTTGTTTGCAACATCAACGTAAAAATCCCAAACTGAACACGTGTGGGCGCAGCTTGTCGGTCAGGGCTTGGTAGGCAGACTCAAAGGGCTTGAAGTTGACCGGGGCGGTGCTGCCCTTGATCAGCGCGGTCATTTCGGTGGATTTGACGAGCCTAGGCAGCGTGGCGACTTTGCGGGCAGCACCTCCAGCAGCTCCATCCATGGTCCAGCGACAATCAGCGCTCAACCTATTAACACCATGCACATCAAGACCTCCTCCCTCCTTTCCGTCCTCCTCGTCGTCGCTGCTGGCGTTCTGCTGCCCAGCGCATCCACATTTGCGGCCAAACAAGCCGCAGGCAAAAACACGGCGAGCAAGGCCCCTGCCGCCAAGAAGGCTGTTTCCGGCAAAAAAGCTGTTCCCAGCAAAAAAGCGACGCTCGCCGCCAACGCTTTACCCCCTTTGGCGGCCGAAGTCGCGTTGGCCGGCAACGCGCCCGCCCTGCCTGCCAAAGCTTGGTTGCTGATGGATTACGACTCTGGCCAAGTGCTGGCTGGGGCCAACGTCGACGAAGCCTTGCCGCCCGCTTCGCTCACCAAAATGATGACCAGCTACATCGTTGAGCAGGCCTTGCGCACCGGCAAACTCAAGCCCACTGACTTGGTCACCGTGAGCGAAAACGCTTGGTGCCGAGGCACCAGCGCCGAGTCGTGCATGTATTTGCCACTGAACAGCCAGGCCACCGTGATGGACATCTTGCGCGGCATCATCGTGCAGTCGGGCAACGACGCGTCCAAGGCGATTGCCGAGCACATGGCGGGCTCCGAAGCGGGCTTTGCCAAGTTGATGAACGCCGAAGCCCAACGCCTGGGCATGACCCAGACGAACTTCGTCAACCCCACCGGCTTGCCCGATCCGGCACACAAATCGTCTGCGAAAGATCTGGCCATCCTGGCGCGTGCCATCATCCGCGACGGCGCGGAGTTCTACCCCATCTACGCCGAGCGCGAGTTCAAGTACAACGGCATCAAGCAAGGCAACCGCAATGCCTTGCTTTACACCGACCCCAGCGTGGACGGCCTGAAAACCGGCCACACCTCAGAGGCCGGCTATTGTCTGGTGACATCCGCCAAGCGCAACGAGATGCGCCTGATCTCGGTCATCCTCAACACCCACAGCGCCCAAGCGCGTGCAGACCTGACGCGTGAGCTGCTCAATTGGGGCTACAGCCAGTTTGAAAAAGTCACGCCCATTCAGCCCAGTGCGGTGGTCGCCAACGCCAAGGTCAGCTTTGGCAAGACCGATGCGGTGGCCGCTGTGCTGGGCGCGCCGTGGATGCTGACCATGCCGCGCGGCCAATCCGTGCAGACCCAGTTCGAGCTCAAGCCGGGCCTGGAAGCACCCATCGCCAAAGGCGCCGTGATCGGCAAAGTGGTCGCCACAGCGAACGGCAAGCCGGTGGGTGAAACCCTGCTGGTGGCGCAGGCCGAAGTGGAACGCTCTGGCTGGTTGCTGCTGGCGTGGCAGAAAGTGACGCACTTGCTCGGCAAGTGAGCGTTGAGCTTCACCACCACCCGCCCATGCACCCGATCCGCCAGGTTTTCTCCGCCTGGCAATTTTGACCGGGTGATCGTCAAGCAGATGCCGTCTTTAAATCAGCGCCAGGGATAACACGGGGAAGGCGCAGACCAAAACCAGTACCGCCAAC
This sequence comes from Limnohabitans sp. Rim28, assembly GCF_000293865.2. GTDB lineage: Bacteria > Pseudomonadota > Gammaproteobacteria > Burkholderiales > Burkholderiaceae_C > Limnohabitans_A. The sequence goes on along the minus strand of NZ_ALKN02000004.1, from coordinate 28,738 downwards.
ATCGCCCCGAGAAATGGCATGCAACCGGCAAAGATGCTTTCCACGGAGATCTTGGGGTCGTTCAAGGTCGATTTGACCGTGAACACCGAGATGCCGAAGGGCGGTGTCAGCAGGCCCATTTCGACAGCCAGCACGGTGATCACGCCGAAATGGATCAGGTCAAAACCAAAGCTGGCGGCAATGGGCGCTGCCACCGGCGTCATGATCAACAAGATGGAGCTGGAGTCCAATATCATCCCCAGCAGCAGCACGATCCCGATGTACAAGGTCAGAAAGCCATACGGTCCAAGACCCGCGTCACGCACCAGATCGCTGATGGCGACAGGGACACCCGCCACACTCAGCATGCGGCTGTAAAAACTGGCCGCCACCAGCAAGATGAGGATGGTGCACGACACGCTGCCGGTTTCGTGCAAAACCTGCCAGAGTTTGCCTTTTCCCAAAGATCGTCGCATCAAGGCAATGACCAGGGCGCCAAAGGCGCCCACACCACCCGCTTCGGTGGGTGTGAAAAAGCCACCGTACAGCCCCCCCAACACCAAGGCCACCAGCGCAGCAATGGGCACCAGCTTGCTGAACATTTGCAGCCCGGTCAGGGTCACTTCGATCTGACGTCCCCGCAGCAACTGAGATTGCTGTTGAGGATCAAAGACCCGACCTGGCGTGAACCGCGCCATCATCATGATCATCACGGCGAAAACGATGGCCAGCAAGAAGCCCGGAATGACGCCAGCCACAAACAATTTGCCAATGGACTGCTCGGCCAACACGCCGTAAATGATCATCAGCAAGCTGGGCGGGATCATCATCCCCAACACCGAGCTGCCAGCCACGGTGCCGGTGGCAAAGGTGGTGCGGTAACCGTGTTTGACCATTTCGGGCACGGCCACCCGGGTGAACACCGCAGCCGACGCGATGGAAACCCCGGTGACCGCTGCGAACACCGTGTTGGCGGCCACCGTGGCCACACCGAGGCCGCCTTGGAGCTTGCGAAGCAAGACTTCTGCGACCGTGAACGTGTCCTTGCCGACGTTGGAAATGCTCACCAGCAGCCCCATCAGCACAAACAACGGAATGGTCGCAAACACATAGTCGGCCACGCCGTTGTAGGCCGACATGTAAAACAATTTGATGGCCATGTCGAGGTTGTCTCGAACCAGCCAGACACCAGCAAAACCAACTGCCAGCAAAGCCACGCCAATGTGTATGCCAAGCAGCACCAGAATGACCAGCACACCAATGAGCAAACCGCCCATGCCTAAATCGCTCATACGCCACCTCCCAGTGGATCATCAGCTGGCCCTGTGGACCCTGGTTGTTTCAAGAGGCCAGGGATGCTCATCAAGTAGCACAGGGCGCCGACGGCAGAACCGGCCACGAGCAAGCCACGGAAGGGCCAGGCCGGGACGCTGTACACGCCCTGTACGCCATAGAACTCGTTGCTGGTCCAGGAGTTGCTAAATTCCGACCAACCAATCCAGGCCAAGGCCGCAAACAAGCCAGCACCCACCAGGGCATTGAAGACATTGAGCGCCACGACACCTTTGGCCGAGCGCTTGCCGATGAAGTTGAGCAAAAAGTCGCTGCGCGTCATCCGGTTGCTGCAAACGGCCGCAGCCAGTTGAAGGAAAACAATGGCGCCGACCGAGCGCGACGAGAACTCAGCCACCCCGGTGATGGGGCGATCTAAAAAATCACGACCAATCACATCGGCGACCACCAGCGCCATGATCAGGAAAATCCAGACCGTGCCAACAGATGCCAGGACATTGGCTGGAAATTCCAAGGGGTGCCGCTGTGCAGCAGGTGTTTCTGTTTGGGGGTCGGCATGCAAGATGGGCTCCTCGTGTGGATGAGCAAATGGGCTGCAGGGCCCTCCATTGGAGGGGGCCCTGCAGCCATCAACGCGGTCAAATGGTGGGGGTCAGCGGGCCGCTTTGTCCCAGTCACGCAGGGGCTTCACACCGCGAGCGCGCAATTCGTCAAAGTAGGCGCGAAGCACGGACTTGCCCGCATCGCCCGTGGTCTGCAACCAGGGGGTGACGATGTCGGGCAGGCCGTTGATCCACTTGGCACGCTCAGCGGCTGGAAGGTCGCTGACCTGAAGGCCGGCGGCGCGCATGGTTTCCATGGCTTTCACAGCAGAGGTGGTGACATGCTTGCCGTGGGCAACCGATGCGGACTTGCCCGCCTTGACGAAGGCTTCCTGAACTTCCTTGGGCAATTTGTCAAAGAAGCTTTTGTTGGCGGCAACGCTGCCGAAGTACATCGCGCCCACATCCACGCGTGTCAAATACTTGGCCACTTCGTAGACACGGGCTGGACCGATGCCGCTGGCAAAACTCAGGGCGCCTTGGGTCACACCCGTCTGAATGTTGGTGTAGTAAGTGGTCAAGGCGCCTTCAACGGGGGTGGCGCCGGTGTCGCGCATCCAGTTGGCCGAGGTGCCTGGTGCATGGATTTTCTTGTTTTGCAGCGCGGCCATGTTGGTCACGGGGAAGTTGGCGTAAATGTCGTAGGTGTCGGTGATGAGCGACGACAGAGGCACCATGTTCTGCGCAGTCCAGCTGGCCTTGAGTGCTGGGTGCGTGTCGTTGAGCTTGTCGAAAATGCTGATCAGCAACTCGTGGTTGGTGGTGGCGAACGGTGTGAAGTAGGTGACGTTCTGCAAAGGCATGGCAGAGTTTTCCCAGACGGTACCGACCATGCCCACGTCCACAATGCCGTCCTTGACGGCCGCGCGTGTTTCAGAAAACTTGTAAAGCGTTCCGCCGTAATTTTCGCGCCAGCGCACTTCAAACTTACCCCCGCCTTCTTTGAGCAGCCGGTCTACTTCGGGCTGGAACACCTCTTTCATGGCGTAGGCCCAGATGTTGGTGGTCGGATGGCTAGCACCGATGTTGACGTTGATGCGCTGTTGGGCGACTGCATTGCTGGCAGCAGTTGCGCAACCGAGCGCGATCAACCCGGAAAGGGCCAACTTGTTGAGTTTCATGCGTTCTCCTTTTGGTTGAATAGCGGCAGTCCATTGCCGCGCTGTGATTGCCGCAGCCGCAAGGCTGCAGCGGGGTGAAAAATGTTCATGGCTTCCGTTTTCTTGGACCGCCAGGGGTCTTTGACGCTGCCGAAATGGTGGGTTGACCGAACAAGGTCTGACTGGCGATCAGATAGCCCAGCACGCGGTCATGGACCAATGAATGGCTGAAACGTTCGGGGGCTTGATCGTTGGCCACACCTTGGCCGTAAATCCAGCGCCGCATTGCGATGTAAAAAAAGCCGCCGTGCAATCCCATCAGCAGCTCCAACTCGCGTTCGCTGGCTTTGGCGCGGCTGCTCACGCCGCGAAAGCGTCTGGTTTCGCGGATCAGGCGCGGGAACAGTCGCTGGCGAAGCAGTGAAAAGAACCGGTCGGTGATGTCGTGATCGGAAAGGCCCGAGAACACCAAGATGCGGGTGAACTCGCGGTTCAACGCTGAGTTGATGTAATCGTCGTAAAAGCCGGTGAGTTTTTCTTCGGGCGATTTCTCAGGGTCATCCAGCAAGGTTTCCCAATCGGGGTTCCAGCGCCCTTCGAAGACCTCCAGGTAAACCCGGTCGATCAAGGCTTGTTTGGTGGGAAAGTAATGGTAAAGAAGGGCATGTGTGACACCGATGCTGCGGCCCAAATCACGCAGCTGGGCGCCGAATCCGTTCTGCGCAAAAAAGCCAATGGCGCCGTCCAAAATTTGCCGTTCACGCTCGGCAACACACAGCCGCCGCCGCATTCGCGGAGGCTCGCACGCCAACCCAGCAGCGGGGTCAAGCGCCCGATCAGGGTTTGTCTGTATGGGCATGCTATTTACCGTATGGTCAATTTGGAATAGGATTATTGAACGCATGGTAAACAAAGCAACCCCGTGAAAACCCCAAAGATGACCCCATGGAATTGACAGGTGACGTTGTAATTAATGCGGCTCGGGCACGTGTTTGGATGGCACTGAATGATTCAGCGGTCCTGACGGCGTGCATTCCCGGCTGCGAGGCTGTGGAGCAGGTCGGGCCCCTTGAAAAGACCGCCCGCATGATGGTCAAGGTCGGGCCGGTTCGTGCCAAGTTCAGTGGTCGAATTGTGATGAGCGACGTGATCGAAGCTGAAAGTTGCGCCATGACTTTCGAAGGGTCTGGCGGCGCAGCCGGTATGGCCCGTGGTCGCTCGCAGGTCCAACTCAGCGATGAAGGCGAGAACACACGTTTGCACTACACGGTTCAGGCCTCGGTGGCGGGCAAGCTGGGTTTGGTGGGGGGGCGCATGATTGATGGCGCTGCCAAGCAGATGGCCGATCAGTTTTTCAATGCCTTCCAGTTGCACCTTGCGCCGGCCCAACCGGATGCCGACCAGCTGACGACAGCGCCTCACACGCCTGAAGCGGCCCCAGTGAGTCCAGTGGCCGCCCATGCCCGTAGCGCAGATTTGACAGTGACCGGTGCGACGGTTGCCCAGCCGCCCACCAGCAAATCACCAGACGACATGGAATGGTTGCGCGTGAAATGGTTTGCCTTGGGGGTATTGGCCACAGCCGTTGGCGTGTGGCTCGGCGCCCAGCTCTGAGGCAGGGCCTTGTTTGGCCAGTATCAAACACAAAAAATTGGAAGACCTACCGTGAAATCAGCTGCATTTGATTACGTCAAGCCCGCCGCGATGGCCGAGCTCTTCGAGTTGCTCCAAACCCACGGGGATGACGCCCGAATTTTGGCGGGCGGACAGACCCTGCTGGCCACGCTGAACATGCGTTTGTCTGAACCGCAACTGGTGATTGACATCACCGGACTGAATGAGCTGCGGGGCATTCGCCAGGAGGGCGATCGCCTCTACATTGGCGCGCTGACCACGCACACCGACATTGAAAACAGCCCCTTGGTCAGCCAGCATGCCCCGATGCTGGCGATGGCCGCCCCTCACATCGCCCATCGGGCGATTCGCAACGCAGGCACTTGGGGCGGATCGATTGCCTATGGGGACCCTGCGGCGGAATGGCCGTGTTGCCTTTGCGCCATGGATGGCCAGATTCACCTGCAAAGCCCCAGTGGACGTCGTCAGATTTCGGCCACCGATTTTTTCGTGGACTTGTACACGACCGCACTCGCGCCGGATGAAGTCGTTGTGGGGGCCGATGTGCCAATGGCTGGCCAGGCCGACTGGTTTGCTTTCGATGAATTGGCACGGCGCCATGGCGATTACGCGGTGGCAGGTTTGGCTGTGGCTGCCCGCTTCCAGGGCACGGTGGCCCAGCATGTGAATCTGGCTTTTCTGGGCATTGGTGCGATCCCTTGGCGTGCAAGCCGAACCGAAGCCTTGCTTGCGGGCAAGACGCTGGACGCTGCAACGGTGGAGATTGCGGTGGCCTCACTCAAGGCCGAGCTCGACCCCCTCCCAGACCTGACCCACAGCCCCGAAACCAAGCGGCATTTGGCCACCGTACTGGCGCGCCGTTTGCTATCGGCTGCACATGCCAGCCGCAGCGCGATTGCTGTCTGAACTATTACGCGAGAAACCCATGGCATCTCTTCAAACACTTCACGTTGAAGTCAACGGTCAAGCGCAAGTGCGCAGCGTGGCACCACGCCAGCATTTGGTGGACTTCATCCGAAACGAATTGGGCCTCAAAGGCTCACATCTGGGTTGCGAGCACGGTGTTTGTGGCGCATGCACCGTCGAGGTGAATGGGCGCATCGTGCGCGGTTGCCTGACGCTGGCCGTTCAAGCCGAAGGTGGCAAGGTCCGTACGATCGAAGGCCTCAGTGCCGATGGTGATGTGCGTGACCTGCAAGAGGCATTCGTCAGGAACAACGCCTTGCAGTGTGGGTTTTGCACGCCGGGTATGGTGATGGCAGCCAAGGAGCTGTTGGAGGCCAAGCCCGATGCGACCCGGGAAGAAGTGCGTGAGTGGATGAGTGGCAACTATTGCCGCTGCACCGGCTACCACGCCATTGTCGATGCCATTTGCGAAACCCTGGCCGAGCGCGCCAAGAACGCCTCCAGCCATCCATCCAAAAAGGTGAGCGCATGAACACCGCCACACAGAACATGTTGGGACACGCTGGGTCCGAAGTGCAGGATCCCTCCAAGGTCAGCCAAGCAGAAAAGCCTTTGCACGCTTTGACCGAGGACCCCCGCTACATTGGTCAAAGTGTTGAACGCCCCAGTGCCCGCAAATTGGTGCAAGGCCAGGGCACCTATATTGACGACATTGAAATGCCCCGCATGGCCCATGTCGTCTACTGGCGCAGCCCTGTCGCGCATTGCAAGATCATCCGCATTGATGCCGCTGCCGCGCGCAGCATGCCTGGGGTGATTCTGGTCGCTGATGGCCATGACCTGGCCAAAATATGCAAGCCGTGGGTGGCGGTTCTGGGTCATCTCGCGGGCATGAAATCGGCACCGCAGTACCCCTTGGCCTTGGACCGTGCCTGCTGGCAGGGTGAGCCGGTGGTGGCCATCGTTGCAGAGACGCGCGAGCAGGCTGAGGATGCGCTGCAGCTCATCCATGTCGAGATCGAACAATTGCCAGCGGTGGTGGACATGGAAACCGCACTCGACCCGGCCACACCCCTCATCCATCCGGAGCTGGGTGACAACCTGTGCTTTACCCGCAAGCTGAATGTGGGCCAGGTTGACGAGGCTTTTGCCAATGCCGACGCGGTGGTCGAGACCACCTTTGAATTCGGACGACACACCGGCGTCACTTTGGAGCCCCGTTGCCAGATTGCCGATTGGAACGTTGCCGATCAAAAGCTGACGGTGTACCACTCCTTCCAAGCACCGCACATGATGCAGGACCTGTACGCCAGGCAGTTTGACCTGCCAGAGCACGCAGTGCGGGTGATTTGCAAGGACGTGGGGGGCTCGTTTGGCATCAAGGTGCACGCTTATCCGGATGACTTTGCCACGGTGGCTTTGTCGATGATGTGCCGACGCCCGGTCAAATTTGTGGCCGATCGCATCGAGAGTTTTACCAGCGACATTCATGCCCGTCACCACCGCGTCACTGCCCGCATTGCCGCCAGCAAGCGCGGAGAGATCCTGGCTTTCGAGATGTACGACCTGACGGGCATTGGTCCGTATTCCATGTTCCCGCGCACCAGCGCGATCGAAGGCAACCAGGTGGTCAATTTGGTGGGCGGCCCTTACAAGCATGCCAACTACCGGGCGCACTTGGATGTGGTGTTTCAAAACAAAACGCCAACGTGCCAGTACCGCGGGGTGGGCCACCCTATTGCCTGTGCCGTGACCGAAGGATTGGTCGACCAAGCAGCGCGGGCCATCGGCATGGACCCGCTGGAGTTTCGCAAGAAGAACGTGATTCCCGACGATGCCTATCCCGCCACAGGGGCCAGCGGTATCAAACTCGAAGTCTTGTCGCATGAGGCCTGCCTGAGCAAGATCGAGAAGATGATGGATTACCCACGTCTCAAGGCAGAGATTGCCCAGTTGCGTGAACAAGGCATTTACCGTGGCATTGGCTTTGCCACGCTGATTGAGCTGACCAACCCGAGTGCGGCCTTTTATGGGGTGGGTGGTGCGCGCATTGCTTCTCAAGACGGCTGCACGATCCGTCTGGATCCCTCGGGTGCCATCAGCGTGAGCGTGAGCGTGGGCGAACAGGGCCAGGGCAATGACGGCATTTACCGACAGATTTCGGCGGATGGGGTCGGCGTTGATCTTGAAAAAGTCCGACTCATCATGAGCGACACCGATGTGACGCCCTATGGCGGCGGCACTTGGGCCTCGCGCGGTGCGGGTGTGGGCGGTGAGGCGGTTTTGCTGGCCTCCCAAGCACTGCGCGCCAACATCCTCAAGTTGGCGGCTGTCATCCTCAAGCGCAGCGAGGCCGAATTGACCGTGCGCCGTGGCCATGTGGTGGACGCCCAGACGTTGGAGTCGGTGCTGGACTTTGCCGAACTTGGCCGCATTGCCTATTTCCGCTCCGATCTTTTACCCAATGACTTCACGCCGGAGCTGATGGTGACGCGCCACTATGCCCAGCGCGACTACCCTTTCATCTTCACCAATGGTGTGCAGGCCTCTTATGTGGAAGTGGACCCGGACACCGGTTTTGTGAAGCTGCTCAAACACTGGGCGGTCGAGGATTGCGGCCGCGTGCTCAACCCCAAACTCGTGGACGAGCAAATTCGCGGGGCCATTGTGCAGGGCATCGGCGGCGCGCTGTTTGAAGAGTGCCTGTACGACGAAGAAGGGCTCATGCGCAACGCCAACATGGCCGACTACCTGGTGCCCATGAGCGGTGAAATGCCCGACATCGAGGTGGCGCACGTGCAGACACCCACACGCAGCAGCCAGCTTGGGGCCAAAGGCGCAGGCGAGGCAGGCACTGCGGGTGCACCTGCAGCGGTCATGAATGCGATCAACGATGCGCTGGCGCCCTTCAAGGCGCAGCTTTGGTCGCAACCGATCACGCCAGAGAAAGTACTGCGCGCCTTGGGTCGGGTGACCTGAGCGCGAACTTGCGAACACGGAGGGACCGTGTCGGAGCACCTCAACGGTTCAGGTTCACCACCACGCGAGCGCGCAAATCGGCCCGGGTCATCGCTGCAGCAGTGAGAAGCCGCACATCACAGCGACGCGATGGAATGGCGGTTCAGCAACAGGCGGAGGGTTGACCTGCCCACCTCAACAGTCACTTCAGGCGGCCTGAAGAAGGTTCACGCCTTGCCATTCGCCTTGCAGCACCAATTGCTTGATGGTCTCCCGCAGTTCGGCGCGAACGGCGGCTGCAGCTGGCGACAGCTGCTCTGCGTCGACCGAGTAGATGAAATTCGCTCTGCGCATGTTGGCATCCGAAAAAGCCAAGGTGCGCCAACCTTCGCGGATGCGTCCATCCACCAGGGCTGCCGACATGGGCTTGATGGTGGCACCCATGCCATCGCGCACGCAGGTCATCAGCAATGACAAGGAGTCGACCTCGGCCACCACGTGAATGGACAAGTTGCGTTGCTCGAACTCGCTGGCAATTCTTCGGCGCAGTCCGTGGATGCTTGTGGGCAGTATCAGCGGCAAATCGGCTGTGTCAGCGCAGCTGAGTTTGACGCGTCGCGGTGGCACCAGATCGCTGTCTTCCGGCAGCATCACGAACAACTCCTCTTCGACGATCGGCTCTGCAGGCAAGTCGGGCACCGCGTCCCTGCTGAACAGAATGGCCAGATCGAGCTGGCCTGTGCGCATCATTTGCGCCAAGTGCCCACTCATGCCTTCCACCACGTTCAGCACGATGCCTGGAAAGCGCTCCCGTATACGGCGCATGAACGGTGCGCCAACAGCACAGACGGTGGTTGCCGCCAGCCCCACAGACACCATGCCGTGCACGGTGCCCGGCTCCTGTCGTGCCACGGACAAGGCCTGGTCCAGTTGCCGCAGGATGAAGCGCGCATGGTGATGCAAGGCGGTCCCGTTTTCAGTGGGCGTCACCCCTTTGGCTGTGCGAATCAACAAGGACTTGCCAACCTCGGCCTCGAGTTTGGCGATGTGTTGGCTGAGTGCGGGCTGGGCCACATAGAGTTGGCGCGACGCTTTTGCCAGACTCCCGCTTTCCACAATTTGGACAAAATATTTGAGCTGTCGCAAGTCCATGGGATGTTCCTATAAGTTTTTCAGAATGCCTCGGTATAAGAATAATGTATATCCCATCTCGGAAAACAGTATTTTCCAAGGGGTGTGCTGCTTCCTATGATCTAGAAGCAGTTTTTATCAATACCCCTTTGAGGAGACAAGCATGGATGAAAAGCAATCGCTCAAGTCAGTACACAGCCCAGATGTACAGCGCCGTAAATTACTCAAGACAGGCACGATCTTGGCGGGAGGTGCAGCCCTGACCCATCCCATGCTTGCCATGGCGCAAACCGGACCGATACGCGTCGGCCACCTGACGCCCATGACAGGTTTCTTGGGCGCACTGGGCGAATACGCCGTGCAGGGCATCAAGATGGCGGTTGAGGAGATCAATGCCGCAGGCGGCCTGCTGGGTCGTCAGGTCGATCTGATCAGTGAGGACTCGGTCAATCCACAGACGGCAGCGTCCAAAGCGCAGCGCATGATCGAACGCGACAAGGTGGAGTTTTTGATGGGCGAGATTTCCTCCGCCTCCGCTTTGACCATCGCCCAGGTTGCGGCGCGCAACAAAACCATGTTCATGAGCATTGGTGCCAGATCCGACACCTTGCGGGGCAAAGATTGCAACCGTTACACCTTTCACGTTGACATCCCGGTGACCGTGATGGTCAACGCCGCCGGGGAAGCATTGGCCCGAGAAGGTTACGTCAAAGGGAAAAGAATCTACACCCTGACATCGGACTATGTCTTTGGCCATGACCTGTCCAAGGCGGCGAAAGCGTTTTTTGCCCGCAACAATGGCACCGTGATTGGTGAGGAGGTGGTGCCGACCGATTTGACCGACTTCAGCGCGCAACTCATCAAGATTCGCCAAGCCAGGCCCGACTTGATCGCCACCAACCTGGGCGGCAATCAGGTCACCAATTTCGTCAAGCAGTACTCGGAATTTGGCATGAAGTTTCCGGTCGCAGGCTTCAACCTCAACACCGCAGATGCATGGGCGGCTGGCGAGGACAACCTGGGCGGCATCTGGCCCACGGTTTGGCACCACGAAATCAAGACGCCGGGTACCCAGGCTTTTGTCCAGAAATTCACCAAGAAATACAACCGCATCCCCGAAAACCACGCCTGGATTGAATACGTGTCGATGATGATGCTGGCCCAAGCCATACGCGAAACCAAATCGGTCGACACCGAAAGAATCATCAAGTACTTCGAGTCGGAGGCCCAGTTTGACATCCTCAAATTGCGCAAGGGGTATTTCCGCAGCTGGGACCACCAGTTAATGCAAGAGGCCTATCCTTTCACGGTCAAACCCAAAGGACAGGCCAAGCACAAGCAAGACTTTTTGCTGTTTGGTGAAGCGGTTCCGGGCGCAAACGAGCCGCTCGAAAAATTGGCGCCACCCCGATCCGAAAACCTCTGCAAGATGTAACTGGGCTTTTGCCTGACCAGGCTGGCGCTGCTTGCAGGCAGCGCCAGCCCCAAGGCTGCTGAACGGATCCCATGGAAATTGTTTATTTGCTCGAGCAGGTCGTGAATGGCCTTGTGCTGGGAGGCTATTACTTGCTTCTGGCGATGGGTTTGTCGCTGATCTTCAGTGTGGGCGGCATCGTCAATTTGGCGCACGGTGCCTTTTATGCGCTGGGTGCTTACCTGTCCTTGGAGGTCATCAAGCACGCAGGATTTGGTGCCAGCTTGTTCATCACGCCTGTGTTGGTCGGCTTGATCGGCATTGCCTTTGAGCGCTTCCTGTTGAGGCGTTTTTACACAGCCGATCCCATTTTGAGTTTGCTGGTCACTTTTGGGCTGGCCATGGTTGCCGAACAGGCGCTGCGCATGATTTGGGGATCGGCCCCCCTGCCGTCCAGCATGCCGCCACAATTCAAAGGCAACTTGATGCTTGGCGAGTTCATGTTTTCCAAGTACCGACTCTTCATTCTCGCTGTGGTGATCTGCGTGATGGCGGGCATTTGGCTGTTGCTTCACAAGACGTCCTTTGGCCGTGTGGTGCGTGCCGGAATTCAAAAGCCCGACATGGTGGCGGTGCTCGGTATCCGCCTGCAGCCGTACATGATGACCGTCGTGGTGCTGGGGGTGGCCAGTGCCGCGCTGGGTGGCGTTTTGTTCGGTCCCATTGCCATCGTTCACCCGGCGATGGGCACAGAAATCATGACGGTGGCTTTTGTGGTGGTGGTCATTGGTGGCCTGGGCAGTTTTTGGGGTGTGGTGCTGGCTGCATTTCTCGTCGGTGTGGTCAGGGGCGTCACGACCCATTTCGCGCCCGCCGCCAGCGAAGCTTCCATGTACATCTTGATGTTCCTTGTTCTCATGCTGCGGCCGCGTGGTTTGCTGGGCGAACGGATCGAACGCTTTGAGTGAATCACCCATCACCATGACAAAAATCTTGAACCCCCACCATCGACCACTCTGGATTGGTGCGATTTCTCTCGTGCTTCTGCCGTTTTGCATGCAGGGGATTGGCTTGACCCTGGATGTGGCAACCGTGGTTGTTATTTTGGCGATTGCAGCGATGGGTTTGAATTTGCTGGTGGGTTATACCGGCTTGGTTTCTTTCGGCCACAGCGCCTGGTTTGGCATCGGCGGCTACGCTGCAGCATTGGCGCAGCTGCATTGGTTCAAGGACCAGATCGTGCTGCCCTTTGCGTTTTCCTTGCTGTTCACTGCCACGCTGGCATTGTTGGTGGGCTACCTCATCTTGCGTCGACGCGGGGTGTATTTTTCGCTGCTCACACTGGCTTTGTGTGCGTTGACATTTGCCATCTCATTTCGCTGGACCAGCCTGACTGGCGGCGAAGGTGGATTGGGCGGCATCGAGCGAGGTTCGCTCGGCCCCATCGATCTGAACAGCCATTTGAATTACTACATCTTGACCGCAGTGATTGGTTTTGCGGTTTTATGTTTTCTGCTGCGCATTGTGCGCTCGCCTTTCGGCCATGTGTTGGTGGCCATCCGCGAGAACCAGCAACGCGCGACTTTCCAGGGCTACGACATCGACCGGTACAAGTTGCTGGCCTTTGTGCTGTCGGCAACCATCACCGGCTTGGCTGGCGCACTGGTGGTGTTTCTTCACCGATTGGCCGCAGCCGAATCGACCACCGTGGCGTTCTCCGGTGAGCTTTTGGCCATGGTCGTGATCGGCGGCATGCATAACTTTTTAGGCCCTGCCCTGGGTGCACTTTTCTTCTTGCTGTTTCGCGAACTGTTTTCCATGTACACCAACAACTGGTTGTTGTACTTCGGCCTGATTTTCGTTGGCTTCATTATCTTCTCGCCCAGCGGCCTGACCGGCATATGGGCCAAGTTGCAGCAGCGCTTCAACCCGCCACCGGAAGAAGGCGCTGCGATGAGCCAGCGCAAGATTTACGAGGGCTTGCCGCTGCCCGAATTTCTGCGCCCCACCCGTGTTGAAGGGACGGTCCTCGAGGTCAAGGCGATTTCCAAAAGTTTTGGCGGAATTCAGGCGGTTCGAGACAACAGCATGGATGTCCAGGCGGGGCAAATTCATGCATTGATCGGACCCAATGGGGCGGGAAAGACCACGACGTTCAATCTGATCTCGGGCATGTTTGTGGCCGATTCGGGCACGGTTCAATTGCATGGCCGGGCGATTCACCAGTTAACGCCCTATGACATATGCCAGCAAGGGCTGACAAGGTCTTTTCAAATCACCAACCTGTTCAAGGGCTTGACGATTTACGAAAACCTGCGTCTTTCGGTGCAGGGCCGCCATCCATCGCGCTTCAATTTTTGGCGCGACATCGATGAATTCCCGGAGATTCACGCGGAGACCCACGAGCTGATGAAGTTCCTGGGCCTGCAAGGCATGGAAAAGGTCACCGGCGCGGACCTCTCCTACGGCGGGCAACGGCTGGTGGATCTGGGCATTGCCTTGGGATCCAAACCCCAAGTCTTGCTGATGGATGAGCCCCTGGCGGGTTTGGCGGCAGCCGAGCGGGAGCGCATTTCCCGGCTTGTCAGCACCATCGCCAGCAACATACCCGTGCTCATTGTCGAACACGATATTGACCGTGTATTGGCCCTGTCGCACAAGGTCACGGTGATGAACCAGGGCGAGGTCCTGATGAGTGGCTCACCCGATCAAGTGCGCACAGATGCCCGCGTTCAGGAAATTTACACCGGCACGGGCACACCGCCCGTCAGCGGACGCGGCGCACAGAATCAGGCTGCGCGCGCCCTCGTCCTGGACTTTGATCAGGTCAATGCGTATTACGGCAAGAGCCACATCCTCAACAGCGCCAGTCTGCAAGTGCATGAGAACGAAATCGTCGCCCTGCTCGGCAGGAACGGTGCAGGCAAATCGACTTTGTTGAAAAGCCTGATCGGCCTGGTGCCGCCGGCCAGCGGTCGAGTGGTGTTCAACGGTCGCGATATTGCCGGGCTGGGTGCGCCCGAGATCGCCCGCTTGGGCATTGGTTATGTACCGCAAGGCCGAGGTCTTTTTGCTGGAATGACCGTGCGGGAAAATCTGGCGCTTGGACGATTGGCCCGAGCGACCGACGGCAAGCAGGGCGTGGTCTGGTCAGAGGCGCAAATTTTGGAGTTCTTCCCGCGTCTGCAGGCGCGAATGGATGTCGCCGCCGACTTCCTTTCAGGCGGGGAGCAGCAAATGGTGGCCGTGGCCAGAGCGCTGTCGGGCAATGTGCGCTTGCTGTTGCTGGATGAACCCTTCGAAGGACTGGCACCCACGGTGGTGCAGGAGCTCTTCACCGCGTTTGACAAACTGCGCCAGCACGTTTCCATCGTCATCGTTGAGCACAACCTGGACCTTGTGCTGGCCCTTGCAGATCGGGTATTTGCACTCGAGAGAGGGGCTGTGTTTCATGAAGGCCCGGCCGAGCCGCTGTTGACCGACATCGAGTACCGTAAAAAGATCCTGTGGTTGTAAAACCATTTAAAAACGACCTGAAACATGCATGCAAATCAGAATGGATAAATCATGAAATCAGACAAGCCTTTGAAGGCCATCGTTCAGAAGATGGCGCAGATGCCCTGGAAGGAATATCCAGGCCATTTTGGCGGTGCGCTTTCCAAGGAACTGGCCGGTCCAGAGACGGTGGGCAGCAGCCGAGTTGACTTTCGCATCTCGCGCTATGCCCCCATGGCCTATGTGCAAGAGCATCAGCATCACATCCAGGAGCAGGTGTACTACGTGCTGGAGGGAGAGGGGGTTTTGACGCTGGATGACGAGTCGCACCTGATGCGGCCCCATGACTACGTCTATGTCCCACCCGGCGTGCGCCACAGCTTCACCAACACCGGGCTGGACGGCTTGGTTTTTCTGGTCATCACCACGCCCGCATCCGACGAGGAACAAGAGGTACGCTAATCATGCCCAAGAACAATTGCTTGCTCTTTACAGCCGAGTTGCCAACGTATGGCTTGCTGATGGACGGCCGCTGGGTTGAAGGCAGCGGTCCCCGCGTCCCCGTCCTTGACAAGTACAAGCGGGTCCCCGCCGCCGAGTTGACCACCGCCGATGCCCATCAAGTGCGACAGGCCGTGGATGCTGCACAAGCGGCATTTCGCGCGGGCGCCCCTGTGGCCTATGAGCGAGGTGCCATATTGGAGCGGGCGGCTGTCTTGATGGAGGAAGCCACATCGCAGTTTGTGCAGGCCATGCAAATTGAAGCAGGATTCACACAAAGCGATGCCCAAGGTGAGGTGCGTCGCTGCATTCAGACCCTCAAGCTGTCTGCCGAAGAAGCCCGTCGGCTGGCAGGCGAAGTCATCCCCCTGGCCGGGGCGCCTGCGGCTGCCGGTCGAATGGGTTTCACGGTGCGTGTGCCGCTGGGTGTTGTGGCCGCCATCACGCCGTTCAACTCGCCATTGAACACCGTGACGCACAAGGTGGGCCCCGCTTTTGCGGCGGGCAATGCCGTGATCCTGAAGCCTTCTTCATTCACACCCATGACGGCTTGCATACTGGCCGACATCCTCCTGCAGGCGGGCATGCCCAAGGGGTTTTTGAGCCTGTTGCCTGGCAGTGGTGAAGTGGTGCGTGCGCTGCAGGCAGATCCGCGTGTGCGCTTTTTTGCCTTCACCGGCAGCACCGAGGTGGGGCGCCAGATTCAGCAGGCTGCCGGCCTGCGGCGCACGCAGATGGAACTGGGCTCCATCGCCTGCACCATTTTGTGTTCTGACGCCAACTTGAACAATGCACTGCCGAAAGTCGTGAACGCGGGTTACCGCAAGGCAGGACAGGTCTGCACATCTGTTCAGCTGCTGCTGGTGCACCGGTCCTTGTTGTCCGAAGTCGAGGACAAGTTGAGCCGCATGGTCAATGAGCTCAGCTTTGGGGACCCCCATGACCCCCACACTTTTGTCGGGCCCGTCATCAGTGAGGACAATGCCATCCGCATCGAGTCCTGGATTGATGAGGCCTTGGCCAAAGGTGCCCGCCGACTGTCTGGCGGCCAGCGACAGGGCTCGGTGGTGCCGCCGACGCTGCTGACCGATCTGCGTGACGACATGCGGGTCAGTTGCGAAGAAATTTTTGGGCCCGTGGTGTGCATTGTTCCCTTCGACACCCTCGAGCAAGCCATTGAGCGTGTCAATGCCACACCCTATGGCCTGGCCGCAGGGATCTTCACCAATGGGCTGTCGGAGGCCTTGGCGGCAGCCCACAAACTGGATGTGGGTGGCGTGCACATCAATGAAACCTCCAGCTCGCGTGTCGACTTGATGCCCTATGGGGGCACCAAAGACAGCGGCTTTGGACGGGAAGGCCCGCGCTATGCTGTGCACGAAATGACGGAAGAAAAAATCATCACCATCACCGTTGGCTAATCACCAACCCAACCGAGAGCACCATGGCAATAATGAAAGGTGGCGAGCTCATCGCCCAATACCTCGTCCAAGAAAAGGTACCCTATATCTTCGGTATCTGCGGTCACGGCAATGTCGGAATTCTGGATGCACTCTATGACGTCAAGGATCAGCTGCAGCTGATCTCACCGAGGCACGAACAATGTGCGGGACACATGGCTGACGCCTATTTCCGCGTCAAGCACAAGCCGGTGGCCACTTTGACATCGACCGGTCCAGGATCGGCCAACATGGTCATGTCCTGTGCAACCGCACTCTCGGATTCTTCGGCTTTCCTGTGCATCACATCCAACGTGCCCACATCCCAGCACAACCGCGCGCCCTTCCAGGAGTTGTACAAGCACAACCAGGCCGACTTTGCGCAGGTCATGCGCCCCGTGGTCAAGCGTGCTTTTCAACCCTCGCGGGTTGACATGCTGCCACTGGCGCTGCGCCAGGCCATGGACACGATGGTCACGGGCAGGCCCGGTCCGGTGAACTTGGACATCCCCTACAACGTGTACCAGGAAGAAGCCGACGTCGAATTGCCCGCGAGTTCCCACATCCACCGCATGCACCGTCCGGGCGCCAGCGACCTGGATGTCGCCGCCACACTCGATCTGCTGGCCAGCGCACGCCAGCCGGTGATCTTCATTGGGCATGGTGCCACGCTCTCAGAAGCCGGACCCGAAATCACCGAGCTGGCTGAGCGGCTCCAAATCCCTGTGATCACGTCGCCCAACGGCATGGGCGCCATCCCGGGAGATCACCCTCTGGCACTGGGCTTCATTGGCCGCAACGGCGCTTACCCTGCCAACGAGGCTGGCCGTCGTGCCGATCTGGTGATCACGCTGGGCACCCGGTTCGATGACCGAAGCTCTTCCAGCTGGCATGAGGGCTATTCTTGGAACTTTCCCAAGACGAAGCTGATCCATGTGGACATCGATCCGCAGGAGTTGGGGCGCAACTATGCCCCCACACTGGGGATCATTGCGGACATCCAGGTTTTCGTGCGGCAACTGCTCAATGCCTTGCCTGAACGCGCCGACATCGTGGCCGTCAACCATGCGCCCTGGGTGGCGCAGGTGCAAGGCTGGCAGAGGCAGTGGGAGACCTTCGTTCGCCCCCATTTCGAAGACTCCACCAGCCCCTTGCGCCCGGAGTTTGTCGTGGGGACTTTGCAAAAAATCCTGCCGGATGACGTCATTCTTGCGCTGGATTCAGGGGTGCACCACAACTGGTTCATGCAATTTTGGCAGGCCAAGCGCCCTCAAAGCATGCTCAACAGCTGGGGATACTCCAGCATGGGCTTTGGGGTTTGCGGCGTCATGGGCGCGCAACTGGCCGCGCCCGACCGACCCTGCGTCGCGGTGGTCGGCGATGGGGGCTTCACCATGGCACCGTATGTGCTGTGCACGGCCGTGGAGTACAACCTGCCCGTGGTCTGGATCGTGTGGAACAACTTTGCCTGGGGCGCCATTCGCGACCTGCAGTACGGCCTGTTCAACGGGCGAGAAATTGGCACCGCCTTCTACAAGGGGCAAAGTGGCGAGCGCTACAACCCCGATTTTGCTGCCTGGGCCCGCGCTTGCGGTGCCGATGGGTACACGGTCACCAGGCCGCAGGATTTGGCCATGGCGGTCGAACAGGCGCTCAAGAACAAAAAGCCTTGCGTGATCGATGTGCATGTGGACGCCGATGTGCGACCGCCTTCCACCGGCACCTGGCAGCTGCCTCCCACGCCCTACAAGGAGCCGGTGTACGGCCAGCCCTGGAAGCCCTGAGTACGGGCCATACACGGCACAGGGTGCTGACAAGGTCCTCTGAATTTTTTGACGGAATCCATTTTTGAAGGAAAGTAAATGAGCAAGAAAATCGCCCTGGTTTTTGGTGGCACGCGGGGTATCGGTGCGGCCTGTGTGCACAAGCTGGCCGAAGACGGCTTCGATGTGGCATACACCTACGTCAGCAGCGCCCCCCATCTGCCGACCACCATCGGTTCATCGACGACCCGGGGCTACCCGGTGGACATCCGTGACGCAGCGCAGGTGGCCAAAGTGTTTGCCGATGTGGCCAAGGATTTTGGCAGCATGCCGACATGCGTTCTCGCCAATGCCGGCATCAATGTGCCCCCGGGCCCATTGGCACAATTTGATTCGGAGTCTTTCCGAAAGCTGGTCGAGATCAACATCGTGGGCGCCTTCAATGTGCTGAGTGCGGCCGCCAAGTGGGTGGTCGATGGGGGCACCATCATTGGCCTGACCACATCCATGGTTCGGGTCGGCGTTCCGGGTGGCGGGCCCTACACCGCCAGCAAGGCGGCCGTTGAAAGCCTCTTGCGCTCCATGGCCAAGGAGTTGGCTGCACGACGCATCCGTGTCAATGGTGTCGCACCCGGCCCCGTGGACACCGATCTGTTTCGGGCGGGTAAAAACGAAGAGGCCTTGGCCCGTTCGGCAGCGCTCAGTCCCTTCAACCGGGTGGGTCAGCCTGCCGAAGTCGCCGAGGTGGTCGCTTTCCTGGCCTCGGACAAGGCATCGTGGGTGCATGGGCAGATTGTCCAACCCAACGGTGGCATGGTGTGATGCTTGTATTGGGTCTTCAACCTGGGTGAGAGCCAAAAATGCGCATCGCTGTTTTCACCAAGAATTACACCAACCCCGCTTACAGTGCAGCGCGTCTTGGCGCAGAGCGCGCCGCTGCCATCTTTGGCGATGAGGTCCTGCACTTTGTGCCGACCAAGGGCGACGATCCTGCAGAGCAAAGTGCGCTCATCCACCAGGCGCTGAGCTTGCAACCCAGACCGGACGTCTTCGTTTTTTCGCCTGTGCACCCCAGCAAGGTCGATGCGGCCATTCAAGAGGTGGTGCAAGCGGGCATCCCCATGATCGGCTTTGTCAACCCCATCCTTTGCGCGCCCATGGTGAGTTATGTCAGCTCGGATGACTACCATTTGGCGGGGGCGATATCGCGCTACCTGTTCAGGCATTTAAGAGGCCGCGGTCGTGTCCTGGTGGTCACTGGGCCCGTGGACTCTTTCACCAGCCTAGAGCGTCTTCGGGGGTTCCAAGACGCAGCCAGCGAAGAGCCCGGCATCGAGCTGGTGGGGCAGCTTGCAGGCGACTATGTGCGTGAAGTGGCGGCGCAGCGAACAGCCGCCTGGCTGAGCGCGAATGGCGCGCCGGACGGGGTGCTGGTGGCCAATGACATCATGGCCATTGGGGTGCTCGATGCCCTGGACGCTGCCGCAAAATCTGCCGCGGTCGTGGGCGTGAACGCCATCCCGCAAGCGATTGAAGCCATTGGCGCCGGCCGCATGTTGGCCACAGCCGATTTCAACGCGATGCAAATGGCCTACCTGGCGGCCGAATGTGCGGCCCGGCATCTCCGAGGCGAGCGCGTGCCGCTGTCGATCGAGCTGCCAGTGCAGGTGGTGGACAAGCGCAATTACTCGAACTGGAATCTTCCATACGAGCAACGTCCAGTGATCACACTCGAACAATCTAGGGGCAAGACATGAAGCGCGCAATTCTGAAAGCCTTGGTCATTGGCCTGTCCTTGCTGGGCAGCGTCAGCTTTGCACAGGACTACCCTGCCAAACCCATCCGCATCGTGGCCCCCTTCGCACCGGGCGGTGCAGTGGATATTTTGGCCCGCATACTGGCCGAGCGCTTGGGCACGCTTTACGGTCAAAACATCATCGTGGACAACAAGCCGGGTGTCAGCGGCCACCTGGGTGCACAGTTCGTGGCCAAGTCACCCGCGGATGGCTATACCCTGATGGTGGGCACCATCGGGATACACGCCGCGCATGCGAGCTACAGCAAGCTCAACTACAAGCCAGCGGATGAGCTTCAGCCCGTCATGGTCATTGGCGAGTCGCCCAACGTGGTGGTGGTTCCGGCCCAATCCAAGTACAAGAACTTTGCGGATTTTTTGGCTGAAGCCCGCACCAATGCCGGAAAAATCAACTACGCATCCGCTGGCCCGGGCTCTTCGGTGCACATGGTGACCGAACTTTTTCAGCTGGCCACGGGCCAGCGCATGAACCATGTGCCCTACAGGGGCAGTGGTCCGGCATTGGTGGATCTGATGGGGGGACAGGTGGATGTCATGTTTGACAACATCTCTTCGGCGATGCCGCACATCCAAAGCGGCAAGTTGCGCGTGCTGGCGGTCACCGGGCCCAAGCGTGACCCACGCTTGCCAGAGATTCCCACCATCGCCGAGTCTGGGGTCAGCGGCTACTCGGGCACGTCATGGTTCACGCTCGCTGCCCCGGCAGGGCTGCAAATGCCCCTGGTCGAGAAGCTCAATCGGGATGTGCAGAGGATTTTGGCCAACCCCGAAGTGCGCGCGCGGTACAACCAGTTGGGCATCGAATATGAGCCCAATTCGCCTGCACAGGCCAAAGCATTTTTTGTCACAGAGACCCACAAGTGGAACCGCGTGATCGAAGCCGCCAAACTGCAACTCGACTGAGGAAAACCATGCTCAATTCATTCCAAAAATGGCTGTGCACAGTGGGCCTGCTGGCAGGTTCGACGTTCGCCTTGGCGCAAGACGTGTACCCGAGCAAGCCCATCAAAATTGTCGTGCCTTACTCCGCGGGTGGCCCCGCTGACCTGCTCGCTCGGGGTGTGGCAGAGAAGCTGGGGCAACGCCTGGGCCAAGCGGTGGTCATCGACAACAAGCCCGGCGTGGGCGGCCATACAGGCGCAGAACAGGTGGCGCGTGGCCCAGCGGACGGCTACACGCTGGTGCTCGCCACGATTGCCCACAATGGCGCGGTCAAGCTGTACCCCCAACTGCGCTACGACCCGGCCAAAGAACTCAAGCCCGTGATTTTGTTGGCAGAGGCCCCCAGCATTCTGATCGTCAAAAACGATCTTCCGGTTCGCTCAGTTCAGGACTTGCTGACATTGTCCCGTGCGCAGCCTGGCAAATTGACCTACGGGTCTGCGGGCAATGGATCGGCCATGCACATGGCCGCCGAGCTTTTCCGATTCATGGCCAAGGTGGACTACACCCATGTGCCCTACCGTGGGGGCGCTCCAGCCATGGCCGACCTGCTGGGTGGCCAGATTGACATGCTTTTCGAAAGCCTTGGCACCGCGCACAGCCAGCTCAAGGGTGGCAAGGTGCGTGCGCTGGCCGTGACCGGTTTGTCACGCAGCCCCAGCCTTCCAGACGTTCCGACGGTGGCCGAGTCGGGCGTTGCAGGCTATGCCTCGGTGCCTTGGTACACCATTTCAGTGCCCAGCGGGACGCCCGTGCCTGTCATCAACAAACTCAATGCCGAGATCAACCTCGTGCTGAAAGACAAAGACCTGCTGCAGCGCTGGGAGGCCCTCGGTATCTCGGCATTGGGTGGAACGGCAGCCGATGCCCTGCGGCGCAACGAGGTGGAGACCGCCAAATGGGGTGCCGTCATTGATGCCGCCAAAATCAAACTGGATTGATCCCACAGCATGTCTAACGAACAGTTGAACTGTGATGTTCTCGTGGTGGGCGGCGGTGGCGCCGGCCTGGCTGCGGCCATTGAAGCGCGCGATCAGGGCGCCCATGTTTTGTTGATTGAGAAAAACACGGCGCTGGGGGGGTCGACCGCGTGGTCGATTGGCTCGGTCACCTCCAGTGGCACGCGCTATCAAAAAAAGCGCGGCATTGTGGATTCGCCCGAGGACCATTGGGCCGACATGCCCGGCTTTGCCGGTGATCTGGATGCGCGTGACAACGCGCCATTGCGTCGCATCTTGTGTGAAGAGATTCCCGCAACCTTTCAATGGCTCCTGGACTCCGGTGTGCATTTCATGGGCCCCATGCCCGAGCCCCCGCATCGTCAGCCGCGCATGCACAATGTTTTGCCCAATTCCCGGTCATTCATCTACCACCTGAAGAAACGCGCCCTGCGCGCAGGGGTCCAGATTCGGACCGGCCTGAGGGTGACCGAATTGCTGCAAGACGGTGAACGCGTCACAGGTGTCGTGGCGCAAGGGGTCGATGGTCCCTGTTTGATTCGCGCGAAAGCCGGTGTTGTGCTGGCTGCAGGTGACTTCACCAACGACCCCCAATTCAAAGCCCGGTTCATGGGCCCCCAAGAGGCCAAAGTTGAAGGTGTGAACCAGACTGCCACGGGTGACGGACAACGGATGGCAGAGGGCCTGGGCGCGCGCATTGTCAACGGTGACCTGGCCTTGGGCCCAGAGATCCGGTTCATTGCACCGGCCAAGGAGAACTGGATACGCCAATTGCCTCCATGGCGGTGGTTGGCGGTGTTCATGGAGTGGGCGCTGGAGCATCTGCCCCAGTCCATCCTGCGCCCCTTCATGATGAAATTCCTGACCACTGCGCTGGCACCTTCAACGTCCCTGTTTGAAATGGGTGCCATCTTGGTCAACGCCCAAGGTGAGCGCTTAGGCAATGAATTGGACCGCCCTGCCTGGCGCTTGCCCGATCAGACCGACAAAGCCGGATTCATTGTGATCGATGCCGCTTTGGCCAAGCAGTTTTCAGCTTGGCCGCACTACATTTCAACGGCCCCAGGCATTGCCTACGCCTACGTGCCCGACTACCGCCAAAACCGCCGCGATGTCTTCACCGAGGCCCACACCCTGGAGGCATTGGCCCAGCGGCTGAACATGGATGCAGCCACACTCCAACGCAGCGCTGCGCAGGGGCCGGTCCGGCCATTGGGGGATGGTCCTTATGTGGCTTTGGGACCCGTTCGCTCTGTCTTTGTGCACAACGAAGGGGGCCTCGCCGTCGACACCGAACACCGGGTGCTCAACGCGAGTGGGGTGCCGATTGCTGGCCTGTATGCCGCAGGCTCAACGGGTCAGGGCGGCTTGTTGCTCAAGGGCCACGGCCACCACTTGGCGTGGGCCTTCGTTTCCGGCAGACGAGCCGGCCGGTTCGCCGCTCAAACCATGGCAGCTCAGTCCAACTGAATGCCAGAGCTCTTGACCACGGTCCCCAGCCTCTCGATTTCGGAAAGGATGAAGCGATCGAATTCGGCAGGTGTACCCGGTGCCACGGCGACGCCCTGATCGGCCAGCGTCTTGACCACATCGGGATGGCGCAACGCACGGCCTACATCTGCCGCAATTTTCTCGGTCACCAGCTGGGGCGTTTTTGCAGGTGCCACAAGCCCATACCAGTGGTCATAGACACAACCCGGCACGAAGTCTGAAATGACCGGCACATCGGGCATGACGGCCGCACGACGTGCGGTGCTCACGGCCAGCGGTATGAGCTTGTTGTCGCGGATAAAAGGCAGTGTGAGGCCCAGCGGTGACCAGTAGAGCGCAGATCGCCCTGCCGCTGTGTCCACCAGTGCATCGCCCGTGCCCTTGTAAGGCACGTGCACGATGTCAAGCCGGGCCATGGCCTTGAACATCTCTCCGTTGAAGTGGGTACCGCTGCCCACACCCGCCGATGCGAAATTCAAAGCGCCGGGTTTGCTGCGAATCAGCTGCAGCAACTCGGGTACCGTTTTGACACCCAAAGAAGGGGCGACCACCAGCACATTGGGCACGCTCGTGCCAAAAGTGACACCACGAAAATCTTTCAAGGTGTCGTAAGGCAGCTTTTTGTAAAGGGTCGGGTTGATGGCGTGCGATGCAGAAGTGAAGAGCAAAGTGTGGCCATCGGCATCTGCCGTGGCCACTCCCCGGCTGCCGACCGTTCCGCCGGCACCAGGCCGGTTGTCCACAATCACCGGCTGCCCCCATGTCTCCTGGACGCGGCGCTGGATCTCCCTGGCCACAATATCGACCTGGCTACCGGCCACAAAGGGAACAATGATCCGAACGGTTTTGTTCGGGAACCGGTCCTGCGCCCTGACCAGTCCGGGAAGTGCCAGGCTCAGGGGGGCCCCGATCACCAAGTTTCTGCGTGTGCTGGAAGTCATCTTGTCTCCTGTTTGTTTTGTTGAAAATTGCGTTGCGCTTCAAGTCAGCGCGGCCATACCGGCCTGTGCCACTTCGGCGTCTTGTGAAGACAGGACGCCCGATACACCGATGCCGCCGACGACTTGACCATTGCGCACCACGGGGAATCCTCCCTCCAAAGGCGTGACACCGGGGACCGCCAGAAAGCGCAAACCCTCTCCGCCTGCCCGAATGCCGTCCTGGAACATGCGGGTGGGGCGACGAAAGTTCACAGCGGTACGCGCCTTGCCCGTGGCGATCTCCATGCTGGAATGCTGTGTGTTGTCGAGTTTCTGGGCCATCAGAATGCCGCCGCTGGCATCGGCGATGACGATGGACACAGGCCACTTCATGTTTTGGGCATAGCGCTCGGCCGCTTGCATCATGCGTTTGGCATCTTCCAGCAAAAGGGTTGGGCCATACGGTAGAGGTGCGTCAAGGACGGGGTCGTTGTGTGAGCTCATGTGAAAAGAAAGTGTGTCGATCTGGCCAGGAAAAATGGATGTGAGGCATGGGGTTTTGACCCAAACGATTCTAGGAGTGCATGGGGGCCAAGCGGTACTACAGAATAGCTTTAAGGGCTATAACGGCGCCCTATAGCTGGTCGATCGACCAGCAAGGAGCCCCCCAACAGGCATGAGGTCTGAATGCCGATTCAGACGGCATTGGCGTTGGTCCGCTTTCGCAGGGGGCAGGCGCGTTCAGCGGTTCACGTTCACCACCACGCGACCGCGCACCTGACCCGCCAAAATTTCTGAGCCCAGACCGATGGCCTCGCCCAGACCCACTTCGCGCGTCATGCGCTCCAGCTGCGCGGTGTCCAGGTCTTGGGCCAAACGCGCCCAGGCGGCTTCGCGCACCGTGCGTGGGGCCATCACGCTGTCGATGCCCGCCAGCGTCACGCCGCGCAGAATGAAGGGCGCCACGCTGGACGGGAAGTCCATGCCTTGCGCCAAACCGCAGGCCGTGACCACGCCGCCGTATTTCGTGCTGGCGCAGGCGTTGGCCAGGGTGTGGCTGCCCACCGTGTCGACCACACCCGCCCAGCGCTCTTTGGCCAGGGGTTTGCCGGGGGCAGACAGCTCTGCCCGGTCCATCACATCGGCCGCACCCAGCTGGCGCAGGTAGTCGGCCTCTTGCAGGCGGCCGGTGCTGGCCACCACGCGATAACCCAGCTTGGCCAAGAGCGCAATCGCCACGCTGCCCACGCCGCCGCCTGCACCGCTCACCAAAATGTCGCCGCTGGCGGGCGTGACGCCGTGCTTTTGCAGCGCCATCACGCAGAGCATGGCGGTGTAGCCTGCGGTGCCAATGGCCATGGCCTGGCGGGGTGTGAAAGCATCCGGCAGCTTCACCAGCCAGTCACCTTTCAAGCGCGCTTTTTGCGCCAGACCGCCGCTGTGGCTCTCGCCCACGCCCCAGCCGTTGAGCACGACGGGGTCACCGGCTTTGAACAACGGGTGCTGGCTGTCGGTCACGGTGCCCGCCAAGTCAATGCCGGGCGTGAGCGGGAACTTGCGCACCACGGGCGATTTGCCGGTGATGGCCAAGCCGTCTTTGTAGTTGAGGGTGGAGTAGTCCACCTGCACCGTCACGTCGCCTTCGGGCAATGCGCTGTCATCCAGCGTTTGCAGGGTGCAGCGGTAACCGGCGTCGTCTTTGAGGATTTGCAGGGCTTGGTAAGTCATAGGGTTCCTTCAAAAAGCGAAAAAGTTCACGGGTGATGACGGGCGATTATTTGCGGTTGACCAGCACAATGCCCACGGCCACCAGCCCCAAGGACAGGGCCAGCGTCAGGGTCACGGCTTCGCCCAGCCAGAGCATGCCAAAGAGCAAGGCGAACAGCGGCGTCAAAAATACAAAGGCCGAAATTTTGGTGGCCGGGTAATGGCCCAGCATCCACATCCAGGCCAAATAGCTGGCAAACGCACCGACCACGGTTTGCACCGCGACCGAACCGATGGCAAAGTTGCTCCAGGGGCCATTCCAAGGCTCACCCATGCCATGTGAAACACCCATCAACACCACGGTGCTGATGGCCAATTGGTAAAAAAGCAGCTTTTCAGCCGAGATGCGCGTCAAGTTGTATGCGCGGATGGCCACGGTGGTCAGGCCCCACAAAGCGCCTGCGGCCAAGCCCATCAAATCGCCCATGGCGCCACCGCCACCAAAGCCTTCGCGCAGCGCAAATACCACGGCCGCAAAAGCGCAGGCCATGCCCACCCATTGCAGGGGTTTCAGGCGTTCAGTTCGGATGAAGACGGGCAGCAGTGCGGCCACCCAAAAGGGAGAGGTGTACAAAAACACGGTGAGCCGAGAGGCGGTGGTGAGCTGTAACCCCATATAGAGAAAGGCGAATTCGGCGGCAAACAAACAACCCACCAGCAAGCCAGCCCACAAGCTGCCGTCGCGCTCAAACAGGCGAACACCCCGCCACTGGCACCACAGCCACAGCAGCAGCGTGGCCCCCAGGCCGCGCACTGCCGATACAAAAACGGGCGGTAATTCGGCCACAGTGGCTTTGACCAAGACCTGCTGAAAGCCCCAAAACATGCAGCACACCAAAAGGATGCCCACAGCCAGGGCGTCCAGGTTTTCTTTGCGGGGGCGGGTCGATGCGCTCATGTCAGCGATTGTGCCGTCACCAGCCCACGCCTTCTGTCACCCGTGGTGTGTGCGGCGTTTCTGGATAAACAGGGAGAATCGACCTCAAACCATGCCCCAAACCCTCTGAAGCCTTTGCCCATCATGTCCCAACCCAACGCGCCTTGGTCGCGCCGCGATCTGAACCGCATGGCCTTGGCTGCGGCCTTGGCCCCGTGGTGGACGCCGGGTGTGCAGGCGCAAAGTGCGCCGCCACGTTGGCAGGTCAATCCTTTTGCTTGGGGTGTGGCCAGTGGCCAACCGCAGCCGGGCGGTGTGGTGCTTTGGACGCGTTTGCGCTTGGACGACGCCGATGCCGCCAAGCGTGCGCAAGCCACAGAGGTGGTGTGCGAGCTGTTTGCAGACGAGGCTTTGCGCCAACCGGTGCGCCAGTGGCGGCTGAGTGCCGAGGCCAGCCGAGGCCATAGCGTGCACGTGCTGGCCGACAACCTGCAGCCGGGGCGGCACTATTGGTACCGCTTTGTCAGTGGCCATGCCGTCAGCCCGGTCGGGCGCACCCGCACCAGCCCGGCCTTGACCGAACCGGTGCGCCGTTTGCGGCTGGCCCTGGCGTCGTGCCAACATTACGAGCAAGGCCACTATGCGGCGCACCGGCACATCGCCGCGCAAGACCTGGATCTGGTGCTGTTTGTGGGTGACTACATCTACGAAAGCAGCAACAAGCAACACAAAATCCGCGCCCATGAAAGCGGCATGCCTTATTCGCTGAACGAGTACCGTGCCCGTCATGCCCATTACAAGTCAGACCCCGATTTGCAGGCCAGTCATGCCGCCCACCCCTGGCTCATGACCTGGGACGACCACGAGGTGGTGAACGATTACGCCAATGATCTAGACCGCAATTTCACCGACCCGGGTGTGTTTTTACAGCGGCGGGCGGCAGCGTACCAGGCTTACTTTGAACACATGCCCCTGCGCTTGGGGCCTGATCCTCAGCAGCCTAGCCAGATGCGCATCCACGACCGCATGGCCTGGGGCACGCTGGCCGATGTGTGGACTTTGGATTGTCGCCAGCACCGCGACCACCATGCTTGCCCCGACTTGATGCGCGGTGGTGGCCGTGTGGTGATGGGCTGCGATGCCCTGAACGATCCTGCGCGCAGCATGTTGGGGCTGCCCCAAGAGCAATGGCTGACGGCGGGTTTGACCCAAAGCCAGCGGCGCTGGAAATTGCTGGCGCAATCCACCCTGATGGCCACCAGCGGCTTTCAGACGCCTTTGGGCCGCAGCGCTTTCACCGACGGTTGGGACGGTTACCCGCAAGCGCGCACGCGGCTGTTGCAAACCATTGCGGATGCGCGTTTGAGCGATGTGGTCATGTTGGGGGGCGATGTGCACGCCAATGTGGCTGCCCAGTTGCGTGTGCAGCCGGGGGATGAGCGCTCGCCTGTGGTGGCCAGTGAGTTGGTCACCACCTCGGTCAGCACTCGGGGCATGTCGTCCAAGGTGATGGCGCAAATACAGCGTGACAACCCGGACATTCGCCATGCCCGGTCCGACGAACGGGGTTACACCCTGATCGATGTCCGGCCTGATCGCCTGGAGGCGCAATTCATGACCACGGCGCATCCTGTCATGCCCCAAGCCGAGTTGGGCGTGCAAGCGCGTTGGACCGTGCGCCAAGGTGTGGCGGGGGTGGTGCCCGGCAGTTGAAAAGCCCCGCCGGTATACAAGGGTAACCCTTGAGTCA